>JBKQUM010000077.1:0-7303 GCA_052140165.1 Acidimicrobiales bacterium
CCGCCTGGAACGCGGCGAACGCCGGTACGGGTTCACGTCGGCGGGCAGCGGAGCCGACGGGTGCCTCCGTGCCTCCCTACCCGTCGAACCAGCGGTAGCGCGTCCAGCCGGCCATGGGGCGGGCGCCCAGGCGCTGGTACAGGTCCATGGCGGGCTCGTTCCACTCGAGCACCTCCCACTCCAGGCGCCCGTCGGTGAGCCCGCGCAGGTGCGCCAGGAGACGGCTCCCGTAGCCCTTGCCCCGGCGCTCGGGCCGCACGTAGAGGTCCTCGAGCCAGATGCCGGGCCGGCCCAGGAAGGTGGAGAAGGTCCGGAACCAGAGTGCGTGGCCGACCAGGCCCCCGTCGCCCTCGTCGATCACGTGGTCCTGTGCCACCGCCTCGGGCCCGAACAGCGCGGCGGAGAGGTCGTCTTCGGTGATCGTCACCTGGTCCGCGAGGTTCTCGAACTGGGCGAGCTCGCGGATCATCGCCACGATCTCGGGGACGTCCGCCTCGACCGCCGGGCGGATCACGCCGTGCGGGCCCGGTTCGCCGCGGAGACCACCGCGCTCAGCGAGGCGTCCAGGATGGACGAGTCACGTCCCACGCCCCACCAGCTCGCCCCGTCGGGGGAGGCGCACTCCACGTACGCCACCGCCGAGGCGCCCGAGCCCTCCGTCAGCGCGTGCTCGGAGTAGTCCTTCACCTCCAGCACAATACCGAGGTCGGCCTTGAGGGCGGCCACGAGGGCGTCGATCGGGCCGTTGCCCTCCCCCGTCACCGTCCGGTGCTGGCCGTCGACCAACAGCTGGGCCGTGACGCTCGTGTGGCCCTTCCCGGTGGACACCTCGCTCGTGATGAGGCGCAGCCCCGCGTCCTCGGGCAGGTAGATCTCCTCGAAGACATCTCGCATCTGGCCCGAGCCGATCACGGTCCCGCTCGCCTCGGTGATCGCCTGGACGCGCTTGGAGAACTCGATCTGCAGCCGCCGCGGCAGGTCCAGCCCGTGGTCGGTGTCCATCAGGTACGCCACGCCGCCCTTGCCCGACTGGCTGTTGACCTGAATGATCGCCTCGTACGTGCGCCCCGTGTGCTTGGGGTCGATGGGCAGGTACGGCACCTCCCACTCGTCGTAGTCGTCGCCGATGGCGGCCATGCCCTTCTTGATGGCGTCCTGGTGCGAGCCCGAGAAGGCCGTGTACACGAGGTCCCCCGCGTAGGGGTGCCGGGGGTGCACCGGCAGCCGGGTGGCGTACTCGGCCACGCGGCGGACCTTCTCGATGTCGCCGAAGTCGAGCGCCGGGTCGATCCCCTGCGAGAACAGGTTCATGGCCAAGGTCACGATGTCGACGTTCCCGGTGCGCTCGCCGTTGCCGAACAGCGTGCCCTCCACCCGGTCCGCGCCGGCCAGCACCGCAAGCTCGGCCGCCGCCACCGCGGTGCCGCGGTCGTTGTGCGGGTGCAGGCTCAGCACGATGGCGTCACGGTCCTTGATGGTGCGGCCGAACCACTCGATCACGTCGGCGTACACGTTGGGGCTGTACATCTCCACCGTGGCGGGCAGGTTGAGGATCATCGGCCGCTCGGGAGTCGGCCCGATGACGTCCATCACCGCCTCGCAGATCTCGACGGCGAACTCCGGCTCGGTCCCGGTGAAGCTCTCGGGCGAGTACTCGTAGCGGATGTCGGTGCCGGGGACCTGCGCCTCGTACTTCTTGCACATCTCCGCCGCCTTGACGGCGATGTCGACGATGCCGGGCTTGTCGAGGCCGAACACGACGCGGCGCTGCAGCTCCGACACGGAGTTGTAGAAGTGCACGACCGCCTTCGACGCGCCCGCCAGCGACTCGAACGTGCGCTCGATCAGCTCCTGGCGGCACTGCACCAGCACCTGGATCTCGACGTCGTCGGGAACCAGGCCTTCGCCGATGATCAGGCGCTGGAAGTCGAAGTCCGTCTGCGACGCCGACGGGAAGCCGACCTCGATCTCCTTGAAGCCGATGTCGACCAGCGTCTGGAACAGCGCCAGCTTGCGCTCGGAGTCCATGGGGTCGATGAGGGCCTGGTTGCCGTCGCGCAGGTCGACGCTGGCCCAGCGCGGGGCGCGGGTGAACTGGCGGTCGGGCCAGGTGCGGTCCCCCAGCACGAGCGGCACGTGCGACCGGTACTTCCCGAACGCCATGGGGGAGGGGTCACAGGGCAGGGCCAGGTGACCCCGCCCCATGCCGTCACCACTCCCCTTCCGTCCCTCAGCCATGTGATCCTTCCCTTCTCGTCATCGGTACCGGCTCAACAAAAAACCCCCTGGCCATTCGGCGCAGGAGGTTGCGAGCGAACGCGATGGGGCGTTCGCCGTCAGGTAAGCAGCAGGTCGGTCGTCGTGGTCCTCACCATGATGGGCGCAATTCTTCCATTCGAAGAGGTCAGCGTCAAGGCAACGCCTCAGGCCTTGGGCAGGGGCGAGCCGAACCGCAGCAGGTTGCCGTCGCCGTCGGTGTGCGCGGCCTCCCACACGCCGAAACCGGGATCGAACAGGTCGGACGTCTCGCCGACGCCCGCCGCCCTCCACTCCGCATGGAGCGCGTCGGCGTCGTCCACCGCGATGTAGGCGGCACCACGCTCGCCCGCCGGCTCGAGGTCCGGGTCCAGCCGGAAGTGCAGGCGCACGCCGTCCCGGGTGGCGGTGCCGTAGCCGCCGCCGAGCACACGCACGTCGAAACCCAGGGCCTCGTAGTGCGCCTGCATCGCGTCCATGTCCGCCGTGGGGAAGATGGGGGCGATGCTCTGGAAGGTGCTCATGCCGGCTCACGCTACCGTGGTCGGATGCGTCGTCTCCTCTCGACACTGGTCCGGGCCGCCCTGGTCGCCGCCGTGCTGGCGGTGGTGCGCGCCGTGCTGCTCGACCGAGCCCCGCAGCGCGCGCTCCACGGGAGCGAGCCCGTCATCGGCAGCCTCGACACCTGGCCCGCCGTGCCGCGCAAACCGGCGCCCTAGTCGGCTCAGAGCGTGACGCGGTGGATGTCGAGGATCCCCTCGTCACCCCGCAGCTGCTCCACGACGAGGTCGGACGCCGGTGTGGACGTGGAGATCACCATCATCGCCGTCGACGACTCCGGGCTCGGCCCGACCGCCATGGACGAGATGGAGATGCCGGCGGTGCCCAGCGCAGTGCCGACGATCCCGATGACACCGGGACGGTCGTCGTTGCGCACGACGAGCATGTGGGTGGAGGGCGGCACCTCGACGACGTGGTCGTCGACGATGACGATGCGCGGTTCGGTGCGCAGGCCCACGGTGATCAGCGTGCCGGCGACGGAGTGCGACCCCGAGCGCAGCGTGACGAGCGACTTGTAGTCGCGTGACGTCGCGGTGGTGGATTCGCGCACAGCGAGACCCCGCCGCTCGGCCAGCTGCGGCGCGTTGACGTAGGAGACCGGCTCCTCCGTCGAGCCGCCGAAGATCCCCTTGAGGACCGACAGCGTCAGGATGCCCGTGCTCTCCCCGGCCAGCTCGCCCTGGTACACGATCTCGATGCTGTCGGGCAGGCCGTCGTGCAGGCCGACGAAGAAGCGCCCCAGCTGCTCGGCCAGGCCCATGAAGCCCTTCACCACGTCGGAGACGTCGCTGGCCGCCACGTTGACGGCGTAGGGGACGAAGTCGCCGGCGAGCGCCAGCAGCACCTGCTCGGCGATCGTGACCCCGGCCTTGTCCTGCGCCTCCTCGGTGGAGGCGCCGAGATGCGGCGAGACGACGACGCCCGGCAGCTCGAAGAGCGGCGACTCGGTGCACGGCTCCTTGGCGAACACGTCGAGGCCCGCCCCGGCCACGATGCCGTCGCGGATGGCGTCGGCCAGCGCCTCCTCGTCGACGATGCCGCCCCGCGCCGTGTTGACGATGCGGATGCCGGGCTTGGCCTTGGCCAGCAGGTCGCGTCCGAACAGCCCGACGGTCTCGGGCGTCTTGGGCGTGTGGATGGAGACGAAGTCCGCCTCCGCGACCAGCTCCTCGATACCGACCAGGCGCACACCCATGGCACGGGCCCGCTCCTGGGACACAAAGGGGTCGTAGCCGATGAGCTCCATGCCGAACGCGTGGGCGCGCTGGGCGACCAGCGAACCGGCCCGGCCGAGACCCACCACGCCGAGCACCTTGCCGTGCAGCTCGACGCCCTCCCACTTCGAGCGCTCCCAGCGCCCGGCCACGAGCGCCGAGTGCGCCTGGGGGATGTTGCGCGCCTGCGCCAGCAGCAGCGCCATCGCCTGCTCGGCGACGGAGAGGATGTTCGACGTCGGTGCGTTCACAACCATGACGCCCCGATCGGTGGCCGCCGTCACGTCGACGTTGTCGAGGCCGACACCGGCCCTCCCGACGACCTGGAGCGAGGACCCCGCGGCCAGCACGTCGCCGGTGACCTGTGTGGCCGAGCGGATGATCAGCGCGTGGGCGCCCGGGATCACCTCGAGCAATTCGGCGGGGCTCAGCCCCTCACGCACGTCCACCTCGTGCCCTGCGTCGGCGAGCAGGTCGAGCCCGCTCTGCGCGATCTTCTCCGTTACCAGTACCCGTGCCACCGCGGTGGCCTCCTTACTCCCCCCGCCTGATTGTCGGTCAGTCTTGCGCCTCGGCGAAGAGGTCGGCCAGTCGTGTCACACCCTCGACGAGGTCGTCGTCGCCCAGCGCGTACGACATCCGGAAATAGCCCGGTGACCCGAACGCCTCTCCGGGGACCACCGCCACCTTGGCCTCGTTGATGCAGATCTCGGCCAGCTCCGCGCTGCTCGCCGGACGTTGTCCCCGGAGTGACCGCCCGAGCAGCCCCTTGACCGACGGGTAGGCGTAGAACGCGCCCTCGGGCTCCACGCAGACGACCCCGTCGATGTCGTTGAGCATCGTGACGATCGTCCGGCGCCGGCGGTCGAACGCCGCCCGCATCATGGCGACGTCCTCGAGCCCGCCCGACACGGCGGCCAACGCGGCGCGCTGCGCCACGTTGGACACGTTGGACGTCTCGTGGCTCTGGATGTTGGTCGCGGCGCCGATGGCGTCGGTCGGCCCGATGAGCCACCCGACGCGCCACCCGGTCATGGCGTAGGTCTTGGCCACGCCGTTGGCCACCAGGCAGCGGTCCGCCAGCTCGGGCACCAGCACCGGCATGGAGTGGTGCTCGGCCCCGCCGTAGACGAGGTGCTCGTAGATCTCGTCGGTCAGCACCCAGATCCCCTTGGCCAGCGCCCAGCGGCCGATGGCCTCGATTTCGTGGCGCGGGTACACCGCGCCGGTCGGGTTGGACGGGGACACGAAGAGCAGCGCCTTGGTGCTCGGGGTCCAGGCCGCCTCGAGGTCGTCGACCGAGGAGCGGAAGCCGGTGGTCTCGTCGGAGGAGACGATCACCGGCGTCCCGCCGGCCAGGCGGATCGCCTCGGGGTAGGTGGTCCAGTAGGGGGCGAGCACGATGACCTCGTCGCCGGGGTCGCACAGCACCGCGAACGCGTTGGCGACCGCCTGCTTCCCGCCGTTGGTGACGAGCACCTGTGCAGGGGTCGCCACGAGGCCCGAGTCCCTCTCGGTCTTGTCGGCGATCGCCTGGCGCAGCGCGGGCAGGCCACCGGTCGGCGTGTAGTGGTGGTTCGCCGGGTCGCGGCAGGCGGCCACTGCGGCCTCCACGATGTGCCCCGGGGTCGGGAAGTCGGGCTCGCCCGCGCCGAAGCCGATGACGTGCTCCCCGGCGGCCCGGAGCGCCTTGGCCTTGGCGTCCACGGCGAGGGTCGCCGACGGCGCAACGGCGGCGGCGCGGCGAGAGATCCGGCGGAGCTCTGTCGTGGAAGGGGTGGTCGTCACGGGTGCCATGATCTCATACGTGCCAGACATCCCCGACATCAAGATCCCCGCCGAATTGCTCCCCTCCGACGGCCGTTTCGGGTCCGGGCCCTCCAAGGTGCGCCCCGCCCAGATGCAGGCCCTGTCCGAGGTCGCGGGCACGTACCTCGGCACCAGCCACCGCCAGAAGACGGTCAAGTCTCAGGTCGGCCGGGTGCGCTCCGGGATGCGCCAGCTCTTCTCGCTCCCCGGCGGTTACGAGGTCGTGCTCGGCAACGGGGGGACGACGTGCTTCTGGGACGCGGCGACGTTCGGGCTGATCGAGGCGCAGAGCCAGCACCTCAGCTTCGGCGAGTTCTCCTCCAAGTTCGCCTCCTGCGCCAAGGCGGCCCCGCACCTCAAGGAGCCCCAGGTCATCGAATCGGCGGTGGGCACGCACCCCAAGCCGGTCGCCGACCCATCGGTCGACCTGTACGCACTGACCCACAACGAGACCTCCACCGGGGTCTCCATGCCGATCCGGCGCCCCGAAGGCGCCGCCCACCCCGCGGAGGGGGGCGGCCTGGTGGCGGTGGACGGGACGTCGGGCGCCGGCGGCCTGCGGGTCGACCCGCTCGAGTTCGACGCCTACTACCTGGCGCCACAGAAGTGCTTCGCCAGCGACGGCGGGCTGTGGGTCGCCCTCATGTCGCCGGCCGCGCTCGAGCGGGTGGAGCGCATTGCCGCCTCCGGCCGGTGGATCCCCACCTTCTTGGACCTCAAGACGGCGGTCGACAACTCGGTGCTGGACCAGACCTACAACACCCCGGCACTGGCCACGATCTTCCTGTTGGCCGAGCAGCTCGACTGGATGAACGGCAACGGCGGTCTGGAGTGGTCGGCGTCGCGCTGCGACCGCTCGGCCGAGATCCTCTACACGTGGGCCGAGCAATCCGGGTTCGCGCGGCCCTTCGTCGAGAACCCGACGGATCGCAGTCACGTGGTCGGCACCATCGATTTCGTCGACGCGGTCGACGCCGCCACCGTCGCCGCGGTGCTGCGGGCGCACGGGATCGTGGACACCGAGCCGTATCGCAAGCTCGGGCGCAACCAGCTGCGGATCGCGATGTTCCCGGCGATCGAGCCGGACGACGTCGCGTCGTTGTGCGGCTGCATCACCCATGTGGTGGGCGCGCTCGCGAACTGACGGGGGGGCGGGGCCCCAAAGGGTACTGGTGCTATCCCCCGGGCAAAGACGGGTGAGAGCACCCTGGCTCCAGCGGCGACCTGCTTTGTAGCCTACCTGGGTATATCGGAGACCAGGTGGGCGCCGACGCGGGAAGGTCGAGGTCAGAGCATGAGCACCGCAACACTCGCCAACTCGCCGCCGGTCACCGGCGGCGACACCCAATGGGCCGTCGAGACCCACGGGCTGACCAAGCGCTTCGGCGAGAACATCGCCGTCAACGACGTGGAGCTCCTGGTCCCGCGCGGCTGCGCCTTCGGCTATCTCGGTCCCAACGGGG
>JBKQUM010000078.1:0-79071 GCA_052140165.1 Acidimicrobiales bacterium
CGGTGGGCAATACTGGACACGGCTGGCTCCTTCCTTCCGTATGTCGGCTCCATTCACTGCACAAGTGAATGATCCACGTAAATGCGGATGCCGGAGGAGCCGGCCGTTCCATACTGAATCGGGGGCAGTGGAGTTTGGCCTGAGATTGATCAATGGCGATTGCCACTAGCCTTCCGACCGGGTCAGCGTGGGTCGGGCGCTCCTGCAAAGCGGGCTAGATCGACGGTGATGTAGATGGCTCGACACCTCGCAACCACCGCGTCACTGGTGCGAAGTTCAGCACTAATGAAGAGCTTGCGGCGCTCTCGCCCGTCAAGCCGTGCCCGGATCTCCAAGGGTTCGTCAACAGGCACTGGTGCGAGATAGCGAACCGTCAACTCGCCCGTAAAGGCTGGCTCCTGCAGTTTGCCGATAACGAAGCCGGTTACGTCGTCGAACGCAGCGGCCACGATTCCACCGTGGGCACGACCGGGTGCGCCTTCGAATGCACGCCGCAGCACAACGTCGGCAATCACCTCACCGTCATCGAACCGCACCTCAAGTTCGACGCCTGTCGGATTTGACCAACCACCGACAGCTCGGTCTTCGAACCCGCTTCCGCCCAAGATTGACCCCTCCGGGCTGCTCCGCATGAGGGCCAGACGGTCGCGTGTCGGCGCTTCATCAACCAAGTGCATGAGTTCGTTCGCCGTCTCCGCTATCGATGCGAGCGCATTGTCCGCGGGATCATGCGCGGCGAACGCGTGATTGAGTGCTCGCAAGCTCGCGGCCGCTCTTTCCCGTGCTTCTTCGGTCCTCATCTAGGCAAGTGTACGGACCCATTCGGGTAGGTAAGTCCCGCCCAGCGTGGTCATTGGCGGTCAGGCGGACTGCGAGCAGCCACGGTGCACGAATGACGGATAAGCGCTCCTAGCCGACGAACTGGGTCACACCGGATGGTCGGTATCGGCACTTCTCGATCGGGAACGGACCACTGCCGGTGTGTGTCGGGTCTGCGGGCACCAGAGGTAACCGGGCGACCGCTGCAAATGCCGCGAAGTCGACGGTCCTTTTCAGCCGCCGCCGTTTGGGGCGCACCCGTTGGGGCTGGGTCGGCGTCGCGGATGTGCTCAAGTTGCTCGAGGTGCAGCCGCCCCGGACCGGGCCGGCCCGCCCAACTGGGTCCCGCGCAGGAGCAGAAGCAGGGTTGCCATCAACGCAGTGACGGCCATCACGCTCAGGCTCGCTCCGGCGACGAACTCATTGAGGTCCACTCGCGACAGCGGGATCCCCGGGAGCTGGGCGATCGGGAGCCGCCCGAAACCGTGGGCCAGGGCCACCCCGGTGGTGCCAGCGGCCAAGATGCCTACGACGCCGAGCACGGCCAGGGAGACCGATTCGTAGCGGAGGGCTTGGTGCTCTACTGGTCGGAACCACGCCAGCAGCCCGGCAACGCCGGTCACCGCGGCGAAGGCCAGAAGAGCGCCGCCGATGACTTCGCTTGGCGAGTGCCAGCTGACGATCTGGACCTGAACGCTGACGATCCAACCGAACGCCCCGGCGACCACCGCCACCGGAGCGCGCCAGCTCGACGGCGTGACGAGCATCAGGGCCATGGCACAGCCCACCGCGCCGGCTGTATGCCCGCTCGGGAACGCATTGGGGTGGCCTCGAACGGGCTCGGTGAAGACCGCATCCTTGAGGAAGTCGGTTACCCCGACAGCGACGCCTGCAGCGACGGCGGCAGCGACGCCCAACAGGAAACGCCGGCGTATCGCGCCTATCAGCACGAGGGCGGCCAGGGCGAGGATCAGGGTGGGCCAGATGAGTAGCTTGAGATCGTTGCCGCCGAGATCCGAGGGATTGACCGCGAGCGAGCCGGCGAATGCGCCCGCGTCGAAGCGCCGGCCCGGAGCGCTGCGGCGGAGCAACAGGTAGCAGAGGCCGAAACCGATCAGGCTCGCGGTAGACGCGCCGAGCAGTCGCATCGACAACCGATGGTCCAGCGGCGCCTCGGCCGTCGGGGAAGCGTCATGAACGAACTGCATCACCCCATCATGGCCGCCGGAGGCAGGCGATACACCGTCCCCATGGTGCGTACGGGGGCAGGGGTTAGGACCCGTCCTTTGCCCTCCGTCGCCGAATCGGGACCACGTTGTCGTTGTCTGGCGCCGTCGCCGCCCGCAGCCCGTCGAGTTGCCGACTCAACTCCTCCTGCGTCCCCTCGAAGAGGTGTCCGTAGACCCGCAGGGTGATGGCGGGGTCGCTATGGCCCATGCGCTGCGCCAGGGCCAGCAGGTTGGCTCCAAACTCAATCAGCAGAGAGGCATGCGAATGGCGCAGGTCGTAGATGCGGAAAGACTCCGGGAGTCCGGCGGATCGCAGGGCGGGACGGATGACGTTCTCCCGGAACTTGTCCCGGTTGATGGGGTTGCCGTAGCGAGTCTGGAAGATCAGCTCGTCGGGCTCAGTAGGGGTACCCCGCCGTTCCGCCCGGAGCTCGAGCACGGAGGCAATCTCATCGCAGAGCCAGTCGGGGATCGGGATCCTGCGATCGCCTGCAGAAGTCTTGGGTGACCCGGTCACCAGCTGAAACCCCTCGGTGTCGAAGCCGTGCAGTGGGAGAACCGTCTGGCTCACGTGCAAGATGCGCGTCGACATGTCGAGATCGCGCACCCGCACGCCACAGAGTTCGGCCGGACGAAGCCCTGCCAGGACTATCAACCACACCGCCGGCCTGTACGGACCGGTGACCTCGGCGATCAGCCGGTGGACCTGCTCCATCGTCAGCACGTCGCCCTCGTGGAGACGGCGCTTCTGCATCGGAACGGAGTGGCCGGCGGCGGGATTGTCCAGTCGCAGGTTCGCCTTGACGGCCAGTTTCATGATCAGCGACACGACGGAGACGCACTCGCGCACGTACTTGGGGGATAGCCCTTCGTCGAGGAGGTCGGCGATGAACATCTCGATGTCCAGGTAGCTGATGTCGCCGAGGCGGCGGCGCCCGAAGACGGGAAGCACGCGGTGGTTCAGGACACCCCAAAGCCCCGCCGAGTGGTCGGGCGCAGTTTGGTCGTCGTGCGCCACCATTCCATCACCCACTCGTCGAAGGCGATGCGGCCCGCTCGGGGGTCGATCCAGGAGCCCCGCTTGATGTCGGTGGCGATCTCGTCGAGGAACTGTTGCGCGTCGAATTTTCGATCGAAGACCTTCGAGCGGGAACGCCCCGCCCCGTCCCGGTAGCGGGCGAGCCACCGCCCGTTGGGCCTCCTGGAGATCGGGCTTACCTGCGCCTCACTGTCCGTAGGACGCCCGCCGCAGCGGGCTCTGGGTGAGGCCGAGCGCCGGCGGGTGCTTCGACCCCTGCAAGAGGTCCCCGGCCGCCTGGTTCGCTGCAAGCCACTCTACTGCCGCGGCCGGTGGCGTTCGTAGGCCGAGACGTGCGCCGCGACTCGGCGCTCGTGCAGCCAGGCGGCGAGCTCGGATTGGTCGAAGCGGACGAAATGCCCCCACCTTCAGATAGGGGATCCGACGTTCGCTCACCAGCCGCTGGATGTGGCGCACCGACGTGGCCATTGTCGCCGCCACTGTCGCCATGTCAAGCAGCTGGGGCACCTCGGCGGATCTGCTGGAGCGCGGCCGACCGATCTTGGTCGCAACTCGGCCGTCAGATTCTGCTACTGCTCCGTTGCGGTTGGAGCCATGGGGGAGCGAACTGGGCGCAGACACACGCATGGACTGCTCCTTCCAAAGACGGAAGGAATTTCCTTCCCTACCTATCTATGGGCAGCGAGCAACCCGAAATTCGACATCACCCAGGTCAGAGCAAGGCGTCATCCGATGGCCAGAGCCGCGGAGACAATCAAGGATGGTCACGGGTGATGTCGGTAGTGAGTCAGGGAGGAGTAACCACGAGAACCAGTGCGCAACGTCGAGCAACGGGGAAGGACAACAACAAGTGAAGAGGGAGAACGGATGGAAGGGGGGGCGTGAGGGATCGAGTGAGATCCGAACCTTCAAAAAGTCCAGGCAGAACGGCAGATGTCCGCAGTCTTCTTTACTGCTTCTTCTTCAAGCCACCCTCGCCTCGGGCGGCGGCTTCGCCGCCGCCCCGGCGGGCGGTCGGGCCTTCGCCCCGCACGTGGGCGATCAATCCGAAGCGGCACTTCGTTGCTGTCGTGAACGCGGTGCTCCTGACGGCTGTGGCCGCCCACCTCGTCAACGGTCTACCTATCGAACCGGAGGACAGGAGCACCTGGCAATCCCGATAGGCCGCATGTAGGCCGGCCACGGGCCAGCCTTTCGTATTGTGATCTCGCGGACGGGACCGGTTGGTCAAGCCATTAGGGCCGCTGCGGGACTCCGCTACCGCTCCGTGTCCTCGCTAAGCCTGCGGCTTTCCCTTGACCAACCTGGCGGCCCAAATCGGAGTGCTGAGGAAGCAAAACCAGTGCCGCTCGCGGGCCGCCTGCCGGCACGCTCATCGCGGTCAACCAGAGTTCTTGTGTCATATTCGTGTCACGGAGCGCGAAACAGACCGCTGATCAGGCAAAATCCCTGTTCAGCGGCCTGCATTCCTGGTGGAGGTGGCGGGAATCGAACCCGCGTCCTCCGGAGCCGCAGTAGGCCTTCTCCGAGCGCAGCCGGCGGAAAATTGTCGGGGGCGGCACTGCTGCCGGCGGCGATGCCGCCCCGTAACCAAGCTCAGTGTCCTCAGCGTTCAGTTGGTGTGACGCACTGAGTAAGCCCTACTGAATGACGCCCAAGATCCGATCCGTAGGGCGGGGACCGGCTGGACGTCGCTACTTAAGCAGCGATCGCGAGCTGAGGCTCGGCGTTTGTTTTTGGTTCCGGCTCTTTAACGTGGTTCCGGAGACCACGGCTCGCTTCTCCTACCTTGACGACCGAAGTCGAAACCAATCACCCCCATGTCTGGGTTGCCGACCGCTCTGGTCAGCCCGCCCATTCTAGGGGTTTCGGCTCGGGCCGCTCGACGGCCAGGTCCGGGGCCTAGCCACCGTTCCAGCGGCTCATCTCCTTGCCGGCCCTGGCGGCCTCCCGCTCCGCGTCCCGGGCCATGAGCACGTTGCGCTTGTCGTAGAGGCGGCGGCCCTTGGCCAGGGCCAGCTGGACCTTGGCCTTGCCGTCCCTGAAGTAGATCGAGACGGGGATCAGGGTCAGCGACTGCTGCTGGGTCTTGCCCATGAGCTCGTCGATCTGGGCCCGGTGCAACAGGAGCTTGCGCTTGCGGTCGGGATCGTGGGCTCCGAAACCAGTGGCGAAGGTCCACGGTGGGATGTGCAGCTGGAAGAGCCACATCTCGCCGCCGTCCACCCGGGCGTAGGCCTCGCTGAGTTGCGCCTTGCCCTCGCGCAGCGACTTGACCTCGGAGCCCTGCAGCACGATGCCCGCCTCGAAGGTCTCGAGGAACTCGTACTCGCGCCGGGCGCGCCGGTTCGTGGCGACGGTGCGGTCGCCACTGCGCTCCTCGCGGGCCGCCGCCCGCTTGGCGATCTGCTTCTTCGCCCTGGCCATGAGGGTCCGAGGGTACCCTTCTGCGGTGCTCCGCATGTCCCGTGCCCGCTACATGGAGATGGTCGCCCACTGCCTGGCCGGTCTGCCCGACGAGGCGTGCGGCCTCCTGGTCGGGTCCTACGGGGGCGACGAGGCGGCCCACCTCTTCGTCACACCCAACGCGGCGGCCTCGGCGATGCTCTACGAGATCGACCCCAAGGAGATGCTGCGGGTGGACCGCGCCGCGCAGGCGCTCGGGGCCGACATCATGGGCGTCTTCCACTCGCACACCCACACCGACGCCTACCCCTCGCCGACCGACGTGGCGCAGGCGACGGACCCCGGCTGGCACTACGTGCTCGTCTCGCTGCGGGACACCCACCCCGTGGTGCGCAGCTACCTCATCCGGGACGGGCGGATCACCGAGGAGCCCGTGGAGGTCCCCGGGCTCGGCGTCCCGGGCCTCGAGGTGCCCGGGTAGGGGCCCGGGGGCGGCTCCTTGTAGAATCGTTACCGGATCAGTCAACAATCACCCTGACCAGCCCGAGGTCAGCCTGCGGGCATCCGAGGGCACTGAGCGAGGAGGCCCCGTGGCCGTCGAAGTCCGTCTACCGACCGTCCTGCGCAGCCACGCCGGGGGCGCGGCCGTCGTCAGCGTCGACGGCGCCACCATCGGCGAGGTCCTCTCCAAGCTCGTCGCCGAGTACCCGGGCATGGCCGGACAGGTCCTCACCGACGAGGGTGCCCTGCACAAGTTCGTGAACATCTACGTCGACGACGACGACGTGCGCTACCTCCAGGGCCTCGACACGCCCGTCAAGGACGGGACCGAGGTGTCGATCCTCCCGGCCGTGGCCGGGGGCTGAGGTCCGGGTCGGGGAGCCCGCCGCATGACGCTGTACCCGTCGGTGCTCGAGATGATCGGCAACACGCCGATGGTCGACATCAGCGCGCTGAGCCCCAGCCCTTCTGCGCGCATCTTCATGAAGCTCGAGGGCCAGAACCCCGGCGGCTCGGTGAAGGACCGGGTGGCCCTGTCGCTCATCGAGGACGCCGAGCGCACCGGCGTGCTGGTGCCCGGCAAGCCGGACCAGGTGCTCATGGAGCCGACGTCGGGCAACACCGGGATCGGCCTGGCCCTCGTGTGCCGCGTCAAGGGCTACACGCTCAAGGCCGTCATGCCGACCAACGTGTCGGTGGAGCGGCGCCAGCTCCTCGAGCTGTGGGGCGCCGAGATCATCGAGTCACCCGGCGCGGAGGGATCGAACGGTGCGGTGCGCATGGCCCGGGAGCTGGCGTCGGAGCATCCCGAGTGGGTCTTCTTGTACCAGTACGGCAACCCGGCCAATCCCAAGGCGCACTACGAGGGCACGGGCCCCGAGATCCTGCGCGACTGCCCGGCGGTGACGCACTTCGTCGCTGGGCTCGGGACGTCGGGCACACTGCTCGGGGTCGGGCGCTTCCTGCGGGAGAAGCTCGGGGACAAGGTGCAGATCTGGGCCGTCGAGCCGCCGGCGGGGGAGATGGTCGACGGGCTGCGCAACCTCGACGACGGCTACATTCCGCCCATCTTCGAGGACCTCGGCGGCGCGGAGCTGCTCAATCGCAAGACGGTGGTGCGCCCCCGGGAGTCGATCGAATGGACGCGGCGCCTGACCGAGGTGGGCATCTTCGCCGGCATCTCGACGGGGGCGGCGCTGGCCGGCGCCGTCAAGTGCGCGTCGTCGCTGCCGCCCGGCGAGGAGGCGTCCATCGTGGTCATCTCGGCCGACGGTGGCTGGAAGTACCTCTCGACCGGGGCCTGGACCGGTGACCTCGACGAGGTCACCGAGCGGGCCAAGGAGATCATCTACTTCTGAGCGGTCGTCTCCGTGGCGGCACCCGAGGTGGTGGCCATCCGCCGCATCGCCTTCTGGTAGGAGAGCGGGGCCAACGTGCGCGCCATCGGCGCCAGCAGCGGAAGCCGGGCCGCGTTGATGTCGAGGTGCGGGCCGCCCATGCGGTCGGCGACCAGCCTGGCCACCTGCACGTCGGTGCGGCGCACCATCTTGGGCGGGAGGGATCCGCCGTCCTCGCTGCCCGACAGCCCCATGGCCGTGGGCACCCAGGCGGGGTACAGGACGTGCACGTGCACCCCGCGGCCTGCGACCTCGTGGGCGACCGACTCGCTGAAGGCCGAGATGGCCGCCTTGGAGGCGGCGTAGGCGCCCTGCCGCGGCTCGGGTGCGCGCGCCGTGTCGGAGGACACGTTGACGACCACGCCCCAGGCGCGTTCGATCATGCCCGGGACGACCTCCAGCGTGCCGGCCACGGTGGAGAAGAAGTTGACGTCGAAGACCTCCCGCACGGTGGCCAGGTCACCCCCGGGCACCGGCAGCATCAGGTCGACGCCCGCGTTGTTGACGAGGATGTCGATGCTCCCGTGCTCAGCCGCGATCGCACCGAGGGTCTCGACGAAGGCATCGGCGTCGCCCACGTCGCACACCGCCGTGCCGCTGTGCCGGGTCCGCCGCACCAGCTCGGGCGCCAGCTCGTCGAGCAACTCCGCGCGGCGGGCAAGGCCGACGACGGTCGCACCGCGCTCACTCAGGGTGAGGGCGATCGCCCTCCCGATGCCCGACGAGGCACCCGTGACGACCGCGACCCGCTGGTCGAAGCGGGCGGGTGGCGAGGTCCGGTGGTGAGGGCGCATGCGCCCCACCCTACGGGCGTGCCCGAGTGGCGTCGTCGAGGCGTCAGCCCGCGGAACCGATGCGGGACGCGATCCACGAGGCGAGCTCGGCGATCGTGGTGTCGTCGAGGGGTGCAGCGGCCAGCTCGAGGAGGCGGGTCGCGGTCACCTCGCCGTCCTCGTCACCGGGCGGCGGGGTCCACGGGTGGCCGTTGCGCAGGCAGAACTCAATGGTGGCGACAAGGGCGACCGGCGCGTTGCCGTCCTTCAGTGGATGGTTCTTGACCAGGTGGGCGCACAGGACCGCGGCCTTGACCGCGAACTCGGGGTAGAAGTCCTCGCCGCCGAAGGTGGCCAGCGGCGCGTGCAGCGCCGAGTCGGCCAGGTGGAGGCTCGATTCCTCGGCGACCCGCTTGGCCGGGACGGCGAGCACGGCCTCGGCGATGAGGAGGAAGTCGGCCAGCTCCAGGGCACGCACGGTGTCGGGCTCGAGTCTGAGGGGCGCGTCGGACGTCATCGCTTCAACCGTTGGAGCGCCCGCTCGTTCTGGCGGATGGCGCCCGCCAACCTGATGTAGAAGGCCCGGTCGGCCCGGCGCCGCCGCACGGCCGAGTTCAGGGTGGGCCGGGCGGCCGGCCCGGCGTCACCGGTCTCCGGGCGCCCGTCGGGGTGCCCGTTCTCCTCGGAGCTGCCGCTGCCGCCCACGGGGCGGATCCTACGGGTGGATGGGCCCGATCGGAGCACCGGCCGGCCCCTCGAAGCGTGCCCCGGTTGCTCAAGTGTTGCGGAAACCCGGCCGATGGATGGTGTGTAGCGGTGATGGGGCACGAGCACTCGTGCCGCCACCCCGACGTCAGCGAGACCATCATGAAACTACGACAGAGAAACAGCGCTCCCGTGCCCGACGGTGATCTCCTCGTCCTCGAGGATGCCGCCGACGGTGGACCCTCCGGGTCAGGGGGGTCCCTCATGCCCGAACCGGTGAGCGAAGCCCCGGTGCGGGACAACGGTGCTCCGTCCGGGCGGCCTCGGGGCCTGCTCGGACAGGTCCTCGTCGCCCGCGGCCTCGTGACCGACGCCCAGATCGCGACCGCGCTGAAGCAGCAAGCCGGCTCCGGGAAGCGCCTCGGCGAGGTGCTCGTCGACATGGGCGCCCTCGACGAGCGCGGCCTCGTCGACGCGTTGGCCGACTTCTTCGGCATGCCCGTCACCGACCTCCGTCGCGACACGCCGGAGACCGAGGCGCTCGACCTCATCCCCGAGGCGGTCGCCCGCGAGAACCTCGCCATCCCCATCCGGGTCGACGGGGAGGGGCTGCACGTCGCGGTGGCACAGCCGAGCGACGATCTGCGGTTCCAGCTGGCCGGCGCGAGCGGCATGTCGGTGCGCCTCTCGCTCGCCCCCATGACCGATATCCGGTGGGCCATCGACCGCAGCTACCTGGCCATCGACAGCGTCGGAAAGCTCGTGCAGGTCTTCGAGGCGGTGGAGACGACGCGCAACAAGCGCCCCGTCGAGGACGAGACGCCCACCGTGGTCAGCGAGAACGCCCCGGTCGTCCAGGTCGTCGACAGCATCCTGACCCAGGCGGTGCGCGACCGGGCCTCCGACGTGCACATCGAGCCCTCGCAGGACGTGATCTACGTCCGCTTCCGGATCGACGGCGCCCTCAAGGACGTCCTCGAGCTCCCCGTCACCATGGGCATCGGGCTCATCAGCCGCATCAAGATCCTGGCGGGCATCAACATCGTCGAGAAGCGCCGCTCCCAGGACGGCCAGTTCACCAAGGAGATCGACGGGAAGGACACCGACGTCCGCGTGGCGACGGTGGCCACCATCTGGGGCGAGAAGTGCGTGCTGCGGATCCTGGACAAGAACCGGTCCGTGCTCCGCCTCGGCGACCTCGGCATGCCCACCGACACCCACGAGACCTACTCCAAGCTCGTCCGGGCCCCGTTCGGGATGGTCCTGTGCGCCGGCCCGACCGGCAGCGGGAAGACCACCACGCTCTACGCCACCCTCACCGAGGTCAGCGACCGGGCGCGCAACGTCATGACGATCGAGGACCCGGTCGAGTTCGTCTTCCCGAAGATCAACCAGATCCAGGTCAACGAGCAGGCGGGCCTGACGTTCGCCAACGGGTTGAAGTCGATCCTGCGCCAGGACCCCGACGTCATCCTCGTCGGTGAGATCCGTGACGTCGAGACGGCCCGCATCGCCGTCCAGTCGGCCCTCACCGGGCACTTCGTGCTCTCCTCCCTGCACGGCAACGACGCGGTGTCGGCCCTGCACCGCTTCCTCGACATGGGGATCGAGTCCTTCCTCATCGCCTCGTCCGTCATCGCCATCGTTGGCCAACGCCTCGTGCGCCGCATCTGCCCGTCGTGCAAGGAGCGCTGCACGCCCACCACTGAGGAGCTCTCCTTCTACGAGGAGAGCGGAGGGCCGCCCAAGTCGGACTTCTACCACGGCGCGGGGTGCAACTACTGCGGGCACACCGGCTACCTGGACCGCATCGGCGTCTACGAGCTCCTCCAGATGACCCCCGAGATCAAGAGACTGATCGTCGGCTGGGCCACCCAGGACGAGCTGCGCCGGCTGGCCCAGAAGCAGGGCATGCGCACCCTGCGCGAAGAGGCCCTCAACCTCGTCACCCTCGACACCACGACCATCTCCGAAGTCATCCGCAGCGTCTACGCGATGTGAGGCACGCCGGGCCCCGCGCCCGGCGGCCGATGTCAGATGACGGGCGCGCCGCTCAGGTGGCGCGTGCCGCCAGCTCACCGAGCTTGGTCACCGTGTTCCAGTTGCGCGTCGTGCTCACCACGCCGAGCCGGCGCTCCAGGAAGCTGCCCGTGAACTTCGTCTCGGCGTAGCCCTCGGGCGTGAAGACGTAGACCTCGCGGCCGTCGAGGACCAGCTCGTCGCGGCCGCTCGCCGGGAGGGCCAGGGCGGCCAGGGCCGCCTCCGACGGAGCGGCGGCGAGGAAGGTGACATGGTGGCGGGACGGGTTGGCACCCGCCTTGGCGTAGGGGCTGGCGGCGGCGATGCGCAGCAGCTCGGGCACGGTGCGCAGGATGACCGCCGGCGAGTCGCCGAAGTCCTCGGCCAGCCGTTGCTCAATGGCCGACCCGATGGCCGCCTCGCTCCTGGAGCCCGTCGAGAAAACGACGTTGCCCGTCTGGATGTATGTCGTCACCCCGGTGTAGCCGAGCGCATCGAAGGCGGCGCGCAGCTCCTGCATGCCGAGACGGCCGTGACCGGCGACGTTGACGCTCCGGAGCAGCGCGACGTAGCGGGGCACGGACGGAACCTACCGGGACGGTGCTCGTCCGCCGGCCTCCCGGTGGAGGCCGAAGCGGCCGAGGTCGAGCGGCGGGTCCGTGCCGTCGGCCAGGGCGGCCAGGAGCTCGCCGAGCAGCGGGCCGAATTTGAACCCATGCCCGCTGGTGCCGCAGCCGACGACGACGTGGCCCACGCGGTCGAGGACGAAGTCGGTGTCCGCCGAGTTGTCGTACACGCAGCGTTCGGTCGCCACCGGCACGGGGTCCAGCGCCGGGAGGAGACGGGTGACTGCGCCGGTCAGCAGCCCCAGGAGGCCGGGGTCGTCGGCGAAAGGCTCGGGGTCGGTGGGGTCGAACCCGTCGACGGTCGTGCCGGGCGTGTGGTGCGACACCTTGTAGGTGCCTGCATGCGGCCCGCCGCCGGGCACGGGCAGCCCGTAGACCATGTCGTCCCCCCACTCGATGAAGACGGGCAGCGGGGCCCGGGAGCCGGCGCCGGCCGCCGGGCGGAAGTAGGCCACCTGGGGGAGGGACGGTGCGGCCGCGACCGCCGGCGTCTCACCCAGCAGCGCCAGTGACCGCGGGCCGGCGCACACCAGCGCGACGTCGGCGGCGTGCTCCCGCCCTGCCGCGGTCGTCACCGCCGCACCACCGGGCCGCTCGCGCACGGCGCGCGCCGCCGCGCCCACCTGGAGGTCGAAGCGCCCCGCCTCGCACAGTGCCCGTAGGCACTCGTCGGCGGCCAGGACCCCCGACGCGGGTTCGAACAGGACGGACCGGCGGGCTGCGATCCCGCCGAAGCGCGCCGCCGCCTCGGTCGCCGGGAGCCTCTCGGCCGGGGCGCCCGAGGCCTCCAGCGCGGCGGCGATGGCGTCGAGCGCGGCGGCGTCGCCGAGCGTCACCTGGCCCGTGGCGTGCAGCAGGCGGCGGCCGCCGGCGCGCTCGAGGTCCTGCCAGAGGCTCCGGGCCCGCAGTGCCATCTCGACGTAGAGGGGCTCGGGATAGCCCAGGCGGAAGATCCGGGCGTCACCCTTGGAGCCGGAGCGCCCGTGGCCCGCGAAGCCGGCGGCCTCGAGGACGACGACGTCCCACCCCCGCCGCCCCAACGCCCAGGCGGTGCTGAGCCCGAGGATCCCGGCGCCGACCACGATGCAGCGGCGATCGGCTGGCACGGGGACGATCATAGGAACGCCGCAGGGCGGGTCCGCTCCCCGGATCCGGGAGGACGCGGCGGTACGCTCGGCGGCAGTGACGAGCGGGATGGACGTGTCGATGCACCCCTCCCACGACACGGCGGGCCCGCCGGCAGCGGACCCGAGCAGCCCCGACGGCTCCGACGGCGCTCCCGACGGTCCCGACCCGGCCCCGTTGCGGCGCGACGGCCGCGCCCGCCGGGCCGGGCGCGCGCTCGCCTTCCACGTCGCCGCCATCGCCCTCTTCACCGTTCCCGCCGTGGCGCTCTGGTGGCACGTGTGGTCGGGCCATCCCTCGGCCACCCTGACGTGCGGGTGCGGGGACCCGGCGCAGGAGGTCTGGTTCATGGCCTGGCCCGCCTGGGCGATGGTCCACCTGCACAGCCTCTTCTTCTCCGGCGCGGTGAACGTCCCGGACGGCGCCAACCTGCTGTCGAACACGTCGGGGCCGCTCATCGGCGTCGTGCTGGCGCCGGTGACGTGGCTCTTCGGACCAGTGAGCGCGACCAACGTGGCACTCACCCTCGCTCCCGCGCTCAGCGCGTGGGGCTGCTTCGCCGCCGTGCGCCCACTGATCACCTGGAAGCCCGGCGCCATCCCTGCCGCCCTCGTGTACGGCTACTCGTCGGCGATCGTGACGTCGCTGGCCTTCGCGCACGTGTCGGTCACGTTCCTCGTCATCCCACCGCTGCTGTTCACGACGCTGCACGAGATCGTCATCCGCCAGGAGCACTCGGCGCGCCGGGACGGGCTTGTGCTGGCGGCCCTGCTGGTGGCCCAATTCCTGATTTCGCCGGAGATCCTGGTGATGTGCCTCCTGTTCACCGTCGCCGGCCTGGTCGTGGTGATGGCGGTCGGCTGGCGCCAGGTGCGGGTGCGCGCGGGCCACGCCCTCCCGGCACTCGCCCTCGCGTCGGGGGTCACCGTGGCGCTGCTCGCCTACCCGGTCTGGTTCGGCCTGGCCGGTCCCCAGGCCGTGACCGGCGTGCTGTTCGCCCTCGCACCGATCTCGGGCGTGCCGTTCTCGGGGGTCCTCGCACCGGGGCAGTACGCGGCCTTCACCCCCGAGTACGTCCGCTTCGGCGGCTACCTGGGCCGGAACGGGCCGCCGCCCGACTACGTCGGCGGAGGGGTGGCGGCGGTGACGTTGGCGTCGGTCGTCGTGGCCCGCAGGCGCGCCCTCACGTGGCTGCTCGTGTTCTTGACGGTGCTGACCCTGTGGCTCGCGCTCGGCGGCTTTCTCCTGAGCGCACCGTCCTGGTTGGGGCACCCATGGCTCCCGTGGCGCGCCCTCTCGACGCTCCCGCTGTTCAAGGAGATCCTGCCGGACCAGTTCGCGCCCCTCGTCACGCTCTTCATCGCTTTTCTCCTCGCCGTGGGCCTCGATGCGCTCTACGTGGCGCACCGCCGGCCCTCCTCGTGGATGGCGCGGCACCTCCGCGGTGCCGTCGCGGCCGCCACCGCGCTTGTGGCGGCCGCGGCGCTCGTGCCGGTGTTCGTCACCTTCGACCTGCCCTTCACGGTCGTGCCGGTGCGGACGCCCGCCTACCTGCGGCTGTCGGCGCCGGCGCTGCCGTCGGGCACCGCGCTGCTCACCATCCCGTTCGCCGTCTCGGGCTCCGCGCAACCGATGCTCTGGCAGGCCGTCGACGACATGCACTTCCGGCTGGCGGGCGCCGCCCTCAAGACGCCCAACGCCCTGGGGGGACCGGTCGGGCAGGGCGCCCCGGGCTCGGCCCGACGGGTCCTCTCCGACCTGACCGTCGTCGGTGGGACCCCGCCGACGGGGACCCCGGCCCAGATCGCGACCGTCCGGCGTGCCCTGCGGCAGTGGCAGGTGCAGGAGGTGGTGATCGCCGGGTCCAGCCGCGACCCCGTGTACGCGTCGGGGTTCTTCACCATGGTCCTCGGCACCGCCCCGGTCTACGAGCATGCGGCCTGGGTGTGGCCGCTGCAACCGGGAGGACCGTCGAGCGCGCCTGCCTCCGGCGCCTCCCTGGCGCAGTGCCGGGCCGCCGCCGCCGCGCCGGACAACCGCACGAACCCCCTCGCAATGTCGCAGTGTGTGTTGTTCGCGGCAGGAAGGGCCTGAGCGCGTCTGCCGTAGGCTGGGGCCGTGCAACCGATCCTCCACCTCTCCGTCCCCGTGCGGGACATGGAGGAGGCGCGCGACTTCTACGTGCACACGCTGGGCTGCCAGGCGGCCCGGCGGCGCGAGGACTTCACCGACGTGTGGTTCTACGGCATGCAGGTCACGCTGCAGAACCGCCCCGACGAGGTGCGGCCGCTGAGCGCGGGCGGTTCGAGCCACTTCGGCGTGACGCTGGGGCGACAGGACTTCGACGACGTGGTCGCCCGGTTGCGCGCCGCGGGCGTCGGGTGGGTGGTCCCGGTCTCGACCGACGACGAGGGGCTGGTGACCGAGCAGACCAAGGCCAAGATCGCCGACCCCAGCGGCAACGTCATTGAGCTCAAGACCTACCGCGATGTCGATGCGGCGCTGGAGATCTCGGCCCACTCGTACCCCGAGGCCTTCGCGCACGGCAACTGAGACCCCCGGGCCACCCGTCGGGGCACCGCGGTGCTCTACGGTGTCCGGGGCCGACGCCCGCTGCCGGGGCGCAGCCGAAGCCACAGAGGATCCGAGAGGAGTGCGGTGGGAGGAAGCCCGTTGGAGAGAGCACAGTGAGCGGGGACCCCCGTACCGAGCGCCCGGACGGGCGTGCCATCGACGAGCTGCGACCGGTCACCTTCGAGCGCGACTACACGGTCATGGCGCCGGGGTCGGTCCTCGTGACGTTCGGCCAGACCAAGGTCCTGTGCACGGCCTCGGTGGAGGAGCGCGTCCCTCCGTGGATGCGGGGCTCGGGCAAGGGCTGGGTGACCGCCGAGTACTCCATGCTGCCGGGGTCGACGCCCGAGCGGGCCTCCCGGGAGGCGGCCAAGGGCAAGCAGTCCGGCCGGACGCAGGAGATCCAGCGGCTCATCGCGCGCTCGCTGCGGGCGGTGTGCGACCTGGTCGCTCTCGGTGAGGTGCAGATCACCGTGGACTGCGATGCGCTGCAGGCCGACGGCGGTACCCGCACGGCCTCCATCTGCGGCGCCTACGTCGCGCTGCACGACGCGTGCACGCGCCTCGTGCAGGCGGGGACGATCCGCACGCACCCGCTCACCGACTCTGTGGCGGCCGTCTCCGTCGGCATCGTCGACGGTGTGCCGATGCTCGATCTGCCCTATGTGGAGGACTCGCGGGCGGAGGTGGACATGAACGTCGTCATGACCGGTGCCGGCCGCTTCGTCGAGGTGCAGGGCACGGCAGAGGGGCTGGCGTTCAGCCGGAGCGAGCTCGACACCCTGCTCGGGCTCGCCGAGGCCGGCATCAAGGGCCTCACGGGGATGCAGGAGGCCGTGTTGGCCGAGCCGCCGCCCCGGAGGTGAGCGGGGAGGGCCCGCTGCGACTGGTGCTGGCGTCGGCCAACCCGCACAAGGCCGCCGAGATCGCCGCCGTGCTGTCGGCCGCCGTGGAGGTCGAACTGGTGCCGCGTCCCGACGACGTGCCCGAGGTCGTCGAGGACGGCGAGACGCTGCTGGACAACGCGCGGCTCAAAGCGCGTGCGCTGGTCGGCGCGACGGGCCAGGCGGCAGTGGCGGACGACACCGGCCTCGAAGTGGATGCGCTCGGCGGCGCGCCGGGGGTCTACAGCGCCCGCTACGCCGGCGAGGACGCGACCTACGCCGACAACGTCGCCAAGCTGCTGCGCGAGCTCGCCGCGCTGGACGACGGCGGCGGCGAGCGCCGCGCCCGCTTCAAGACGGTTGCGCTGGCGGCCTTTCCCGACGGCTCAGAGGTGTGGGCCGAGGGGGTGATGGAGGGAACGATCGCGACCGGGCCACGGGGACGGCACGGCTTCGGGTACGACCCCGTGTTCGAGCCCGCCGACGGGGACGGCCGGACCTTCGCAGAGATGACACCGGCCGAGAAGGACGCCGTGTCGCACCGGGGGCGCGCCTTCCGGGCCCTGGCGCGCCTGCTCGCCGAGCACGGTGGGCCGGCGTAGCGGCTCAGGCCGGGGGCGCCGACCCTCGTGACGCGCCGAGCAGCGCGGGAGCGAGCTCGCGGTAGCGGTCCAGCGGGAAGGCCTCCCGGCCGGCGACGACCTGGACGCAGACGTGGTCCGCCCCGGCGTCGTGGTGCTCGCGGACGCGGCTCGCGATGGTCGCGACGTCGCCCCACGGAATGACGGCGTCGATCAGCCGATCGCTCCCGCCGCCGCCGATGTCGTCGTCACCGAAGCCGAGCGTGCGCAGGTTGTTCGTGTAGTTCGGCAGGTGCAGGTAGGTGGCCGCATAGGCCCGCGCCTGCTCCCGGGCCCGGGTCGCGTCCGTCTCGAGGACGACCGCCACCTCGGGTGCGAGGAGCGGCCCCCGGCCGAGGATGCCGCGGGCCCGGGCCGTGTGCTCGACGGGGACGAAGTACGGGTGCGCCCCGGCGGCGCGTGCGGCGGCGAGCCCGAGCATGCGGGGGCCGAGGGCGGCGAGCACCCGCCGCTCGGGCGGCACGGGCACGTCAAGGGCGTCGAGCGCGTCGAGGTAGGCGACCACGTGCGCGTAGGGGTGGTTGTAGTTCTCCACGGCCGGGGCGTGGCTGGCGCCGATGCCGAGCAGGAAGCGGCCCGGGAATTGCTCCTCCAATGCGGCGACGGCGGGCCCGACGTCGCCGGCGGCACCCGCCCACACGCTCACGATGCCGCTGGCCACGGTGACCCGGGCCGTCGACCCGAGCAGGCGAGCGAAGTGCGGGGAGAGCCCGGGGTCGAAGCGACCCGACGACCACAGGGTCGCGTAGCCGAGCGACTCGAGCTCCTGTGCCGCATTGCGCGTGGGGTCGTCCGCCACCCTCCACGAGCCGCTCCACCACACACCGACCCGGCCGAGGTCCATGCCTGCACGGTAGCGGCGCGTCCGCCGGCTCCGACCGAGCGGGTGCCGCGCCGCGCCGTCCGTTCAGTCGAGGCCCAGGAGGCGGGCCGCCGTGCCGCCCAGGAAGGCCTGGGCCGCCGTGTCGGAGAGGGGTAGATCCCGGGCGGCGGACACCGCCCGTTCCATGGAGAGGAAGGGATGGTCGGACGCGAAGAGGACGCGGCCCGTGCCGCGTGAGGAGTCCATGAACGAGACCAGCGCGGTGTCCATGTACCTGGCGAGGTAGGCCGAGTTGGACAGGTAGAGGTCCGGCCACTTGAGCATGTACTGCATCAGCAGGGCCTCGTAGGGATGGCCCATGTGGGCGCCGATGACGGTGAGCCCCTTGAAGTCGATGAGGACGTCCTCGAGCAGCCCGGGATGCTGGCAGGCGGAGCGCACCCGCGGCCCGGGGATCCCGACGTTGACCGAGACGGGCAGACCGAGCTCGGCGCAGGTGGCGTAGAGGGGGTAGTAGAGCTTGTCGTTGAGCGGGTACTGGTGCACGAGCGGCGTGACCCGCACGAGGGCGACCGCCGGGTGCGCGGCGAGGGCCCGTAGCCGGGTGCACTGCCGCACCGGCCGGTCGGGTCGGTCGGCCACGAGCGCCACGCGGAGCCGGTCGGGGTGCGCGGCCACCTCGTCGAGGAGGGCGTCGGTCTCGCGGGCCGTGAGGCCGGCTGCGACCACACCGACGTCGACCCGGCAGGCGTCCATGGTGACCAGCAGATGCTGCACGGTGGAGGCGGCGGAGAGGTCGCCGCCGAGCAACTCGGGGATGCCCTCGTTGCCCGCCTGTCCCATGAAGGCCTCGGCCGCCTTGCCGGTCAGGGCGTTGACCCAGTGGTCGACGACCGTCACCGGGGCGGGGCGTCAGGCGGTGGCGCGCCGTCGGCCTCGGCGGCGGCCTTCGCCTTGGCGGCGCGCAGGTAGCGCACGCCCTTCGTCAGCGACTCCTTGATGAGCCGGTCATTGTCCTTCGAGATGAAGGCGTGCACCCGCTTCTCGAGCAGGGCGCGCAGCAACGGGTTGAACGCGTGGTAGGTCTCGGAGAAGTGCACGCGGGTCCGGCCCTCGCCGAGATCCTCCAACCTCGTGCGCCCCTCGGCCTCGGAGAGGAGCGGGCGGCCGACCGCCGTGTACTTCCAGGACACCTTGGGCGTGACCTCGGTCAGCCACTCCCACGACTGGCCCTTGCCACCCGTCAGCAGATAACGCGGCACCCGGAACGTGCAGTGGCGGATGAGGCCGTCGCCGACCTCGTTGCCGGGGTACAGGATGTCGATCGTCACGTCCCCCGTCTCGGTGTGGGGGATCCGGGCCCAGAAGAGCTGCCACAGCTCGTCCACGGTGGCGTCGATGTCGACGAAGTAATGGTGCTCCTGCACGGGCTCACCATATCGCCGGACCTGACAGCCGCGTCAGGTGGCGCCGGGTGGTCCCTCCGCCCGCGGCCGGTATGTTCGCTCCGTGCCGCCCCCCCGCCCGCCTGCGCACGGGGTGCTCCGGTGAAGGTGGCCTTCGTCGTGCCGCGCTACGGCACCGGGATCCGCGGGGGTGCCGAGACCGGGGCGCGCATGCTGGCCGAGCATCTCGCGGCGGACCGCGGCCACCAGGTCGAGGTGCTGACCACCTGCGCCGTCGACGCCATCACGTGGCGCGACGAGCTCCCCGAGGGGACCGGGGAGGTCAACGGCGTCATCGTGCACCGCATCCGCTCCGAGGCCGGGCGTGACGACCGCTTCCATCCGCTGTGGGCCGGGATGCGGGAGGATCCCTCCCACGCCAGCCGCGAGGACATGGAGCGCTGGGTGGAGTTGCAGGGGCCGCGGTCGCCCGCACTTCTCGACGCGGTGGCGGGCAGCGACGCCGACGTCGTGGCCTTCTACCCCTACCTGTACTACCCGACCGTCCGCGGCCTGCCCCTGGTGGCCGAGCGCGCCATCCTGCACCCGGCGGCGCACGAGGAGCCCGCACTGCACCTGCGGATCTACGACGAGCTCTTCACCCGCTGCCGTGGTTTCGCGTTCCACAGCCTGAGCGAGCGCACGCTGGTGAACGAGCGCTTCGGCGTCGCGACCACCCCCCAGGTGGTCGTCGGGCTCGGCGTCGAGGAGCCGCCCGACGACGGCATCGACGAGAGGGCCGCGCGCGCGGCGTACGGGCTCGGCGAGGCGCCCTACCTCGTGTGCATCGGCCGGGTGGACGACCAGAAGGGGACCGGCATGCTGTGGCGCTCCTTCCGCGCCTACAAGCAGCGCCATCCCGGCCCCCTCCGCCTGGTGCTCGTGGGCCAGGTGGTCGACCCTCCCGAACGAGCCGACGACGTCGTCGTGACGGGCATGGTCGGAGAGGAGGACAAGTGGGGCCTGCTGCGCGGTGCGCGGGCGCTCATGGCACCCTCCCCCTACGAGTCCTTCTCGCTCACGGTGGTCGAGGCGCTCACCGCCGGCGTGCCGGTGCTCGTGAACGCCCGCTGCGGGCCCACCCGGGAGCACTGCGAGCGGTCGGGCGCGGGACTGTGGTTCGGCGACTTCGCCGAGTTCGAGGCCGTCGTCGGTCTGCTGACGACGGATGACGCGGTCCACGAGACGATGCGCCGCAACGGCCGCGCCTACGTGGCGGCGAATTACACCTGGCCCGTGGTCCTGGACCGCTATTGCGGGTTCCTGGAGCGCTTCACCGGCGGGGCCGGTGCGGCACTCGGGGGAAACGGCGTGCCGTAACGGTCGAGATGGGCCTTCTCCGAGAGCGGTCGGCGCCGGGGCGACCCCAGCGGCGCGGGAAGGTGGCCGAGCGGGACCACGGCGACCGGCACGACCTCGGGCGGGAGGCCGAGCGGGCCGGAGAGCTCCTCACCGGCCAGGACGGGCATGGTGGTGAGTGTCGAACCGAGCCCGAGCGCGTGGGCGGCCAGCAGCAGGTTCTGCACGGCGGGGAAGATCGAGGCGTCCATCGACTGGGGGTAGGTCAGGCGGGTGTCGCCACACACGACGACCAGCACCGGTGCGGCGGCGATGCCGCCCATCGCCCCGTGGTCGACGTCACGCAGGAAGGCGGGGGAGAGCCGCTGCTCCTCGAGCGCCCGGGCGCCCCCCTGCCAGATGCGCGCGGTCAGCCCGCCGATCGTGGCGCGCAGCCCGTGGTCCCGCACGACGATGAACACGAAGGGCTGGCTGTTCTCCGCGCTCGGTGCGTGCGTCGCCGCAGTCAGGATGCGGGCGACGGTCTCGTCGTCCACGTCGTCGGGGAGGAACGACCGCGCCGCCCGCTGGGTGTGCACCACCTCGAAGAAGTCGGCGTCGGAGGGGGGCACGGCGGCTGATGGTATCGAGGCGCGGCCGGCCCCGCCGGTTGAAACGCACGGATTGGGCGCCGTCCGTGTCACCCCGCTACCTTTGGCGCTGCATCGGCCCGGTGCCGGTGCCCGCCATGACTGACGTGGTCCGGTACGACGGCGGAGGGGGACAGGAGGCAGACGGTGGCAGACGGCGCCGCATCGCAAGAAGACGTGCTCAAGGGGATCATCGGGCAGCCGACGGGTAAGTCCAGGGTCGTCGTGGAGCGGGGTCCGGTGCAGCACTTCGCCGATGCCGTGCTCAGCACGAGCCCGATCTACCACAGCCCCGACGCGGCCAAGGCGGCCGGCTTCGACGCCATCCCGGCGCCCCTGACCTGGCCCTTCGCCATGGAGTTCTCGGGCAAGTTCGAGGAGCTCCAGCCGGCGGACGCGCCGACGGGCAACCCGCTCGCGACGGCCCTCGGGCCGTTGATGGCCAAGGGCGGGCTGATCCTGCACGGCGAGCAGGAGTTCATCTACCACCGCCCTGTGCTGGTGGGCGACGTGCTGGTTGGCGAGGGCACGATCACCGACGCCTACCAGAAAGAGTCCAAGGGCCGCACGATGACCTTCATCGTCTCGGAGACCAACTGGTCGGACGACACGACCGGCGATCCGGTGGTGACGGCACGCTTCAACCTGATTCACCGCGCCTAGACCGCGGACTGTGACGAGCAATTGACGGGAACGAGCAATTGACGGGAGGTCGACACCATGGGTGAGAAGAGATTGTCCTTCGACGACGTGATGGTCGGGGACGAGGCACCGGTCATTTCGCACACGCTGACGCGGACGGACCTGGTGAAGTACGCGGGCGCGTCGGGGGACTTCAACCCGATGCACCACGACGAGGTGGCGGCCCAGGCCGCCGGGCAGCCCAGCGTCTTCGGGCACGGCATGTTCTCCATGGGCCTGCTCGGCTCGGCGCTGACCGACTTCGTGGGCGTGGGCAACGTGACGCGGTACCAGGTCCGCTTCGCCCGCCAGACCTGGCCCGACGAGGTGCTGTCCTCCAGGATCGTCGTCACGGGCAAGCGTGAGGAGGACGGCAGGAAGCTGGTCGACCTGGCGGTGACGCTGTCGAATGCCGAAGGCGAGGACAAGCTGGTCGGGGAGGCCACGGCAGCGCTCGCCTGACCGGGCTAGGTTCGGCCCGGCGAGTCGACGCGGTGCCCGGCACCGGGACGGGGTTCGGCCGTACGACGAGAGGACGAAACCGTGAGCGCAGACATGTTGGCGCAGGCCTTCGCATCGACCGCAGGGGTGCTCTCCGGTGTCGACGACCAGAAGCTCGACGGGTCGACCCCATGCGCATCGTGGAAGGTGCGCCAGCTGGTGAACCACATCGTCGGCGGCGCCACGTACTTCGCCGTGACGGCAGAGACCGGCGAGGCCCCGACCGGGGACGACGCGCCGGACTTCTGCGAGGGTGACTTCGTGACGGAGTTCAACAGGGGGGCGGCGCGCGCCGTCAAGGCCTTCGAGGCCGAGGGCGCCATGGACAAGACGATGAAGCTCCCCTTCGCGGAGCTGCCGGGAGGCGTCTTCATCAACATCGCGTCCATCGACACCTTCACGCACGGGTGGGACCTGGCCAAGGCCACCGGGCAGTCCACCGACCTCGATCCGGGGCTGGCCACGCAGCTGCTGGCGGTCGCCGAAGGGTTCTTGCCCGACAACCTCCGGGGCCCCGACGGCGAGGCGCCGTTCGGCCCCAGCGTGGAGGCCCCCGCGGGAGCCAGCCCGGCCGACCGGCTGGCGGCGTTCCTGGGGCGCCAGCCTTAGGGGCGCACCGGCCCCGGGCGCGGCGAGCACAACGTATCGACAACTGTGGGCTCGCCGTGTGCGCTGACCGCCCGCCTCCACGGGCCCCCGTCGCCCGCTGCCGGGTGCAGCACCAGGCCGGACGACGCCTGGTGGGATCCCTGCAGCCGTAGTGTGGTGTTCCATGGCCCAGGTGACGGCGGCGACGCCGTGAGCGCTCTCGACGAACGCGTCCGCGACGTCGACGCCGCGATCGCCCTCGGCCAGGCGCTGGTGCGCAACCTCGAGCTGGTCATGCTCGGCAGCGACGACGCCCTCCTCGCCGCGGCGACGGCCGCCCTCTCGGGGGGCCACCTGCTCATCGAGGACGTGCCCGGCGTCGGCAAGACCGTGCTGGCCCGGGCCATCGCGACCTCCCTCGGCGTTGAGCTCTCACGCGTGCAGGGCCACCCTGACCTGCTCCCCTCCGACATCACCGGCGTCTCGGTCTTCACACCCGACACCGCCCAATGGGACTTCCGGGCCGGTCCGGTCTTCGCCCACGTCGTGCTCGTCGACGAGCTGAACCGCACGCCGCCCCGCACGCAGTCCGCGCTCCTCGAGACGATGGAGGAGCGCCAGGTCAGCGTGGACGGCGAGTCCTGGCCGCTGCCGCGGCCCCACATGGTGATCGCGACGCAGAACCCGCGTTCGCAGCGGGGGACGTTCCCGCTCGTGGAGAGCCAGCTCGATCGATTCGCCATCGCCACGCCGATCGGGTACCCCGACGCCGCGCACGAGACCCGGCTGGCGCTGCACGCCGGCGGCACGTACGCCCTGGCCGACCTGCTGCCGATCTGCACGCCGGAGGGTTGGCTGAGTGCCCAGCAGGCAACCGAATCGGTGCCGGTGCACCAATCGGTCGCCGAGTACGCGGTGGAGATCTGCCGGGCCACCCGGACGGCTCCGGGTGTGCATCTCGGAGCGAGTCCCCGCGCTGCCATCTGGCTGATCCGGTCCGCGCAGGCCCACGCCGTGCTCTCCTCGAGGAGCTTCGTGGTGCCCGACGACGTGAAGGCGGTCGCCGTGGCCTGCCTCTCGCATCGCCTCTTGACCGTCGACGGCGACGACAGCATCGGGCAGTCGGCCTCGGTGGTCCGGGAAGTCTTAAAAACGACGCCATCACCGAGACCGTGAGCCGCTGGGCACGGCCCGGACGCCCCCTGGCGCCGATGGCCGTCGCGGTCATGATCATCGCGATCTGGTGGCTGGTCGCCCACAACGGAGGGTCCGGGTGGGTGCAGTTGCTCGGCGACCTGGTCTTCGGGGTGTTGTGCATCGGGATCCTCGGTCCGGGGCTCGTCGTCACGCGCGCCAAGGTCGAGGTTCGCAGCGCTCCTGCCGACGGTGTCGCCGGGTTGCCGGTGGTGATCCGGGTCGCATCGGGCTCCCGCCTGCGCATTCGTCCGGTGGAACCTCCGGGCGACGAGGTCTTCGTCGGGCCGGTCCGGCACAAGGGCGCCGTGGACGACCGGGTCACCGTGGTGCCGGTCCGGCGCGGCGTGCGCGACACGGTGATGCTGGACATCGCCTCGGCGGCGCCCTTCGCGCTGCAGTGGTGGACGCGGCGCGTCCAGCTGGCCCTCCCGTCCACCCTCCATGTGTCCCCTCGTCGCGGGCGCCCCCGGCCCCCGCCGCCGACCCCTCAGGAGGACGTGGGGGAGGTGAGGGACCAGCCGCGGACCGACATGGGCCTGCCGCGGGGCGCGCGTCCGTACGTCCCCGGCGACAGCCGCCGTCTGGTGCACTGGCGGGCGACGGCGCACGCCGGAAAGCTCATGGTGAGAGAGCTGGAGCAGCCATCGGCCGGGCCGGTCGCCGTCACCGTCGACCTGCCCGACGACCCCGAGGAGGCCGAACGGGTCGCCGAAGGCGCGCTGGGCACAGTGGTCCAGCTGCTCGACACGGGTGCACCCGTCCTCCTGGGCACCCTGGAACCCTCGGGTCCGGTCCTCGCGCCTGTGGCCGATCGCCGCGGTGCCGGCCGTCGATTGGCGCGTGCCGTGGCCCGCCGCGGCGGGAGCGGTGCCGGCCCCGGCGCGACATGAGGGCGCTCGACGCGGTCCGCCGGGCCAACCTGCCCGGGCCTCCGGAGAATTCCGTCCGCCTCCGGATCGCCTGCTTGGGCACCGTCCTGGTGTCGATCGCGGCGTGCGCCACGGTCGGCGAGGTGTCGCGCCTCACGGCGGGCGTGGCCATGGTCCTGGTCGCGGGTGGCACCCTCTTCTCCCATCGGACGCGCACGCGGCCGCCGGGGTGGGTCAAGGTCGTGGTGGCCGCCGGCGCCATCGGAGCCTTCGCGTGGTTCTTCCACTCCCTGACCTCCGCCGAGATCATCGCCACCATCGACAGCCCCCTGGGCCTCCTGCTGATCTCCGTCCTGGTCGTCCATTCCTTCCACGTGCCGTCCCGGCGCGACCTTCTGTTCTCGCTCGCCGCGTCGGCGGGTCTGATGGCGGTGGCCGGCGCGCAGGCGATCGACCTCGGCTTCGGTCTCGCCGTGGTGGCCTGGGTGTGCTTCGGCCTCTGGGCCTTGACCGAAATGTGGACATCGGCGAGCGGCGGTGGCCGGATCTCGGTCGCCGGGCTTCTGTGCGCGCTCGCAGCCATGTCCACGGCGGCGGCCGCGGTCTTCCTTGTCCTCCCCGCCCCGGTCGTTGCGTCCAGGGTGTCCTTCTTGACGCAGGCCGGGGCCGGCGGCTCCGTCGGCGTCCCCGGAGCGCTCGCCGGGGATTCGGGGTCGCCGGCCCAGCTGTCGCGTTCCGGCAGCCCCAGCAGCCCCATCCGTGTCGGCGGCTACCTCGGTTTCGCCGGCAGCCTCAACACGGCCCTGCGGGGGAGCCTGGCCACGACGCTGGTCATGCAGGTGCGGGCCCAGCGTCCCTCGTACTGGGTGGGGGAGACGTTCGACACGTGGAGCGGCGAGAGTTGGACGGAGACGCACGAAGGCACGCGGCCCCTGAGGGAGACCTCGCCGTTCGTCCTCCCTGTCCCGGTGGGAGACGCGCCGCTCGGCCAATCCGACCTGCAGACGTTCTACGTGGCCGACGCCACCGCAGACCTCGTGTTCCATGCGGAGACCGCTGACGAGCTGTGGTTCCCGACCTCGAGGGTCTTCTACTCCGACGACGGCACCATCGTGTCGCCGATCGGCTTGGGGAGCGGGTCGATCTACACCGTCGAGTCGCAGGTCGTCGCTCCGACCCCTGCCCAGCTCCGGTCCGACCTCAGCCCGCAGACGCTCCCGCCGCAGACGCTGGCGGAGGACGGGCAGCTGCCGCACCCGTACCCCCGCGTCCAGGCACTGGCCCGGTCGATCACCGCCGGCGACACGACGACGTACGGCAAGGTGCAGTCGCTGATCGGCTGGATCGGGGCCCACACCCACTATTCCCTCGACATCCCCCCGCTGCCCGCCGGCGCCGACACGGTCGACGAGTTCCTCTTCGGGAACCGCGTGGGCTTTTGCGAACAGATCTCGACGTCGCTCGCCGTGATGCTGCGCTCGCTCGGGATCCCGGCCCGCGAGGCGGTCGGCTACGTGCCCGGCGGCTACGACCCGATCACCGATCTCTGGCAGGTCCACGCGGACGATGCCCATGCCTGGGTCCAGGTGTGGTTCCCGGGGTACGGCTGGCAGAACTTCGACCCGACCGCAGTCGTGCCGCTGAGCAACCCGAGTCCCGGGGCCACCGCATTGAAGGACGTCGCGGGTGCCCTGCGCCGCGTCCCGTGGGCGCCCGTCGTCGTCATCGTCGCCGGCGCCGGCCTCGTGGTCCTCGCGGTGCGCTGGCGCCGCTCCCGCCCGGCGACATGGGCGGCGCGGGTGGCGCGGGACACCGAGCGTGCCGGCCGCCGGGCCGGCCGACCCCGTCGCCCCGCCGAGACCCTGGCGGAGTACGCGACGGCCCTCGACGAACTGTCGGAGGGCGGCTCCCCGTGGGGACGGCTGGCCTCGTCGGTGGAGGCGAGCGCGTACGGGGGTCGGGAGCCGCCACCCGACGTGCAGCGGGCGATGGTGGCCGAGGCCAGGGACGGCCGGGTCCGCCGGCCGCTCAGTGCCGCCGTGCGGGACTGAGCACGAGGGCTCGTCAGGCCGAAGCAGTGAAGCGCAGCGGCAGCCGGGACGGGCCCCAGATGCCGAACGACGAGGGCTTCCACTCGATGTCGCCGGCGCGCTCCAGCCCCGGCATGCGCCGGGCCAGGAGCGGAAGCGCCTCCTGCAGCTCGGCCCGGGCCAGCGCGGCGCCCATGCAGAAGTGGATGCCCGAGCCGAAGGTCATCTGCGCCGTGCCCCGCTCCTTGGTGATGTCGAAGACGTCCGGGTCGTCGAAGGCCTCGGGGTCGCGGTTGGCCCCGGCGAGCGAGGTGGCCACGAGCGTCCCCTGGGGGAACAGCACGTCGCGGTAGACGACGTCCTCGGAGGCGAAGCGCGCCGTGCCCCGCACCGCGCCGAGGTAGCGCATGGACTCCTCGACGGCCCGCGTCGCCAGCTCGGGCCGCTCGGCCAGGAGCGCCCATTGGTCGGCGTGTTCGGTGAACAGTGCGACGGAGCAGGCCAGCTGGTTGCGGGTGGTGTCGGTGCCCGCCATGAGCACAGCTTGCGCCAGCATCGCCATCTCGTCGGTCGAGAGCCGGTCTCCGTCCTGTTCGATGGCGATGAGGTCGCTCAGGAGATCGTCGCGGGGATCGGCCCGGCGCTCGACGATCAGGTCGCTCACGTAGGCGGTGAGCTCCTCACCGGCGCGCTCGATGAGGGGCAGGTCCTCGACCAGGTTGTTGTTGAAGATGCGGAATATGTCCGTGGCCCAGGCCGAGAACAGCTTCCAGTCCTCCGGCGGCGCGCCGAGCAGCTCGCAGATGATCGGGATCGGGTAGGGCTCGCACACGTCGGCCACCAACTCGCACTCGCCGCGGCCGGCCACACGATCGACCAGCTCGCCGACCACGGTCTGCATGGTGGGGCGGAGCCGGTTGGCCGAGGCCGGCGTGAACGCCGGGGCGACGAGCCGCCGCAGCCGTGCGTGGCCCTCGCCCTCCATGGTGAGGATGGACTGGCGGCGCTCGCCGCCGTAGCTCGAGCCTTCGAACTCGGGCGCCTGCTCAATCATGGACAGCGCCGAATGGAAGCGCTGGTCGCGCAGGATTGCAGTGACGTCCTGCAGGCGGGTCACCGTGTAGCCGACGTCGTTGCGGGCCAGCCAGTGCACCGAGCGGACCGCTTCTATGGCGGCCACGGCGTCCAGGCGCTCCAGCCCGACGATGTCGAGGTAGGGGAGCTCCAGCTCCGAGGCCAGCTGTGGCATGGGCACCCCGGTGCCTCCTGCGTACGCGGTGATGGCGCGAGGCTAGCGCGAGCGAGCGGCCCGAGGCGGTGGCGGCCTCCCTGGCCGAACCACCACCGCTCAGGCGTGTTGCAACTGCCGGGTCCCGGTAGCGTTCGCCTCCGGGACCACACGGGAGAGGGGAGCCGCCCATGAGGCATTCCACCGAAGTGCTCGGGTTGTCACTGCTGCTGACAGCGGGCTCGGCCCTCACACTGGCGTCCGTTGCCGGTGCCTCGGGTGCCACATCCGGCTCCGGCTCCGGCTCCGGCGCCGGAGCCGGGTTGACGCTCTCCCATCATCCAACGCCTCCCACGGGCGCAGTGGGACCCGCTCCGTCGTCGTCCCCCGTCCCTCACAGCCTCGGGTCCAAGGTGGTCGTCCCCAGCAACTGGTCCATGGTGCCCTCGCCGAACGCCAGTGCGAGCTCCGATGACAACGAGCTCAACGACGTCTCGTGCGTCACCTCGTCGTTCTGCATCGCCGCGGGTGCCTCCTCCAACGGGGCCGTCTTCGGGACGCTCATTGAGCAGTGGAACGGCGCAGCCTGGTCCATCGTGACGAGCCCGAGTACCTCCGCCACGCTCAACATCCTGAACGGAGTGTCGTGCGTCAGCTCGTCGTTCTGCGTGGCGGCGGGCTACGCCGGCGCAGGCGCCAACGAACAGACACTCATTGAGCAGTGGAACGGAGTGGCCTGGTCCATCGTGGCGAGCCCCGACACCTCCGCCACGCTCGAGAACGAGCTCGACGCCGTGTCGTGCGTCAGCTCGTCGTTCTGCGTGGCGGCCGGCTACGCCCGCAACGGCACCGCCTCACAGACACTCGTCGAGCAGTGGAACGGCGCGGCCTGGTCCATCGTGGCGAGCCCTAGTACCTCGCCCACGCTGGGCAACGCCCTGTTCGGCGTGTCGTGCCTCAGCTCGTCGTTCTGCGTGGCGACCGGCTATGCCTCGGACACCGGCGATAAGGATCAGACACTCGTCGAGCAATGGAACGGCGCGGCCTGGTCCATCGTGGCGAGCCCCGATACCTCCACCACGCTCGACAACGACCTCTACAGCGTCTCGTGCGTCACGGCGACGTTCTGCGTGGCCGCCGGCTCGGCTACCACGAGCACCTCCTACGTGAACCTGGTCGAGCAGTGGGACGGCACGACCTGGTCCATCGAGACGACCCCCGACGCCAACGCCGCCTTCGGGGACGCGCTCATTGCCGTCGACTGCTTCGGTCCGACATCGTGCGCCGCCGCCGGCTACGTCAACACGATCAACAACACCGACGACACGTACATCAGCGAGGTGTTGACCTGGAACGGCTCCTCCTGGACCGTGGTGAACGTCCCCGAGCCGGCCGCGTCCACCCAACAGGACGAGATCAACGGGCTTTCGTGCCTCCCGGGAGCCGTCTGCATCGGCGCCGGCTACGCCTCCTACGGCTCGAGCAACTCGCAGACCCTGGTCCTGTCCGCACCGATCACTCGTCCCGGCTATGACGAGGTCGCCTCCGACGGAGGGATCTTCAACCACGGGGGCGCCGGGTTCTACGGCTCGCTGGGCGGCCTCACCCTCAACGAGCCGATCGTCGGCATGGCCGTGACACCCGACGGCGGCGGCTACTGGCTCCTGGCCTCCGACGGCGGCGTCTTCGCCAAGGGCGACGCCCACTTCTTCGGCTCGCTGGGCGGCCTCACCCTCAACAAGCCGATCGTCGGGATGGCGAGCACCCCAGACGGCCAGGGCTACTGGCTCGTGGCCTCCGACGGCGGCGTCTTCACCGAGGGCGACGCCGGCTTCTTCGGCTCGCTGGGCAGCCTCACCCTCAACAAGCCGATCGTCGGCATGGCGCCCACGCCCGACGGCCGGGGTTATTGGCTGGTGGCCGCCGACGGTGGCGTGTTCGCCGAGGGCGATGCCGTCTTCTACGGCTCCATGGGCGGGAAGCCGCTCAACAAGCCGATCGTCGGCATGGCGAGCACCCCGGACGGTCGGGGCTACTGGCTCGTCGCCTCCGACGGCGGTGTCTTCACCGAGGGCGACGCCGGCTTCTTCGGCTCGCTGGGCAGTCTCACCCTCAACAAGCCGATCGTCGGCATGGCCCCGACACCCCACGGCGGCGGCTACTGGCTGGTGGCCTCCGACGGCGGCATCTTCACGAAGGGTGACGCCGTCTTCTCCGGTTCCGAGGGTGGCACCCTGCTCAACAAGCCCGTCGTCGGCATGGGGGCGTAGGCACCCCCGCCGTTCAGGGCTTCGGTGCCTGTTTCAGCGCCGGGTGGCGCTGGACCATGAGCGGAAGGATCCAGGCCTTGGGCGCCAGGTGGGCGAGCGACGCCGCGGCCCGATTGGCCGCCCCCGGGATCACGACGGCGCGCCCGGCGTCGAGGCCGTCGACGGCCGCCTTGGCGACGTCAGCTGCCGGCAGCCACATGAACTTGGGCAGTGCCTCGCCCGCCTCGTCGTCGGTCATCCCGGCCGCCTCGGCGAAGCCGGTCTCGACCGGCCCCGGGCACAGCGTGGTCACGGTCACGCCCGTCCCCCGGAGCTCGGCCCCCATGGCGCGGCCGTAGGAGAGGACGAAGGCCTTCGACGCGCCGTAGCCGGCCTGTCCCGGCAACGGCTGGAACGCCGCGGTCGACGCGGTGTTGAGCACCGCCCCGCGGTGCCGGGTGACCATCCCCGGCACGAACAGCGTGCACAGGTCGACGACCGCCTCGACGTTGGTGCGCACCAGTGCGAGCTCGGCGGCGCGGTCGGCGCGGTGCACGGGCCCCATCGTCGTGAAGCCGGCGTTGTTGACGAGGATGTCGGCGGTGAGGCCGCGCGCATCGAGCTGGGCCGGGAGCCCGGCGCGCGCGTCAGCGTCGGTGAGGTCGGCGGCGATCACCTCGGCGCGCACGCCGTGCGCGCCGGTGAGCTCGTCGGCCAGCACCAACATCGGGTCCTCGCGCCGGGCCACCAGGGTCACGCCGTGGCCGCGGCGGGCGAGCTCGCGTGCGATGTCGGCGCCGATGCCCGACGACGCGCCGGTGACGATCGCCGTCGTGTTCTCCTTCGGGGTCGGGAGTGCCATCTCCAGAGCGTAGGGGAGCCGCAGGGGCACCACGATGGGTGTCCCTGCGGCCGGTTTGGCCGCATTGAGATGAAGTTCGCGTGACGGCACAATGCTCCACCAGGGGCTTCGCGAATGCCCAGTTCGCGTGGGGTTCACACGACCGCGGCCGGGGTGGATACTGGGATGACATGGGCGGCAGACGGAGCACCCGCCGTTGCCCCGAGTGAAAGGAGCTGCCGATGGCATCGACACGCTCGACCGAGGAGGGCGATCCGCCGGGTTGAGGCGGCGTCACCGATGTCGGCTTCGGTGACGCTCCCGAGCAGTCCGCTCGGCGTGGAGCCCGGCGTACGAACGAGGCCGAGCCCGCGCCGGTGCGTGTGCCGGCCGGCCGACGAGACGGCCCCCGCACCTATTGCGCCGCAGGCCGGAGCCGAGCGATGACTGCGCTCAGAAGCACCTACAAACAGACATATACATACAACGAGTGAAGGACCGGCCGGGAGGCCGGTCCTTCACTCGTGCGGGCTGCACACCGCCGCTGCGGCATGCCATGGTGTGGCATGCCAGGGGTCCGTCTGCCGATGTTCCCGCTCTCTGCGGTCGTGTTCCCCCACGCGTCCCTGCCGCTGCACGTGTTCGAACCGCGCTACCGCTTGATGTTGCGCGAGTCCCTGGCGGGTGACCAGCGCTTCGGGACCGTGCTCATTGAGCGGGGGTCCGAGGTCGGCGGCGGTGACCAGCGCTCCCTCCTCGGCACCCGGTGCGTCGTCACGCAAGCGGTGGAATTGCCGGACGGGCGCTGGTTCCTTCAGGCGCGGGGAGAGGCGCTGATAGAGGTCGAGCGCTGGCTCTCCGACGACCCGTATCCGGCGGCACTGGTCACCGAACCGGTCCCGGTGCCCGATCCGGAGGACCCCGGTCCCGTCCTCGCCGAGGCCACGCGGCGGGTGCGCCGGGCCCGCGCGTTGCTCGCCGAGCACGGCGACGGCGCCGCAGTGCCCGCGGACGTCACGCTCGACGGCGGCGGGGACCCGGAGGTGGCGTCGTGGCAGCTCTGCGCGGCGGCGCCGGTCAGCGCCTACGACGCACAGCGGCTCCTGGCGGCGGACGGGGCGGCCGCGCGGTTGCGGTTCCTGGTGGAGCTGATGGAGGACCTCGAAGGGGACCTGGAGCGGATGCTCACCTCGGAGTGATCCGCCGCCCTTCCCGTCCGTGCCAACCTATCGGCGGTCACGAGCAGTGGGGTGTGACGAACAGGATCTGCACGGGGAGGGAGCCCGATGGCCATCACGCCGACGAGGGAGCAGTTCACCGAATTCGCGCACGGCACTCGCGACGGGGAGATCGTGATGATCAACCTGTTGCACTTCGCCGACGCCGGCACACCGGACGGCGTTGCCGCGGAGGCCACGGGCGCCGGCGCCTACCGCGACTACAGCGACCAGGTGGTCAAGATGGTGGAGGCCCGAGGTGGCCGGGTCATCTGGACGGGCCGGCCCGAGCACGTGCTGATCGGCGACCGGGCCGCCGACGACTGGGACCTGGTGGCGCTGGTGTCGTATCCCAGTCGCGCCGCCTTCATCGACATGGTCACGTCACCGACCTACGAGGCCGCGCACGCGCACCGTGAGCGCGGGCTCGACCGCACGGTGCTCCTGGCCTGCGAGCCGGTCATGAGCATGCTGGCACCCCGGGACGGCAGGGGGGCCGCAGATGCCTGAGGCGCACACGGCCGCCGGATCCCGCCGCCGGAACATCCTCTTCATCACGACCGACCAGCAGCGCTACGACAGCCTGGGCTGCAACGGCGGCACGGTGGCCCGCACCCCGGTGGTCGACCGCCTGGCCGCCGAGGGGATCAACTACCGGCGCGCCTACAACCAGAACACGGTGTGCATGCCGGCGCGCTCGACCATGCTGACGGGCCAGTACGTGCGCACGCACGGCGTGGTGGCCAACGGCATCCCCCTGCCGGTCGACGCCCCCTCGGTCGCCCAGTACCTGCACGACACCGCGGGCTACCGGACCGCGCTCCTGGGCAAGGCGCACTTCGAGCCCGGCTTCGACCCGAAGCTCAGGTGGGAGGAGAACGCCCGGGTCGCCCGGGGCGACGACGGACCCTGGCGGGGCTTCGAGCGCTCGGAGCAGGCCATGCACGCCGCCGCCTGGGGGGACCATCCCATCGCGCACTACGGCCGCTGGCTGAAGGAACACCACCCGGAGCACCTGCACAGCTTCGCCGGGCTGCTCCAGGCCGAGCCGGGTGGCGACACCGGCGCGCCCGAGACGAAGGACAACCCGATCCCGCGCGAGTGGTACCACACCGACTGGGTGGCCGACCTGACCGTGGACTGGCTCTCCTCGCTCGGCGACGACGAGCCCTGGTTCTGCTGGATGTCGTTTCCCGACCCACACCACCCGTGGGACCCGCCGGCGTCCGAGCTCCCCCGGGTGCCGTGGCAGGACCTCGCGCTGCCGCCGGGCCACCCCGGCTCCGACGAGGCCATCCGTGAGGTCCTGGCGCGCAAGCCGGAACACTGGCTCGCCTTCTGGGAAGGGAGGTTCTCCAACATGGAGGGGGGGCCGGCGGCCTTCGTCCCCTCCCAGCTGACCCACGACCAGATCCGCGAGGTCAACGCGAAGGTCCACGTCATGAACGAGCTCATCGACGAGGCGTGCGGGCGGGTGCTGCGACGGGTCGAGCAGCGGGGCTGGCTGGCGGACACCGACGTCATCTTCACCACCGACCACGGCGAGATGCAGGGCGACTTCGGCCTCCTCTACAAGGGTCCGTACCATACTGACGCACTCATGCGACTGCCCTTCGTGTGGCGTCCGGCGCCGTCGGCCGCCATCGCGCCGGCGACCGTCGAGGACCCGGTGGGCCAGGTCGACCTGGCCCCGACCTTTTGCGCCATCGCGGGCGTGGAGCCGGCGCCCTGGATGCAGGGCCACGCTCTTCCGTGCGCCGACGGCGAGCCAGGGCGAGAGCGCGCGCTGTGCGAGTGGGACAGCCAGTTCCCCGGCTACGGCATGCACCTGCGCTCCGTCTACCGCGACGGCTGGCTGTGCACCGTCTACGAGCCTTCCACCGCGGGGCAACCCAACGGCCTCGAAGAGGTCTGGGGCGACGGGGTCCTCGACCCGTGCCCCGTCGTCTACGAGCAGTCTCGCAGCGGGCCGGGCGGCGTGGGCATCGCGACCGGGGAGCTCTACCACGTCGAGCACGACCCCCATCAGTTCGACAACCTCTGGGACGACCCGGCCCGGCGCGCGCTGCGGGAGGATCTGGTGGCCGACCTCTACGCCAGCCTGCCCACCGAGGTGCGCCACCTCAAAGTGGAGGCGCCGGCCTGAGCGTCACACGGACACGGCGGGCGTCGCCCGCTCTATGGCGCCCCACCCGCTCGAGAGCTCGCGGCGGGCCTGTTCGGCCCGGTGGCCGCCCCGCAGCCCGAAGAGCCGCTTGGCCAGGAGGAGGTAGAGCACGACCGCGAGGTTGATGATCAGGGTGACGACCTTGAACACGCTCACGCCGCGCGTGAGCTCGTAGACCTCGTAGGGCACGAGGATGGTGGTGGCGACGAAGGTCAGGTACTCGGCCCATCGCTTGTTGAGCCAGAGGCCGACCATCTCGGTGGCCTCGAGCGCCGCATAGGCCAGGAGCACCCCGCCGAGGATCCGCAAGTGCGACGGGGTGTACTTGAAGGCCCGGCCGAGGTAGCCGAGGACCCCGCGGGCCCCTGAGGCGCCGGGCGCCCCCCCCGCCAGGGCATCCATGATGTTCTCGTAGTCGCGGTGCAGGACCTGATCGTGCGCGGCGAAGGTGAACAGCACGATGGCCAGACTGGTCAGCACCACGACGTGGATCGCCCGGTCGAGGGCGATCAGGCGTAGGACGTACCTGTCGCGCAGGGCCGCGCCACGGAGCGGCAGCGCGATCTCGTCCCGATTCTCCATCCGCTCGCGGCTCGGGTGCTCCGGTGTCGGTCGCTGAACCCAATCGTCGCAGCGCAGGCACCGGTGCCAGCGCACCCCGCCGTCCTCGCGCACGAGCAGCGCGTCGCCGGGTGTGATGGTCGCCACGTCCGTCCCGACCAGGACGTGACCCGACCACGCGCAGGTGAGCAGCTCGTATCGGTTCGAGGGTCGACGACGTCCCGCCACGGCGCCAGGTTAAGCCAGGGCCCCCCGACGACCCTCGTCTTCAGACGAGCCCGGCCAGCGCTCCGCCCAGGAAGCGTCGCGGCGCCTCGACCATGGGGTAGTGGCCCACCCCTTCCAGGCGCGTGGCGGTCGCGTCGGGGCGGGCGTCCAGCAGCGTGTCCACCATGGAAGGGACGGCGATGGGGTCGTCAAGTCCCCAGACGATGTGCAGTGGCGAGGGATCGGTCTCGATCGCCCCGGTGAACCGCCGCTCGTTGGCGCGCCGTTCCTCTATGTAGCGGATCAGGCGCGGCAGCACCCGGTGTCCGTCGTCGTGGACGACCTGCGCGGCGGCGGGGGGAACGGGGTCCACCGTCCAGCCCTCTGGGACGAGCGGTGTGGCGGCGCTGAACGTCTCGCGCAGGCTCTGCGCGACGGTCGCGGCGTCAATTGGGATCGGGCCGGCCAGCACCTCGTCGGGCAACCCGAGCAGCATCTCCTGGCCGCCGGTCAGGTGTGCCTGGTCGATGTAGATGCTGCCGTTGGTCACGACCCGGCGCGTCACCTCCACCTTCCACGCTCCCTCGGCCCGCCGGGCCAGGAGCTCACCACCGACCGTGTCGCCCATGTCGTGGGTCAGCAGGGCCAGGCGGTCGACCCCGAGCGCGGCCAGGTAGGCGGTGGCGATGTCGGCCTGCAACGCAATGGTGTAGGCACGGTCGGGTTTGGCCGAGAGGCCGTAGCCCAGCATGTCGAAGAGAAGGACACGACGCCCGGCCCGCAGGCCGTCGAGCACCGCGGCGTAGTCGAACGACGACGTCGGGAAGCCGTGCAGCACGAGGAGGGGCGCGTGGCGCTCGGGCCCGATGGACGGCGCGTCAATGGTGAAGATGCGCTCGCCGCAGAGCTCACGCCGGGTGCCGATCGCCTCCCAGCCCGTGCCGGTGGTGATGGTCATGTGCCCGCCAGCTTGCTCACGAGGGGCCCCAGGGTCTCCCAGGAGTCGGACTCGATCGACCAGTACGAGATGCCGTACTCGGCCCGTCGCCACTCGAGCTCCTCGGCCATCTCGTCGAGCGTCCCGACCAGGGCCAGCGGGACGTGGAGTGCATCGTCGGGCTGAATGCCGAAGGCGGGCGCCATCTGCGCCGCCAGACCGGCCGCATCGTCGGTGACCAGGACGAAGCCGATGAGGGAATTGAGCTCGAGGTCGTCGAAGCGCTCACCCGCCGCCTCCTTGACCCAGGCCACCTTCTGGCGGGTGCGCTCGGGTGTGGCGTCGGCGGCCGTCTCGGCCCCGCCCGTCCCCTCGCGCAGGTTGACGTTGATGCTGACGATGTCCGCGTTGCGGGCGGCGAAGGACAGCACCCGCCTGCCCCCGCCGCCGATGATGAGCGGGGGACCGGGTCGCTGGACCGGCCTCGGGGTCAGGGAGTGCCCCAGCACCTCGTAGTGCTCGCCGTGGAAATTGAACGGCCCGTCGGTGCGCAGCAGCCCCTGGACGACCTTCACCGCCTCCTCGAAGCGCGCCACCCGCACCGCGGGATGGTCGTAGGGGAGACCGGCCTCGTCGTAGTCGGTGCGCATCCAGCCGGCTCCGAGGCTCAGCTCGAATCGACCGTCGCTCAGAAGGTCGAGGGTGGCCGCCTCCTTGGCCAGCACGAACGGGTGGCGGTAGTCGTTGCAGAACACGAGCGAGCCCATGCGCAGCGTGGTCGTGGCCGCCGCCACGGCGGCGAGCGCCGGCACGGGGGCCAGCTGGTCGCCGAAGTGGTCGGGCATGAGCAGCGCGCTGTACCCGGCGCTCTCGGCCCGCCGGGCCTGCTCGGCCCACGAGCGGGCCGTGCCGTCGGGGCCCCTGCTCAGTTGCGCGGCGAAGCGGAATTTGCGGTCGTGTGCCATGGCGCCATCGTGCCCCACATCGCGCTAGGGATGCGCCGCCGCGTTGGTCGTCGCCAGGACCAGGGCGTTGGTCCGCTCCCGCGATGGCGTTCAGCCGGCGAACTTCCCGGTCACGAACCGCTCCAGCAGGAAGTAACCGCACGGCAGGAACAGGAACAGCAGCGCCCGCTCGCGCCACTGGTGCCGTGCCACCCAGAGGCCCAGTGCGGCGAAGAACGGGAACAGCACGAGCACCTCGCGGCTCTCGGAGAGAAGGATCGTCTGAAAGGTGAACACGCACCACACCAGCCCGAGGAGCACTCCGTAGGAGGGGCGGATGCGTAGGAACGCCAGGACGGCCGCGACGGCGAGCAGCAGCACCGTGACGAGATCGAAGAGCTCCGTGACCGACGCCGTCGAGGTGTCGAGCAGCCTCCAGTGCACCAGGTCGGAGACGGCATGGCCGATGGACGTCCAGGGCCAGCTCACGTGGCGGTGCCACTGCGCCTGGGACCTCACGAAGGCGAGCCACTCGCCGAAGTGCGCCTTCTGGTAGGCGACCCACGCCACGAAGGCCAGCACCGTCGGGGCGGCGACGGCCGTCAGGCGGGCGGCGGTCACCCGGGCCGGGGACAGCCACTCGAGGTCACGCCCCGCCCGCCAGGTGTCCCGCCCGCGTGGCGCGAACCACACCTCCATGGCGAGCGGGACCAGCAGCAGCACGAGGTAGTACTTCCCCATGGCCGCCGCGGCCGCCAGCAACCCGGCGGCGGCGAAGTGCCCCCGCCGGACCGCCAGGAAGGCGAGGGTCCCCGCCGCCAGGGTGACCGACTCGGGATAGGTGGCCACCAGGAAGAAGGCGGACGGCCAGGCGAGCAGCATCACGCACGCGCCGTCGGCCGCCGGGCGCCCGGCCTCGAGGTCGACGAGCTTCCACAGTGCGGCCAGGGCGACGACCAGCCCCACCGTGCTCACGAGCTCGCTGCTCGTCACGTAGCCGATGCCGGTGATGTCGTGGGTGATGCGGGTCAGCGCGGGGTAGAGGGGCCCGAACGCGTAGAAGGCCCGGTTGCCCGTCTGCGCAGCCCCCACGGCGTGGGCGGGGTAGCCGTGCGCGGCGAGGGAGAGGTAGTAGCCGACGTCCCACTGGGCCAGGATGTTGGCGAGCGTGGAGGGGTGCCGCGCCACGATGTGGGGGAAGTTCACCCCGTCGGCGCTGACCAGCGCGACCCAGGTGACGATGAGGCGGAACCCGATGGTGGCGCCAACGGCGATGGTCAACGGGCGGCGCCACTCCGCCCACATGCCGCGCCAGCGACCGGCGGTGCTGGCGACGGTGTCGGCATCGCTGCCGGTGTCGTTGTTGGAACCGGCAACACCGTCGTAGGGCGGCCGCGTCGCGGGGGCGCCCCGTGCCGGACCCTCGGCGGTGGCGACGTCAGCTCCCGGGGACCACTCAGTCACGGCCCCGCAACCGTACCGCAGGGCACCGCGCGCGGGCCGGGGATCCGCCTCTTAGATGAAGCTTTAGATGAAGCTGAAGTCGGGCACGGCCGAGCTGATGCCCTTGAAGAGGTCGCCCTTGGCGGCCACGAGCTCCTCGGGCGTCCAGGCCCTGTCGCGGGTCACCTGGCCGACCGCCTTGAACGCGCTCATGGCGTAGATGTCGGCGCCGAACACGACGAGGATCTGCCCGGTGATGTCGGCCGACGCCGGCGCGGCCAAGAAGGCCACGACGTTGGCGATGTTCTTGGGATCCCATGCGTCGAAGGCGCCCTCGGCGGCGCTCATGCCGTCGCCCCCGAAGAGGGTCTCGGTCATGCGGGTGCGGGCCCGCGGCGCAATGGCGTTGGAGGTCACGCCGTAACGGCCGAGCTCGCGGGCCTCGACCCAGGTGAGCGCGGCGATGCCGGCCTTGGCGGCGGCGTAGTTCGCCTGGCCCGCGTTCCCGAAGAGGCCGGCCTCCGACGAGGTGTTGATGATGCGACCCGTCACGTCCTCGCCCGACTTGGACCGGTTGCGCCAGTAGACGGCGGCGTGGTGGGTGGCGGCGAAGTGACCCTTGAGGTGGACGCGGATCACGTCGTCCCAGTCCGACTCGTCCATGTTGAAGGACATCTTGTCGCGCAGGATCCCCGCGTTGTTGACGAGGATGTCGAGCGAGCCGTAGGTGTCGATCGCCTGCTCGACGACGTTCTTGCCGCCGGCCCACGAGCTGATGTCGTCGCCGTTGACGGCAGCGTCGCCGCCTGCACCCTGAATCAGCGCCACGACCTCCTCGGCGGGGTGCGCGTCACCGCCGCTCTCGCCGTGCAGTCCCGCACCGACGTCGTTGACGACGACCCGGGCTCCCTCGGCGGCGAGCAGGAGCGCCTCTTCGCGCCCGATGCCCCGTCCCGCACCGGTGACGACCGCCACCTTTCCGTCGAGCAGTCCCATGGTGATGCCTCCCTGTCGTCGTGCGCCGGTGTGCGAGCCGGGCCGCTCGTCCCGGAGGGCTGGGCCCGGTGCGCGGTGCCGTATGGCCGCCGCGCCGCGCACGCAGTGTGGCCGATGGGCCTGCTCAGGGGCAAAAGCGGGCCACCGCCTCGGCGGTGACCTGGCTGATCAGGGCGGCCGTCTCGCCCCTGGCCCTGACGCGTCCGAACCGGCTGGTCAGGCTCACCACCTCCATGCCGTCGGGGGGCGCGGCCAGTAGGGCCCGGTCGACGCCGCCCGCCACGCACAGGACCGGCAGGGGCCGTCCCGACCTGGCCCGGGCGAGCGCGAGCACGCCGCCCGGCACCTTGCCGTGGAACGAGGGCGGGTCGAGGTGGCCCTCGCCCGTGACGACCAGGTCCGCACGCGCCAGGCGATCCGCCAGGCCGACGAGACGGGCGACGAGGTCGAAGCCCGGCTCTATCCGGGCCCCGAGCGCGACCAGGCCGCCGGCGAGCCCCCCGGCGGCGCCGGCACCGGGCACGCCGGTGACGTCGACGCCCGCCTCGCGCCGATAGCGCGCCGCCACCTCGGCCAGGCGTCGCCCGAGCGCCTCGACCTGGGCCGGGGTGGCGCCCTTCTGCGGCCCGAAGACCGCGGCGGCCTCGAGGAACGGTGTGGTGACGTCGCAGGCCACGACGAGCTCCACCCCGTGCAGGGCGTCCGGCGATCCCACGGCGTCGTAGGCACCCTGGCCCCCGTCGGTGGTCGCCGAGCCCCCGCAGCCGATCACGATACGGCGCGCCCCGGCCTCGCGCGCCGCCACCAGCAGCTGCCCGACGCCGGCCGTGCCGGCGCGCACCGGGTCGTCGCCCCGTGGTCGCGGCAACAGGGCGCGCCCGGCGGCCCGTGACATCTCGATCACGGCGGTGGGACCGTCGGCGCCCGGCCCCGCCAGCATGCGCCACTCGGCCTCGACCGGCCTGGCGAGCGGGCCCGCGACCGTGGTCGTGCGCGGCGTCCCACCCAACGCGTCCAGCAGGCCCTCGCCCCCGTCGGACATCGGGATCTCGTCGGCCGTCCATCCCGCCCGGCGTGCCGCGTCACCGGCCGCCGCCGCCGCCTCCGCCGCCGAGACGGTCCCGCGGAATTTGTCCGGTGCGGCGACGAGGTGGGGCACGCCGACGAAAGCTAACGGGTCGGGTGCCGGTCAGCAGGGGTGCGGGCGAGAGGACTCGAACCTCCACCCCCTCGCGGGGACCGGGACCTAAACCCGGCGCGTCTGCCAATTCCGCCACGCCCGCAGCGGTCCCGCGGTGCGGGTGAACAGGGAGTGTACGGCCATGTGCCTACGGATGCCCGCTCCGCCCACTAGCCTCGTGGCCATGCCTCACGCATCAGAAGCCCCCAGGATCACGGCTGCCGGGGCCGACCTCGAGTCGGCTGGCCGGGTCTTCCAGCAGCTCCTCAAGGAGCGCATCGTGTTCATCGGCAGCGCGATCGACCAGGTGACGGCCAACCTCGTCTGCGCCCAGCTCATCCTCCTGGAGGCCGAGGACCCCGACAAGGACATCTCGCTGTACATCAACTCCCCGGGCGGCTCGGTCACCGACGGCCTGGCCATCTACGACACCATGCAGTACGTGCGCCCCGACGTCTCGACCATCTGCGTCGGACTGGCCGCCAGCATGGGCCAGTTCCTGCTCTGCGCCGGCGCTCCCGGCAAGCGGTACGCCCTTCCGCATTCGCGCATCCTCATGCACCAGCCTTCGGGATCCATGCAGGGCCAGGCAGCGGACATCGCGATCCAGGCCGAGCAGATCATCTACCTGAAGCGGATGATGGCGGAGCGCATCGCCTTCCACACCGGGCAGCCGCTCGAGCGGATCGAGACGGATTCGGACCGCGACCGCTGGTTCACCGCCGACGAGGCGTGCGAGTACGGCTTCATCGACAAGGTCATCGACCATTCGACGGCCACCGCAGCGGCAGGGAACAAATAGGCATGGCTCTGGACGTCCCGGCCCCCTCTTCGGACGCAGACCGGAGACTCGAGGGGGCCGCCGAGGAGCGGGTGGCGGACAACAGTCCGATGGCGGCCAAGGCGATCGGCGTCAGCGCCGTCGCGGCGCGGCGCGGTTCCACGACCCGCGTGGTCAGCCCGACCATCAGCGTGCGCAAGAGGCTGCGCGAGATCTGGCTGTCCCGCGAGCTGCTGATCTACCTCGTCCGCACGGAAATCAAGGTCAAGTACAAGAATTCGGTCCTGGGTCTGGTGTGGTCGATGATCGCCCCGGCCATGACGCTGGCCATCTACTACGTGGTCTTCAAGATCGTGCTCGGCAACAAGATGCCGAACTTCGTGATCTTCCTCTTCGCCGGCCTGCTGCTCTGGAACCTCTTCTCCCTCGGCGTACTGACCGGCACGGGCGTCGTGGTGAACAACTCGGGCATCATCAAGAAGGTCTCGTTCCCGCGCGAGATCCTCGCGCTGGCGGCCGTCGGTTCGGCCTGCGTCTTCTTCTTCTTCCAGGCCATCGTCATGGTCATCTTCATGGTCGCCCTGCACGCTGCGCCCGACCTGGAATACCTGCCGGTGCTGCTCCTGGCCCTGATCACGGGCGTCGTCCTGGCGTCGGCCCTCGCGGTGCTCCTGTCCTCCATCAACGTGTACCTGCGCGACACGCAGCATCTGATCGAGGTGATCCTCACCGCCTGGTTCTGGGCGTGCCCCATCGTGTACGCCTACCAGGCGTCGATCGGCAACAAGCTCGGGCCCAAGAGCCTGACCTGGGTCTACTTCTTGAACCCGATGGTGCCGCTCGTCCTTTCGTTCCAGCGCTGCATCTACGCCCACCCGACCACCTACGCCTGGGTCAACGGGGTCTACACCACGTTCTACGTCCTGCCGACCAAGGGGATGGGGTGGTACGTCGGGCTCGACCTGGCGGTGCTGTTCCTCTCGCTGTGCCTCTTCCTGGTCGCCCTCGCCGTCTTCGGACGGCTCGAGGGCAACTTCGCCGAGGAGCTCTGAGGTGGGCGACTTCGCCGTCGACGTGCGCGACGTCTCCAAGCGGTTCCAGCTGGCCCATGGCAGGCACAACTCGCTCAAGGAGCGCATCATCCACGGTGGGCGGCGCCAGCAGACAGACGACTTCTGGGCCCTGAACGGCGTGTCCCTGACCGTCAACGAGGGTGAGACCGTCGGCATCCTCGGGCGCAACGGCTCGGGCAAGTCGACCCTGCTCAAGTGCATCTGCGGTGTGCTCCAGCCCACGTCGGGCGAGGTGGCGGTGCGGGGCAAGCTGGCTGGCCTCCTGGAACTCGGCGCCGGTTTCCAGCAGGACCTGACCGGCCGGGAGAACATCTACCTGAACGGCTCGTTGCTCGGCATGTCCAAGCGCGAAGTCGACAAGGTCTTCGACGCCATCGTGGACTTCTCCGAGCTCGAGGAGTTCATCGACGGTGCCGTCAAGTTCTACTCGTCGGGGATGTACGTGCGGCTGGGCTTTGCGGTGGCCGTGAACGTGGACCCCGACGTCCTGGTGGTGGACGAGGTGCTCGCTGTGGGCGACGAGCGCTTCCAGCGCAAGTGCATGGAGCGGATCAAGCAGTTCCAGGAGGAGGGGCGGACCATCCTGTTGGTGACGCACTCGCCCGACACCGTGCGCAGTATCTGCGACCGGGGGATCGTGCTCAGCCACGGCAGGTTGGTGGCCGAGGCCGAGCCCGGCGAGGCCGCCCGCATCTTCCGGGAGGGCCTGATGGCTGAGGGCGCTGGCATCTCCATCGCCGACCCGACGCTCGTTGCCGTGCCGGCGATGCCGACGGCCGACGGCACGGGCTCGTTGCCCGACGCCGAGCGGCCGGTCCGGTTCCGCTCCGTGCACCGCATCTACTCGGGTGACAACACCGTGCCGTACATGCGCACGGGCGACGACCTCACGATCCGTGTGGAGTTCGAGGCGTTGTACCCGACCGAGGACGTGGTGTTCTCGCTCGAGATCCGCGACAGCGGGAACAACGCGGTGATTCGCACCGACACCTCGATCATCGGCGTGGAGATCGACGCCCCCCGTGGCACGAGCGTCATGCACTTCGGGGTCGTCGGGGTACCGCTGCTCGACGGAGTGTTCTCCTTCGCCCTCGGGATCCAGAGCAGGGGTGGCGTCCTCTACGACTGGCTCGAGCAGGCGGGGACCTTCGAGGTCATGAACCCCGGCAAGACGACAGGCCTCCTCCGGCTCGACGTGCATGCGGCGTTGATCTCGACCGAGAGCGACGTCGGCTCCTCCGCCGCGCTGGCGCAGCCCCTCTGAGCACGACTCGGACCATGAGCGACAACGAGGCGACGCTGCCGGCAGATCCCCGGGCCTACGTGGAGCAGGTCATGGCGGAAATCGCAGAGGAGGTGCGCCTGCGCCGCGCCTCGGGCGACCTGCCGCCCAAGCTCGAGCGCGAGCTCGACGAGCTGTTCCTGGCGCATTCCCCGGTCGCCGGCCGGGGGGGCGACCTGGGCGAGGCCCTGCGGATGGTCGATGCCGCCACGTTCATCGATCCGGTCGTGCCGGTCGAGTCGGAGCGCGCCGCCGGTGCCGTCGTCAAGAAGGGCATGCGCTCGCTGCTTCTCTGGTACGTCGGGTGGCTCACCCATCAGATGAGCCAGTCGGCCTCCGCGGTGAGCCGCGCCCTGCACATCGTCGACGATCGCCTGCAGCAGCTGGAGCGCCAGGTGGAGGTCCAGCGGGTCCCGGGCGCGACGGTGGTCGAATTCCCTGACTTGGACGGTCCGGACGCCTGGTGGGTCGAGCCGGCGATCGCCGCCGTGGCCAAGGCCCCCGGACGCGTCCTGCACGCGGCGTGCGGCGACGGGTGGCTGGTGCGGCGCATCGCAGCAGCCGGCGGCGATGCCTACGGCGTCGATCCTCGTTCCCACGTCGTGGACAGGGCCGAGCTCGGCATCCTCGACCTGCGCGGCGAAGGTCTGGCCGAGCACCTGCGCGCCGTGGCCGCGGCCGGCCTGGGCGGCATCGTGCTGAGCGGCCTCGTGGACGGGATGGCCGGTGGCGAGCGCACCCAGTTGCTCACCGCCATCGCGACCCGGCTGGCGCCCGGCGGGACGCTCGTCGTGCACTGCGTGAGCCGCGACACCTGGAATTCGGCCACCGCCCCGCCCGAGGCCGATCTCTCCCCGGGGCGGCCACTGCGGCCCGAGACATGGTGCCACCTCCTGGAGGAAAGCGGCTACGAGGCGGCCGCCCAGCCGGGCCCGGGTGGCGGGGACTTCCTCATCATCGCGGTCCGCTCCAGTGTCGTCACGCCGTACCCGCCGACGGAGCGGTGAGCGCCGCCGCCGGGAGGCCGGTGGCCGTCCACCAGTTCATCCCCGCCCTCAACCCGCACGACGCGACGGGCACGCACACCCTCAAGCTGAGGGACGCCCTGCGCGCCGCAGGATGGCGGTCGGAGATCTTCGCCGAGGCGATCCACGACGACCTGGCCCCCGAGGCCTACAAGCACTGGATGTACCCGGAGCACGCGGCGGAGGGTGACGTCGCCATCTACCAGTTCACCACGTCGTCGGCCGTGGCGGGCTATCTGACCGAGCACCGGCTCCCGCTGATCCTGGACTTTCACAACTTCACCGGGCCCGAGCTCTTCGCCGGCTGGGAGCCCCGCGGCGAGCAACGGGCGGTCAGGGCGGCCGATGAGCTGGCGCTGCTGGCACCCCAGGCTGTGCTGGGCCTGGCCAAGAGCTCGTTCAGCGAGCGTGAGCTCCGCCGGGCCGGGTGCCGGCGCACGGCGGTGGTCCCCGTCCTGGCCGACTACGGCCGCGTCGCGGGACCGCCCGACCCCCGCGTCGCCGCGGAGCTGGTCGCGCTCGGGGCGGACGGTGGCGCCGACATCCTCTTCGTGGGGCGGATCGTGCCGTCGAAGGCGCAGCACGAGCTCGTCAAGGCGCTCTGGGCCTACCGCCGCCTCTATGACGCGCAGGCCCGGCTGCACCTCGTCGGGGGCACGTCGAGCTTCGAGTACACCAAGGCGCTGCAGGGGTTCGCCCACGACCTCGGCCTCTCGGCCGCGGTCCGCATGACCGGCGAAGTGTCGGACGCGTCGCTCGCCGCCTACTTCGGTGCGGCCGACGTCTATCTGTCGCTGTCGGCCCACGAGGGGTTCGGGGTCCCGCTGGTGGAGGCCATGGTGGCCGGGGTGCCCGTGGTCACCCGCGGCGCGGGCGCGGTGGCCGAGACGGTGTCCGGCGCCGCCCTGGTGCTGGCCGCCGCCGATCCGGCCTACATCGCGGCCGCCCTGCACAGGGTCTGCAGCGACGACCGGCTGCGCGCCACTCTGACCGCCTCGGGACGTCTGCGCGGAGCCGAGCTGTCGGGGGACGCGGCAGCCATCCGGATCGTCGACGCGGTCAGCGGAGCGGTGGCCCGGTGAGCCCCAAGGTGGCGTTCGTCACCCCGCGCTACGGGACCCAGGTGATGGGCGGCGCCGAGACGGGGGCGCGGCGGTTGGCCGAAGAGCTGCGGGCCCACACCGGCTGGGAGTCCGAGGTCCACACGACCTGCGCCCTCGACCCGCACACCTGGGCCGACGAGCTGGACCCGGGGACCACGGAGGTCAACGGGGTCCCGGTGCACCGCCACCGCGGCACGCACGGTCGGCTGCCCGACTTCTACGGGTTGGACGGGCTCGTGCGGCTGGCGCCGCGCACGGCGACCCTGGACCAGGGCAGGCGGTGGGTCGACTACAACGGCCCGGTCTCGGCGGATCTGGTGGCCGCCGTCAGTGCGTCGGACGCCGACGTCGTCGCCTTCTACCCCTACATGTACCACCCCACGGTGGCGGCGATCGGCAAGGTCCGGGCGCCGGCCGTGCTGCACCCGGCCGCGCACGACGAGCCCGCGCTGTACCTGCCCGTGTTCCGGGGCACCTTCGGGGATGCGGACGCCTTCTGCTTCCACACGGCGTCCGAGCGCCGACTCGTCGAGCGGATGTACCCGGTGGCCGAGCGGCCCCAGATCGTGCTGGGCCTCGGTGTGGGGGAGTCGGAGGGCGCCGGCCGGCCGGGCGGCGAATTGGTGGGCCTGGGGGACCGGCCGTACATCGTGAGCGTGGGAAGGGTCGACGAGCACAAGGGCTCGAAGATGCTGGCCTCGTACTTCGCGGCCTACAAGGAGCGCCATCCCGGGCCCCTGGCCCTGGCCCTGGTCGGGCCGGTCTCGGTGGAGCTGCCGCCCCACCCCGACATCGTGGTCACAGGGCCCGTGAACGAGCCGGACAAGTGGGACATCGTGCACGACGCCCTGGTGGCGGTCTCGCCCTCGGCGCTCGAGTCGTTTTCCCTCGTGGTGCTCGAGGCCTGGGTCGACCGGGTCGCGGTGCTGGTCAACGGCGCCTGCGGGCCGACCCGCGAGCACGCCGAGAGCTCCGGGGGCGGGCTGTGGTTCACCTCCTACCCCGAGTTCGAGGCCGTGCTCGAGCGCCTCGTCACCGGCGTCGAGCTGCGCGCGGTGCTGGGCGCCCGTGGGCGGGACTACGTGGACAGGCACTTCCAGTGGCCCGTGCTCATCGCCCGCTACGACGAGTTCCTCAATTCGGTGGTCGAACGCGGGCGGGGGACACCCGGACTGTTCTGAGCGCAGCCCCGGGAGCCCGCGCTCACGCGTCCTGGCGCTGTCCCACCACCGTGTACATGCGCTGCTCAATCGCATCGCTCGCCATGTCGTGGGCGAGGTAGTGGCGCTGGCTGTGCATGGTCGTCTCGGTCCGTCCGAAGCCCAGCCGGGAGAGCATGGAGACCACCGCTCCCGGGTAGATCGACCACCAGTTGGTGACGTGGTGCTCCGCCGACGGTGAAAAGCGCATGACGTTGGACTCGGGATCGTCCACGTCGTCCTGCAGCGGTTCGGTGACGATCATGGTCCCGGTCGTCCGCTGGGCGGCCTGCGACAGCGCCCCCCATGGCTCACGCAGGTGCAGCAGGATCGCCCCGACCAGCGTGATGTCGAACGTCCCGAGGTCGGCCGGCATGTCGTAGATGCTGCCCTGGACGAATTTGGCCGACGACCCGAGTGTGCGGTGCAGGTACCACCACGCGTCGTGGTTCCGGTCGATCGTCTCCTGCATGACGCGCAGCTTCTCGTCGGGCTCGTCGTGCCCCCTGATGGGCAGCACATCGATCGACACGTCGAATCCGGCCTCGAAGGCGACCACCTCGGCCCCCATGCGCTCCAGATAGAAGGTCAGGTACCCGGTGGCCGGGCCCAGCTCGAGCACCCGCTTGCCCGCGACGTCCACACCGCCGAGGTAGGCGGTCTCGTGACCCCGCAGGTCCCACGCACCCGGCAGCACCCGCCCGTCGGGCAATTCGAAGGCGTGGTACCAGACGAAGTCGTCGAGGTCGGCGCCTTCGCGCCGCTTCGACTGGGCGGCCTGGAAGGCAGGGTCGAGCTGGCCGAGATACCCCTTGGGCGGGTAGGTGGGGAGGAGCGGCCGGCGTGGCGCCGAGACCCGGGCCGGGCGGGGGGTCGCTGCGCCGCCGGCCGTTCTCTCGGTGTCGTGTCGCTTGAACATGGGCCGTCACTCTAGGCCAGGGACCTGCCGCCACCCCGGACCAGGTGAGCGAGCCGGCTGGGTCGAACCCGTCCGTGGCGATCGAGTCCCAGACGAAGACTCGGCCCTCCAACGCCGAATGCAGACGCTGGTGGATGCTTTGCCGGCGACGCTCGATGTGGCGGATATCAATGGGTGTTCCCCAACGGCGACGAGCACGACGAGCCAACCATCCGATATTGATGACCCTGGGCGTTACGGTAGATTGTCGCGTGTCATGACGGAGCGCTCCCTCCTGATCAATAGGTTGGAACGATGATCGAATCCCATCATGCTGCGGACCCGGGTGGGCACGTCCATTCGGGAGCCGGTCATCGGGGGAAGCGATGGCGCGGGCCGTCGATGTCTCGCCTGCTCCGCCTGGTGCCTGCCCTTGTCCTCGTGAGCGCACTGGCGTACGGGGTGTGGGGCGTCACGGTCGTGCCACCGGTCGGCGCGAGCAATCCGTCGTGGGCGAGCACTCCGCTGTGGACGCAGATGCTCGACGACAGTGGTGCGCCGGTCGAGCAGTCGTCTCCAAATATCGCGACCCTCGACGGTGGCGGTCCCTCGGTGGTCGTCGGAGACGCGCGCGGCACGGTCTACGCACTTCATCTCAGCGACGGCTCGCCGGTGAGCGGTTGGCCGGCGACCCTGGGGGTGCCGATCGACTCGACTCCTTCGGTGGCCCAGATCGACGGCAGTCCGTACGACTCGGTCTTCGTCGGCTCCGGCACGTCCGGCGATCCGACCGAGGGCGGCTATCAGGCCATCGGGCCCGGCGGGAACGTCGAGTGGTACACCCCGGTCACCGATCCGGGCACCGATAACGAACCGGCGTATGCGGTCGAGGCGTCCATGAGCGTCGGGTCGCTGCAGGGTGGCGGCACCGATGTGGAGGCAGGCTCACTCGACCAGGAGGAGTACGCCCTCGACGCCTCGGACGGGTCCACCCTCCCGGGCTGGCCGTTCTTCTCCGACAGCGTGTTCTCGACCGCTGCGCTCGCGGACCTCTACGGCACCGGGCAGACGGACGTCGTCGAAGGAAGCACGCAGACCGCGGGATTCGCCCTCGGGACCCACTACACCCAGGGAGGTCACCTGCGCATTCTGAACGGGCGCGGCGGGCTCGTCTGCAGTTACGACACGGACCAGGACGTGGTGTCATCGCCGGCGGTGGGTGATTTCCTCCCCGGAGGGGCGACCGGCGCGGTCTTCGGCACCGGCACCTTCTTCGCCGGGGCATCGGACACCGACAAGGTGCTGGCCGTGAACAACCAGTGCAATCTGGAGTGGTCGACGACGCTGGACGCCGCCACCTCGAGCAGTCCCGCCCTCGCCGACGCCCAGGGCAATGGCACCGAGGACGTGGTCGAGGAGACCGACAACGGGACCACCGGGTCGGTGTGGGTGCTGAACGGCTCCAACGGACAGCCCCTGTGGCACACACCGATCGTCGGGAGGGGCCTCGGGAGCGTCACCACCGCTGATCTCTTCGGCACCGGCCACCAGGACCTGTTGGTACCGACCACCGAAGGCGTGGAGATCTTCGACGGAGTCTCCGGTGCACTGGTGGCCGAGCTGAACGCCGACGGGTCCGACGTCAACGGCACTCTCGGGTTCATCAATTCGCCCCTGGTGACCGACGACGCCGACGGGAACGTCGGCATCACGGTCGCCGGGTACACCTACAACACCGACCAGGGCGTCGTCGAGCACTTCGAGATCCCCGACTCGGACGGGGCGCAGGCCGTCGGGGCGGGCTCGTGGCCGGAATTCCATCACGACCCTCAGCTCACGGGCTTCACCGGTCAGGGCGGCTCCACGACCCCGTGCGATGTGCCGGCGGCGGCGTACAGCGGGTACGACATGGTGGCCAGGGACGGCGGCATCTTCAACTTCGGCAATCTCCCCTTCTGCGGGTCGACGGGGAGCCTTTCGCTCAACGCGCCGATCGTCGGCATGGCCGAGGCGTCGAACACGGGTGGGTACTGGCTGGCCGCCTCCGACGGCGGCGTCTTCGCCTTCAACGGGGCCGCCTTCTACGGCTCAATGGGCGGTCAGCATCTCAACGAACCGATCGTGGGCATCGCGGCGACCCCCGACGGCAAGGGCTACTGGCTCGTCGCGTCCGACGGGGGGGTCTTCACCTTCGGGGACGCGTCGTACTGGGGCTCGACGGGCAGCCTGGTCCTGAACAGCCCGGTCGTCGGCATGGCCGCCGCCCCGGACGGTCTCGGGTATCGGCTGGTGGCCTCCGACGGGGGGGTCTTCACCTTCGGGGACGCGCAGTTCTTCGGATCCGCCGGTTCGCTGAAGCTGAAGGCACCGATCGTCGGCATGGCCAACGATCTCCAGACGGACGGCTATTGGCTGGTTGCCTCCGACGGAGGCGTGTTCAGCTTCAACGCGCCGTTCTACGGTTCGATGGGCGGCCAATTCCTGGCCGCTCCGATCGTCGCCATCGGTCCTGCGAACAATGGGCAGGGTTACCAGCTCGTTGCCTCCGACGGCGGCCTGTTCTCGTACGGCATTGCGACGTTCCGTGGATCGATGGGCGGCCAGCACTTGAACCAACCCATCGTGGGCATCGCAGGATACTGAGGGCTCCGACCAGCGGGATCGGATCAGTTCGCGATCTTCTGCAATTCGAGCGAGGTGACGTCCAGGGTGCTGTCGGGACTCACGGCCACGGTCACAGAGAATACGGACGCGGCGGAGGTCGAGAACTCCAGCGTCGTCTGACGAGTGGACGTGGTCGGGGTCAGCACGAGCGTCGAGACGTGCTCCTGGGCGAGGTCGAGTGGCGCGGGCGCAACGACCAGCTGGGTCATCGACGTCGGGTGCGCCAGGCTGAACCAGTTCGAGACGACGATGCGACGGTTGGGGGTCGTCAGGAAGGACATCCGCGACGGGCGACCCGATGCGCTGTCCACGCTCTCGACCAGGGTCACCTCGTAGGTTCCCGTGCCCAGGTTCGCCAGAGCGAGCGGAGCGGTGCGGACGCGCGAAACCCCCGCCTCCCAGGGACTGCCGAGGGAGTGGCCTGACCACGTCAGTGGCGCCGCCGGCGCCGGCCCGGACGGCACGACGAGTGCGACGACCACGATCACGATCAGCGCGGCCGCCCCCGCGACGAGGCTGCGCGCCACCTCGATCGGGCGCGGATTGACGAGCCGTACCAGGAGCCACACGAGTGCTGCGACGAGCACCAGCTCGAACAGAAGCTCCTCCGCCACCACGTGGCTGAACGTCGGCACGACCGAAGGCAGGTACGTGTTGATCCAATCCCACCACCCGGGGTACAGGGTCGGGTCCCAGGGGGCGAACGGGGGGAACGTGGCATTGAAGTAGTTGTGGTCCCCGATGAGAATCGGAACGCCCTGGACGATCCAGAGAACCGCCACGACGATGGCGGCGGCAGCGAGCCGCTGGCGGTAGGCCTCGAGCCGTTTCAGGAAGAACGGAGACCACGCGAGCAGCATGGGCATCACAGTCCATTGGAACCGCCCGGCCAACGCCGTGCCCCCGAAGGCGGTGACGATGGGCTGTGTTCCGTTGATCACCAGGATGGCGACTGCGCCGAGGAGCAGTACGACGTTGGTCACCTGCGTCCTCCGGCGCGAGTACCACAGGCCGAGGAGTCCGAACAGAATGGTGGGGCATTGGACCACGAACCCCTGGTCGCGATCGAAGACGAGACCGAGGGTGTCCTTGAACCCCCGGGTGCCGAGGTTCGGGCTTGGTTGGGGGAGCCCCAGCAGATGGCCGAAGTAGTACTGGTTGTAGACGATGAGGACGGCGAACGAGACGATGGCCACGCCGATCACGACGAGCGCCGGAACCAGCTCGATGCGCCGCAGGTAGAGCAGGACGAGCAGCCCGACGATCGCCACGATGTCGACCGAGAAGTTCTTGATCTGGAACCAGGGTGGAACGGCGAGGGCAACCGTGATGACGGCGACCGAGGTCCAACGGCAGGTTCCAGTGCGTTCCACCAGGGCCATTTCGAGGAGGCCGCAGGCCAGGAATATCCCACTGATCAGGTCGGGGTAGACCTGCGTCGCTGCGAGCCACAGCGCCGGGCACGCCAGCGCCAGGGCGAAGACGATTTGGCCATTACGACCCAAGCTGGCGAGTCGGGATGCCCGCCGATGGATGAAGACGAACCCGATGGCATTGACGGTGAAGAACCCCACCAGAGCCAAGGGGACGTTACCCACTGCGATGAAGGGCGCGAGGAGAGCGGGGAGACCGATGCCCTGGGCGAAGATGACCCCGTGCGGTCCTGAAAAAGCGTGCACCCCCATCGTCGTGAGCGTGGCGCCCGCGGGCCAGGCGTAGATGTAGTGCGACATGAGGTCGGCACGGTATTGGGGAAGCACGTGGACGCTCAGGTGGCTCAGGGTCTCGGCCGCGATGAGGTAATGGGGCGAGTCTCCGGAGATCACAGTGCCCTGGGAGCGAAGCAAGAACCACGTGAAGATCTCGCCGATGACGATTGCGACGACGGCAAGGGCAAGGGTCAGCCAACGAGCCGGATGGAACTGGGTGGCGAACTCGGTGGTGGCAGTGTCGGGGCTCTTACGCTGCGCCGTGGAGTTCAGCGGCCGACCTCTTTGTGGCGCCGCGGCACCACCATGAGGTGTCGTCATACGTGCGACATGATAATGAGCAACAGCCGCACGGTTCGCCATGTACTTGGGCTACGTTCGGGCTGTCCTCACCATGTCTCCTTGGTCCCATTGAGTCCACGGGACCGACCCCTTCAGCCCTCCGGAGATCCTTCCCATGGGAGGGCCTGCCTTGTGAATGTGCATGCGTCAAGGCGCATACTGAGGGGGTCTGAGAGCTCAGGACGGAGCTGGGGCACAGACCCGAGCACCGGCGAGCGGAGCGAGTGGTCGTGCACGCCCGGCCCAACCTTGGCGCGTGAGAGTGCTCAGCTCCCCGCCATGTCCACGACCGGCTTGTTCAACGGTTTCCCGCCCATCGAGCCGAAGAAGGGGTCGTTGTAGGTGAAGATGCCGCCGTCGGTCGCGACGAACCGGTATCCCGAGCCGCTCTTGGTGGCCTCCATGCCGACGATGGGGGCGTTGAGGTGCAGGTTGCCCGTGGAGCCGTAGAACGGGGCGTCGAAGGAGAAGATGCCGCCGTCGGTGGCCACCTCCCAGTACCCGCCCGTCTGCGAGTCGGCGGCCATCCCGACGACGGGGGAGTTGAGGGGCTTGCCTCCCATGGAGCCGAGGAACGATGCGTCGCCGTAGTTGAAGATGCCGCCGTCGGAGGCCACCAGCCAGTACCCCTTGCCGCTCGGCGTCGCTGCCATCCCGACGATGGGGCGATTCAGATGGATGCCCCCGGTGCTGCCGAAGAAGCCGGCGTCGCCGAAGTTGAAGATGCCGCCGTCCGACGCCACCAGCCAGTACCCCTTGCCATCCGGTGTCGCCGCCATGCCGACGATGGGTGCGTTGAGCGGCTTCCCGCCCATGGAGCCGAAGAAGCCGGCGTTCCCGAAGTTGAAGATGCCGCCGTCCGACGCCACCTCCCAGTACCCGCCGCCGTCGGCGGTCAGGGCCGACGCCACCACCGGCTTGTTGAGGTGGATGCTGCCGGTCGAACCGCAGAACGGGATGTTGCCGTAGTCGAACACGCCACCGTCGGACGCGGACAGCACGTAGCCGTCGGGGCCCCCGACCGGTGCGTTGCACGGAACCTCGATGGTCGGTGCCGGCGTGCCGGCGTCCCCGGTCAGCTGGGGGTCGTGGTGGAACTGGGGCCACGCGCCGGTCTCGTTCACGCTGGACCCGGACCCCGCGGTGTTGTCGATCTCCCAGTGCACGATCGCTCCCTGGTCGCCGGCGTAGGTGTAGCCCGCAGCCGTGATGCCGATGTGGCCGTCGGGGTCGTCGGTCACCAGGGGGGAGCTCTGGAACCCGACGGGCCCCGAATCGAGCGTCGCCACCTCGGCGCCTGAACGACCGTCGAAGATGTCGATCCCGTTGATGGTGGGGACGATGACGTCCTGGTAGCCGTCGCCGGTGAGGTCCGCCGTCACCGGTGATCCGTCGACGGCGCCCGAGGTGGGCGCCGACCACTCGACGTTGCCGTTGGTGCCGTTGAGGACGTAGATCGTCCCGGCCGACGTCCCCTCGACGACCTGGAGTTGGCCGTTGCCCAGCACGTCGGCCAGGGCCGGCGAGTCAGTGGTCAGCCCGTCGAGCGTGTCGCTCCAGGCGAGGCCGCAGCCCGTGTTGATGGCGAAGAGCTTGTCGGTGTCCGATGCCCCAGGGTAGAAGCTGCCGTCGCCGATGGCGATGCCAACGGCACCGCCGGAGAGGAACTCGCCCACGGCGGCTGAAGAGGCGGCGATGTTCTGGTTCGTGTTGTACTCGCAGATGAGCCCGCCTGCAGGATTGCCGGTCCCCGCGTTGCCGGCGCTCGACATGATCTTGATGTGGCCGCCGTCGCTGTAGGTCTGCCCGTAGGCCACACCGGCGGTCGATTCTCCACCACCGATGATCTCGTTGTTGCCGTCGGCGTAGAGGTCCGCCACTGCCGCCGTCGAGAACACCGAGTCCGAGAACCACGGGAAACCCTCGAGCATCGCACCGTTCGCCGCCCCGAGCGCGTAGGTGTTCTGTCCGAGCGACCCGGCCTCGACCCCGTAACCACCCGCGTAGTTGCCCACTGTCAGCGACGCCGTCACAGCCGAATGGGGCGTGGGGTCAGTCCCCGGGTTGGTCTCCTGGACGAACCACTGGTCACTCCCGTTGGGGGCGATGGCCTGGTAGCCACCCGACGTCGGGTCGGCCACGTTGCCCGTGCCGACGTAGACCGTGTCGAGCCCGTTGGCGTCGATCGGCGCCACCGATGGGGAGGAGTCGACCGGCGCTCCGGCGTTGTACGGCCAGCCGGCGACGCCCGAGCCGTTGGAGAGGTGGTAGGCGTACACGTACCCGGCCCTGTCACCGACGACGACCGAGGGCTGCCCGTCGAGGTCGGCCACGTTGGGCGAGGAGTCCACGATGGGATTGCCGCCGTCGTTGAGGGTCTGCGTCCAGACCTGGGCCACCGTGAACCCGGCCGCATGCGCGACCTGGGTGGCCTGGGCACCCGGAGCGTCCCCGAGAGCGAGGGTGGCCGTAAGCGCCAGCGCCCCGGCCGCCGCCGCCATGGTTGTGGCCAGGTACACCCTCGGCGCACGACTTCTCACGTCATTCCTCTCGTGTTGTGGGCGGCTGAAGCCGATTGTCCGTCTGCACGCCACCGAACGGCGGACCCCGGGGTCGGGGCACGCAGGTCGGTGGAAACGTCGACCTATGTTCAGTCAATCGGCATCCGGCCGGTCAACCTTGAACGGTCGACGGCCGGGCCATGGTGGCAGGTATCCGGCCGCAGCCGTGGTTGCGGATCGGGTAGAGGCAAGGCTGAACCCGCCCCGGTTCGCCTGCATCGGGGGTGCTGCGGTCCGTCATCCGGGGTCCGCATGTGCTGCCGACGGGCGACCGGAGCGTCGCCCCTCCAACGCACCAGCGCGTCGCCCTCGGCAGTTCGCCGAATCAGCGCCTTCGGGCGACCACGGTGTAGAACGTGACCTCATCGGCCAGCTCCGGGTTGGTCTCCGGTACGTAGTATTGCCGGTGATAGCTGACCGTCGAATTGGGGAAGCCGAGCACTGCGAGCATGTCGGTGATGACTCCAGGCGGCAACAACCACCAGCCGTTGGGATTCGTGCTCTTGGAGGGGTTCCAGAACAGGACTGGCCTGTCGATGTCCTCGGGCGGAACGAGGAGCGGCTCGACAACCACGATGGTGTCGTCGGTCACGGCGGCCGCCTGCTGCATTGCCATGAACGGGTCCCTCAAGTGGAGCAGGATCGAACCGAAGACCGACACGTCATAGCGGCCCAGGTCCGGCGGCAGATCGTACACGGGCGCGTAGACGGCCCTGGCCGAGTGACCGTATGCGTTTCGTACGAACCACCATGAGTTCACAACCTGCCCAGCGCGTGCAACCTGCTCCCGACGCGTCTGTTCCAGATCGAACGTCGCCAAAGGGATCAGGTCGGTTGACAGGTCCCAACCAATGTCGATGATGACGACTTCTGCACCCTGTTGGGTCATCCAATGCGTGAGCCAGCCACTTGCCGGGCCGTACTCGAGCACACTGCGCCCGGCCAGGTCGATTCCCCCGAGGTATTGGCTTTCGTTGCCGATAAGGTCCCACGGACCTTTCACGAAGCTGCCGTCGGGGAGCAGCACAGAATGGTAGAAGTAACAGTCCTCGAGTCGAACGTCAGCCCAGTGTGCGGCGAGCTCACGTTGGAAATCTGGATCGAGTTGTCCGAGGTAGCCGGGCGGCGGGTCCGCCGGCCACATCACGAGCGGCTCCCGGCCGGGAATGTGGTGGTCTGGGATCGGAAGGGGTTCGGGTCGGGGTGCCGATTGGCGCCGCGGCGGGACGACGGGCGCCGACATGGAGGGTCCGCCCAGTCGTTGAGCCAACGGTCGCAGCACGCGGGCGATCGATGGCGGCAGGTGGCGGCCGATCGCCCGAAGTCGATCCACCGTCGGCTGCCGAGATGATTGTTGCGGCCCCTTCGTCAAGAATCTTCCCTTCCAATCCGCGTGCAGCCCGGTGGGGTGCCATCGAGCGGGATGATCCTAGACGAGTGATTCCAAGGGCTCGGGGGTCGTCCCGGGTCCACAACTCACGCAAAATGGCGTCGATGCCGTCGTCGGAGTGGATCACGGTCTTGGCAGAGGTGGTCCAAGCCCGCGCGGCCATGGACGGGGAGTCGTTGACCGGAGTGGACTCGTCGTGCCGGCTCGATGGCCCAGCCGACGACGTTGCGAGTGAACAGGTCCAGGCGACGAAGCAGTAGCCCTGGTCGACTGCATCGCCGCCACGGGCTGGCTGAGATGGATGCTTCCCGTCAAGCCGGAGATCTGTGCGCCGAACGAGAAGACGCCGGCGTCGGACCCCACCATCAGCCTGTGGCCGCCCTGGCCCGGGACACAACCGGATGGGAGGCGAGCTCCGGTCCGCACAGGGCATCGCCGGTAGCATCGACCGCCGTGCCCGCAGCTCTTCCCCCAACCGGCGATGACAATCACGCGGACGGCGAGAACCCCGGCAGCTCGCCGGGAGGCGAGGACCAGGCCCGGGCCGCGGATGCGCTGCGCGAGGCGTTCGCGAGGCTGGCACCGCAGGGGAGCGATGCGTGGAACTTCCTGGCAGCTTTCACACATCTCGGCGATCGGTACGGCCCGTACCACCCCGGCGCCTCCGCCCTGTCGGATGCGTTGGACGCCGAGAGCCGCTCCGGTGCGCGGCGCCAGGGCCGCCTCGATCGGCTTCGTGCCGGCCGTGATCGTCGGGCGCGGGTCGCCGAAGGTGACCGGACCGAGCTCGAGGAGGCGATGGGCCACGTGGTCGAGGCGTTCCGCTTCCTCTCGGCCCGTGTCGCCACGCTCGAGGAGAGGCTCGCCGCCCAGGATCGCCCGGTGGAGGGCGCGGCGTGGCTGGTTCCCGCCCGGGAGCTCGGCGACTGGGTCGACCTGGTCGCCGCCCACGTCCTGGCGCGCACACCGGGCGGCGCTGTCGTGCACGCCGACTGCGGTGAGGGCGCGCTCCTCCGGGCGTGTGCCGCCCGCGGCGCGACGGCACACGGGGTCGAGCCCCGGGGTGCCCTCGCCCTCCGTGCGCTCGAGGGCGGCTGCTCGGTGACGATCGGTGAGGCGTCCGAGTACCTGTCGGGTCGTGTGGCGGACTCGCTGGGCGGCATCGTGCTGAGCGGAGTGGTCGACCGCCTGCCGCTCCATGCGCTCCTCCCACTGCTGACGCAGAGCCGGCGCACCCTGGCGCACGACGCGCCCCTCGTCGTCGTCTCGGAGCCCGGCACGGCCACCGGCGCGCGGGAGCCGGCCGCCCTCGACCTGGTCGACGGGCGCCCCCTGCATGCCGCGACGTGGGAGATGCTGCTCGACCGCGCCGGCTTCGTCGAGGTGGCGCCGCTCCCTGCGGGAGACGGGCAGGACGGGCGGTTCGCGCTGGTGGCCGCCACCCCCTCGTGAGCGGCATCCACCACTTCGTCCCCGTCCTGCACCGTGGCGACGCGGTGGGGCGCCACACCCTCCGCCTCCGGGACGCCACCCGCGCCCGCGGCATCCGCTCCGACATCTACGTCGACACCGTCGAGGCGGAGACGGCGGGCGAGACCGTTCCCGTGCTCGACTACCCCGGGGCGGCCGACAGCGGCGACGTCGTCGTCTACCAGTTCGCCACGGCGTCGGCCATGGCACCGTGGCTCGCCGGCCGGTCCGAAACCCTGGTCGTCAACTACCACAACATCACGCCACCCGACCTCATGGCGCCGTGGGACAACCACCTCGCCCTCGGCCAGCTGCGCGCCCAGGGCGACCTGCGCGTGCTGGCGCCCCGCACGACGCTCGCGGTCGCCGATTCCGCCTACAACGAGGCGCATCTCGCCGGGTCGGGGTTCGCCGCCACGGCCGTGATCCCACCGTCGGCCGCCCTCGACGCCGGCGTCACAGCGGCGGCGCGCGCCAGCCGGCCACCGGCGCCGCGGCCCGCAGGGAGCGGCGCACGCTGGCTGGCGGTCGGGAGGGTGTCGCCCAACAAGGCGCTGGAGAGCACCGTCGCCGCCCTGGCCGTGGCCCGGGCCCACGGCGACCCGGGCGCCACGCTGCAGATCATCGGGAAGCCGGCCACGGAGTCGTACGTGTCCTCGCTGCAGCGCTACGTGGCGGAGCTGGGGCTGGCCGGCGCGGTCATCTTCGCCGGCCACGCGAGCGACGCGACCGTCGCGGCCGCGTACGGCAGCGCGGATGTGCTCGTGGTGACCTCCGAGCACGAGGGCTTCTGCGTCCCGGTGGTCGAGGCGATGTCCGCCGGGCTGCCCGTGGTCGCCTTCGACCAGGGTGCGGTGCCCGAGGTGCTCGGCGACGCCGGGGTCCTCGTCGCCGACAAGGACCCCTACGCCCTCGCGAGCTCCATCAGGGACCTGCTGGCCGACGCGCCGCGCCGTGCGGCCCTCGGCGAGGCGGGACGCCGTCGTCTGGCCGAGCTCGACCTCGACACGGCCGCCGACCGGTTCGTGAGCCTGCTGATCCCCCTGGCGCCGGAGGCAGGCGCATCGACATGAGCGGCGTCCACCAGTTCGTCCCGATGCTGCACCGCTCCGACGCGGTCGGGCGGCACACGCTGGCGCTCCGCGCCGTCCTGGCCGCCCGCGGCATCGCGTCCCGGATTTACGTCGACCTGGTCGATCCCGACACGGCGAACGAGACGCGGCCGTTCGCGAGCTACGCGGACGAGGCCGCGCCGGGCGACGTGCTCGTCTACCAGTTCGCCACCGCGTCGGCCATCGCGTCCTGGCTGGCCGGACGCCCAGAGACACTTGTCGTGAACTACCACAACGTGACGCCGCCGGAGTGCTACGCACCGTGGGACAACGCCATGGCGCGCCATCAGCTCCGGGCCCAGACCGAGCTCAGCGCACTGGCACCCCGCGCCGCGCTCGGCCTGGCGGTCTCCGCGTTCAACGAGGCCGAGCTGCGCCTGGCCGGCTTCGACCGCACTGCGGTCGTGCCGCCGGCAGCCGTCGTCGACACCGGTGCCGCCGCCCACCGCAGAGGTGGTCCGCGTTCGGGGTCCGGTGCGCGCTGGATCAGCGTGGGGCGCCTCGCCCCCAACAAGGGCATCGAGTACGCGGTGATGGCGCTCCTGGTCACCCGCGCCCACCGCGACCCCGCAGCCACCCTCGAGGTCGTCGGGCGGCCCGTGGTGCCCTCCTACACGGCGGCTCTCCTCCGCTTCGTCGACGAGATGGGACTGCACGACGCCGTACGGTTCCGCGGCGCGCTGAGCGATGCCGATCTGGTGGCCGCCATGGCCCGCGCCGACGTGCTCGTGATCACCTCCCAGCACGAGGGCTTCGGGGTCCCGGTGATCGAGGCCATGACGATGGGCCTGCCCGTGGTCGCCCACCGCGGGGGCGCGCTCCCCGAGGTGGTGGGCGACGGTGGCCTGCTCGTGGACGCCACCGACCCGTGGGTGCTCGCCGGCGCGGTGTGGCGGCTGCTGGGGGAGGTGGGCCTGCGGGCGTCGCTGGCGGCGGCCGCATCCCGCAGGATCGCCGACCTCGACCTGGCCTCGGCCGGCGAGCGGGCCGTCGAACTCGTGGCCGCGCTGCGCCCGGGGGCCTGAGCTCGGGCCGGCAGGGTCCACCTCGTGCGTCACCGCCGTCGGTAACCTGCGCAACGCACCGAGGACGAGGAGGTCGACGCCGTGGGCAAACGAATTCGATGTGGAGACGGGTCTCGACGGGTGCGGCGGCTTCTCGTCGGTGCGGCGAGCGTCTCCGCCCTGGTCGCCGGCGGCGCCATCGCGGCGACTCCGGGCGACGCAGGTGCGGCGGCCACGGGAGCCACGGTCGTCAGCTTCTCCACCGTCGGCACGTCGACCTGGACCGTGCCGAGCGGCGTCTGCAAGGCGACATTCGACGTCTCCGGTGCACAGGGCGGCACCGGGGGAACCTATGACGGCGCCAACGGAGGCACCGGGGGTCTCGGCGGCGCGGTGGTGGCGAACGTCGGGGTCACCCCGGGTGCCTCTGTCCAGATCGATGTCGGCAGCGCCGGCGGCAACGGAGGAGCCCTCGCCGCAATCGGCGCCGGCGGTACAGGCGGCGGCGGTGCTGGTGGAACGGGTGAAGGCGCTGCCGGCGGCGGTGGTGGTGGCGCGTCCAACGTTCTGATCGGCGCGAGCGCACCGGTGATCGTGGCGGGCGGCGGCGGAGGAGGCGGTGCAGCCGGCCCCGGCGGCGAAGGCGCAAGCGGAGCGGCGGGCGGTACGGGAGGCGCATCGGCGACAGCCGGTTCCGCGGGTTACGACGCCGGATCCACGCCCCCCCTCGTGTCGGCCCAGGGCGGCCAGCCGGGAACGCTGAGAGGCCCTGGTGGCGGTGGCACCGTCGATCCGGCCGGGCCCGCCGCCGGTAGTGCGGGCAGCGGGGCAACGGGCGGAACGGGTGGCAGCGACGGCGACGGCGGCGGCGGTGGCGCGGGCGGCTATGCCGGCGGCGGTGGTGGCGGGGCCGGTTACGGGGCCAGCGGTGCCGGTGGCGGTGGCGGCGCCAACTTCGGCCCGGCCGACGCCCAGATCACCGATGCCGCGCAGTCCGGGAACGGGCAGGTGACGGTCACGTACAGCCCCTGCGGGTACTGGCTGGCGGCCTCCGACGGTGGCGTCTTCAACTTCGGTCTCGGCTTCTACCAGTCCATGGGCGGCCAGCACCTCAACGCGCCGATCGTCGGCATCGCCGCCACGCCTGACGGCAAGGGTTACTGGCTGGTGGCCTCCGACGGCGGCATCTTCAACTTCGGCGACGCCGGGTTCTATCTGTCCATGGGCGGCCAGCACCTCAACGCGCCCATCGTGGGCATGGCCACCACCCCTGACGGCGGCGGCTACTGGTTGGCGGCCTCCGACGGCGGCATCTTCAACTTCGGCGACGCCGGCTTCTACAAGTCGATGGGCGGCCAGCACCTCAACGCGCCAGTCGTGGGCATGGAAGCCGCCCCCAACGGCCTGGGCTACTGGCTGGTGGCCTCCGACGGCGGCATCTTCAACTTCGGCAGCGTGCCGCTGGTCGGCTCCATGGGCGGCCAGCACCTCAACGCGCCGATTGTGGACATGGCGAGCTGACCCGCCGCGACAGGCCGGGAGGGAGCGAAACGGCCCGTCGGGCCTCAGGGGGCCCCGACGGCCTGCCGCACGAGTGACACGAAGCGCCGCGTGGAGGCGCCCAGGTCGAAGCCTGCCGCCCGTTCCCGGCCGGCCGCCGCCAGCACCCGGCGCAGTGTCTGGTCCCCGAGCACGCGGCCGACGGCCGCCGCGAACGGCACGGCGGACTTGTCGGGGAGCACCAGCCCGGCGCCACCGACCGTCTCGGGCACGGCGGTGACGCCGTAGGCGACGATGGGGACGCCGTGCCCCATGGCCTCGGCCAGCGGGACGCAGAAGCCCTCGTGGTCCGAGGCCATCACGAAGACGTCGGCCGCCTGGAAGTACGCCTCGAGCTCGGCGCCGCTGACCGAGCCCGCCAGGTTCACGGCCTCGCTGAGACCGAGTTCCGCGATGAACGCGCGCAGGGCCGGCTCGTAGGCCGAGCCGAGCGGCGACCCGACCAGGTGCAGCCGGGCCGCGGGGTCGTCGACGCGGCGTAGGACGTCGAGCATCTTCACCAGGTCGTGCGGGGCCTTGTGGGGCGAGATCTTCCCGACGTAGAGCAGGTCGGCCCCGCCGTCGCGCTCCTTACGGCGGGCCAGCGCGGCGACCAGCTCGGGGTCGGGGTCGTCGCTCTTGGAGTGCATGTCGATCAGCAGCGGCACCACGGCGGTCCCGTGGTAGCCGAGCGCCTGCAGTTCGGACTCGTTGAACGCGGAGTCGGCGACGGCGAAGCGGCTCTGGGGAGCGAGTCGGGCCAGCTGCGTGCGTCCCAGCGCCGCCTCGTAGGCCACCGCGGGCTCCCAGTCGCGCAGCAGCTCGGCCGGCGTGATGTTGTGGTAGTTGACGAGCTTGGGCTCCGAACGCGCCGCCAGGATGTCGTACACGGGGCTCCCGATCGACGCTTGGTACAGGAGCCACCGGTCGCGCCCGGCCCGCCCGAGCTCTGTCACGGGCCGACCCTCGTGCTCGACGTCGGGGGTGTGGCTGCCGTAGAACACCTCCGAGTCGATGCCCGCGGCGCGCAGACCGTCGCGCAGGTTGAGCGTGTGCACCCCGATGGCGTCACGACTGGCGAGCGACGGTATGACCTGGTCGACCCGCACGGCCGTGCAGTGTACCGGCGCGCTCCACACCCCGATTGCCTCCCCCATGCCACAATCCGCCCTGGTCGCGCCGCTAGCATTTTCGGATCGTGACGGATCGAGCCCATGTCGCGCGCCACGGTGCCCTCCTGCGACGGCGCAGCTCGATGCTGCTGGCGACGCTCTTGGTGTCGCTTGCCTTCGTGGTGCCAGCCGCCCTGTTCGGCCCGGCCTCGCCCGCGGCGGCCGACCTCGGCGCCCCCGACCGCCCGTCCGTGCCGGCGCTGGTCCCGTCGCCCCAGGCCCACGCCGTGCCGTCGGACACGACCGACGTGAAGGTCGCCATGACCGAGAACGACGGGCTCGATGTCATCGTGCAGTCGTCGGGTGGCGTCTCGGCGCCAGGTGTGTCCAGCGCGCCGGCCGTCCGGTTCCAACAGACCGGCGGGACGTGGGCGGTCGACACCGGTCTCACGTGTTCCGGCCCGTGGACCCAGGTCCTGGCCAACCAGACCACGCCCACCGCATCTCCGGTCGGCAACGGACTGCTCACGCTGTGCGTCGCGAGTTACAGCCCGACCGTCCATGGCACGTTGACGGCCCTCTACAACTCGGCGAATCAGGCCAGGACGGTGAACACGCTCCCGCTCGAGCAGTACGTGGCCGACACGGTGCCCGGGGAATCGCCGTCCAGCTGGGCCAACCTGGGTGGGTCCGGGCCGCAGGGCATGGATTGGGGCTTCCAGGAGCTCGAGGCCCAGGCGGTGGCCGTCCGGTCTTACGTGCTCGCCGACCTGGGCGGCTACGGCGGCTACGCCGACACCTGTGACCTCACCTGCCAGACGTACCGCGGCACCGAGTACGAGACGGCGGCGAGCGTGGCTGCGGCCAACGACACCGCGGGCCAGGTGATGGTGATGCCCGGCGGCCAGATCGCGACCACCGAGTACTCCGCGTCGACGGGCGGGTACACCTCGAGCTCCAACCAGGAGTCGCCGTTCACCGCCGTGCCCGACGACGGTGATGCGGTGTGCGTCACCGGAGCGTGCAACCCGAATCACCAATGGACGACCTCGGTCAGCGGCGCCACCATTCAGGGAACCTGGCCCCAGATCGGGACGTTCACCGGTGTGAGCATCTCGTCCGAGGATCCCGGACATCCCAACGACGCTCCGTATGGACGCGTGGACACGATCACAATTGATGGAACCGCGCAGGACATCACGATTCCCGGCACCGAGTTCTACGTCGACCTCGGCCTCAACTCGGATCTCTTCAATGTGACCTCGGTCGGCGGAGGCACGGTGTCCATCGAAGGCCAGGGCTGGGGCCACGGCATCGGGATGGGCCAGTGGGGTGCGCTCGGCTACGCCATCGGCCAGGACAACGACGAGGGGAACTGGACCTATAAGCAGATCGTCGACCACTACTACGGCCCCGCCGAGCTGACCACCCTGGCCGACGCGAGCAGCCAGCTCGACGGCGGGGTCGGCGGCTACTGGATCAACGCCACCGATGGTGGCGTGTTCAGCTTCGGCAACGCGCAGTTCCACGGCAGCACGGGCGGCATGCATCTCAACGCGCCCGTCGTGGGCATCGCCTCGACGCACGACGCCGGCGGCTATTGGGAGGTGGCCACGGACGGCGGGGTGTTCAGCTTCGGCGACGCGCAGTTCCACGGCAGCACCGGGAGCATCCGCCTGAACAAGCCAATGGTGGGCATGGCGGTGACCCCCGACGGCGGCGGGTACTGGCTGGTGGCCTCCGACGGCGGGATCTTCGCCTACGGCGACGCCGGGTTCTACGGCAGCACGGGCAGCCTGCGCCTCAACAAGCCGGTCATCGGGATGGTGCCCACCAACGACGGGTTCGGCTACTGGCTCATCGCGTCCGACGGCGGCGTGTTCGCCTTCGGTGACGCCGGCTTCTTCGGATCGCTCGGCGGCGCGCCTCCTTCCACTGCGCTCGTGGGCGTCGCCCCGACGCCCGGCGGCGGCGGGTACTGGGTGCTGGGTGCCAACGGCACCGTGTACGACTTCGGGGACGCTCCACAGGTCGGGATTGCCACGGGGTCACCCGCGCTGGCGGCCATGAAGAGCCCGATGACCGGGCTGATCCCGGACTTCAGCGGGCAGGGCTTCATCGCCGTCGACGGCAGCGGGCAGGCCTTTGCCTACGGCGACGCGCCCTACTTCGGCGACGTGACCACCGCGGTGCCGGGCTACTCAGGCCATGCGGTCGGCATCGCCGCGACCCCGGGCTGACGCCGCGACGGCGGAGAGCCGGGGGAACCGGCGCAGCCGACCGAGCGGGCCGAGCCGGCCGGCGTCGACGCCGTGGTCGGCCGCGTTGAGCAGCCGGAGGTCGCCGCGGCTGTTGCCGTAGGCCCACAGGATCGGCTGCTCGCCGCCGCCGTTCGACAGCAGGCCCTGCGAGCGGAGGTAGACGACGAGGCCGGCGTACTTCTCCGCCCCCCGGCAGTTCTTGCCCTCGTAGCCTCCGGTCAGCAGCCCGCCCCCCCCGACGGCCAGCCGGGTGGCGACGACCCCGTGGACCCCGAGCTCCTCCGCGGCGGGCAGCACGTAGCACTCGGGTGACGCGGAGACCACGACGATGTGATGGCCCTGCCGGCGGTGCCACTCGAGCCGGCGCAGGGTGTCGTCGCGCAGATGGCGTTGGAGGTGCCGGTGGGCGAACACCGCGGAGCGCCCGTCGACCTCGTCGATCGGGAGGCCGCCGAGCAGGCGCATGAACAGCTTCTCCTTCACGTGGTCGGCCGCATGCCCCCCCGTGACCGCGGCGCGGACAAGCTCGGGGGAGAGCCTGGCGACGGCGCGCAGCACGGGCCAGGTACCACGCAGGCTCACCAGGAACGGGAACACGCTGCCCGAGTCGGTGAGCGTGCCGTCGAAGTCGAAGGCGGCGACGGTCGGGCGTTCCGGCGACGGCGACCCGCCGGTCGCGCCGTCGTCAGTCGAGCGCAGTGCCACCGCGGCCCGCACCCCCTGCAAATCGCGCTGCTCCCTGCAGCGTCTCGCCGCTGCTGACCACCGCACGGCCGCGGCGGGCCTCCCCGACGGCGGCCTCCTCCTCGGTGAGGCCCCACTGCTCCAGTGCGCTCATGCGGTCCGAACGCAGGCACACCTGGGGGAGGGCGGCCAGTTGGTGGGCCAGTCCCACGGCGGCCGTCAGGGCCCCGCCCGGCGGGGCGACCCGGTTGGCCAGTCCGATGGTCAGGGCCTCGGGGGCCGGAACGGCCCGGCCCGTGAGGATCAGGTCCATGGCACGGCCGTGGCCGACGATGCGGGGCAGGCGGACGGTGCCGAGGTCGCAGAGCGGGACGCCGAAACGCCGGCAGAAGACGCCGAAGACGGCGTCGTCGGCCGCCACCCGCAGGTCGCACCAGAGGGCCAGCTCCAATCCGCCCGCCACCGCGTAGCCCTCGACGGCGGCGATGACCGGCTTGGAGAGGGTCAGGCGAGTCGGTCCCATCGGGCCCGGGCCATCGTCGGGGATCGGCCGGCGGTCGCCCTCGGCGACCGCCTTGAGATCGGCGCCGGCGCAGAACGTCCCCTGGGCACCGGTCAGCACGGCGACAGAGCGGGCATCGTCGTGGTCGAAGGCCAGGAACGCCTCGCGGAGCTGATCGGCGCACACGCTGTCGACGGCGTTGCGCCGCTCCGGCCGGTCGATGGTGACCACGGTGACGGGGCCGTCGTGCTCGACGACGAGGGTCTCGGCCCGGTAGGGCACGTAGGATCCCGCGGCGTCCTCGGGTGCGGTCTGCAGGGTGCCCACGGGGGCATTCTCGCACGCACCGGCGACCCCCTTGCTCATGGGTCCCGGAACGATCCCCTGGTGGAGGTGCCTTTCTCACGTCCCGGTCCTGGATGAGACAAATATGACCATTCGTGTCGACAATTGCCGGAGCAGCCGGTAAGGTCTCATCGCTCAGATACGGAACCTCAAGACTTCAGGAGGAGCACATGGCAGTACGTCTCGGGGACACCGCTCCCGACTTCACCGCTGACACCACCGAAGGCACCATCAACTTCCACGAGTGGCTGGGCGACAGCTGGGGGATTCTCTTCTCCCATCCCAAGGACTTCACCCCGGTCTGCACGACCGAGCTCGGGGCCTTCTCCAAGGCCAAGCCGGAGTTCGACAAGCGCAACGCCAAGCTGATCGGCCTCTCCGTCGACTCGGTCGAGTCGCACAAGGGCTGGGCGGGCGACATCCAGGAGACCCAGGGCTCGGCGCTGGCGTTCCCGCTGATCGGTGACGAGGATCGCAAGGTGGCGGACCTCTACGACATGATCCACCCGAACGCCAACGACACGCTCACCGTGCGCTCGGTGTTCATCATCGGCCCGGACAAGAAGGTCAAGCTCACCCTGACCTACCCCGCCTCGACGGGCCGCAATGTCGACGAGATCCTCCGGGTCCTCGACTCGCTGCAGCTCACCGCCGACTACTCGGTGGCCACGCCGGTCAACTGGACCGACGGCGAGGACGTCATCATCGTCCCCGCCGTCAGCGACGAGGACGCCAAGAGCCGCTTCCCCAAGGGGTGGAAGGCCCTCAAGCCCTACCTGCGGGTGACGCCTCAGCCCAACCGCTGAGAACCACCGCGGCGCCCGCTCGCCGGGCGATGTCTCCGACGTGCCGGCCTGCGGGCCGGCACGTCCGCGTCCGCGCTGCGACCTTCCGGCACGGCCCTGTCACAGCGCCTGGCAAGAGTGGGGCGCGGGAGGCCACCGTGCGCTTCCCCTCAGGAGGAGAGGACCGTGAACGAAGCTGAGGTGTTCGTCCTGGCCGACCGGGCCCTGGCCACCGTGGTGGCGCGCATCCGGCCGGAGCAGTGGGACATGACCACGCCCCCGAACTTCGCCCGGCGGGGGGCCGACGACCTGCCCAGCCTGCGCAGCGTCGTGAACTACCACGCCTACGACGATGCCTGGGTGTCCGACGTGCTGGCCGGGCGCACCATGGACGAAGCCGGTGCGACCAAATTCGACGGCGATCTCCTCGGGGAGCGCCCGGCCGAGCGGTTCGAGGCCATCGTCGCCGCTGCCCGCGCGGCAGCCTCCGCGGTGACCGACTTCGACGCCGTCGTGCATCTCTCCTTCGGGGACTACACCGTGCGCGAGTACTTCTGGCAGATCAACTCGTTCCGCGGCTTGCGGGCACACGACATCGCCAGGGCGATCGGCATCGAGCCGGACCTGCCGGACGAGCTCGTGCAGGGAATCTGGGACGAGGTGCGCCCGCACGCCGAGGAGTGGCGGACGATCGGTGTCTTCCCGGCGGCCGTCCCGGTGCCCGACGACGCCCCTCTCCTCAGCCGCCTGCTGGGCCTCACCGGCCGGGATCCCGGCGCAGGGTGAGCGCGGTGCCGCTCAGGCCGTCGGCGGCACGAGCTCGTCGCGCAGCTGGCGCTTGAGCACCTTCCCCTGGGGGTTGCGCGGCAGGGGCTCGGAGCGGAACCAGATGTGGGTCGGGACCATGAAACCGGCCAGGCGTTGCTTGACGTGCAGTCCCAGCTCGTCGGCGGTCACCTTGGCACCGGGGCGGAGGACGACCACCGCACCGACCTCCTCCCCGAGGGTGGGATCGGGCACCCCGATGACCGCGCAGTCGGCGACGGCGGGGTGCTCGAAGAGCGCGGCCTCGACCTGCACCGAGTACACGTTCTCTCCGCCCCGGATGATCATGTCCTTGGCCCGGTCGACGATGTAGATGAAGTTGTCCTCGTCGAGCCGGGCGACGTCGCCCGTGTGCAGCCAGCCCTTGGAGAACGTCTTGGCGGTCTCCTCCGGCCTGTTCCAGTAGCCGCGCACGACGTTGGGGCCCTTGATCCACAGCTCGCCCCGGACGTCGGGCCCACGCGGGACCGTGCCGTCGGGCTCGTCGCCTGCGAAGTCCTCGGGCAGCACGGCCACGTCGCAGACGGGCACCGGCGGCCCGACGCTCTCGGGACGGGCGATGTAGTCGCCGCCGGAGTTCATCGAGGTCACCGACGAGGTCTCGGTGAGCCCGTACCCGTTGGAGGGTTGGCCGACGGGCCAGGCCTCGCGGATGCGCCGCACCAGGTCGGGCGGGGCGGGGGCGCCGCCGTAGGACACCCCGCGGATTGACGAGGTGTCGAACTTGGCGAAGTCGGGGGAGTCGAGCACCTGCATGACCATCGCCGGCACGCCACCGAAGGTGCCGATCCGCTCGCGCTCTATCAGCTGGAGCGCGCGCTCGGGATCGAAGTGGTGCATCATCACGATCTTCCCGCCGGCCGCGATGTTGGAGACCATGACGGAGTGGCACCCGGTGGCATGGAAGAGCGGCACGGAGAGCAGGAAGGCGGGCTGCGCCTTCTCGCTCGTCGACTCCAGGGCCGCGGTGCCGAAGCGCATGGTGCCGCGGGAGTTGATGAAGAAGAGGCTCATCAGGTTGGTCACCATGTTGCGATGGGTCCCCACCGCACCCTTGGGCCGCCCAGTCGTGCCCGACGTGTAGAAGATGGTGGCGTCGTCCTCCGGGTCGATGGTCACGTCGGGCGGCGAGGCGGCCTCGTCCACGGTGCCCAATGCGAGGGCGAACGGCCACTCGGCCACCGGAGCCGCACCTCCCGGCGGCTCGTACACGGCCAGGGGGGTGCTGGGCTCGGCCCGGTGCTCGTCGGCGACGATGACGGCCCCGAGCCCGGACAGCCCGCCGAGGAAGGGGCGGATGCGATCGGCCCGCTCGGTGTCGACGAACGCGACCTTGGAGCCGGAGTCCTCCAGCCCGTAGCGCAGCTCCTCGCCGCTCCACCACGCGTTGAGCGGCACCACGATGGCGCCCGCCAGCGTGGCGGCCCAGAAGGCCATGATCCACTCGGGCAGGTTGCGCATGATGATGGCGACACGGTCGCCCTGGGTGATGCCGAACGTCGACCGGAGCCGGTGCGAGAGCGTGCAGGCAATGCGGTAGTGCTCGGCGAAGGTGGTCCGCTCGTCCTCGTAGACGAGGAAGGTGGCGTCGCCGTGGGCCAATGACAGGTCGATGACGCCCCGCAACGAGGGGGGCGCGTTCTTCCAGGTACGGGTCGCCACGCCGCGGATGTCGAGATCCTCCATCTCGAAGAGCTGGCCGGGCGCAGTGAGCGTCGCGTTGGCCTCCTCCATGGACATCAGCGGCGCGTCGGTACCGGTTGCGCTCACGGGTTCTCCTCCCTGCCCGCCCCGCCCTGGTCGAAGATCGAGGCTCTGTAGTACGAGAGCTCCGCCACGCTCTCTCGGATGTCCTGGAGGGCCCGGTGCCCGCCCTTCTTCTCGGGGGCCGCCTTGTAGACCTCGGGGCGCCAGCGCCGGCAGAGCTCCTTGAGCGTCGACACGTCGACCGAGCGGTAGTGGAGGTAGTCCTCGATCTCGGGCAACTGCACGGCCAGGAAGCGCCGGTCCGTCCCGATCGAGTTCCCAGCCAGCGGGACGGTGCGGGGCTCGCGGATGTGCCGCTTCAGGAACGCCAGTGTCAGCGCCCCCGCATCGGCCAGGCTGAGCGTCGAGCGCTCCATCTCGGCCAGCAGGCCCGATCGGGTGTGCATGGTGCGCACGTAGTCGTCCATGCCGGCCACGTCGTCCGGCGAGGCGTGCACGACCAGGTCGGGACCCTCTTCGATGACGGTCAGATCGTCGTCGGTGATCAGGCAGGCGATCTCGACGATGGTGTGACGGGCAGGATCGAGCCCCGTCATCTCGAGATCGATCCAGGCCAGCATGCTGCGGGCATGCTACCGGTCGCCTCCGGGGCAGGCCGCCGGGTACCGGTCCCTTGTAATGTCCGGCGATGCTGCGCGTCCCCCTCCACCAGCTCGATGCCGCGTTGCCGGTGCCCGGCTATGCGCGTGTCGGCGATGCCGGGGCGGATCTGGTCGCCCGGAGGGACGCCGTGCTGGCCTGCGGTGGCGGGCGGGCCGTGGTCCCGACGGGGTTGGCCGTCGCCATCCCCGAGGGCTACGCCGGCCTGGTGCTCCCCCGGAGCGGGTTGGCGATGCGCCACGGGGTCACCTGCCTCAATGCACCAGGTCTGGTCGACTCGGGGTACCGGGGGGAGCTGCAGGTCGTGTTGGTGAACCACGACCCTGCCACGGACTACGCCGTGAGCCGGGGCGACCGCATCGCCCAGCTGGTTCTGGTCAGGGTGGAGCAGGCCGCCTTCGAGCTGGTGCCCGAGGACGGCCTCGGCGACTCGGAGCGGGGTCACGGCGGCTTCGGGCACACGGGCAGATGACGGGGCCGCAGGGAGAGGGTAAGAAGGTGGCGATGCAGTCACTCGCCGGCATGGACGCCGCCTTCCTCTCCCTCGAGACGCCCACGACGCCCATGCACGTGGGCGTCGCCCTCGTGCTCGACCCGCCCGAGGGCACACGCTCCCTCTTCTCGCCCTCGACGCGCTACGCGCAGATCCGCCGGGTCATTCAGCAGCGTCTCCACCTGGTGCCCCCGTTCCGGCAGCGGGCGCTCAGAGTGCCCTTCGGCCTCCATCACCCGGTGTGGGTCGACGATCCCGAGTTCGAGCTCGACGACCACCTCAGCCGCGCCAGCCTGCCCTCGCCCGGCGGGAGGGCGGAGCTCGACGCGTTCGTGGCGGGGGTCATGAGCCGCCAGCTCGACGCCGACCGCCCGTTGTGGGAGATGCACGTGGTCGAGGGGCTCGAGGGGGACCGCACGGCGCTGGTCGCCAAGGTGCATCACGCCATCCTCGACGGGGTCAGTGGCGCCTCGGTGCTGGCCGCTTTCATGGACCTCAACCCGAGGTCGCGGGTCGTGGCGCTGCCGCCGGAGTGGAGCCCGGCGTCGCTGCCCTCCCACGCGCAGATGCTGCGTCACGCGGCGTCCTCGCTCGTGAAGCAGCCGGGTGACGCGCTGAGCACCCTGCAGGCCGGAGTGGAGGCGGTGGCCGATCTCGGGATGCACAACCGCGAGCTGGTGGGCCGGGGGGAGCAGCCGCCGCCCGGGTTCTTCGCGGCGCCGCGGACGTCGTTCAACGGAGCGGTCTCCAACCGGAGGCGATTTGCGTCGCTCTCGGTGCCGCTCGACGACGTGAAGCTGGTCGGCCGGGTCTTCGAGGCCACCGTGAACGACGTCATCCTGGCCGTCGTCTCGGGGGGGCTGCAGCGGCTGCTCGAGGCACGCGGGGAGGAGCACGAGCAGTCGATGGTGGCGATGGTCCCGGTGTCCACGCGTGCCGAGGGACAGGGGGAGGAGCTCGGGAACCAGGTCTCGGGCATGCTGGTATCGCTGGCGAGCGACGTGGACGACCCGGTGCACCGGCTCGACGCGATCTCGGAGTCCTCCCGCCTCGCCAAGGAGCAGGAGAAGCTGCACCGGGGCCGCTTCCTGGGCGACCTGGCCCAGGTCACCCTGCCGGCGCTGACCACCCGGTTGGCGCGCGCCGTGGCCGGGACCCGCCTGTTCGACAAGATGCGGCCGCCGTTCAACGTGACGGTCTCGAGCGTGCGCGTGCCGGACGTCTCGCTCTTCTGCGCGGGGAGCCGGGTGGTCGACATGTACCCCGTCGGGCCGATGGCCCCCGGCATCGGGATCAACATCACCGCGTTCTCGTACCTCGGTCGTCTGTACTTCGGCTTGCTGGCGTGCCGCAAGCTGCTCCCGGAGCTCGACGAGGTCGCGCTGCACATCGACGACGCGCTGGGCGAGCTCGTGGTGCGGGCGCTCGACGCACAGGGCGCCACGGCCTGAAGCGGACAGTGCCGCCCGCCGAGAGGTGGGCGGTGCGGGCCGCTTGGCGATCCGGCCCGCACCGCCCTCCCTCATGGGGGTGGTGATAGGGAGGTGAGGCTGTTACGAGCCGGAGGTCGACCCCGAGCCCGAGCCGGAGGGCGGGGTTCCGGAACCGGCGGGAGGCGTGCCGGTGTGGGCGCCCGAGCCGCTGCCCATGTTGGGGCAGTTGTGGGTGGAGCCGGTGCCCGACCCCGAGCTCGAGCCGGAGCCCGAGGACGTACTCGACGAGCCCGAGCTCGTGCTGGGCGACCCGGAGTTCCCGGTGCCGGTGCTGGACGACGGGGTGGTCGTCGACGAGCTGGAGGTCGAGCTCGTCCCGGAATTCCCCGTCGTGGTGGAGGTCGTGGCCGCGTTGGCGACCAGCGCTCCGCCGGTGACGAGTCCGGTGGTCAGTGCGCTGATGGCCAGCACAGTGCGGAGGCGGATCTGCATGGGTGGGTGCCCTTTCATCTCGTGTGAAGCGCCGACCCGCTCGGGCCGGTGCCGCACACGTTGCGCCCCGGATCTGTGGGCGGGCGCACAACGACGTGGGCGCGTGCGAGGAGTTGCCTGACGATCCGATGACGGTTCACAGGCAGCCGGCGTTCAGGTGCCTGCCAGCTCCCGGTAATGACGCCGCCAGATCAGCTTGTACACCCTGGTCCAGCGGGGGATGGAACGCAGGATCGGAATGAACGGCAGGAAGATCAACCCGATGGACAGCACCATCATGATCACCCACACCTCGAGGTCCCCGTTGGTCGACGAGTTCATCGGGGACACCTGGTACCACATGGTGTAGAGCCACAACCAGGCCTGGCCGGGGTAGTTCCCGGTCTCGTTCATCATGCCCCACTGGTCGCCCGACAGGTGCTGGGCGTCGGCCTTGTCGGCCAGGTAGGTGCCGTCGGCCAGGAAGAGCAACGGCTTGGTGTAGTTCGTGTTGTAGAACTCGCCCTCGCTGAGCAGCGTGCCGTCGAGACCGCCGGTCTGCGCCATGTCGGTGAGCGAGCCGACCATGATGCCGACGGGACCGTACCGCCCGGCGGGCACGTGGAGCCGGCCATTGACGTCGGTGGCGTTGGCCACCGCCTTCTCGTACGCGGTGGTCCAGGCGTTCTGCTGGGCCCCCGACGCGTTCTGGTAGAGGGAGACCGCCGCCTGCGTCACGGGTTGGTTGGGCAACGTGCGCAGCGGCCCGATGACGAAGTCCTGCGCGGTGTCGATCGGCTGGTGGACGCCGAACCACTGCTCGGGCTCGAAGAAACCGATGTGCTGTGAGGAGTCCGGCGTGGAGTTGTAGGGCGGCCCGTAGGAGGCCGTGCCGCTCGTCCCGTCCAGCTCGGTGATGGCGGTCTGCGCGAAGTCGACCGGGTCGACCGCCGACCAGGTCTTGAGCGTGATGGCCGGCTCGTCGGGGGAGGAGAAGACGACGGCCAGGAGGACGATGAGCACCGCCACGGCCAGGAAGGCGACGAACGCCTCCTTCAGGATGTCGTAGGGGACGTAAGCGCCCTTCCACTCCTTGACGTCGCGGTCGGGCTTGAAGCGCCGAGCCTTCTTGGTGTCGTCACTCATGCCGGCTCCCCGGCGGGGGCGGTGGTGGTGGTGGTCGCCGGGGTCTCGGCCGCTGCATCGCCGTCACCCACGGCGAACGGAGGCACGATGCCATGCCGGCGCACCAGGAGGACGTGCAGCCCGGCGATGATGGCGACGCCGATCGGCAGCAGGACGATGTGCCACATCAGCATCTGGCCGAAATTCAGCACGTTGAAGACCGAGCCGGCGCCGGTCGAGTTGATGCCGTCCTTGGCCTGAGTGGAGATCCACTGGGAGTCGAAGTTCTGCTGCGACAGGTAACCCGTGAACGCGGCGCCCACGGAGACGAGGAACGAGATGACGCCGGTGGCCCACGTGAGCCGGCGGTTGCCGCGCCAGGCCGCCATGAAGAACTTGCCCCACAGGTGGATCACCATGAAGAAGAAGAAGGCCTCGACGCTCCACAGGTGCAGCGAGTTGACGAAATGTCCCGTGGAGGACACGTGCCACCAGCTCGGGCCCATGATGGCGAGGATGCAGCCCGTGATGATGACCCAGGCCAGGCTGACGACGGTCAGGACGCCGAAGACGTAGATCCAGGAGGCCATGTAGGCGGGCTGGCGGTCGGGGAGGAGCTGGTCGGGCGGGAAGGCGGACTCGGCGGCGTGCCGCATCCTGGCGGTCCACTGGCGGGACTCCTCCGGAGTGGACGCGCGGGCCGGTGTCTCGGCGGGAACTCCCGTGTCGATGCTCATTGGCCGTCTCGCTTCCGCTTCGGGAACGGCAGGAGGATCGCCAGCACGAAGACGACGATCATCAGGATGATGACGACGAAGTTCGCGACGGAGATCTGGATGAAGCCCCAATGGATGTAGCGACCGGAGCCGTTGAGGTTGATCAGCGCACCGAGCAACGCAGGGAGGAACATGCGGTCACCCTACGCTGGGGCCTCGCAAATGATTAGGGACCTTTGTCACAACCTCTCAGGTCGTCCACAGTGGGATCGGCCCAGGTCAGCGCTTCGTGGCCCGCCAGCAGTAGGAGCGCATCGGGACGTCGACGACGTTCATTCCCGCGAACGGCTCGTGGGTGTCCAGGTAGCTCACCATCGCTTGGAGGTGCCGCCGGCGAGTGTCCTCGTCCATGATGATCACGGCGCTGTAGGTGGTGGCGAGCGCGACGATGTCCTCTTTCGTCATGGGTCGGCTCCAGCGGAAGAGCGCGGTCTCGGGCCCGAGGAACGGGCTGTGGCCGCCGATGTCGACGTTCACCACGTGGCGTCGTCGCCGGCGGGCGTCCTGCTGGGCCATGTCCTCGGGGGTGAAGACGATGCCGCCCGCCCACAGCGAGCGCATCCAGTCGACGGAGCGGTCGGGCCCGCTCCACACGAGGGAGAGGCGTCCGCCCGGTCGCAGGACCCGTGCCACCTCGGGGACGGCCCGTTCCTCGTCGACCCAGTGCCAGGCCGATGCGGCGATGACCATGTCGTAGGACGACGAACCGACGGGGATCTCCTCGGCGCGCCCGGGGAGGACCTCCACCCCGCGGGCGTGCCTGGCGAGTACGCCGCGCATCCGGTCGTCCGGTTCGACGGCCGTGACGCGGGCGATGCGCTCAGCGAGCAGCCGGGTGAGGATCCCGGTGCCCGCCCCGATCTCGAGCACGTCAGAGGCGCCCTCGGGGATCAGCCAGTCGAGTGCCACCTCCGACGGCCCGGGCCGGAGTCGGTTGTACTCGTCGGCCACCGCGCCGAAGGAGCGGCTCTGGACAGCAGTGTTCTCGTCCTGGCGCACGACGGGCAATCTACCGAGGCCGGGCCTCGATGTGACCCCCGGCGGCGTCACCCGTGAAGGTCCAGGTCGGAGGCCGATCCGCCTCCGGACCCGGCGTGTCGGGCGCGATAGAATGGTTGTTCCACGCGGAAGTGGCGCAGCGGTAGCGCATCACCTTGCCAAGGTGAGGGTCGCGGGTTCGAATCCCGTCTTCCGCTCTCAGGACGGCGCCTTCTAGCTGGGCCGATGTGAGCCCGCCTGTTGATTCAGTTCACTGTTTCTGCCCATCAGTGCCCATCAGTTGCCCATCACGGGGCAAGGCTGGAGCGATGGATGCAGCGAGGGGTTCGATTCGTCAGCGAGGGACTAATTCGTACGAACTCAGGGTCTACGGAGGGACTGATCCAAGCTCGGGAAGGCGTCGCTGGCTGACGCGCACCGTCCGCGGGGATCGGTCAGATGCCCGGCGAGAGCTCAAAGCGCTGGCGGCACACGCCAACATCGCTCCGGCGGTCGGGGCCCACACCGCCGTCGCTGCACTCCTCGATCAGTGGTTTGCCCGCGGTCGGTCAACTTGGTCACCCACCACCATTCGAAATCTCACATCGATCGTCGAACGCCACCTCAAGCCGGGTCTCGGTGACATCTTGGTGGGCGACCTCACGACGGCGATCGTGGATGAATTCTACGAGGACCTGCGATCTGCGGGTCGAATCGATGGCAAGCCTCTGGCGGTTGCCACGGTACGGCGTATCCACTCCGTGCTTCATGCCGCCTTGGCTCAGGCTCAACGCTGGTCCTGGGTATTCGAAAACGTGGCCGACTACGCAACTCCGCCCAGAGATGAGCCGGCCGAAATGCGGCCACCGACACCGGCACAGGTGTCACAGCTGCTCGAATTCGTAGTTTGTGACTCGGCACTCCATCTTTATCTGACCCTCGCGGCCACCACCGGGGCCCGTCGTGGGCAGTTGCTTGCCCTGCATTGGAGACCCGTGGACCTCGTTGGGGGAAGCCTGTCGATCCAACGCTCTTTGGTCGAGGGTCCAGACGGTCCGCTCCTCGTGCCCACCAAAACACGTCGTTCATACCGAGTTGCCCTCGATGCAGCGAGTCTCGAGCTGTTGCGAAGTCAGTACCAGGCCACATCAGCCGGTGGGGGAGTGGAGGCCCTCGACAATCGCTTCGTCTTCAGTTCCGACGATGCCGGCTCCCGGCCGTGGTCTCCTAACTTCGTGACCAAGCGGTTCATCAAAGCGCGACGAGCCTCCGGGTTGGGTCATTTCCGACTCCACGACCTTCGCCATTTCATGGCGACCCAGATGCTCGATGCTGGCGTCCCGATCCCGATAGTGGCGGCGCGCCTGTGCCATGCCCGGGCTTCGACCACTCTCAACGTATACGCCCATGCAGTACCGGGCGGGGACCGAGTGGCGGCAGAAATGCTTTCTCGGCGTCTAGCAGCTTCCATCCTGCGCGACGAGAAGGCCGATGGAGCAACTGACTGGCGAGTGTTCGCCGGGGCGCGATTGGAACGCGCTGTCCAGACGCCTCCCCAATGTGCTGATAACTTCGCACCACGTTGAGCGGAGTCCAGCTCGCCCGTTCGGCCCCTGCGTGCATTGCTGTCCAGGACAGAGTCCGAGACGGCATCTCCAAACCACCCCGGGATGACCTCTGCAAACGAATCGCCGTTGGATGGGGTCAGCAGGCGGGTTATGGACTTGGTTGCTAGTAAGGGCTCACGCCGGATCTGATTGCGCATTGAGCGTGTAGTTCCATTCGCCGTGGAACTTGTCGGGAACGAGGGGCAGGGCAGCGAGTTGCCGGTCGGTGATCTTGACGCCCTTTTCATACCAATTCGGGTCGTATTCGGCCATGACGGTGAGTCCGGTGCTCGTTGAGGTGGCCGAGATCAACTCGATGATAGTGCGCATGGTGGTGAGCGGGCGGCCGCGCCAGTTGATGGTGATGAAGCTGAAGAGGCGGTGCTCGATCTTGTTCCACTTCGACGTGCCCGGGGGGTAGTGGCAGACCGTGATGTCGAGCCCGGTCTCTTCCGCCAGAGCGGAGAGTTCGAACTTCCAGGCCCGGACCCTGTAGCCGTTGGACCCTCCGGCATCGGCGGTGATCAAGAGGCGGGTGGCCTCGGGGAAGCGGACCGCTCCAATCTGATACCACCAGCGTCGGATGGATTCGACGGCGAAGGCGGCGGTGTCGGCGGTGTCGCCGACGTTCACCCAGCCCTCGTTGTTGAAGACGTCGTAGACCCCATAGGGGATGGCCTTGGCGTACTCGGCCAACTCAGGATCGGCGAAGTCATGCACGTTGGTGCGCTCGGGCTCACCCGCCGGGGCCCATTCGGCCCCTCCATTGGCGTAGTTACCGATCAGCTCCTTCTTTTTCGAGTCAACCGAAATGACCGGTTGTCCGTCCCCGATGAAGGCGTCTGCGGTGTCGTTGAGGTGGTTGAACTGGGCGTCTCGGTCGGGGTGCTGGCGACCTTCGGAGACCTTGGCGTTGGCCTGGAGCGAGTAGCCGAGCTTGTGCAAGAGGCGAAGCACGGAGCGCGAGGAGACTTCGAAGCCCTGGTGCACCAGCTCGTCGGCCAACTTGGTCGACGACTTCGACGTCCAGCGGAGCCTCGACATCGGATTGCCCCGGGTCTCGGGGTAGACGAGCTCATCGAGCGCTTCGAGCAATCCCGGCTGGGTGTCGAGCAACGACTTGTCGCCGCCGCCCGGTGCGCGCAGCCGCACCGATGGCTCGATCCCGGTCACCACTTCTCCCTCGGCCTTGATCACCGTATTGCGGCTCATACCCGACGCGTTGGCCACCGCGGTCTTACCGCCACGCCCGAGCATCTCTGCCGCGGCTCCGGCGACGACCCGGCGCTGCACCTCGTTCATGTGGGGCAACACCACGTCGAAGAATCGCGCGAGGCCGTCGTCGGTAACCTCCACATGGCTACGCTACTACGCGCGTATTAATC
>JBKQUM010000079.1:0-8296 GCA_052140165.1 Acidimicrobiales bacterium
TCAACCACCGCAAACCCGAGCCGCCGAAGCTCCCGACCATCGCCTGGATCAACGAACCGGTGAGCACGGAGGAGCTCACTCAGAAGGCGTCGTAAGAAGGTGTCTCAAATCGCTTGACAGGTTCCGGCAGGACACCAGAACACATCGGATCCGCGTGCCGGAGGCCTGCTGCGGACGACGTACGATCCGCCTTTTGGGACCATGTCTTGATCAGGTAGAGGAACCTCTCACAGCTCCAGTCGGCCAAAGCTCAGCTGGCTGCCTTCTGCGCCGTGTGTCAGTCCTTCGACTCGAGGTGGTCCTGTTGCCGGTCCTTGGTGGAGGTGGCGGTCCTCGAACTGACTGTTGGAGTCAGATTGCGCCTGGTTCGTCGCGGTCCAGGCGACGCAGCGGTTGTGAGGAGTAGGACGGACGGTCGTAAAGCCGTTGGAAGGGCAACTTTGCAGACTGGGAGTAGCGCTCTTCGATCTCGACGTGGACGACCTCACAGCCCAGACTGCGAGCTTCGGCCAGACGGACTTCGTTGATCTTCTGTCGGAGACCCTTGCCCCGATAGCGGGGATGGGACGCGGCGAAACCGACCCAACCGACTGTCCCCCGGACTGCGAGAGCTCCGACGGAGATCAAGCGGTCCTGGTCGAAGATGCCGTAGTGGCGAAAACCCTGTTCCCCGACCGTCGAGCCGAACCACTCCACCGTTGCCGTGTGAGCGATGCCGGCACCCCAGGCCATTGCATTCAATTCTCCCACGACCCGGCGATGCTCCAGGCCCAGCAACTGAACCTGGCCGTCCGGGACGGGGTGCCGCACATCGCAGGTGAGGCGGAACAGCTTCGTCACATTCTGCTGGTCTTCTTGCAGATCGGCGGCCTCGAGCCAGACGGGCAACTCAGCGGGACGAGCGACCGGTGACAGCTCCACTCGAAACCGGGTTCGTTCGTTGGCCCGGTAGAAGGCAACGATCCGCTCGACATCGGCCTTTGTAGCGGGGGAAACGACGCCCAGGCCCACGACCCTGTTGACGTCGAACGAATCGATGGCCCTCAGTGCCGACATCACGAACGCGTCGGAGCGTTCGACCGTCGCGCCCAGTGTGTCGCCATCAATTCGCCCGCAGGCAGTCACGTGGTCCGCCCACACCTGCGCCTCGTGGATCTCCAGGGAGATCGCCAGGCGCGAGTCGTAGGGAGACACGAACCCAAGGATACGGCAACGGGGAAGCCACGGGGTGTCGTCCCGGAACGCGAGCGGTTCGCTCAGGTTCTGTCTGTGACCAACGCTCCTCCAGTCACCGTCACAGTCCTGCGCGATGCGCTACGGGTCGCCGCGGTGGAAGAACCCGAGCCGATCCGGCAGGGGTACACCGCCTCCGCCGGATTCCCTCGGTAGAACGTCAACTCCTGCGTGAGCTTGGTCGAGATCACCGAGCCGGCCGCGATGATGCTGCGGGCGGGGACCTGCGTCCCGGACAGAAGCATGCACCCCGACATCGCCACGGCGTACTCACCCAGCACCACCGACCCAGCCACGTACCTGTCCTGCATCAAGTCGATCGTGTGGGTCAGCAAGGTCGACCGGAAGCCCGCGAGGGCGGCGTGCCGGCCCAGCTGGAGGGAATCGACGCAGTCAAGGTAGTGGTAGGACGCGATCTGAGCGTGCTCGGCCCACTGAGCGACGCATGGGGCGGCGGGCGACTCAGTTCGCCTCGACGTCGCCCTCTCTCGGGTTGGGAGCGAGGACGGGCGGCGGGACCTGAATGGACGGAGACTCCGTCCCACCGTCGATCTCGAAGACCTTCCCCGTCACCCATGACGAGGCATCGGAGACCAGGTAGAGCACGGCACACGCGATGTCCTCTGGTTGACCCGGACGGCGCATCGGGGTCCCATCGACGAATTGCTGCCGCAGGGTGTCGTCTGTGAGCACGATCTCGAGCGATCGCGTGGCGACGCCACCCACGTCAATGGCATTGACCCGCACCCTCGGGGCCAGCTCGGGCGCGATGTTGCGCGTCATCCGGTCGAGTGCCGCCTTGGCAGAGCCGTAGGCGACGAACATCGTCTGGGTCATGCTGGCGGAGCGCGACGAGATGTTGACCACCGCACCGTGACCGACGGTGTCGACCATCTGGCGTGCGGCGAGCTTCGTCAGGGTGAGCGGTGCGATGACGTTGAAGGCGAACGTCCGGGCCATGAAGCCCTCGCTGGTCTCCATGGCGGCCCGGGGCATCGCGCCGCCCGCGTTGTTGACAAGGATGTCGAGCCGCCCGAACTCCTCGACCGCGCGCGCGACCAGACGGTCGCAGCCGACGGCGTCCGTGACGTCCGTCGGCACGACCAGCGCCCGGCGGCCCAGATCCCGGACGTGACCGGCGACCTCCTCGAGGTCGGCCAGCGTCCGTGCCGCCAGGACCACGTCTGCGCCGGCCTCGGCGAGCCCGACGGCGATGCCCCGTCCTATCCCGAGCCCGGCCCCGGTCACGATCGCGACCCGCCCGTCGACGGAGAAGCGGTCGAGGATCATGCGCGGCCCCGCCGATCCCGGTGCAAACCCGGCGCGGCACGGCCGGCCACAAGCGGCATCTCGAGGTAGGTGCGCAGCCCGGGCTCGGCCCGGCACACGTACGGGACGGCGTTGACGCAGTGCATGGCCGTCGCGATGACGCCTGGATTGCGGACGAGTCCGGCCTCTACCGTCTCGGGATGCAGCTTCTTGAACGAGGTCAGGCAGTTCGGATCTCCCGTGATCTCGACTTCGAAGCGCTCCCCGCCGTCCCCGAAAGTCCAGGGGGGATCGAGGTGCTTCTCCCCCATGAGCCAGTTGACCGTCGCGGTGACCACCGGTTCGCCGTCGACGGTGGCCTCCCAGGTGAACCGCTGCGCCGCCACGGTCCCCGGCGCAATCGGGCCGATGGGCGAGGCGATGGGCTGCGTGGCCACGGCCATCTCGTGCGTCGTCCGCAGCTGTGGCTCGACGTCGAAGCCCATCTCGTCCGCGACCATGAAGATCGACTGGCGGAAGCCGCCGCCGAGCGCATCGATCATCACACTGGCGCGCGCCTCCTCGGGAGTCTTGCCGAACAGCATCCAGTCGCGCACGACGTCGGGGGCGCCGTAGGTGCGGATGTCGGAGAACTCCTCCGCCCGCACGTGCGTGACGGAACCCGAGAGGGCAGAGATCATGAGCGGGAACCGCTCCGTGATACCCCCGGGGTTGATGCCGGTCCCATGTAGCGTCACCCCGGCGCCCCTCGCGATGGCGTCGAATTTCTCGCGTTCGTCGGGCGGCGGGTAGAACCAGCCGAGCGGCGTCACCACGTTCTTGCCCGACTCGAGGATGGCGGCCACCACCGTCGGATCGGCGAAGATCGGGCTGTAGAGGACGCAATCGGCCGGCGTGGCCAGCAGGGCTTCGACATCGCCGGTCGCGGTCACACCGAGGGCCTCACGGCCCAGCAACACACCGAGGTCGACACCTTCCTTGGCCTGGCTGTGCACCCAGGCCCCGGCCAGCTGGAGGTCGGGGTGCGCCAGGACGCCCTCCATGGCGGCACGGCCCACCCCTCCTGTGGCCCACTGGATCACGCGATAGCTCATGAGGCGACGTCCTTTGCTCGCTGCAACCGAAATCGCCCGGAATGATGCCACCTCACGCCAGGCCGGGGTCGCGCCCCGTCCCAGGGCCGATCTCTCCGACGGCGGTCTAGGGCTGGACGCAGTATGGGTTGCTGCTGTTTGATCGTGCTCTCCCCCGTGGCCGACGACTTCGTGCCCGAACAGTTGGTGCCGACGATCGCCAGGATCTCGAACCAGTAATTGGTGCCGGCGGTCAACGTGCCGCTCGTCCACCACGTCGTCGTCACGCCGGTGGCGACGGACGTGTAGGTGCCGCCGACCGTGGTCGTCGACTCGTACACGGAGTAGGTCGTGGCGTGCGCGAGCGCGCTCCATGTCACCTTGATCGTCTTGGCGGTCGTGGGCGCCGCACAGCTGGCGGCGGATCTCGCAGGCTGAGGGACCCGGGCGGGTCCGTCAGCCCGGGCGCGGCGTCATCCTCCGAGAAGGTCGCGTAGCCCCCCATCTGCGCGGGAACGATGCGCCACCACATCCAGCGCCCTCGCTTCTCCCCTTCGATCAGTCTGGCCTCGGCGAGGACCCGCGTGTGGTGCGAGATGGTGGGCTGGCTCTTCGCCAGCGGCCCTTCGAGATTGCAGCTGCACACCTCGCCCTCCGTCGCCACGATGGAGAGCAAGCGGAGCCGCACTGGGTCGCTCAGGGCGGCGAAGACCGCGGCGAGGTCGGAGGCTTCGTGCTCGGTGAGCGCCGCATCGGTGATCGCCGGGCAACAGGCGACGACCGGGGACGACGACCGAGGACACAGGGTCCGGCGCTGGTCGCGGCGCGCTCGCGGCCGGCCAGCCTGCTCAAGGCGGAGTGAGTCAGCTGCCGGGACTGTGCTGCGACACCAGCTCTATCCAGGTGACGCCGGAGGGCGGACCGCTGATGCCGCCCTCGACGAGCGCCTTTGCCAGTCGCTCCTCCATGAAGCGGGCCTGGTGCTCCGGGGTGTCCCACACCTCGGTCACCACGAGGTGGCCGTCCTCGTTCAGACCCGCCGCGTGGAGCTGGAGGCCATCGGGCCAGTCGCCCTCCCCCGTCGCCGGGTCGAGCCCCAGCGCGGCGTTGACGGCGTCGTACTCCTTGGTCGTGACACCCTCGAATTCCAAGATCACCTGTGCCGCCATGTCTGCTCTCCTTCGTCTCCGATGAACCCACCGCAACGTAGCCCGGCAGCGTGCTCGCCGCCGAAGCTAGGAGGGCATGGCTTCGCGGTAGGGGTCGAGATCGATGCCCGGGTAGCGGGCGGCGACGCCGTCGAGCGTCTCCGCGGTCCAGTAGGGGTCGCCCGGACGGGGGAACCCGAACAGGTCGCGCTCGCGCACGCTGCACTGCGGAATGAACTTGGCCCACCGCTCGGGCGACTGCTTCGGCCAGGCCATCTTGCCGCCCCACGTCGTGCCGCGGGCCTGGAAGTCGACGAGGATGGAGAAGCGCGACCGCCCCGGAGCGGCGAAGTCGGAGCCGCGGTGCAAGATGTCGGTCCGGTAGACGAGGAGGGACCCCGCCGGTCCGGTGCAGGGCACCTCGACGTCGGCGAGCGACCCGAATGGGAGGTACAGCGGCGTGTACGGCACGTCCCTGCCGTCGTCGTAGGGAACGATGCGGGTCGGCCCGTCGTCCCCGGTGACGTCGGACAGGTAGACGAACGTCGTGAGCTGTTGGTAGCGGGCCTCGGGGCGCGGCACCACGAGGCTGTGGCTCCCGTAGTCACGGTGCAGCGGCTGGTCGTAGTCGATGGCGCCGGCGTACTTGGCCCACAGCTCCACCTTGTAGAGGTGGAGCTCGGTCGTCTGGAGGTAGCGCTCGGCCGCATCGACGAGATCGGGATGGACCGCCAGGCGGTTGAGATCCCACGAGCGGTACGGGAACTCCTCCACGCCGGCGAACTGGCTGGCCGCGTAGCCCGCAAACCGGACCGGGTCAGCGAAGTACTCCTCGGGGCGGGGGAAGTGCTTCCACAGGGCGTCTTGGGCCGCCGCCAGCTCGTCGGGGGCGAGGAAGTCCTCCATGAGGGAGAAGCCCTGCTCGCGCACTTCGGCGAGAGTGGCGTCGGACACCCGCATCGCCCGGCACCTTACGCCAGCGCCTCCAGCAGTGAGCCGGCAACGGCGCGCCTACGCTCACGCCGTGCGCGCCGTCGTCTTCGACATGGTGGATCCCGAGTTCCCCGCCTCGCTCTCCGAGCTCCCCGAACCGGAGCTGCCCGGGCCGTCGTGGGCACGGGTCGCCGTGACGGCGGGGGGCATCTGCGGGAGCGATCTGCACCTGTTCGCCCACAACACCGGGCCGTCGCCCACCCTGGCCTCCATCGGCACCTTCCCGTTCCTCCTCGGGCACGAGACGGCGGGACGCGTCGTCGAGGCCGGCGCCGGGTGCGCCATCGCGGCCGGGACGCGGGTGGTGGTCGACCCGTGCATCCCCTGCCTGCCCCGGGGGATCGACCCGCCCTGCGCCAACTGCGTCCGCGGCTGGACGTCGTCGTGCCTCAACCTGGACAGCCGTGTCCTCACCTCGGGTCGCTCGCTCGGCTACACCCAGGGCCTGGGCGGCGGATGGGCCGACACCGTGCTGGCGCACGAGTCCATGCTCCACCCCTTGCCCGACGCCATCGGCGACCGGGGCGCCAGCTTGTACGAGCCGGTCTCCATCGCCTGTCACGCCCTCATGCGCGCGATGCCCGACGACGGCGATCCCGTCCTGGTGGTCGGGGCAGGCATCATCGGCCTGGCCGCCCTCGCCGCGCTGCGCGGGCTGTTCCCGCGCTGCCCGGTCACCGTGCTGGCCCGGCACCCCCATCAGGGTGCGGCGGCGACGGCGTGCGGGGCGGACCACGTCGTGCACAGCGATCCGGACAACGGCCACTGGGGGGAACTGGCCTCGCTGACCGGAGCACGCGTGGTGGGACGCAAGCGTCACCAGATGCTGATGGGAGGGTTCCCCTACGTGGTGGAGGCGGTGGGATCCCCGCAATCGGTCACCGAGGCGCTGCGCGCGGTGGCACACAGGGGCACGGTGCTGCTGCTCGGCGCGGCCGGGATCAGCGAGGTGGATCTGACCCCGATCTGGTACAAGGAGGCCGCGCTGGTCGGCTCCATCGACCACACCGTCGACGCGTCGTCGTCGCCCGGGCTGGCAGGCGGACCGGGCCGGCACTCGGTCGACCGGGCGCTCGACGTGCTGGCCGCGGGCCTCCTGCCCGACTCGGTCGTGGTAACGCACGAGTTCGCGCTCGAGGACTATCGCGAGGCCATCGAGACGGCCATCGACCGGCACACCTCGCACGCCATCAAGGTGGTCTTCCGCCCCTGAGATGCGCATCTGCCCGTCTCAGGACGGGCAGATGCGCAGCGGGTGACCTCTGCCCCTGGTCCCGACGGCGACGCGGGGGTCCAATGGGAGCATGCGCACCTGGTCCATCCCCGTCGTCTGCGTGCTGGGCGCGCTGACGTGCGCCGCGGGCGTGGGCGTCCTGACCTACCCGCGGTGGCGCCCCTGGTGTCTCACGTGGGGTGCGACGGAGGGAGAAGCCGGCATGGCACTGCCCGGCGACGAGCTCCTCGAGGATCCGGATGTGGTGACCACGAGGGCGATCGGCATCGAGGTGGCGCCGTCGTCGATCTGGCCCTGGATCGTCCAGATGGGCCCGGGCCGTGCCGGCGCGTACACCTATGACTGGATCGAGAACCTGGCGGGGCTCGACATGCACAGCTCCGACGAGATACTGACCCAATACCAGGACCTCGAAGTCGGGGACAGCTGGCAACTCGGTTCGAAAGGACCGGTCCTGCGGGTCCTGTCGCTCGACCCGGAGGCCTCGCTGGTGCTCCGCTCCGACGACGGGAACTGGGTCTGGGCCTTCGTGCTCGTTCCCGATGACTCCGGCACGCGGCTGATCAGCCGCAACCGGATCCGCCAACCCGGCGCATCGGGTGCGGCACGGGCCTTCACCCTGTACGTATTGGAACCCGGCAGCCTGGTGATGGAGCGCAAGATGCTGCTCGGCATCAAGGCGCGGGCAAAAGGCCGAACGGGCCGGCAGGGCACGACTCAGGCCGATTCGACAACCCGCCACCAGGCGGCTCCATCGTCCGGCGCGACCAAAGCGAGCAGCTGAGGATCCGAGAGCACGGCGTCGCGCCGGAATCCCGGGACGGCCTTGTAGCAGATCGACCCGCTCGTGCAGACCAGCTCGAGCACACGCCAGAGGGATCGTGCGTAGAACTCCGCGCCGGTGGCGTCGTTCCACTCGTACAGGCCGCGGTAGCGGTCCCGCTCGTCGCGGTCGAGCCAGAGCTTCGAGATGAAACCCGGGAACCCGACGCCGACGTGCCGTCGGCGAAGCGAAGGGGCATCCCGACGTGCTCCTTCGCAAGGTGGGTGCGCCGCCGAGCCAGCAGACGCACCGTGGCGGTGGCGCACCGCGCGACCGCCCGGGCGGCGGTGGCGCGCGGAAGAGGCCCGTGCGCGCCGATGTCATCGGTCACCGCGCGGACGCTACCGGGCCGCCTGGACCAATTTCGGAGAGGGTCCCATGGGAACCAGGACGACTCCCTGTTGCCTCACGTCAAATCCTCCGGGAAGGCTGAATCGTTGCCTCAACTAGAAGCTCCGGATGCTGGCGTGAGTTGAAGGCCCTGTTGACCGGTGGTTTCACCGGGGTGGGGGCCTTGCTCAGA
>JBKQUM010000080.1:0-11776 GCA_052140165.1 Acidimicrobiales bacterium
GTGCTCCAGAAGGTCCTCATCGCAAACCGCGGCGAAATCGCCGTCCGGGTGATCCGGACGTGCCGCGAGCTCGGCATCGCGACGGTGGCCGTCTATTCCACCCTCGACCGCGACGCGCTGCACGTGCGCATGGCGGACGAGGCCCACGCGCTGGGCGGCGAGACGGCGGCCGAGAGCTACCTCGACACCGAGGCGATCCTGCGGGCGATCGAGCAGAGCGGCGCCGACGGCGTGCACCCCGGATACGGGTTCTTCTCCGAGAACACCGACTTCGCCCGGGCCATCACCGAGCGCGGCGTCACGTTCATCGGCCCGCCGCCGGAGGCCATCGAGGTCATGGGCGACAAGATCAGCTCCCGCCTGGCGGCCGAGAAGGTCGGCGTGGCGGGTGTCCCCGGCCGCTCGGAGCCGCTCACCTCGCCCGAGGAGGTCGTGGCCTTCGGTGACCTCCACGGCTGGCCGGTGGCCATCAAGGCCGCCCATGGCGGGGGCGGCCGCGGCATGAAGGTCGTCACCGCCGCCGAGGACGCCGCCGAGGCCATGGAGTCGGCCGCCCGCGAGGCGCAGGCGTACTTCGGCCGGCCCGAGGTCTACCTGGAGCGCTACCTGGCCTGGCCCCGGCACATCGAGATGCAGGTGCTGGCCGACCAGCACGGCACCACGCTGTGGCTCGGCGAGCGCGACTGCTCGGCCCAGCGGCGCCACCAGAAACTCATCGAGGAGAGCCCGGCCCCCGAATTCCCCGAGCACGTCCGCCACGCCATGGGCACCGCGGCGGTCAAGGTCTCGGAGGCCTGCGGGTACTACAACGCCGGCACGGTCGAGTTCCTCTACCAGGACGACGAGTTCTACTTCCTCGAGATGAACACCAGGCTGCAGGTGGAACATCCCGTCACCGAGCTCGTCAGCGGGCTCGACCTCGTCGCGTGGCAGATCCGCATCGCGTCGGGGGAAGCGCTCGACTTCACCCAGGAGGAGGTCCGCCGGCACGGGCACGCCATTGAGGTGCGGATCAACGCCGAGGACCCGAGCGGCGGGCGCTTCTCGCCTTCGCCGGGCACCATCTCCACGTTCCACCCGCCCGCAGGCCCCGGCGTGCGCCTCGATGCGGGCTACGAGGCCGGGGACACGGTCTCGCAGTACTACGACAACCTGATCGCCAAGCTCATCGTCTGGGCGCCCGACCGCGAGGCGGCGCGGCGGCGCATGCTGCGGGCGATCGGCGAGACCAGCGTGACCGGGGTGGCCACGACCCTGCCCGCCCACGAGGCCATCCTGAGCCATCCCGACTTCGCGGCGGCGACCCACTCGACCAAGTGGGTCGAGGAGACGCTCGACCTGAGCGGCCTCGTGGTGGAGCCGGCCGGAGCCGCCGCCCCGGCCCCGGGGGATGACGGCGTGCCGACGGTCCAGCGTGACGTGACCGCCGAGGTGGACGGCCGGCGCTTCTCGGTGCGCCTCTGGGTTCCCGACCTGGGCCCGGCGGCCGTTTCCGGCCGCGGCGCCGGTCGGCCGAAGCGGGCCGCCGCCTCGGCGGTGACCGGCACCGGCTCGGGGCAGGTGACCGTCCCCATGCAGGGCACCATCGTCAAGGTCCTCGTCGCGGTGGGCGACGTCGTCGAGGTGGGCCAGGCCGTCTGCCTCCTCGAGGCCATGAAGATGGAGAACGCCGTCGCCGCCGAGAAGGACGGCGTGATCAAGGAGGTGCGTGTGAGTGCGGGCGACTCCGTCGGCGCCGGTGACATCGTGGCGGTCATCGAGTAGGTGGGCGCCGGCTCCGCCGCCTCGGCCAAGGACGCGGCCGCTGCAGTCATCGACCGGCACCTGGGCGAGCTGGTCGCGCTCAGCCACTCCGTCCACTCGACCCCCGAGCTGTGCTTCGAGGAGACGGCCTCTGCCCGGGCCGTGGCGGGAACGATGCGGGCCGGCGGCCTCCAGGTCGACGAGGGGGTGTACGACCTGCCGACCGCACTCGAGTCACGCGCCGGCGGGGGCGAGCTCGTGGTGGCCCTCTGCGCGGAATACGACGCGCTGCCCGCCGTCGGTCATGCTTGCGGGCACAACATCATTGCGGCCACCGCTGTCGGTGCGGGTCTGGCCCTCGCCGCGGTCGCGGACGACATCGGGCTCACGGTGCGGGTGCTCGGCACCCCGGCCGAGGAAGGTGGCGGCGGCAAGATCCTGATGCTCCAGCGCGGTGCCTTCGACGGCGTCCACGCCGCCATGATGGTCCACCCCTGGCCGACCGAGCGCTTGACCGGGACCTGCCTGGCGGTGGCGCACTTCGACGTGCACTACACGGGACGGGAGGCGCACGCGTCGGCGGCCCCGTGGGAGGGCGTGAACGCGCAGGACGCCCTGACCGTGGCCCAGGTGGCGATCGGCCTGCTGCGCCAGCAGCTGCCGCCCGGGGACCAGGTCCACGGCGTCGTCACCCACAGCTCGGCGGCGGCCAACGTGATCCCCGCCGCCGTCACCGCCCGCTACATGGTCCGCTCTCGCACGGCGGACGGGCTCGCCGCCCTCCGACCCCGGGTGAACGCGTGCTTCGAGGCCGGAGCGCTGGCCACCGGCTGCTCGGTCGAATACGAGGAGCTGGCGCCCGAGTACTCGCACATGGAGGCGGACCCGGAGCTGCTGCGCGCCTACCGCGCCAACGCGGAGGCCCTGGGCCGGCACTTCGACGACGACGATGCGGGCACGCCGCTCCCGACGTTCTCCACCGACATGGCCAACGTGTCGCTCGCGGTGCCCACCATCCACCCGCTCATCGGCATAGAGACGCACGGCGCCGTGAACCACCAGCACGAGTTCGCCGCCGCCTGCGTGACGCCCTCGGCCGACGCCGCCGTGCGCGACGGCGCGGTGGCGCTGGCTTGGACAGCCATCGACGCGGCCACAGACCCGGCTCTGCGCGAGCGACTGCTCGGGGCGTGATCACCGAGCACGCGCTGCTCGACGTCATCGCAGGACGCGAGGACGAGTTCGTCCGGTCGATGGAGCGGGCCAAGGCGATCGTCGGGGCCAGTCCGGGCTTCGTCTCGCTGCGCGTGGAGCGCTGCATCGAGCGGCCCAGTTGTTTCCTGCTCCTCGTCGAGTGGGAGCGCCTGGAGGACCACACGGAGGGCTTCCGGGGTTCGGCGGCGTACCAGGACTGGCGCGCCGCCCTGCACCACTTCTACGACCCCTTCCCGGTGGTGGAGCACTTCGAGGTGGTCGTCACCGCCTGAGCCCGACGGGTGGCCGCAGCACGCGAAGTCGGGCGCCTCCCCCGATCGCTCAGGTCCAGATGACCCGCGCACGGCCGGCCGCGGCGCGGACGGCGGATCCTTCCACGACAGTGCTGAATTCGCCGGTTGCCGGTGGAGGGAGAGCCACGAAGATCTCCAGAGGTCCATCGGGCGGCAGAGGGAACACCCAGGCGCCGAATCGCCAGCCTCCCGAGCCGCCTCCACCTCCGCCGAACCCGACGAAGGGCTGAGTGGGAACGCCCTCATCATCCTTCGGGATGTCGCCCATGCCGCGCCCGAACCCGCGACCGCCGACTCGCCCGTCGGAGAACCGGACGCCGATCCGCACCATGCCCATCGGACCCCGATGAACCATCGCCCGGATCTCCTGCCTACGACAGGGGTTCGTCAGGATCGCCACGTTGACCCGGAATCCGTTCGGGAACACGTCGAGGTGGGGGATGGCCACGACGGCGTCCTCCGTCTGGCTCAGCAGCGCATCGACCACGAGCGTCGCCGGCAACGTGCCTTCGGACGGCCGATCCCAGGCGGGAGGCGACCAGCGGCGGTCCGTCGGTGGCCGAGGAGGCGGCAGGGGCTCGAAGAAGGTCACCGGTCGGCCAGGCTATCGCCGCCTGTGCGCAATTCCGCCGGACGAATGACCAAACGGCGCGCGGGTACCGAGGCGACGACGCGGTCGAGATCGTTCGATCGCTCTCGTAGTGCTGCCTGAGGCGCTCCGACGTGCTCGTCGGAGCGCCGTAGAGTGACAACCGATGGCCGGAGGCGACCTACCCGGCGAAAAGCGACGCCCGGCTCATGCCCGTCGTCACGGGGTCAGCCGGGCCACCGAGGAACGCCTGGCTGAACTCGGGCGCCGAGTGCCGCCGCCGAGCGATGCGGACCGCAAGATCATGGCTGCCGACCGCGCCGCGCGCATCATGCGACGTCTCGCCGTGGGCTTCGTTGTCCTGCTCGTCCTGGCCCTGGTGGTCGGGGGGGCGGTGCAATGGCTCCGGCCCGTGTCCCAGCCCGCGCTGGGAGCGCTGGTCACGCCGATTCGCATACCGGGGCCGGATCCCTCGTTGCCGTGGCCCGCTACGGGCGAGGCGGCAATGGCCGTGCAAGGTCTCGGCACCTTCGGGCAGGGCCGAGATACCGAGCCGGCACCCATCGCCTCGCTCGCCGGAGTGCTCACGGCCTACGTCGTCTTGAAGGATCACCCCATCTCGCCCGGCGGCGACTCCGGGCCCACCATCCCGGTGACGTCCCAGACGCTCTCCGCCTATCAGGACGGCAGTGCGGCGGGCGAGCCCGAGGTCACGGTGGCCGCCGGGGAGACCCTGACCGAGCTGAACGCGCTGGAAGGTCTGCTCGTCGACTCCGGCAACGACATGGCCACGCTCCTCGCCAACTGGGACGCGGGGACCACGCCGGCCTTCGTGAACAAGATGGAGCTCTCCGCGACCTCACTCGGCCTCAGCCACACCCGCATCACGGATCCGAGCGGGGCGGATCCCGGCACCGTCAGCACCCCGGGCGACCTCATTCGCCTCGGCGAGGCCGTCATGCGGATCCCGGTCTTCAGTCAGATCGTGTCGCTCGGCGAAGCCTCCGTGCCCTTGGCGGGGCTCCGCTACAACCCCAACTTCGACCTGAACCGCGACGGGATCGTCGGGATCGCCGCGGGGTCGGACACCGCCACGAACGGCTGTTACCTCTTCGCGGCGCAGAAGAGTGTCAACGGGCAGACCATCACCCTCTACGGCGCGGTGCTCGGGCAGTCCGGGCCGAACGGCCCCGACACCGCTGCGGTGGACGCGGGCGATGCACTGGTCCGGGCTGCTCTCGGCGCGATCACCGCCGTTCCGGTCTTCCCGGCGGGACACGTGGTCGGTGAGCTCTCCGCCCAGTGGGGTGCGTCGGTACCGGTGATGGTGGCCGAGCCGGTGAACGTCATCGGGTGGCCGGGCCTACGCGTTGCCGTGACGGCCCGGCTCGACACGCTCACCATGCCCCTCGCGGCCGGATCACGCATCGGGGTGCTGCAGATACGCCAGGGTTCCCACGTCATCACGGAGGCGTTGAAGAGCACCGCATCGCTCTCGGGACCCTCCGCGTCCTGGCGCCTTTTTCGCTGATCGGAAGCAGAGGTCGGACCGCTCTCGGAGATGGCCACGAGACCAGGTCAGGGCGTGGTGACCTTCCGTGATGGCACGATGGCGTCGAGGATCCCGAGGTGCACCACCTCGTAGGAGATGCCGAGTTGCTGCAGGTGCTCCTCGAAGGTCTGCTCGGTGTACGGGCCCGGACCTGGCTGGGGGTTCGCGAATTCGGCGGACGCCCGCGCCGTCTCACCTGGTGCGAAGAACAGCCAGGCGGGGTCTTTCGAGGATGCCACCCCCGCGGCCATGCTGGCCGAACGGCTGACGTCGAGCGAGGGCAACGGGCTCACCAGCGGACGGCCGCCGCTGAGGAAGTCGAGGTCGTATGCGGTCCAGTAGTCACCGTAGGCATCCTCAATGTGGTGAGCCCGCATGGCATCGACCGCCTGCTGCATGGGGGCGTCGCCGTTGCGCCATCCGGTGAAGAAGGCGGGTGACGCCGGGATGCCCGCCGAGTGTGCCGCCACCACCGTCAGGCAGAGGGCGGCGACAACACCGAACGCAGCGAGAGCCAGCACGACGGATCTCCCTCGCCGGAGTGCCGCGTGGCGGGACCGGCGGCTCGGGTCAACCTGCGTCGCGTCCAACTGCGCCGTGTCCTCGGACCGTCGTGGCGCCGGCGAGGACGAGAAGGACTCCTGCGAGAGAACGGAACCCCAGAGACACACGATGAGTGCGGGCACGTAGATGCCGTAGCGCCCGTCGTTCCAGTAACCCGTACCCGGAGCCGCCGCATACAGGAATGGGTAGATCAACACCCCGGCCGCCAGCGCGACCGGGACGAGCCGGCTCATGTCTCGGACGAAGACCCAGACGGCGCGTGCAACTGCCCCAGCCACGAGAACGAGCACCAGGGCGTACAGCGTCTTCCCGACCACGGGTCCGCCCAGCCAGGCACCGCTCAGCAGGGCGCGCAGTCCAAGCTGCAGCGGCAGCATGTAATGGAAGAACACCGACAGCTTCGTCGCGTACGTGACGCCACCGTTGGACGGGAGCGAGCTCTGCCGCAAGGAAGCGAACCCCGTGCGCGCGTTGGCGTACCACCAGGGCAACGATCCGAGGGCTGCACCGCAGGCGGCCAACAACAACGGGGTGAAACGAGGCCGCCGAGCCAGGACACCCTCCTCCAGGGTCACCGACCGGCGTGAGCCGACACGCCACCAGCCGACGAGCAACACCAGGCACGGCAGCGCGAAGTACGCGATCTCCGGAGAGGCCCACCACCCGAGGCCGAGAGCCAATCCCAACAGCAGCCAGGTCGGACGCCCCGCCCGACGTTGATAGGCCAGGATGCAGCACAGCACCGCGGTCAGCCCGCAGCACAGGGTGGCGAAGCGGAAGCCCCCCTCGCGAACCGACTGCCAGATCACGACATAGGGCCACACCCAGACGGTGGCACCGGCGGCCAGCGCCACCAGGCGGTTCCTTCCCGCCGCCAGCGTGATCCCGGCCACCAGGACGGCCGCGATCGCGGCGAGCAGGGCGGGCGTGGCGTTGAGCGCCGGTTCACCTCCTCCCCCGACCTTGAGCCCCAGGGCGACGATGTAGGGCTCCAAGCCGCCGTAGTGCTGACCCCAGTAGAAGGCCGAGAAGTGGCCCGAGTCGATGGCGCGGGCCATGATGCCGACGATGGCCTCGTCGCCCCAGATGGGGAGATGCACGAGCAGCCACACGTGCAGGAGCACCCCGTAGACCACGGCCAGCACGCCCGCGACGAGCACGGCGAGCTCGCCCGGCCCCAGGCGCCTCCTCTCGGCCGCCGCTGGCGCCATGGCCTGTCGCGGCAGCCCCTCGGCGTCGAGGGGCTCCGGGTTCGGCGTCAGGACGGCGTCGGAGGTATGGCCCTCCGCGGTCACCGGTTCACAGGTTCACGGTGCCACGGGCGCGCCACGAAGGGACGGAGGCAGACCTCGTTCCGTGCCCCACACGCTCACCCTCCCGGCTGGTACACGCCGAATTCGCCGCGCAGGACGTCGGCCACCTCGCCGAGCGTGGCCATGGCCTGGAGCGCGGCCTTCATCGGGACGAGCAGGTTGCCCTCGCCCTTGGCCGTCTCGGCCACGTCGGCCAGCGCGCGGTCCACCGCGGCCTGGTCCCTTGCCGCGCGCACCGCCGTCGTGCGGTCGATCTGGAGCTGCTGGAGCTTCACGTCAATCGGGAAGACCTCGGTCTGCCCCTCCTCGGCGTCCGTGAAGCGGTTGACGCCCACCACGACCTTCTCGCCGTCGTCCACCGCCTTGGCGAAGCTGTAGGCAGCCGCCTCGATCTCCTCCTGCATGAACCTCGCCTCAATGGCGGCCACCGCCCCGCCCAGCTGCTCGATCCGCTCGAGGTAGTCGTTGGCGGCCGCCTCCACTTCATCGGTCAGCGATTCCACGAAGTACGAGCCCGCCAGCGGATCGACGGTGTCGGCCACACCGGACTCGAAGCCGACGATCTGCTGCGTCCGCAGGGCAACCTTGGCCGCCCGGGTCGTGGGCAATCCGAGTGCCTCGTCGAAGCCGTTCGTGTGCAGGCTCTGCGTGCCGCCCAGCGCAGCAGCGAGACTCTGGACGGTCACCCGGACGATGTTGTTCTCCGGCTGCTGCGCCGTCAGCGTCGACCCGCCGGTCTGCGTATGGAAGCGCAGCATCTTGGATCGCTCGTCCTTGGCGCCGAAGCGGTCGGTCATGATGCGCGCCCACATGCGCCGCGCGGCCCGGTACTTGGCAACCTCCTCGAACAGGTTGTTGTGCGCGTTCCAGAAGAACGAGAGCCTGGGTGCGAACGCGTCGACGTCCATGCCGGCAGCGATGGCGGCTTCGACGTAGGCAATGCCGTTGGCGAGCGTGAACGCGATCTCCTGCACGGCGGTCGATCCGGCCTCGCGGATGTGGTAGCCGGAGATGGAAATCGTGTTCCAATTGGGCAGGTTGGCCGCGCAGTAGGCGAAGGTGTCGACGATGAGGCGCATGGAGGGTCGCGGCGGGTAGATGTAGGTGCCCCGCGCGATGTACTCCTTCAAAATGTCGTTCTGGATGGTGCCGCGGATCTTCTCCCCCGGTACTCCCTGCTCCTCGGCCACCAGCTGGTACAGCAGGAGCAAGATGGCCCCGGTCGCGTTGATCGTCATGGAGGTCGTGACCTTGTCCATCGGAAGGTCGGCCATGAGCAGCCGCATGTCCGCCAGCGAGTCGATTGCGACGCCCACCTTGCCCACCTCACCCTCGGCACGGGGGTGATCGGAGTCGTAGCCCATCTGTGTCGGGAGGTCGAAGGCGCACGAGAGGCCGGTCTGGCCGGCATCGAGGAGGAACTTGAAGCGCTCGTTCGTCGCCTCGGCCGAGCCGAAGCCGGCGTACTGGCGCATGGTCCACAGCTTCGAGCGGTACATCCCGGGGTGGACCCCTCGGGTGTAGGGAAAGGATCCCGGCTCCCCGAGCTGGGCGCCGGCGTCCCAGTCCTCCAGGTCGTCGGCGCGGTAGACGGGGTGGATCACGATGCCCGAGTCGGTACGGCGTTCCGGGTTGCCCTGGGGGTCCTGCTTCTCCTGTGTCACGGCCAACAGGCTAGGGACGATCCGACCCCGAAGGGAAAACGAGCCAGGCGCCTGCCGGGCGGGCAGACTACGGGCCGTGGACGACACCCCCGAACCCGTTTTCTCGCACTTTGGCATCTGCGTGAGCGACCTGAAGCGATCGCTTGCCTTCTACTGCGGCGCCTTCGGCTTCGAGGAGGCCGAGTCGCACCTCATCGGGACCGAGTTCGCCCGGCTCATGGACCTGCCCGACGTCGCGGTCACCTCCCAGTTCATCCGGAAGGGCCCGACGGCCATTGAGCTCCTCGCCTTCAGCGAGCCGGCTCCGTTCGGCGAACGCGAGCGTCGGGCCGTCAACCAGCTCGGGCTGACACACCTCTCCTTCCGGGTGCGTGACGTCGCGGCCACCACCGCCCGGGTCGAAGAGCTCGGTGGTGCGGTCGTCGAGTCGAGCCGGACCACCCTGGACTTCGGAGGCGCCCCGCTCGAGTTCGTCTACTGCACGGACCCCGACGGGGTCCGGGTCGAGCTCATGAACCTCGGTGGTTGACGCCCGCGGAGCCCGCCCCGGGCGGCTAGGCCTGCGACTCGGCCAGCGCCTGCGCGTCGAGCTCGCGGTCGACGCGCACGGCGCTGCGCTCGTCCATGTGCATCCAGCGCAGCGCCACGGGGATCATCGGCCACAGCATGAGCGTGTCGCCGACGACCCACATGATGGAGCCCCCGACGTGGAGGTCGGTGACGTAGGAGGGCCCCCAGATCCGGTGGGTGGCGAAGTACGCGGGGAAGAGCTCCTTCGTCGCGCCCGCCAGCGACAGGCCGGTGAACGTGTCGATGGGGATCGCCAAGAACAGGTAGAAGAACTGCATGGCAGGGTGGAGGCGATAGCAGTTCGGGTCGCTCCCGAAGATCTGGCGCCAGAACATGTAGCCCACGAGGAGGAAGGCGAGATGCTCGGCGTTGTGGATGTTCTCGTGCTCGAGCGTGAGGTTGTACCAGCTCGTGAGGTGGCTGACCGGGATCAGCACGGCGTAGAGCACGAATGCGACGGCCGGGTGGCCGAGGAACTTTGCCACCCGTGAGCGCAGCGCCTCGGTGACGACGATGTGGGCGGTACCGGTGGTGGAGCGCCAAGCGAGCTCGAGCGGCGAGGCGATGGCGAAGAGCGGCGCGGCCACCATGATCAGCAGGAGGTGTTGGACCATGTGGTCCCAGAACAGCTCGCCGTCGTAGACGCCGACGAAGCTGAAGATGGCCACGCCCGTGGTCAGCAGGGCGCCGATCCACGCCGCCGTCTTGCCGATCGACCACGGGTGACGAGGATGGAGGGCGTTGTTCCGCCTCACGCCCCAGAGGTAGAGGGCGAGGGCGGCGAGGATCATCGCCACCGGGACGAAGTCGAATTGCGTCGAGAAGAGCTGCGAACCCCGCAGAGGCGGGAGTCCCGCGTCGAACAGCGCGGCAATCACGTCAAGACGGTACTGCCCGATTCAGCCGTGCTGCCAAATGCGCTCGCGGATGCCGCGCCTGCCGTAGAGGGCGGCCGCATCGAGTCGTGCCAGTTCGTCGTCGTGCATGCCCCAGCCCAGGGCCCCGGCGTTCTGCTCGGCCTGGACCCGGTTCTTGGCTCCCGGGATGGGCACGGCCCCCTTGGCGACGAGCCAGGCCAGGGCGACCTGGCTCGGGGTGCGGTCGTCGTGGGCCGCACCGATTCGGCGCAGCTCTGCCACCACCGTGTCGACCTCGGCCATGGGGTGGGCCGAGAAGGTCCGGCCGCGCGGGGGCGGGTTGGTGGCGGAGTACTTGCCACTCAGGCGCCCCTGGCCGAGGGGCGAGTACGCCAGGGGCACGACACCGAGCTGGCGGCAGCAGTCGAGGAGCCCGACGCGCTCCGGCATGGCGCGCAACAGTGAGAACTCCACCTGGTTGCTCGCCAGGCGCATTCCGCGACGGCGGAGGGCGGCATCGATGGCACGCGTCTCCTTGGCCGAGTAGTTGGACACGCCGACCGCCTGGACCAGACCCTCGGCGTGCGCGGCCGCGAGCGCCTCGGCCATGGCGTCGTGCGAGCGCAACGAGATCGGTCCATGAATCTGGTAGAGGTCGATGGACGCGATGCCGAGCCGTTCGAGTGAGCGGCGCGCGGAGTTCAGCAGTGCCGAGTGCACGTTCGGCTTCCACGGGCTCGGCATGAACTTGGTGGCAATGACCACCTGGTCCCGCGTGCCCGGATCAGCAGCAAGCAGGCGCCCGATGATGCGCTCGCTCTCACCGCCGCCGTATATCTCGGCCGTGTCGAAGAGCACGACACCGGCCTCGATGCTCGCCTCCCAGGCCTCGCGGATGGAGGACTCGGTGAGCGTCTGGTCGTAGCCGCCCATGCCCCACGTCCCCTTGTCGCCCCAGGCCCACGTCCCCACACCCAGGGGAGGGATCGAGATGTCCGAGCCGGCCAGCAGGATACGGTCGCTCGCCTGCGGCACTGCCGACCCGGTCACGACGGGCTCGCCCATGCCAGGTGGGCCTCGACGGCGGCCCGCCAGTCGTCGGGGTGCGTCAGCTGCGGCGAGTGGAAGGCGCCCGCGACGACGGTCAGCCTCCCGTCGGCGACCGACGCCGCCAGCTCAGGGGCCTGGTCGACCAGCGGGTGGTCGTGCTCACCGACGATCACCGTCGTGGGGCACGCGATGGACGGCAGCTCGGCGCGCAACGACGCCTGCCCGTCCGAGAGGTCGGCCATGAGCGCGGTGCCCAGACCCTTGGCGGCATAGGGGTCCATGCCGGCAAAGATCGCATCCTTGTCCCGTTGCCACGCCGCGGGGACGGACGCCGCGATCAGCGTGTCCTCGGGGCCTCCGAGGCTC
>JBKQUM010000081.1:0-14553 GCA_052140165.1 Acidimicrobiales bacterium
TCCCCGGTGTCCCAGATGGCCCGGAGCGCATCGACAAAGCCCATCCCACCAGGGAGGTCGAGTGCGACGAGTTCAGGCACCGGCCAGTAGCGTAGGGCGCCGTGCAGACCGTGGTCACCGGAAGTCCCCATGATCCCCTCGACGAGCTTCGTCCGCTCCCGGCGCCCGCGTGGGACGTACGGGGCTCGTTCAAGGACATCCGCTACGAAGTGGCCGAGGGCATCGCGAAGCTCACGATCTGCCGGCCGGAGCGCAGGAACGCCTTCCGGCCCCAGACGCTATTCGAGCTGACCGAGGCCTTCACGGCGGCGCGTGACGACCCGGATGTGGGGGTCGTCATCCTCTGCGGGGAGGGGCCGGACGCCTTCTGCTCGGGTGGAGACCAGAAGATCCGTGGTGACGACGGCTACATCGGTGACGACGCGGTGGCCGAGCGGGGCATCGGGCGCCTCAACGTCCTGGACCTCCAGATCCTCATGCGGCGCATCCCGAAGCCGATCGTCGCCATGGTCGCCGGTTACGCCATCGGCGGCGGCCACATCCTCCATCTGGTCTGCGATCTCACCATCGCCGCAGACAACGCGCGGTTCGGCCAGACGGGGCCGAAGGTCGGGAGCTTCGACGGCGGGTACGGATCCTCCATCCTCGCCCGGACGATCGGGCTCAAGCGGGCGAAGGAGGTGTGGTTCCTGTGCCGCCAGTACGGGGCAGCGCAGGCGCTCGACTGGGGGCTCGTGAACGCGGTCGTGCCGCTGGACGACCTGGAGCGCGAGACGGTGGCGTGGTGCCGGCAGATGCTGACCCTCTCGCCGATCGCCCTGCGGATGATCAAGGCGGGCATGAACGCGGCCGACGACGGCCTGGCCGGCGTACAGCAGCTCGCGGGCGACGCCACCATGCTCTTCTACATGACCGAGGAAGGGCAGGAGGGTAGGAACGCCTTCGTGGAGCACCGCGCCCCGGATTTCTCCCGGTTCCCGCGCCGCCCGTGAGCCCCCCGCTGAAGCTGTGGGTGGCCGGCGCGCGCCCCCGTACGCTTCCGGCGGCGGTCGTGCCCGTTGCTGTGGGGACCGCAGCGGGATACCTCTCCAGCGGCCGCTTCGTCATCAGCACGCCGCAGACCTCGGCTGCCTGCCACTTCGCGGTGTGCTCCAATTTCGACCGCCAGCTGTCGTGGTTGAACGCCCTTCTGGCGCTCGTGGTGGCCTTGGGTATCCAGATCGGCACGAACTACGTCAATGACTACGCCGACGGAGTCCGGGGGACGGACGAGCACCGGGTCGGGCCGGTCCGTCTCGTGGCGGGCGGGATTGCCACCGTGCGGGAGGTCAAGCTGGCGGCGCTCATCTCCTTCGGGGTGGCCGGTCTGGCCGGACTGGCGTTGGCGGCACGGGTCACCTGGTGGCTCGTGCCGCTGGGACTGTTGTGCGGCCTCGCGGGCTGGGCATACACGGGAGGCCCGAAGCCCTACGGCTATCTCGGGTTCGGCGAGCTGTTCGTCTTCGTCTTCTTCGGCCTAGTCGCCACGGCCGGATCTGCGTACGTGCAACATGCTCCGTTCGTGGTCTCGTTCGGCGGGCACCTGTTCACGTACAACTACGCCTGGGGGTTCGTCCTGTCGGCCGGGGTGCCCGTCGGGTTGCTGGCGGCAGCGCTGCTGGAGGCCAACAACCTGCGTGACATCGGCACGGACACCGAGTCGGGGAAGAAGACGCTCGCCGTGCGGGTGGGACGACGTAATGCCGGATTGCTCTACTGCTTCACCCTCGTGGCAGCTGCGCTGTCCATCGGGATCCTGCACAACTACCGAGCCTGGTCGCTGATCGCATTGGTGGCGGCGCCCCTCGCCATCGGACCGGTGCGGCTGGCGCTCGGTGACCGAAGCGGCAAGGCGTTGCTGCCGATGCTGGGGGAGACGGCCCGGCTCCAGATCGTCGCCGGAGCGCTCCTCACGGTCGGATTGCTCATATGAGGCCGGGCTCCACTGCGGCGAGCCAGTGATCCACGATCCGCGCCGCCTGATCCGGTTGCGAAAGGTGCACCGCGTGGCCTCCGCCTGGGACGAGAGAGGCGACAGCGCGCGGCACGAGGCGAGCGATCCTGAGCGCGTGCGAGGCGAAGCGGATGTCGTCGGCTCCGGCCATCGCCAGGACGGGGCACCGGATGGCGGTGAGCCGGTCCCAGAGCGGTTCCTGGGTGCCGGCCCCGCACAGCCGCAGGCTCGAGGCAAGGCCGCCGGCGCTGTTGCGGCGCCGTTCCGACAGCTCCGCAGCGTCCAAGGCCGCCAGGCGATCGAACAGCGGACCGGCCAGCCAGTTCTCGAGAAATCGGTCGACGTCGCCGGTGCCGGCGAGCTCGGCCGCGAGCCTCTCGTCGGCCAGCCGCCTGTGCTCCCGATCAGCCGGGTCCTCGATCCCGCCGGTGGCGCCGACGAGCACCGCTCGGCTCACGCGCAGATCAGTCCCGGTCAACACGTGCAGGGCAACCCGGGCGCCCAGAGAGTAGGCGAACAGGTCGCAGGGTTCGTCGCCGACTGTCGTCCGGACCGACTCCGCCACGAGGGCGGCGGTGTCGGGCAGGTCGGTCTGCACGCTGCCCGACCCGGCGTGGCCGGGAAGGTCGATCGCCACGAGCGAGTGAGTTTCGGCCAGGTGCACGCCGAAGCGGCCGAACAGTCGGCCTGTCTGCGTGAAACCGTGCAACGCCACCAGGGGCGGTCCCGAACCGCGCACCTCGACATGGAGTGGCACGCCGGATGAGCGTACAGGCCACCTTCAGCGCGACCCTCGTCGACGAGTGGGCACGACTTGGGGTCACCGATGCGGTCATCTGCCCCGGCTCGAGGTCCACTGCTCTGGCGCTGTCCCTGGCCGGGAGCCTGCGGGCGCACGTCAGGCTGGACGAGCGGAGTGCAGGCTTCTTCGCCCTCGGTCTGGCCATGGCGACGGGGCGGCCCACGGTGGTCTGCGTGACGAGCGGCACGGCAGCAGCGGAGCTGCACCCAGCTGTCGTCGAGGCCCACCACGCACGGATCCCGCTCATCGTCTGCACGGCAGACCGGCCGCCTGAGTTGCACCACGTCGGGGCTCCACAGACGATCGAGCAGCTGGGCCTGTTCTCGGCATCGGTGCGCTGGGCGCATTCGCCGGGTGTGCCCAGCGAAGGCCAGCAGGCAACCTGGAGGCCGTTGGCGGTCCGGGCGTACGCCGAGTCACTCCTTGGAGCGGCAGGGCCGGGGCCCGTCCACCTCAACCTCGAGTTTCGCGAGCCTCTGACGGGCACCACGGAGGAGCTCCCCACGCGCCCAGGTCCCCGTCCGTTCTCTCATGACGCGCAGGCAGTGTCCGGAATGACGGAGCCCCTCCTCGGGCGGGGGATCATTGTCGCCGGTGGCCTGGCGCCGGTGCCGCCAGAACGCGAGCGCGTCCTGGCGCTGGCAGAGCGCCTCGGCTGGCCAGTCTTGGCGGATCCACGGTCCGGAAGCAGGACGTTGGGAACGATCGCAGCTGCCGATTCGATCGTCCGCACCCACCCGCCGCTGCCCGAGTGCATCGTGGTGCTCGGCGCGCCGTGGCTCTCCAAGGCGGTCGGTGAGTACATCTCCGAGGCGGCCGGAGCCGGCGCGAGGGTCGTGGTGGTCGATCCGTGGCGCCAGTGGGCGGATCCCCTCCGAGCAGCCACGGAGTTCCACTTCTGCCCGGTCGAACCGTGGTTGACGTCGGCAATCGACGACGCATCAGCGTGCGACCCGGGATGGCTCGTGTCCTGGCGACTGTGGGAGGAACGAGCGCAGAGCGCCATCGCGGGAGTGCTGGGGACGGATCTGAGTGAGCCTCAGGTCGCGAGGGCCGTCCACCGCCACGCGGCAGAGGCGGGGGCAACCCTCGTCGTCTCGGCGTCCATGCCCATCCGGGATCTCGAGTGGTATGCCGCCACGGAGGTCACGCCACCGCGCGTCCTGGCCAATCGAGGCGCCAACGGGATCGATGGCGTCGTGTCGACGGCACTGGGCGTGGCGGCGTCGGAGTCGGGTACCGGCGGTCGCACGATGGCGCTTTTGGGTGACCTCGCCTTCCTGCACGATGTCTCCGGCCTTGTGAACCTGCCGGAGGTGCCGTGTACCCTCGTGGTGGTCGACAACGGTGGGGGAGGGATCTTCTCCTTCCTTCCCCAGGCGGGGTTACTCGAGACGAGCACGTTCGAGCGTCTCTTCGGCACACCTCCGAGCAGCGACCTGGGTGCGGTCGCGCGCGGGTTCGGGCTTCCCGTCCGCGAGGTGTCCGCGTTGTCAGAGCTCGGACCGGCCTTGAGCGCGTTCGCGTCCGAACCCGCGCCCGCGTTGGTGCGGGTGATGGTGCCGGAGCGGCGGGAGAACGTCGCCCTCCACGACAGGATCAACGAGGCGGTCCGTCTCGCGCTGACGTGAACGCTGGTGAGGGCGTGGAGGCGGAGATCCGCCCCGTGGGGCTCTTGAAGGTGATCTCGACGTTGGCGTCCCCTGACATCTTCCACCCCATCTCGTGGACGTTGCGGTGATGTAGGTCGCAGAGCTCGACGAGGTTGCACAGGTCGGTCGCTCCGCCTTCGATCCAGTGCCGGACGTGGTGCACGTCGGTGAACTCGGTGTATGTGCAACCTGGGAAACGACACCCCTTGTCGCGCCGCCGGATCTCAATCCGTTGGGCGTCAGTCGGATCGCGCCGGGTCCTCCCGAGGTTGAGGCTCTGCCCTGTCGGCCCGTCGGCGGAGACGAGCACCTTGGCGTCGCAGGCGAGCCTGCGGGCGACCTCTCGCGACAGCGGACCCAGCACGTCGAGTTCGGCGCCGCCTTCACCGCCGGCCAGGAAGCTCATGTCGGCGTGGACGACCACGGTCGGTCGGTTGCGGCGCATGCCCCCGGCCCGGGCCTGTTGCGGGTGCTCGCCCGATGTCCCCGTGGCGTCGCTCCTGCACACGGCGACCAGTGCGTCGGCCATCCGCTGATCGAACGGCGCCCGATCGCGGAGACGTCGGGTGGCCCGGGCGATGAGTGAGCTCTTCACGACCGCGTACTGGTCCTCGGGGAGGACACCCGTCAGGCTGCGACGGCGGTCGTCGAAGCGAAGGAACCGCCTCGCATAAAAGCCGGTGGCCTGCCCGTCGGATTGGCTTCTCGCTGCGATCGCGAGCTCCCGCACCTGCTTGGCCGACCAGTGCGTGGCCTGCTCGGCCAACGTAGAGTCGGTCTCGGGCTTGGCCACCTCGACAAGGGGCTTCACCTGGTCGAAGGACAGCTTTCCCTGCGACAGCGCGTCCGAGATCTTCGGTAGTTGATGGAGCTTGGCCGCCGCGGTGACCCATTCACGAGCGGTAGTCGCCGTGACGCCGCAACGCTGGACGAGCCAGGCCACCATTGACGTCGCGCCGTCCACCCTCCAGGCCTTGCGCCGGTCGAGCTCCACCACGGCGTCGAGCAACTGACTTTGATGCGCGGAGATCGCACGGTGATGCTGCGCCACGCTGGCGACGAGGGTCTCGGTCCGACGTGACACGGTGTCGGGGCGAGGGCCGTCTCGGAGGGTGGTGGTCGCCATGCGAAGCATGAACGGTCGTGGGTCTCGGGGCGGAGGGACGTCAAAGCAGCGAAGGAGCGTCCAACGGGGCCGTTCCCCTGCCCTTCAGCGATAACGGTCGGCGGGCACCCATTCTCCGTGGCTGCGCAGCGGCAGCCGCTCCGGCAGGTGGATGATCGCTTCGGGGCGCCCGCGGGCCATTGAGGAAGCGTCGAGAACATAGAGATGGCTCGTTCCGGTGTTCGCGTCATCGACCACGGTGAGCAGCCAGCCCTCGTCGTCACTGCGGCCGTCTGCGGCTCGGACGAAGACCGGCTCGCTGGCGTTGCGCCAGGGACCGGGGTTCCAGGCCGCCACCTCGTTGCGCTCCAGGTCGAACTTCAGCAGACCATCGGGGGCGGCGGGAGTGTCCCACCGACCCGGTCCGCGCCGCGGCCCGGCCCCCGGCGGCCCCTCGCCCCAGTTCATTTCGACGCAGTACCCGTAGCGGAAGGCGGCACCCTCACAGAGGGCGTCCATGCGTGGATACTCGACGTGGCGCTCGTCGACCTGCACCCGCTCGAGCCGGTTGCCATCGACGCGCCACCGCTCCAGGACCCCCAGACTCCCCCCGATCGCCGTCAGGCCGATCCCGTCGGGGCCGACCACGGATGCAGTGCGGTCGACCGGCTGTCCCGCCTCGGGTGCGTCGTAGCGGCAGACATACAACACGATCTCGCCGCCACCACCACCGCCGCCGCCCCGTTCCGGGCCGACCTCCCACGCCCCGAGCACATGCGTGACCAGACAGGGATCGATTCGGAACCACCGCACGCCGGTCCCGTCACCGCCCCGCCGCACGATGCCGACCCAGCCCTCCGCACCGGGGACCCATCCGAAGGGCACGGCCATACCGGAGGCGTCGGGCAGGCGGGCCGTCGGTGACTCGATGAAGACCACATGATCTGACGTCACGCCGATGTCGTGTTGCCACGTGGCCCGCTCCAGCGCCACCGACTGGGCACTGCGCAGCCCGCCGCCGGCTTCCCACTCCCCGATGCGCAGCCAGATACCGTCCGGCTCACCCGCACCCTGGCCGTCACCCTCACCACCGCCCCGAGGATCGAGCCCGTCGTCGACGGCGAACAGCACGCGGCTGCCGTCAGCGGCCGCACGGTGCACGTGTGACGCGATGGGCACGGTCAGTCCTCCGGAGAACTCCTCGGGTTCGAGCAACCGTGAGTACTGCGACGGGAGCCCGGCCTCGGGGAGCGCCAGCACGGAGCCGCCGTGCCAGAACACCCCGGCATCGGCATCGGATTCCCGCCTCAGGTACGACACCGCCTTGCCGTCGCGCAGCTCGACCGCATGCAGGGCACCCCTGGGCCGACGCATCGTGCCCGCGGGCAGCTCCCCATGCCCGTCGCCACTGCTACCACCGTCGCCACTGCCACCACCAGCGGGCCCAGCCCCCGGTCCGATCCGGAAGAAGGTCCCTTGCAGGTCCGGCGGCAACGAGCCCTCCATCGGCAGGGCGGGCCCCCAACCAGCCCCGATCACCCGACGGCCCGGCTCGTGCAGATCACCATGCGGCCGATCAACCTACCTGCGTATGGCAAAGTCGCGGCATGCCGACGCTCTCTGAGGACCTCGCCTTCCGCGGCCTGATCCACCAGATGACCGACCCGGACCTCCCGAAGCGCCTCGACAACCCCGGGCTCACGGTCTACGCCGGGTTCGACCCGTCCGCGGACAGCCTCCACGTCGGCAACCTCCTCCAGCTCTGCACCCTGCGGAGATTCCAGGAGGCCGGCCACCGCCCCATCTCCTTGGCGGGCGGCGGCACGGGCATGATCGGCGACCCCGGCGGGAAAGAGGACGAGCGGCAGCTCCTCGACCTCGAGACGATCGAGGGCCATCTCGAGAGCATCCGTCCGCAGCTCGGCCAGTTCCTCGACCTCGGAAACGGCCGGGGGCTCCTCCTCAACAACGTCGACTGGCTGGGCAGCATCTCGGTGCTCGAGTTCCTGCGTGACGTCGGCAAGCACTTCACGGTGAACCAGATGGTCGGCAAGGAGTCGGTCAAGACACGATTCGAGCGGCCGGACCAGGGGATCTCGTACACCGAATTCAGCTACATGCTGTTACAGGCCTACGACTTCCTGCGTCTACACGTCGACCACGGGTGTGACGTCCAGATCGGGGGCAGCGACCAGTGGGGCAACATCACCGTGGGCGTCGAGCTCATCCGCAAGGTCTGCGGGGACGAGGCCTGGGGCCTCACCACGCCGCTGATCGTGAAGCCGGACGGCACCAAGTACGGAAAGACCGAGACCGGCACGGTCTGGCTCGATCCCGCCCGGACCAGCCCCTTCGCCATGTACCAGTTCTTCGTCAACACTCCGGACGAGCAGGTCGGTCAGCTGTTGCGCTTCCTCACCTTCCTGCCGCACGACGAGATCGAGGCCCTGGACGCGGAGACGGCGGACAACCCCCAGCACCGCGCCGCCCAGAGGGGCCTGGCCCGCTCGGTCGTCGCGCTCGTACACGGCGAGGCGGAGGTGGCGAAGTGCGAGGAGGCGTCCGCGGCCCTCTTCGGTGAGGAGATCGCGGGACTCAGCGAGGAGATGCTGCTGGCCGTGACCGCGGACGCGCCGACCACCGAGATCCCACGAGAGCAGGTCCGAGACGGCCTGACCCTGGTCGACGTCCTCGAGCGCACCGGTCTGGCCAAATCGAAGGGCGAGGCCAAGCGCACCATCGACCAGGGCGGTGCCTATGTCAACAACGTCCGGCAGACCGACGCCGCCCGGACGCTCGGCCCCGCCGACCTCCTGCACGACCGCTACGTCGTGGTGCGCAAGGGGCGGCGAGAGGTGCACATCGTCCGGGCCACATGAGGCGGCGGTTCCTGGTTCCCTCCGTCGTGCTCTTGTTCGGGTCCGCCCTCACGCTGACGTCCTGTGCGGGCGCAGACCAGCAGGGCGACGCCGCGCACCGGATGTCGGCGTGGGTCGGCGGGACCAGCTTCGGGGCGGACATCGGCACGCTCACGGCCGACAACGCACGGGCGCCCAAGGTCGCGCCGAACGGATCGGGAGCCCTGCATGCCGCCTGCAGCACGACGCTCAACGACGCCGAGATGGCCTACGCCGAGCTGCCGTCGCCGGACCCCGACGTGAACCAACTTCTCAGCAGCGCCTACATGCTCGAGCAGACGTCGGCCAACGATTGCTACGACGCCGGCGGTCCCCACACCAAGCTCCTGACCGAGTCCGTGCGCGACGGCATCAAGGCCCAGGCGCTGTTCAACGAGGCGCTCCAGCGCATACGGCAGATCGACGGCAAGGCTGTCTCCACGACGACGACCACCGACAACTCCGCCGGCGGCATCCTCGGGTGAGCCCGACCCGCGGCGAACCCGCCGATGCACCCGACGCGTCGCCAGCCGAGGACGAGCTCGACCGCCATCGCCGCCGCGTGCTCTGGGCGCTCCCGACAGGCCTGTACGTCGTCGGCAGCCGCGACGGGGACGAGGTGAACTTGATGACGGCCAACCTGGTCGTCCAGGTCTGCATGGAGCCCAAGCTGGTCGGAGTGGCGCTGGAGCGGGGCTCGGTGACCGCCCGACTGGTGAACCGAGGCCGCTCGTTCACGATCTCGCTGCTGCACCGGGCCGACCGCGACGTGGTGCGGCGCTTCGTCAAGCCGGTGACCGAGGTCGAACGGACCGCCGACGGGGCCGTCGTCTCCATGTCGGGCCACTCCGTCACGGAGGTCGGTCCGGGTCGGGTCCCCGTGCTGGCCGCCGCAGCGGGCTACCTCGCCTGCACGCTCAGTCGCGCCGAGGAGCTCGGGAGCCACACGCTGGTGATCGGGGAGGTCACGGAGGTCGGCGGGGAGCCGGCGGAAGCGGAGATCCTCCGGATGGAGGACACCCGCATGCACTACGGCGGCTGAACCGGGAGCCGAGCCACCACGGCACACCGGCCGGCCGCCTGCCGGCGGGCATCAGTCCGAGGCGTCGTCCCGGGCGTCGGGTGGGCGCAGGTCGATGCGCAGAGTGAGGATCCCGTCCACCAGCTCCGCCTGCGCGTCCCCGATCATGGCGTAGTCCGTGTAGTCCCGCTGGGCCTGCTCACGGAAGCGCTGGCGCTCGGGACCCTCGATCGGCGGCATGCCCCGGGTCCGCACGGCCTCGGCTCGCTCGCGAAAGCGTGTGATCATCGCTTGGGGATCGAAAGCGGGCACGGCGCTCAGCGTAGAGGTTCAATGGTCCGCCGTGAGCCCCGAAACTGCCGCCGCCGACGAATCCTCCCTGGTGACGCCGTTCACCGCGGCGACCATCGCGGACCGGGTCCGTGAGGCTCTCCAGACCGGCGATCTCGACGACTTCGCCGCCCTGCTCAGCCCCGATGTCCGATGGGGGCCTCCGGGGAGCGCCACACCGCCGTGTCGCAACCGCGACCAGGTGCTCGAGTGGTACGCCAAGGGCCGGTCGAGGAGGCCTCGGGCCACGGTCACCGAGCTCGAGGCCCACGGGACTGCGCTCCTGGTGGGTCTCCGGCTCGACGACGGTCAGGGACGCTGGCAGGTCCTGCGGGTGGGACCCGACGGTGTCAACGACATCCGGGGATTCGACGACCGGAACAGCGCCGTTGCATCCCTGGTCTCCTGACCTGGGCCGGGGCGGGCGCGTCGCCCGAAGCCACTACACTGGTCCGGCGGCCGAGATGGCCCGTATGGTCTGGTCGTGGCGGCGGGACGCGACGGTGCGGACCGGGTGTGACAAGGAGTTCTCGTGAAAAAGGGACGCCATCGGCGCTTCGAGGAAGCGCGCAGCCTGAAGCGGTCATCGACCGAGTCCACGGGACGGTGTCCCGAGTGTGGGGCTGAGCCTGACGACGTCCACGCTTCGTGGTGCCTCGCCGAGGAGGACAAGTACGACCGGATCCTCGGTTCCATTCCCGCGCCCTCGTACTCGGACGACGACCCGCTGAACGACTAGCTGGCGCCGCCCTCCACGGCCGCGGCAGCGGCGACCGCTCGGGTCGCACCCGGCCCGGCCGCGTCCGAGCCGTTCTGACGACTCCGCACGGCTGGATGGGGGAGTGCAACCCCTTTGGTGCGCAGGACCTCGCGCTCCCGCACGAGCGCCACGAACCGGTCGTACACCTTCGGCCCCACCATCTTGGTCAGCTCCGCCTGCATCTCCTCGTAGACCGGTTTGCTCCCGACGAACGCATCGGGCGCCTCGGTGCACCACCAGTGGAACTCACGGCCACCCTTGCCCCAGTGGCGCCGGTCCCACTGGCGGATCACCGAGGTGACGTGACCCTCGTCGTCGTCGACCTGGTCCTCGCGACGCAGGGGGAGCTGCCAGCACACCTCGGGCTTGAGCGTCATCGGGTTGACCCCGCGCCGCATGGCTGCGATGTGGAAGGCACAGCCCGCGCCGGCCGGGAAGTCCGGGCGGTTCAAGAAGATGCAGGCGTCCTTGTGCAGCCGCGTCACCGTCTCGCCGTGCTTGTTGGTCTCGATGACGGTCTTCTTCACCCCGTGGTTCTGCCACTCCTCGGGAGTCAGGGTGGCGGCCACCTTCTCGACGTGGCGGGCATCCTTCTTGTCGACGAGATGGGCTCCGTAGCTGCAGCAGCCCTGCACCAGTTCCGGTGCAGGCCCCGTGAGCACGCCCTGGCACCCGTTGCCGAAGATGCAGGTCCAGTTGCTCGTCAAGAACGTGACGTCGAAGACCCACGTCCGCTCCTCGCCCTCGTCCTCGAAACTCAGCCACTCGTGCGTGTCCGTCGGTGTGCGCGCCACGGCTTGGCACGTTACAGCGTGCGGGCCACGCACCGACGCACTCGGCGCGCACAGCGCGATGACGTGAGCCCGCCCCGCCGCTCCTCACCGACCCGGATCGGGGGCCGGACCCCGGTGTGCCCGGAGCCCGACCCGGGCACACCGGTTGGCGCTCAGCCCGCCGGCGCCGCCCCGAGGTGCTGGATCCCGACGATCGGTCCGTTGAGCTTCTGGCCCGGGATGGCGGTGTAGATGGAGCCCAAGAACGGGGCGTCGCCATAGGTGAAGACGCCGCCGTCGGCGCCGACCTCCCAGTACCCGTTGCCCGAGTGCGTCACCGCGATGCCGACGATGGGGGCCACGAGCTGCTGGCCGGGCTTGAGCGAGCCGGGCACCGAGCCGAAGAAGCCCATGTTGTAGTTGAAGACCCCGCCGTCGGAGGCGACCAGGATGTACCCCTGGCCCGATGCCGCGGCCGCGATGCCCACGACAGGGGAGTTGAGATGTCCGCTGACGCCGCCCTCGTACTGGGCGTCGCCCTCGGCGAAGACGTTGCCGTACTGGTCGACCAGCCAGGCTCCCTTGCCGGTGGTGTCAGAGGCCATCCCGACGATCTTGCCTCCGGCGGGCAGCTGCACCGCCGGGAGGGCCGGCACCGAGCCGAAGGGGTAGATCTTGCCGTTCTGCGCCGCCAGCCAGTAGCCGTTCTCAGAAGACGTGGCCGCGATGGCCGCGATGGGCGAGGGGATCGACTGGCCCCCGAGGGAGCCGTAGAAGTTGGCCCCGCCGAGGGCGAAGACCCCGCCGTCGGAGCCCACCATCAGGTACCCGGCCGGTCCGGGGGAGTTGGCGATGCCGATGATCGGCGCGTTGAGGTGGTTGTTGGCCAGCGAGCCGTTGAAGAGCAGCCCGAAGTCGAAGATACCGCCCTCGTCGGCCACGAGGCGGTAGCCGTTGAAGTTCTGGCCCACCTCGACCGCCCCGATGGTCGCGCTCGAGGCCGCACCGGCCCCGCGGGCCACGCCGCGCTGGTCCGAGCCGACTCCGGTCGCCACCCACGTGGCGTCGGGGATGGCCCCGACGGCCGGGCTGCTGTTCGCCGGCAGCTCTGTCTGCGTCGGGCCACCGTTGTTCCCGAGCGAGCCCAGTTGGGGATTCTGGCCGATGATGTCGGTCGAGGCCGCCGTCCCACACGTCGAGTCGTCGATCAGGTTGTAGCCGGCCGAGGTGATGGATCCGGTGTAGCCGTCGGTGTCCACCGCGCAGTTGGTCGTCGGCGAGCTCCCCACGATGCCACCCGCCACGATCGTTTCGGCCAGCGAAACCGTCGAGTCGTCGTCGAACAGCTGGATGTTGCCGCCACCGCCGCTGCCGGCTGCGTTCCCGGTGACGGTGTCGAAGAGGAACGCCGTGGTCGCCGTCGTCGGCTCGGTGCGATCGGCGTGCGCAACTCTCTGTGAGTGCAACACTGCCGGGATCTCGGGACCGCAGTCGAGCCCCATGTAGCCGCCACCTCCGTTGGTCGCCGTGTTCGAGGCGATGGTGTCGTTGGTGAGGGTGATGCCGTTGCAGCCCTGGGAGACGATGCCACCGCCGTCGCCCAGCAGTACGTCACCGACTGTCCCGAGGACGACGTTCCCGCTGATGGTCGACGACGTGATCGTCAGCGGCTCCCCGTCGTTGGCGTCGGTGTAGAGGCCCCCCGCCCCGTCGGTGACCGTGTTGCCGCTGATGCTGGTGCCGGTGAAGGTCGCCGTCCCTCCGTCGATCCAGACGCCGCCGCCCGCGTAGGCCTGGTTGCCTGTGATGGAATCGTCCGTGAACGTGTCGGGCGAACCTTCCCAATCGAGATAGACGCCTGCGCCGTAGGCAAAGGCACCGTCTTGCGGGCCGTTGCCGCTGATCGTGCTGCTCGACACGCTCAAGGTGCTGAGCTCGTCCTGCCCGATGCCGCCGCCGTAACCGTCGTTGCCGAGCAGGTTGTCGCTGAACGTGGAGCTGGTGATGGCGACGACGTCGCTGAGATTGCCGCTGCCTTCGTTGCCGTTGATCTCGAGGCCGGCTCCGTCGGTGTTCTCGGAGGTTGTGTTCCCGGTGATCGTCGAGTTCGTGATCGTCAGCCCTTCCGTGATTTCGGATTCCGTCTCGAGGTAGATCCCGCCCCCACCGGAGCCTCCGTCACTGTCGGTCTGCGTGTTGTCGCTGATGGTGTCGCCCGTGAGCGTCGCGACGGCGCTCGACGACAGCTCGATGCCACCCCCCGAATAGAGGGCTGTGTTGTCGGTCACCGTCGAATCCGTGAGCGTCATCGTCCCGCATTCGAGGATCCCGCCCCCGTTGCCTCCAGCGGGATCCCCGTCTTCGACGGTGACGCCGGAGATGTCGGCCGTCGTGCCGCTCTCGACCTTGATCACCCGGCTCGTGACACCTCCAGTGCACGAGCCCGTGCACTGGGCCTGGATCACCGCCGTGCTCTGGCCGGCGCCGTCGATCGTGACGGTGTTTCCGTGGTCGTTGATGTCAAGCTGTCCGTTGGTCGACTCGACGGAGTAGGCCGACGCCTCGTCGTACTCGACGGTCGAGGGGTCGGGCAGGACGATCGTCGTGCTCTCACCCAGGTTCTGCGACGCCTGGATGGCGGCGCGCAAGGTGCACGTGTTGACGTCGTCGACGACGTTCGTCGAGGTGCAGGTGGTGGTGCCCCCGCCGACGCCGCCGACCAACGGGTAGTCGGCCGCGTCGTTCACGGTGAAGACCGTGGTGGCGCCGGCGACCCCCGGTGCGAGAAGAGCGGCGCTGAGGCCGCTACCGGCTCCGACGGCTGTGATGAGAACGAGACCCGAAATGAACCGAGTGATGGACTGCCGCATGCGCCGACCTCCGTGAGAGCCCCGCGCCGGACCGTACACCCCCAGGGCGCCGGCTGCACAGGGATTGCAGCGACTCAGGTCAGCCCGCCCCGCCGCTCCTCACCGACCCGGATCGGGGGCCGGACCCCGCTGTGCCCGGAGCCCGACCGGAATCGACCCGAGCCGAACCGAACCGGTTCAGCCCGCCGGCGCCGCCCCGAGGTGCTGGATCCCGACGATCGGTCCGTTGAGCTTCTGGCCCGGGATGGCGGTGTAGATGGAGCCGAGGAACGGGGCGTCGCCGTAGTTGAAGACGCCGCCGTCGGCGCCCACCTCCCAGTAGCCGTTGCCCGAGTGGGTCACCGCGATGC
>JBKQUM010000082.1:0-9221 GCA_052140165.1 Acidimicrobiales bacterium
TTGGACAGGATCGCCCACGCCTCGTCGACCACCAGGAAGAACTGCCCACGCCCCGTGGGCCCGGTGCCACCGACTCCCGCGGCGGTGCGGGCCAGCGCGGCCTGCAACCAGGCCGTGGCGCAGGCCATCAGGACGCCGAGCGCGGTGGACGTGTAGAGCGCAGACAGGTCGAGCACGACGAGGGGTGCCGAGAGGTCCAGACCCGGCGTGGTCGGGCCGTCGAACATGCCGCACAGATCGCCGTGCACCAGGCGGCGCAGCTCGAGCGCCACATCGCGCCCGTCCTCGAGCAGGTCGCGTCGCTCGGTGCGCAGGGAGCGCGCGGCGTCCGCGCTCGGCGCGAGAAGTGCCTCGACCACCATCGGCACGGTGGGAGCTGCCTCGGCACCGCCCGTGACGTCGTTGAGCGCGGCCCCGAGCGCAGCGCGCTCGCGGGGCGCGATGCTGCGGCCAAGGCACGCGCTCGCCAGTGACGCGAGGAGCTCCATCCTCCTCCGCCCGGTGGCGTCGGGCCGGGCGTCGTGCTCCGTATCGCCGCCGTCGGGCCCGGGGTCGAGCGGGTTCAGCCGGATGGCCCCACCCGGCCGCAGCGCCACGGGGCGCACGTCCCACGCGTCCGCCAGGTCGCCGTACTCACCCTTGGGATCGACGACCCAGGCCCGGCGGCCGAAGACCGCCTGCCGCCACAGAAAGGTCTTGACGAACGCGCTCTTGCCCCGGCCGATCTGGCCGAACACCACCATGTTCGGGTTGGACAGGGCCCCGGCCGCGTACAGCTCGAAGGGATCGAAGACGAACGACCCGCCCAGCAGGTCGTCGCCGATGACCACACCGCGCCGCCCCAGGCCCGCCTCGGCGATGAACGGGTAGGCCGCGCCGAGGTTGCGCGTCGTCACCTGGTGGGCCGGCATCCGTGGCATGCGCTCCCTCATGACGGTGAACGGTCGCCCGATCCGGCCCCGGCCTCCGTTACCTTGACGGGCGCCGGGACCGTCGTCGGTCGCGGGGAAGGTGGAGCCCACATGAGCGAGCCCGATCGTCCGCCGCAACCCCTCATCGTGACGCTGGCGGCCCTCACCGTCGTGAGCGGCTTCCTCGACGCCGTCAGCTTCCTCGGGCTGGGGCACGTGTTCATCGCCAACATGACCGGCAACGTCGTCCTGATCGGGTTCGCGGCGGCCGGTGCACCGGGGTTCTCCTTCCTGGCCAGCCTCTGCGCGCTCGGGTGCTTCCTCGGCGGGGCGGTGATGGGTGGACGCCTGGCCGAGCGCGTGCGACCGCACCGCACGCTGATGCTGCTGGTCATGACGGTCGAGGCGGCGTTGACGGCGGTCGCGGCGGTCATCGCCGGCAGCGTCTCCGCCATCGGTACCGGATGGCCCCGCTTCACGGTGATCGCGTTGCTCGCCTTCGGCGTGGGCCTCCGCAATGCGGCCGTGCGCCGGCTCAGGGTCCCCGACATGTCCACGACGGTCCTCACCAGCACGCTGACCGGGTTGGCGTCGGACTCGTCGCTGGCCGGCGGCACGAACCCGAACGCGTCCCGGCGCATCACCTCGGTCGTCTCCCAGTTCGGTGGTGCGCTGGTGGGCGCGCTGCTCGTGCTCCATGCCGGGGCCGCGTGGTCGCTCGGCGCGGCCGCCGGGATCGTGATCTGCGCCGCGGCGTACTTCTACCGCGAGGCTCCCGTCGAGCTCGGCCTGGCGTAGTCGGCGTCGGCGGCGGCCGCGGCGGCGGGAGTGCGACCGGCTCAGACCGGGCGCCCGTCCTCGAGATAGACGCACCCGCCCGGTGCAGCCAGGGCCGCACCGACCCGGCGCCGCAGCGGCCCGCTCAACATCTCGAGGGCCTGGGCCGGATCCACCAGCCGATGCCGTATGAGCTCCTCCTCCTGGAGGACGATCGCGTCGAGCGCGGTGTCGGGCAGCACGCCGCAGTCGAAGAGGAACCGCATCCCCCCGGGCTTGGACGGCTTCGGGCGCAGGAAGTCGACCGCGACCAGGCGACCGCCGTCGACGTGCAGCCCGACCTCCTCGAGCACCTCGCGCCGGCAGGCCTCCCACGGCGTCTCGCCGTCGGCCTCCATGATCCCGCCCGGAATGGTCCAGTGGGCCTTGTAGGTCGGGTCGACGACGAGGAGACGCCCACCGCCGTCGAAGATCAGCGCACCGGCGGAGGCCGGGATGCGCGGGAGGACGAAGGGCAGGTCCGTGTCCGTCATGCCAGACCCAGCCGGTGAAGCTGCTCGTCCGGCGCCTCGACCGCCTGCAGGGCAACCCGGAGCAGCTCGACCATGTCCGCCTCGGCTCCGGTGCCGGTCAGGTTCTCGCGCTCGTCCGGGTCGGCGTCCAGATCGAAGAGGAAGTGGGCGTCCACCGCGCCCCGGCCCACCCAGAACGGCAGGCGGTCGCCCGGCTCGAAGGGCTGGCGGATGACGGGGACGTCCGACCCCGGCATGAAGTCCAGGCGCGCCCGCCGGTCGGGTGGCGGAAGGCGCACCTGGTCCTCGAGGCCGTGCACCGGCATGGTCGACCAACGGTTGGACCACATGGACAGGGGGAAGTTCTGCCCCTCGGCGCCACGGGCGTACTTGCGGCCGCCGTCTGTCACCTGCACCCAGGTCCCGAACACGCCGCCCAGCGCCCACGGCCGCACCTGCGCCGCGTCGCCCGTCACGAGCGGTAGCAGCGATGCGCCGTGCCCGGTCGCCGGGCGCGCCACACCGAACACGTCGGCGATGGTGGCGTTGATGTCGACGTTGGTGGTCAGGGCGTCGCAGCTCGTCCCGCCGGGCCGCCCCGGCCAGTGCACGAGGAGCGGGATGTGCCCGAGCGGCTCGTACTGCATCACGCCCGGCTTGCCCCAGATGTCCTTCTCGCCGAGATAGTGCCCGTGGTCGGTGCACACGATGACCGCCGTGCTGTCCCACAGTCCGCGCTCGCCCAGCGCGACGAAGACCTCGCCCAGCCAGTGGTCGATCATGCTGAGCTTGGCGCCGTAGTTGGCGCGGATCTGCCGCCCCTCCCGTTCGCTCAGGCGCCCCTGGCCCACGGCGTCCACGTCGTAGGGCGGCCAGATCAGGCGCTCGCCGTCCCAGTCGGGGTCGTAGCGGCCCGCCCAGGGCTCTGGGGTGTCGAACGGCTCGTGCGGGTCGAACTCGTCCACGAAGAGCATGAAGGGGGCGTCCGCCGGGGCGCCGCGGCGCAGCCAGTCTGCGGCCGCCCGCATCGTCCTCGGCCCGGGGAAATCCTCCTCGGCCCGGAAGAAGGTGCGCGAGCGGTCGTAGGGCCGGTCGCCGGCGCCCTCGAGTCCGAGCCGGTCGCGCCAATACCACCCGCCACCGCGGGCCGGCAGGGCGGGCGCGCCGATGTAGCTGGGGTCGCGGTAGGTCCGCCACGGGTCACCCTCGTGGCCCCGCACGTAGTCCCACGCACTGAAGTCGGTGTGATAGTTCTCGCCGCCGACCTCGAAGAGGTGCGGGTGGTCCGAGATCAGCATGGTGGTGACCCCGGCCCGGCGCAGCTGCGCGGTGATGGGCTCCTCCCAGACCTCGATGGACCCCCAGGGTCTCCAGAGGAAGTCGAGCGAGCCACACAGGATGTCGTGACGTGCCGGCATGCACGGCAGCGACCCGGTGACGTGCGACGTGAACCGGACCGCCCGCTCGCGGGCGAACCGATCGAGGTTGGGCGTCTCGAACTCCGTCCCGCCGTAGCTGCCGAGCATGTGATGGTTGAGGCTGTCGAGGAGCAGCACCACCAGATTGTCGGGGCCGCCGGGACGGTCCGCATCGCCCTCCGCGTGCGGGACGGGATCGGTGCGGTTGACCATGAGGGTGATGGTACGAGGGCGCCCTCGGTCCGCTATCCCCGGACGAGCTCGATGGTGGCGTACCAGGCGTGGCGCCGCGCGAGGGCCGACCGCCGGAACAGGGAGTCATCGACTGCCGTCAGGCGCGACAGGATCTTGTCGAACTGCTTGGTGCGCGTGAGCGGCAGCGCGAGCAACGACGTCAGCACCGACATCTTGACCTCCACCCGCTCGAACTTCTGTTCGGCGAGGGTGAGGTCCGCCATCAGCAGCGGGTGCTCGTCGGGCGTCCGCAACTGCGGCGTCATGCGCCGGTAGAGGTTGACCAACGGGTTGTGACCGAGAGGCTCCATGAAGAAGGCGCGCCCGCCCGGCGCCAGCACACGGTGGATTTCTCCGAAGGCGCGCTCGAGGTCGAGGTGGTGCAGTATGCCGTTGCCGACGACCAGGTCGAAGCTCCCGTCGTCGAACTCGAGCGCTTCGGCGTTCATCACGCGTATGTCGGCGTCGATGCCCCGCGCGGCGGCCTCCTGGCGGGCCTGCTGGACGCCGACCGACGACAGGTCGATGGCCGACAGCGACGCCGCGAAGGGGGCCAGGTGGAAGAGCCGGCCGCCCTGGCCGCACCCGTACTCCAGGATCCGTGCGCCCGTCCCCGCCTCCTGAACGTCCTGCCAGAAAGCGGCCTCGGCCGGAGCGAGGACGGTGTAGAAGCGACCGGTCGAGTCCCGGCTGCCGGATTCGAAGGTCTGATCGTGAAAGCCCTGTTCCCGCTGGTACCGGTCCTCCGCCTCGGTCATGTCCCTCGATCCTCCACGCTGTGGCCCGGTGACAATGTACCCGTGCCCGCGCGAAGCACTCGTGGGGTGGCCCGGGAGGTCGTGGGATCGGTCCGCAGTCGACGCACTCAGCGCAGCCCGCGGCAGAGCGGGAGGGTGCAGGTGTACGCCGATGCCTGGTCGCCGTAGAGACGCCGCAGCGCCAACCGGCTCTGGCCCGCCGCGTGCTGCACCACGTCGCACGCTGTCACCAGCTCCTCCTCGCTCGGGGCGGAGACCGTGACGTAGCCCGAATAGCGGAACGAGGCATGCCCCTCGGCCAGCTCCACCTCGCGGCGGGCCAGGACTTCCGACTCGCGGGCGTGACGGGCGGTCGAGACGAAGCCACCGCGCCGGCGTAGCTCCGTGTCGGCCAGGTCGGCCGTGCGGGACGCCTCCACCTTGCGCACCGCGGTATCGGGACCGAGCGGCTCCATCACCACGGAGAGGGTCGAGCGCGCGGAGCCGAGCAGCAAGGGGGCCAGGAAGTCGCTGCGCACCTCGGTGCGCGGCCACTCCGCCACCCAGAAGGTGGCGTGGACCATGCCGTCGACGCGCACGTGCGACCAGCTCTCCTCCATCGCCATCGGCCAAGGGTCGGCGACCGGGCCGTCGCCGGAGTCCGCCGTCATCTGCGGCTCGTAGGTGCGGAGCAGCTGCAGGGTGAGGTCGTCGGACGTCAGCACGGATTCGACCTCCACGTCGGCGTCGGAGAGGAGCCGGACGAGCGACCCGACCTCGCGGGCCAGCGTGGCGCATCCGACCTCGACCGACTTGGTGAGCCGCACCTGCAGTGCGAGGACGACATCGTGCGCACAGGTGTGCGAGTCCATATCGCTCAGCAGCGCGTCGTAGGACGCGGTGCACGCCGATGCGGCGTCCGGCGCCGCCTCCGCGGCGACATAGGAGCGCACGCCCTGCCCGTCGTCGGGGAAGGACGCAGCGACCCACTGCACGCGGTGCACGGGTGAGCCCTCGCGGGCCAGCGACGACAGGACGGATGCCCACGCCCCCACGCGGCGGTCCTGCTCGTCGGCGCCCAGCAGCGCGAAGCTCCGACCGCGCACCGAGAGTGCCGCCGTCAGCGTGCGCGCCGAGCGGTCGTGCACGACGCCCATGTCGTGCCAGCCGGCGCGCAGCAGCCGCATGCCGCGCAGCGCGCCCATCCGACGCGCACCGCGGGCGCCGGCCCGCCGGACCCCCCAGCACACCGCCACCGGCAGCCACTCGTCGCCGGTGCGCCCCGAGAGCGGCACGGTGGCCAGGGCGCCGTAGAGGACGAGCACGCCGATGGCCGCCGCCACGCCCACCGCGTTGGGCTCCCACCGCAGCACGAGCACGCCGAACACCAGACCGACCGCCACGGTGATGATCTGACCCGCCCGCCATCCGGCCAGGGCGCCACCGCGCTCTCGCGGCCCGAAGCGGTAGCGCGCCCCTCCGTCGCCGCTCACCGGGCATCGGCTTCGTGGGGCGGCCAGGCCGGCGGCAGGCACTTGATGGACGGGCCGTGGCCGTCGTCGCCCATGTAGTAGCGCTCTTTGCCGGGCTCGACCCTGCCGATCAGGCTGCGGCCGGGCGGGACGCCCTCCCACTGCCACGCGTCCGCCGCCGTGGCCGGGCCCGTCCGGGGGGACCAGTGCGGGCGCCCCCGCCACGTCCCGATGCGGTCGGCCATGGCGTCGGACGCGGCGTCGCCCCCCGCCCCCGCAGTGCGTGCACCGTCGGTGCTGCCGGTGCCGGTCTCGTCCTCGCCCGCGCCCATGAGCGGCTTGCGACCCTTGGGTCCCGGCTCGGCGCCGCGTGCCATGGCAGCGTGGAAGACCTGCTCCGAACCCGGGTCTCCGGCGGTGAGGCGGACCGCCCCGTCGTCCCCCGAGCCGTCCGAACCCTCCGCACCGCCCGGACCCTCGGGACCCTCTGCCCCGGGCCCGGGGGACCCCGCCGCCGTCCGCGCCGCTCCGGACGCGGACGCGGCGCCGGCGACCGCAGGCTGCGCCATCAGGCGGGCGTCGCCGAGGGCCTCGAGCCCCCCGTGCAGCGCGTGGTTGGCCGCCGTCCGCGGCACCCGCGTCATGGTGGCGGTCCCACGGGCCCGCAACCCGTCGAGATGCCCCACGGCACCCGCCTCCACCGCAGGGATGAGGCGCAGGATGCCGAAGGGGACGAAGGTGGCCATGACGAGGAGCGCGCCGCCGGCCAGGACGGCCGAGAACCCGGCGCCGTGCGTGCCGGTCCCGGCGGTGCCGGACGAGACGGCGCCGGCGGCCAGGCTCAGGGTCGCCACGATGACGAACTTGGAGAGGATCAGTGCGGCCAGGGTCTCGACCAGGCGCCGGCACCAGTGCGAGACCGCCGGCCAGACCAGGGTGGCCAGCGCGAGCGGAAGGAAGAGGACCGCGACGTAGACCGCTGCGGCGCGGATGAGGAGCTCGAGCCACAGCACGAACGCGGCGACGGCGATGAGCAGCGCAATCAGGAGGAGCACGAAGCTGGCGATGGTGGGGTCCGCGGCCGCCGCGATCAGACCGGTGGTCACGCCGGACAGGAGAGAGGTGACGTCGGCGCCGGAGCCGCCGGCGACCGCCGTGCTCATGGCGTCGGTGGCGGAGAGGCTCAGGATGACGACCTGAATGGCCACCACCCCCAGGAGGAGCGCGAGCGGCAGCTGCACCAGGTAGGTGCGGACGAGTTGGCCGGGGCTCTGGCGCACGATGGCTTGCAGGGTCGAGACGAGGAGCATGGGCAGGACGACCACGCCCGCCAGCGCCGTCATCTGGCCGTAATGGGTGCGGAACCAGGTGGCGCCGACGTCGACGGTCGTGGTGGACACGAGCACGTCGCCTATCTGGCCGAGCAGCCACTCCGCGCCGCTGGCCACCCACTGGCTGATGCCGCCGAGAACGGACTCGAAGCCAGAGGCCGCGATGGAACCGCCGAGGCTCCCGACCTGGCAGATCGGGTTGAGCGCATCGAGACCGGTACACCCGGCGGCCAGCATGGTGACGCCCCGTCGCGAGTCGGTCAGTGCAGGTTGGTGCCGGTGTGGAAGAAGAAGTTGATGATCGGGGGCGCGGCCCCTATGAGCAGTGCCGCCAGTCCCGACACCAGCACCGCCCGGCGCCCCACCAGCGACTGCTGGAAGTTCTGGGAGTGCACGCCCAGGGCCCAGGCGGCGGCCCCGATGAGCAGGCCGGCGAGCGACGCGATCAGCGCCCAGGCGCCCAGGCCGTTGGTCAGGTCCTGCAGGGTGCCGCCACCGGGCAGCGCGTTCACGCTCGGGTTCAGCGAGACATCGGCCAGGTGCCACACGAGCATCGGTGCCCTCCGTGGTGACTTCCGGCGCCGGGACCTCCGGCCGCCGCTCACCCGGAGAACGGTTCTGTGAGCGGAGATGATTCGCCGCACTTCCGTTCCCGGGCGGCGCACGGACAGGGCGCGCGCGGCACCCGGGCCAGGGCGTCGGTCGATCCGGCGTTGCTAAACGGTCCCGCTTAGCGTCTGGGAAGGGGCCGCCCGTCCGGCGCGGCGGGCGCGCACCCGGCGAAGAGGGTTCGCCGCGCCTCTCCAGCCCTGTCATATTGGGGACGTGCCGCTGAGTGGGCCCGGGGAAGTCAATCTGAGCCAGACCCAGGAGATCTACTTCATCGCGGGCGCGGTCCTCGTCGTCGTGCTGGTCGGACTGGTGGCCGCCTACCTCGGTCGGCGCTCGGGCCGGCGGGCCATCTCGCAACGTCTGGCCTCGCTCGGCACCCGGCTCGGTCTCGATCCGCCCCGGGACGAGTACAACATCGAGACCTCCCTCGCCTACCTGGAACAGGTGACCGGGGGCGCCGCCCAGGCCGTGACAGAGTCCAGCTCCGACGCCATCCGCCTGCGGCGCTCGCTGGACACGCTCACCCAGGGTGTCGTCCTCTGCGACGAGAACGGCAGCGTGATCTACCGCAACGGCCGCGCCAACGCCCTGATGGTCAGCCGTCACGGCGACGCGCTCGCCGCCCAGGCGGTCACCGAGGTGCTCGAGGACGCCTGGCACGAGGGCTCGGCCGAGCGCACGCTCGATCTCTACGGTCCGCCGCGGCGCACGCTACAGGTGCGGGCCCGCCAGATCGACGACGGCCGCCGGCCGCTGGGTGTCATCGCGCTGATCGAGGACATCTCGGAGCGCCGGCGCCTCGAGGAGATCCGCCGCGACTTCGTGGCCAACGTGAGCCACGAGCTCAAGACGCCGATGGGCGCCCTGGGCCTGTTGGCCGAGACCCTGGTCTCCGAGCCCGACCCCGACGTGGCGCAGCGCCTGGCCGGCCGCATCCACAACGAGGCCTTCCGGGTGAGCCGCATCATCGACGACCTGCTCGACCTGTCGCGCATCGAGTCGGAGGAGGCGCCGCCGCGCGAGCCCGTGCTGGTGAACCTCGTGATGGCCGACGCCATAGAGCGGGTGCGCGCCACGGCCGACCAGCGCGGCATCGAGATCGTGCTGCACGAGCCCTCCCCGCCGGTCGCCGTGATGGGGGACCGGCGCCAGCTCGTCTCGGCCATGCACGCCCTCCTGGAGAACGCGATCACCTACTCCTACGACAACTCCAAGGT
>JBKQUM010000083.1:0-17617 GCA_052140165.1 Acidimicrobiales bacterium
CGACGAAGCCGAAGTCGATGTGGTCGAGATAGCTGAGCACGGTGACGTTCAGCCCGCCACCATCGAGCAAAGGGCCAATCGGGTAGCTGGCCACAAGCCGCGCTCCACCTATGTACAGCGGGAGCGGCGGGCCTTGGACGTTGGAAACGATCAGGTTGAAGATCGGCGGGTGATGGTCGGCGAGGCGGAGCCGGCTGTAAGCCCGGACTCCAGCGGCGAGGAGTCCGGGTGGGGCGATATCGGCCAGATCGAAGATGAGGTCATCGCCGAGCGCGTGCTGCATCACCTTTGCGCTATGAGTGGAGGCATGGATCGCCCGAAGCCGCTCGACCGGATCATCGAGTTGCGTGGGCAGGGCGGCGCCCATCACGGCGGTGGCGTTTCCCCACGCGCCCCCGGATGCATCGCCCCCGTCGTTGACGTGCACCGCGATGGGTATCTGGGCGATCAGCGGCTTGCCGGGTAGCTCGCCGCGATCGGCCAGATAACGACGTAACGCGCCCGTGCAGATGCCGAGCACCACGTCGTTCACCGTCACTGAGAAGGCGTTCTTGATCGCCTTCACCCCGGAGAGAGGGACCGAGCAGTAGGCGAACCCTCGATGTGCGGTAATGGACCGGTTGAGCGACGTACGCGGCGCCTGGAAGGGCAACGTCATCGCCAGCCATTCCGGGGAGGCGCGAAGCCGTAGCATCCTCAGGGCCGAGCGACTGAGGTAGACAGAAGCACGCGCTGCCCGCAGTGGGGTGCCCATCAGCCTGGGTACCGCCCGCAGAGTCATCTCCCACCCGGGCGCGATTCGCTCGCCCTGCAGCACCCGTGTATCGGGCCGTTCCAACGGGGCGCCGGGGTCGAGGTCGTAAAACACCTCGTACAAGCGGGCGCCCCGAACTCCGTCCGCCAGGCAGTGGTGCATCTTCGTGAGCAGAGCCACGCGGCCATCCTCGAGGCCGTCGATGAACCAGATCTCCCACAGGGGCCGGCCCCGTTCGAGCTTGTAGGCCAATAGGTCGCCGACCAACGCACCGAGCTCACGGGGGCCGCCCGGGGCTGGGACGCCGACGGGGCGGATCTGGCGGTCGAGATCGAGGTGCAGGTCGTCCACCCAAGCGGGGCGGTCGAGGCCAAAGGGAACCTCAACCAAGCGGCGCAAGAACGGCCCAAGGAGGCCTGCCCTGGCCTCGACCAGCGCGCGCAATCGATTCACATCGAAGCCGCCAGGAGCGGTCGAAGGGTCGAGCACAGCCAGTGTGCCCAAATGCATGTGCCAATTCGGTGTTTCCCCGTAGACGAAACTGGCGTCCGCACCACTGAGCCGCTGCATCTGACACCCCCAAACACCCAGAGAGATCGTACGCCGGCGTCAGGCTTCCGGCTAGCGCCGAAGGTCCCCAAACGTCTGCCGTCGACCCAGGATTAGGAGACGGCCCGGCGGGTGACCTGGTGCGCCTGACCCGACAGGTCGTCGACCAGCTGCTGGGATCGCCGTGCGCGCCGGTCACCGTTGCGCCCAGCCGATCCTTCGACGCTTCGGGTACGAGACGACGGTCCGTGGGTCCTGGCCATGTACAACACCCGCGCCGAAGTCGATCAATTCGTGGCGGTCTTGCACCGTCTGGCCGCGGAACGCCCACCTCGGCAAGTCGCTTGACGCGGCGGTTGTTTGCCCCGATTCGCGCGGGACTCGATCAACTTGATCGCCGTCGGGATCCAATGGTTTTCGACATTTTGACCTGGTCATGCCGCCAGGTGCGGCCGACGTCGCTGGTTCGCCCTCCCACCAGGCCCGTTCCTGGGTGACGGTATTCTGCGAGGGACCGCCTGGCCCGCGCACCGAGGAGATCCGGGGCATCCGACATGGGGCGGCCCGAAAAGACGTCGAGACCGTTGGGCGGGAGCCAGATCCTGGGCCGACCGATCCCGTGCCGGCCGGAGAGGCGGAAGTGGTAAAGAGGCGGCATGGATCTCCTTGTCGTCGTGGGCGCTGCACCACCTCCGGCCCGACTTGAGGACCGATCCCGCCAGCTGCACCGACTCGGGGTGGACGAATCGCTCGAGGCCCTCGTCGGCTCGCTGCGGGCGAGGATCCCGCGTCGCGTCGGCGTGTGGGGACCGCTTGTCGATGCGGCACCCGTTGCGGCTGGTCTGCGCCGGGCCGGGTTGCCGACCGAGCTCTTCACCGACGAGCCGATCCCTCCGGAACTCTCGGGCACGCTTACGGGCGTCGCCGTCCGCCCCGTCACCGATCCGGGAACCCCGATGGATGTGGCTGAGTCCGTGATCGGACTGATAGGTCATACCCCGATGGTCCGACTGGACCGAACAGCCATCGGCTTGGAGTGCACCCTCGTCGCCAAACTCGAGATGTTCAATCCGGGCGGATCTTCGAAGGACCGCATCGCACTGTCCATGATCGAAGCGGCCGAGCAGGCCGGTCAGCTCGTCCCCGGAGGCACGATCGTGGAACCGACCAGCGGCAATACCGGTGTCGGGCTGGCCATCGTCGCCATCCGTCGGGGGTACAAGTGCATCTTCGTCTGTCCCGACAAAGTGGCTGCCGACAAGATCGCCCTGCTCCGCGCCTATGGCGCCGAGGTGATCGTCTGTCCGACCTCGGTGCCGCCCGAACATCCTGACTCGTACTATTCGGTCTCGGACCGCCTGGCCGGCGAGGTCCCCAAGGCATGGAAGCCCGACCAGTACCACAACCCCCACAATCCTCTGGCCCAATACGAGACCGCCGGACCGGAGATCTGGGAACAGACGCGTGGGCGGGTCACGCACTTCGTGGCCGGCATCGGAACAGGTGGCACCATCACCGGCATTGGTCGTTTTCTGAAGGAGAAGAATCCTTCGGTCCAGATCATCGGCGCCGACCCTGAGGGTTCCGTCTATTCGGGTGGGTCCGGACGGCCATACCTGGTCGAAGGCATCGGCGAGGACTTCTGGCCTTCGACGTATGACGCGTCGGTGGTGGACCGGGTGATCGCAGTCTCGGACGCCGAGAGCTTTGCCACCGCCCGGCGGGTTACTCGGGAGGAAGGGCTGCTGCTCGGTGGATCCGGGGGAACGGCAATCGCGGCCGCGCTGATTGCCGGACGTGAACTGCCGGTGGATGCGGTCATTGTGGTCCATATCCCCGATTCGGGCCGCGGCTATCTCTCGAAGATCTACAACGACGCGTGGATGACCGACTACGGGTTCATGCACGACGCCGGGCCGACGGTCGACGACATATTGGCGGCGCGCGATGTGTCACTTCCGACCCTTGTCCACACCCACCCCGACGAGACCGTCCGTGAGGCCATCGCCATCCTCCGCGAGTATGGCGTGAGCCAGATGCCCGTGATCAAGCATGAACCGCCGGTGGTCCTGGCAGAGGTTGTCGGCGGTGTGACGGAGCGCGAGCTCATGGATGCTGCATTCGCCGATTCATCCATGCTCGATCGCCTGGTCAGTGACGTCATGGGCAGCCCGCTCCCCACCATCGGGGCCGGAGAGCAGGTCCAGGTCGCCGTGGGGAGGCTGGAGGGGGCACCGGCCCTGCTCGTTCTCGATCGTGGCCACCCTGTCGGGGTGATCACCCGGTCTGATGTGCTGGCCACTCTGGCGACCGGCGCTCGGTGAGGTCGCCATGACTGGTCGGCCTGATCTCGAAGGCCTCGGGTTCGAGACCAACGCGGTGCACGGTGGAGAGTCTGCTGACGCCGCCACCGGGGCGCTGAACACCCCGGTCTACCTTTCCTCCACCTTCCAACAAGATGCTGTCGCCCAGCATCGCGGTTTCGAGTACGCCAGGTCGGGCAACCCGTCCCGCGCCAGCCTGGAGCGACACCTCGCTCTGCTCGAAGGGGCGGATTTCGGTTTTGCTTTCGCCAGCGGGCTTGCAGCCGAGGACGCGGTGATGCGCCTCTTGAGCCCAGGCGACCATCTCGTCATGCAGACTGACAGCTACGGAGGAACATTCCGATTGGCCACCGCGGTCCACGGCCCGGCCGGGCTGGTTGTCGACATCGTCGACCCCTCCGGAATGGATGAGGTGTGGCGACCAGCGACGCGTATGGTGTGGTTGGAATCACCCACGAATCCGCTGCTCCACATCATCGACATCGCCGCCGTATCCGCCGCCGCGCACCGTCGGGGAGCCCTTGTCGTCGTAGACAACACCTTCGCCACGCCGTGGATACAGCAACCTCTCAGCCTGGGAGCCGACATCGTCGTACACTCGACCACCAAGTACCTCGGTGGTCACTCCGACGTCGTCGGGGGCTTCGCCGCGACCTGCGACGAGGACATCGCGGCTCGACTGGGGTTCTTTCAAAATGCGACCGGCGCCGTTCCCGGGCCCTTCGACTGCTTCCTCGTGCAGCGCGGGGTCAAGACCTTGAGCATACGGATGGAGCGGCACTGCGCCAATGCTCTGGCGATAGTCGAGTTCCTCAGCGGCCATGCGGCAGTCAAACAGGTGCACCATCCGTCGCTTCCCGACCACCCAGGTCACCACGTCGCCGCGTCGCAGATGCGGGCGTTCGGCGGCATGGTGAGTTTCACCGTGCACGGTGGAGAAGACGCGGCCGTCGAGCTCTGCTCTCGGACCCGCATCTTCACGTTGGCCGAGAGCCTCGGAGCCGTGGAGAGCCTCATTGAACATCCGGCCCGGATGACCCATGCCAGCACCGCCGGCACTAGCAACGAGGTGCCCGGTGATCTGGTGAGGCTCAGTGTCGGACTTGAGACAATTGACGATCTCCTGCACGATCTGGAACACGCGCTGATGACGTTGCCCGCGGGGTGAGACGCACTCCGCCCCTTGTCTAGGCCGGCCGAGTGGGTTGTCGCGACACTCGATCGTGCTCCCGCTGCTACATGAACACCGTGTCGAGCAGGCTTGAGTCGTAAGACCTTGACGACCATTGCGGTCAGGAATAGCCCGCCCTCGGCCTCGAATCGCCAGAAATGGGACTTCATTGTCGTAACCTCGCTGGACCAGCTACAAGAGCTGTCGACGGTCTGGGTTGGGTCCGGACGCTTGGCGGCGGCAAAGGCTGGGATTGTCCTGGTTCTCCCCGAGCCCGAGGCCGAGCGCTATCGAGTGATCGATCAGTACGACCTGGGGCAGGCAACCATGTCGATGATGTTGGCCGCTGCGGACCTCGGCATCGGCAGTGGTCATTCTGCCGTTGGGGACCAGGAAGAGTGTCGACGTATCGTGGCGGTGCCACCGGACCGCACGTGCGCTTACATGATCGCTTTGGGGTACCCCGCCGATCGGCCGTTGCGGCCGATTGTCAAACCTGACCGACGGCCCTTCGACGAGGCGGTCCACCGCGGTCACTGGTGATCAGCTTGTCGTCAATCACAAACTCGGCACAAACCAGATGGTGTCGGCCGGTCTCGATGTGCGCTCAGCTACGATGTCGCGGTGCTGCGCGCGTCGGCGGTCCTGGTCGCAGCACTCTTCGTCGGAGCAGCGTTCGCGGGCTGCGGAGGCAGTTCGAATCCGGGAGCCTCTGGCACCACGACGACATCGGGCACTGCGACGTCGGGCAACTCTGGCTCCGCGACGACCTCGGGAGGCGCCGACGCGGCGGTTGCCTCCGTGTCCGCGGTGGTGCAGCCGAAGAGCCCGCTCAGCGCCAAGGCTGCACCAGCCGAACGGGTGACCTTCAGGGTGAGCTCAGGTCACGGTCCTCTCTCGTGCACGATCGAGGTGTTTCATGCGGGCCGGGTCGTCGGATCCACGGTCGCCCAGATTGGATCTTCCGCGGCCGGTGCCGCGTCGTCGACCGATTCCGTGGCGGTCGAGGGGATCAAGGGTGGCACGTTCGCGGGCACGCCGTCGGACGCCACCGTGGTGTGCAGCGCCCGCTAGGCGTCCGGGGTCAGCGCGCGAACAGGTGGTACCCGGCGAACGCCCACGCTGCAATCAACGCGATGTTCGCGACGGTGGAGGTGGAGACGAAACGGACGAGCTCCTCGGCGCTGGCCACGCGGCCGTGCGATCGTCGGGCGATTAGGTCGATCAGAAGGCCGGTGACGGGGACGGCGAGCCAGAACGCGATCCCGACCGGTGGGCTCGAGGGCAGGAGCAGCCCCGGTCCGGCCGGGTGGCCGCCGAGAGCGAGCAGGCACGCGCCGAGGGTGGCACCGGGCCCGGCAGGGTCCGAGTCCTGCGCCACCCTTCGGGTTGGGGTGCCCGTGCCGCCCACCGGCGCTCTCGCTCTCGCCGCCTCGTAGCCGATCCCGGCCAGCATCCACGCGAGGAGGAGGGCCGCGTTCAGCGGGCGGTAGGCCTGTGCCAGCGCGCTGATCGTGAGGTGTTGCTGGTGCGGGCCCGTGTCGATGCCCAGCACGTCCCAGGCGAGCGCTGCCACGAACAGCACGACCCATGGCGCCACACCGCGCAGCGCCGCGCCGCCTCCCCCTCGATGCGGACGCGGCCAGGGGTCGTCGGCTGGTCGGAGGTGCCAGCCGAATCGCATCCCCCGTGTGCCGCGCCACAGCACGAGGTCCACCGCCATCACGGCGGCGAGCGAGACCGCCCAGGTGACCTCCGCCGCCACGGAGGAGCGGTGAAAGGCACTCACCCATCCGCACCACGCGCAGAGGGCCGCCGAGGCGAGGCCGAGGATGAGAGGGTGCCGGCGCACTGCACCGGTATAACCCAGCACCGCAGCATCGGCATCACCCGTGTCAGCGGTGCCCGCGACGCGACGCGGACAGGCCACGTGCGATGGCCGCTGCCACCTCTGACGCCCTCGCGTTAGGGTCCGCCGATGGCCAAGGGGGTGCTGCTGCGGCACCGCGACTTCCGGCTGCTCTGGGGCGGCGAGACGGTGAGCGAACTCGGCTCGCAGGTGAGCCTTCTCGCCATTCCTCTGTTGGCGGTGCGCACGCTGCACGCCACCACGTTCCAGATGGGGCTGTTGACCGCGGCGTCGACGGCGGCCTTCCTCGTTGTCGGTCTCCCTGCCGGCGTGTGGGTGGATCGCATGCGCCGGCGCAGGGTCATGATCGTCTCGGACCTGGGCCGGGTGCTGGTGCTGGGGTCGGTCCCCGTCGCCTACGCCGTGGGCGGGCTCACACTGGCCCAGCTCTTCGTCGTGACCCTGGCCAGCGGGATCCTCACCGTGTTCTTCGACGTCGCGTACCAGTCGTACCTCCCCGCCCTGGTCGGCAGGCAGCATCTGGTCGAGGGCAACGCCAAGCTCACCGGGAGCGCCCAGGTCGCCGCCGTCGCGGGTCCGAGCGTCGCCGGCGGCCTCGTACAGGCCATCGGCAGCTCGGCGGCAGTGGCCGCCGACGCGATGAGCTTCCTCGTCTCGGCGGCTGCGGTCACCGCCATCCGCACTCCCGAGCCGAAGCCCCAGGTGCCCGTCGGAGGGCACCCAAGACTGGTGCACGACATCGGCGAGGGGCTCCGCTTCGTGTTCGGCAACACGCTGCTACGGGCCATCGCGGCCACCACGGCGACTTCCAACTTCTTCAGCGGCGTGGCCGCTGCGGTCGAGATCGTCTTCCTGGTGCGCGAGGTGCACGCCTCGCCCGGGGTCATCGGCCTGCTCTTCACCATGGGCGGCATCGGTGGGGTCCTCGGGGCGTTGGTCGCCGGCCCGATGGCCCGGCGCTTCGGCGGGGCTCGCGCCACCATCATCGGCATCGGCGGCAGCATCGGTGCCCTGCTGATCCCCTTGACGATGCCCGGGGCCGGCCTGCTCCTCTTCGGCTTCGGAACGTTCGCCATCGGGTTCTCCGCGGTCGTCTACAACATCAGCCAGGTGAGCTTCCGCCAACGGCTGTGCCCGGACCGGCTGCTGGGCCGGATGAATGCCACCATGCGCTTCGTCGTCTGGGGCGTCCTTCCCATCGGCGCCCTCCTCGGCGGTGTCCTCGGATCCGTCCTGGGGCTGCGACCGACACTGTGGATCGGTGCCGCCGGCGAAGCCGTGGCGGGGGTCTGGCTCCTCGCGTCACCGATGCGGGACATGCGGGACTTTCCCGACTCCCTGGGGGTAAACGGTCCGTGAAGTGACATCCGGCCCTACCTCCGGACCCGGGACAGTCCGAAGCTGTAGGCAGGACGAAAGGGCGCGGTCCGCCGATCTCTCCGGTGGACCCTCTGGGAGCACGACCATGCGAGACCTCGCCGCAGACATTTCCCGAGTGGCGCAGAGCACCCTCCGCACTGCCGGACGGGCCTCGTCGTCCCTGTGGCGGGCGACGGAGGCGTCGATGGCCCGCGTCAGCGCCGTATTCCCAGCTCCGTCACCGCCTCACAACGGCGAGAGCAAGGCGATGGCCGCGGACCTGGCGAAGCTCGAGGACTCCATGTCGAGGAGGGAGTCCATGCACGCCGGGGACATCGCGCTCGTCCATCCGGACCATCGGGCGGATGCCGTCAACCTCACGCACTATCTGGCGCTGCGCCAGGGGGACGAGCGATCGTTGCAGCGCAGGCTCGGTGAGCGTGGCCTCTCGTCGTTGGGGCGCTGCGAGCCGCACGTCCTGGCGACCGTCGAAAGTGTGCGCTCGGCCCTGGACGGCTCCAAGTCCGTGTCCGTCCCGGCACACCTCAGTTTCGCGGAGGGGCGCGCCGCACTGGACCGGAACACGGATGCCCTCTTCGGGCCACGTCCACGCGGCAGGGTGACGCGGGTGATGGTCACGCTGCCGAGCGAGGCCGCCACCGATTACCCGCTGGTCCGCCACCTCGTGTCGTCCGGGATGGATGTCGCCAGGATCAACGGCGCGCACGACAGCCCGGACGCGTGGGAGGGGATGGCCCGCAATGTCCGCAAGGCCGCTGACGAGGTTGCCCGTCCGTGCCGGATCTCCATCGATCTGCCCGGACCGAAGATGCGCACCGGGCCCCTGGCGGAGGGCCCGCGAGTGGTCCGGGTGCGACCAGTGCGGGATCTCCGCGGAGTTGCTGTCGCGCCCGGAACCCTCAAGCTGGTGAGCGGGACGCCGGCGGGCGGGGAGGGGACGCCGACCCTCCCCGTCGAGTCCGAGTGGCTCGAGCGGCGCAGACCGGGTGACGTGGTCGACGTGGTCGATACCAGGGGCTCGCACCGCCATCTCCGGGTCGTCGCGTGCGAGCCGGGCACCTCAACCGCCGAGGCCTGGGACACGACCTACGTCGAGACCGGCACCCTGCTCGACTGCGGGGGCGACAGTACCGTGGTCGGGACCGTTCCCCCCGTTCCCCAGCACCATCTGCTCTGCGCCGGCGACCGGCTCCGCCTGACGCTCGGGCTGCAGCCGGCCGAGCCGTGGAGCCACGGGCAGCCGGGCCTGGCGGAGATCGGGTGCTCACTGCCGGCCATCTTCGACGTCGTCCGGCCCGGTCAGCATGTCGTGCTGGACGACGGCAAGCTGACCGGTGTCGTGGACAGCGTCGGTCCCGGCGAGCTCGTCCTTCGCATACAGACGGCCTCGGTGCGTGGCTCGAAACTGCGGGCCGAGAAGGGCATCAACCTGCCGGACACCGATCTCCTGGTCGCGGCAGTGAACGACGATGACCTGCCGCTTCTCCGGGTGGCCGCGGCGCAGGCGGACATGATCGCGCTGTCGTTCCTCCGCCACGAGCGTGATGTGGACACCGTGCAGGAGTACCTCCGCCGCGTCGGGGGAGAGGAACTCGGTCTGATCCTGAAGATCGAGACCGGAGCCGCGTTCACCCGCCTTCCGGAGATCCTGCTGCACGCAATGCGTTCGCCGCGTGTCGGCGTCATGATCGCCCGCGGCGATCTGGCCGTCGAAGCCGGCTATGAGCGGCTCGCCGAGCTGCAGGAGGAGATCCTGTGGTTGTGCGAGGCCGCCCACCTCCCGGTGGTCTGGGCGACGGAGGTGCTCGACCATCTGGCCCGCACCGGACACCCCTCACGGGCCGAGGTGACCGATGCCGCCATGGCGCAGCGGGCGGAGTGCGTGATGTTGAACAAGGGCCCGCACGTCGACTCGGCGATCGTCGTGCTCGACGACATCCTCCGCCGCATGTCGGGCCACCAACGCAAGAAGACAGCCCTGCTGCGGCCCTTGCACAGCTGGGAAGACGGGATCTGAGCCGGCGGCGGGGCTGTCCCCGGCTCCCAGGGCTCGCCGGACGTGCTCGGGGACGGCTTGGCCTGGCGCTCTGAGCGCTACCGACCCGGCTCGGAGAGGTCGACGGAAGGGAGGTCCTCGATTTCGCGCTTCGTGAGGCTCACGCTGATGCCGCCGTCCATGCGCGTCACGGCAGCGATCGGGATCGTGACCTGCTTGCGGCCCCACAGGTGCCCCTCCTTCAGCAGGACGTGGGTCACGTGCCCGTGCGCGGGGTCGACGACGAGTCCCTCGACCTTGCCGATCTCCCCGTCGGTTGCATGCACGCTCTCGCCGCGCCGCACGCCGACCTCGCCGGGCGGCAGTGCGTCGCGGGTGAGGATCCCGCTGGCGTTGGCGACGGCAGGGTCGGCGCCGCCTTCGAGCCCGTAGTAGGGCCAGTAGTACGCCTCGTGCTGTGCGTAGTCCTGGTAGCCGCTGCCTCCGGGCAGGAAGTCGGTCTCCTCGGCGCGGGGCAGCTTCTCGAACTCCTCCAGGGTGCAGCGGAGGCGGACCCCATCCCCGGCCACCTCGACCAGGTCCAGCGGCACGAGGCGCCCCAGGCCGCTGCGGTGTTCGGGCTCGACCACCAGGTGCGTGACGTCGCGGGCCACCGGGTCCACGACCACCCTGCGCACCGCGCCGCACGGCCCGTCGGTGCACGCGGCCGCGGACCCGATCGTGAACGTGGTGTCTGCCATGTCGACCTCCTTGTCGCGGGCAACCCTAATGACTGCGGGGCGGCGGGGTCACCAGCCCCGCAGGTCGACGTCCCAGCGCTCGGTGACCTCGTCGCCGTCCACCACGTGCAGATGTTCGTGGTAGGCCACGGTGGGATCGACGTGGGAGGGCAGGACCCGGATGCGATCGCCGACCCGCAACCGGGCCTGCGGGGCGAAGGTCAGGTGCTCGTCGGAGCAGAACCACACGTCGGCCCCCTCCACGGACGGATTGCCGTGGTCCATGCCCAGGGCCTTCAGGCCGCAGTCGGCGACGACCCAGCCCTCCGACACCGAGATCACGGTGGACAGCACCGTCAGCGCCTGCACGAAGGGCAGCGCGAGCTTGGCGTAGGCCGTGTCCATCAGCGCGTACGACCCGGCCTGAATCTCGGTGGCCCATGTGTTGATGTCGTAGGTGCCCGTGCCGCCCGCCGAGATCACGTCTCCACCGACCCGGTCGCCCGCGAGCACCAGCCTGGCCATGGAGGCGGCGAGCATCTCGGTCCTCGCGCCCCGGTCCTCCAACCCGACGATGTGGCCTTCGTACCCCATCACGCCGCGCACGACGAGGCCGGCGGACCGCGCGCGGTCGGCCAGGTGGCCGGCGTCCTCCGCCCGGCAACCGCAGCGGGGGAGCCCGACGTTCACGTCGATCAGCACTTCGGGGACACCGGCACGTGCCGCGGCCGCGATGGTCTCCTCGGAGTCCACTGCGACGGTCACCCGCGCCCCCTCCCGGGCGAGCGCGCCGAGCCGGGTCGCGTCGGCCACCTCGTTGGCGAGGAGAAGGTCCTCTCCGAGGCCGGCGTGGGCCATGCCCTCCATCTCGGCGATGGTGGCGCAGGTGAAACTCGTGTGTCCGTGCGCCGCCTGGCGCTTCGCCAGCGCGGTGCACTTGTGGGCCTTGACGTGCGGCCGCAACCGCCCGCCCGGGAGCGCCTGCGCCATGGTGCGCAGATTGGCCTCGAGCCCCGCCGCGTCGACGAGGAGGGCCGGCGTCGTCAGCTCCGCCGTCTTCACCGCCCGGAGGTTACCGAGCGCTGCGGCGCGGCGGCGGGCGCTCGGGTACTCTCCGCGTCATGAGCATCCCGTGGCTGGGGGACGCCTGCGGGCTGGTCGATGCCTTCAGGGCCAAGGAGTTGTCCCCCCTCGAGGCCCTCGAGGCCAGCATCGCCGCCATCGGGGCGTCGTCACTCAACGCCTTCAGCCATACGGACTTCGAACGGGCACGGGAGGCGGCGGCGAACGCCAACGTGGCATTGCCCTTCGGTGGCGTCCCGTGGGGCATCAAGGAGCTCGAGCGGGTCGAGGGTTGGCCGTACACCGAGGCCTCCCTACTCTTCAAGGACCGTGTCTCGGACCACGACGACACCTCGTTGAGCCGCTTGCGGACCGCCGGGGTGGTCCTGGCGGCGCAGACGACGGCCAGCGAGTTCGGGGGCATCAACTGCACTTCGACCGAGCTGCACGGCACGACTCGCAACCCGTGGGACCTCGGGCGCACCCCGGGAGGCTCGTCGGGGGGGACGGCCGCCGCGGTGGCGGGCGGTCTCCTTCCCATTGCCAGCGGGAGCGACGGGGGCGGTTCGATCAGGATCCCGGCCGGCTTCTCCGGGCTGTTCGGACTCAAGGCGACCTACGGGCGAGTGCCGAAGGGTCCGGCGGCGGCCATCGAGCCACTCACCTCTGTCCTCGGCTGCCTGACGCGCTCGGTGCGTGACACGGCGCGCTACTTCGACTGTTGCAACGGCTTCGACCGGCGCGATCCCCTCAGCCTTCCCGTCGTGGGCGGGTGGGAGGCCGCACTCGGCTCGTACGACCTCTCGGGCATGACGGCGGCGGTCATCGTGGACCTCGGGATCGCCAGCGTGCGCGACGAGGTCACCTACGTGGTGGCCGCCGCCGCCGAGCGGCTGGCTGCAGCCGCCCATCTGCGCCTGGTCACGGTCGCGCCGGCGCTGCCTCCACTGCGCGGGCAGTGGGCGATGGCCAACCAGCCCGCCTTCGTGGCGGACCTGGGGGACGAGTACCCGGATCACTTGGACGGGCTCTCGCGGGAGATGCAGGCTGGGCTGAAGATGGCGCAGGAGCGCTATAACCTCGAGCGGGCCGCTTCCATCGAGCGCTACCGGCGCCAGCTCAACGAGGCCATGGCGGACCTGTTCGATCAGGCGGATTTCGTCTTCTGTTCCACCAGTCCCGATGTCGCATTCGCGGCCGAGGGCCCACCACCGTCGACGATCCCCGGGCACGACCTGATCCACGAGGTGGGTTTCGCCCGGGCGATCATGAACACCGCCGCACTCACGGCGCCGTCCAACTTGAACGGGAGCCCGGCCATGAGCATCCCCGCCGGTCTGTTGGACGGGCTGCCCGTCGGCCTGCAGGTGCTGGCAGGTCACCACCGCGAGGAGCTGCTCCTCGACCTGGCGCTGGTGGCGGAGCGCGAGATGCCCTGGCCGCAGGTGGCGCCGGGGTCGCCGCTCTAGGTGCTGCGCAGCGCGTCCCGCCAGGGCGTCATGTCGAGCCCGGGGTAGCGGGCCTGCACGCCGGTGAGCGTGGCCTCGTCCCAGTAGGGATGCCCGGGCTCGGGCACCCCCATGAGCGCCAGCTGGCGCGGTGTGGCGTGCTGGACGAACTTGCTGAGCTCGTAGGAGAACCCGCGGAAGGGCCACGCCTGGTACCCGCCCCAGCCGGCGTCACGGTGGCGGAACGAGACGTGGAGCATGATCCTGTACCGGGTGTCGTCCGTGAAGTCCACCGAACGGTGGTACACGTCGGGGCGGTAGGCCACCACCGAGCCTGCCGGTGCCGCCGCGTCCGACGGGTCGTCGTAGAGATCGGCGTAGTCCACGTAATTCAGGGTGTGCCGCTCCACCGGGATGTGCTTCGTCTTCTGCCACGACACGAAACGGGTGGCGCCGTCCTCGGTGGTGACGTCCGTCAGGTAGACGAAGAATTCAACCTGCTTGTAGCCCGGATCGTGACGGGGCACGACCAGCATGTGGTTGGGGTAGTCGGCGTGGAGGAGCCGGTTGTAACCCGAACCCTGGTTGGCGTACTTGGCCGTGGCGATGCCCATGTAGAGCGCGAGGTCCGTCGTGCCGCTCAGTCCCTCGGCGAGGTCGACCACGTCGTCGTGCAGGACGAGCGAGTTGAGGCGGGAGCTGTGGAACGGGAACTCGGGCCATGGCGCGTCCCACGTGTGCCACTGGCCCGCCTCGGTGCCACCGCTCTCGGCAATCTCGCCGGGAGTTGGGAAGTAACGGTGCACCGCGTCCTGCGCGGCAACCAGTTGATCGGGCGGGATCACGCCCGGCACGACGCACCACCCGTCGGAGTCCCATCGCTCCTTGAGGTCGGGCGTCAGCAACCCTGGAGCCACGACCGCAAGACTAATCGGGGCGTCTGCTATCATTGGGAACGCAGCCGGGTATTTCGCCCGGCGGGGCCCGTTCGAGACAGACGATCGAGTAGGCCACTCTTCACCCGATCGGAGTCTCTCATCTCTTCCTTCTCAGACCTTGGCGTCCCCGCGGCGTACAACGAGGTCCTCTCCCGCCAGGGCATCACCGAGCCGCTGACCATCCAGTCGGCCACCATCCCGGCTGCGCTCGCGAGGCGCGACATCTGCGGCAAGGCTCCCACCGGCTCCGGCAAGACGCTGGCCTTCGGGATCCCTCTCGTCGTCAACACCGAGCGCTCAATGCCGCGTCGCCCGAGGGCGCTCGTGCTCGTGCCGACACGCGAGCTGGCCTCGCAGGTGCACGAGGTGCTCGGCGACCTCCTCGGGCACGAGCGCAAGCGCGTCGTCTCGATCTTCGGCGGCACCGGCTACCGCGAGCAGGTCCGGGCCCTGCAGAAGGGCGTCAACATCGTGGTGGCGTGCCCGGGCCGCCTGGAGGACCTGATCGAGCGGGGCGACGTCCGGCTCGACGACGTGACCACGGTCGTGCTCGACGAGGCGGATCGCATGGCGGACATGGGCTTCTTGCCCGCCGTGCGCCGCCTGCTGGACCAGACGGCGCCGAACCGCCAGGTCATGCTGTTCTCGGCCACCATCGGGCGCGAGGTGGAGTCGGTCATCCGCAGCTACCAGCGGGACCCGGTCAAGGTCGCCATCGAGGCGACCGCGGAGGCCAAGGGGGACGTCGACCACCACTTCTGGAAGGTGGACCGGGCCGATCGGGTCGCCATCACCGCGAAGTTGATAGAGCGCCACGGTCAGGCATTCGTCTTCTGCCGCACCAAGCGTGGGGCCGATCGCGTCGTCAAGCAGCTCCAGGCCCACGGGGTGCGTGCCGTCCCCATGCACGGCAACCGTACGCAGGGACAGCGGGAGCGCGCCCTCGACTCCTTCGCCAAGGGCCGTGCAGACGCGCTGGTCGCCACCGACGTCGTGGCGCGCGGTATCCATGTCGACGGCCTGCCGTGCGTGGTCCATTTCGACCCGCCCACGGACCACGTGGATTACGTGCACCGGTCCGGCCGCACGGGCCGGGCCGGGCGCACCGGCACCGTCGTCTCGCTCGTCACCCCCGAGCAACGCCAGGAGATGCACGGCGTGCAACGTGCGCTGGGCCTCGAACCCGTGCTTCTCGCTCCATTCTCGGCGACGGCGCCGGCGCCGCAGGAGTCGGCTGCGGGCGGTTCGTCGAAGAGCCGGAAGGCCAAGAAGCTGACGGGTACGGTGAAGTTCTTCAACAACTCCCGCGGCTACGGGTTCGTGGAGCGCCAGGGCGGCGGGGATCTCTTCGTGCACCACTCGCAGGTCGAGGGGGACGCGGGCCGCGGCATCGCGTTGGGCGCCACGGTGGAGTTCACCATCGGCACCGGGAAGAAGGGCGACGAGGCCCACAACGTGAAGGTCCTCTGAGTCCCTCCGAATCGGGCGGTCGGCCTAGCTCCAGGTGAGGAGCACCAGGGCGGCGCCGAGAGCCAGATAGAGACCGAAGGGCACGGCGGATCTGCGCTCGGCCCGGTGCAGGGCGATCAGTCCGAACCCGACGATCGCCGCCGCCAGGTTGGCGAGGAAGAAGCCTTCCAGGAGCGCGATCGGGCTCACCCAGGCGAGGCCGAAGCCGACCACGAGGGACAGCCGGACGTCGCCGAAGGCCATCCAGCGCGGGTTCATCAGGTTGATGACGAAGAAGAGCGCGAAGAAGGCCAGCCCTCCCAGGGACGCGACCAGCAGGCGCTGCCACTCGTGCGTGACGCCGGCGATGACGACGCCGCTGACGATCACGGCCGCGCTGAGTGCGTAGACCAGCGTCTTGGGCAGCAGCCGCCGGGTGAGGTCGCAGTAGGCGAGTTGCACCAGGCCGACGAGCAGGAGCAGGGGCGGGAGGGCGATGATCGACCAGCCGACCCGGTGCAGCACGTACGCAGGGAGCAGGCCCGAGGCCGTGGCCAGCGCCACCCACTGGCCCGTGGTGACGCGCGGCGCGGACGTGGCCGCGGCCGGCGTGACGGCCGTCTCGCCCGGGGACGATCGTGCCATGGAGGCTGCCAGCTCGCGTCGGGTGAAGGGGACGAGCAGAGAGCCCGCCGCGACGCCCAGGGCGGCGCCGCCGAGAAGCGTGACGGACGCGCTCATTGCACCAGCGACACCGCGTCGCAGTTGGTGCTGAGGTAGGCCACTTGGGCACCCGCCACCGTCACGCCCGACGCCTGTAGGACGGGCACGAGCGCGTCCTCCAGCAGCGTCAGGACGGGGTAGGCGGGGCTCAGGGGGTTGAGCCCGCTGTAGGAGGGGGTGGAGGTGCCGACGGTGATCGGGTTGGAGCCGGCCGCGGCGGTACTGGCGGTCGGCGGCACGTTGGTGGGGGAGAAGCTGATCTGCGGCGTGGGGCCGTAACCGCCGATGTTCAGGGTGGCGACGGCGGCACCGCCCAGGGTGATGGCGGCGGACGTCGCGGTCGTGGTGACCGCGATCTTCGAGGACGCCATGGAGTTGTACTGGCAGGCAACCGTCTTCAACGTCGCCGTGCCACTGGCCGCCGTCAGCGGGATGTCGAGCACCTGACCTCCGACGGTGAGCTTCAGGTCGGCCTGCACCTGGGCGGTGGTAGCCGTGGTGCCGACCGGTCCGTAGGCCACCTGGGGAATCTGGCCGACGGTGAGGTACAGCTGGGACGCCGTCACCCCCGTGATGCCCAAAGCGGACTGGACGTTGATCGCGTTGGTCCCGTTGGCCACTTCCGCCTCGGTGGTGAGCATCTGGAGCACGTTCAGGCTGGTCGACAGGGCGGACGTGGAGAGGGTGTTGTTGCCGGGGGCGCAGGAGGACCCGTTGATGGAGACCATCTGGCAGAGCGACGCTGACGTCGACCAGCTGCCGAGCGATGTCAGCGCGGTTCCCGCGTTGCACGGGCTGGGAGTGGGCGACGAGGCGCAATTGAGTTGTGCCACCTGGTTGGCCACGGCATCCTTCCAGATGGTCGACCATTCACTGCCTGGGAGCGACGCAGTCATGACATTGGATGTCGTGAGCAGGCCGCCCGATGCCGTGATCAGCTGGTTGACGGTCACGTAAGTGTTAGCCAGGCCCTGGTAGCCCACCGCGGTCAGGTTCACCGTCGTCCCCAGACCCCCCAGGATGGCGTTGAGCACGCCCGACTGCTGCGAGTCGAAGTTGGCCAGGTACGACCCGATGGAGAACGCCGCCTCGGGCGTCTGGGCGGCAATGGAGGACCTGTCGGTGGTGACGGTCGAGCCCGCGTGGCCGTTCAGCACGTTGAACCCGCCCCAGAAGATCTGGGGCACAGCCTGGGCCGCGGTGACCTGCACCGCGTTGCAGGGATGGGTCGACG
>JBKQUM010000084.1:0-20866 GCA_052140165.1 Acidimicrobiales bacterium
GCCCAGGCGATCCGGGTCCGCACCAACGGCACCTTCACCGCCCGCTTCCGCGTCGAGACCGGGATCATCGGCGACGGCTACTGCGCGACGCCGGGCCACGCGTCGTGCGTCATCGGGGTGGGGAACGTTCAGGGCCAGGGCACCGTCGTGAGGATCACCTTCAAGGCACTCTCACCCACGGCGACCGCTCCCACTACCACCTCGACCACCTGAACGGCGCGTCACCGCTCAGGCGTCGTGCAGCCACTCCAGGTGGTTGTAGCCGATGATCCGGCCCAGCCCCACGCCCACCGCCTCTTTCAGGAAGTAGGGCAGGGTGGACCAGCCGGTGATGGGCGAGGTCTGCGTCGGCGTCGGTGACGGGGAGAGCGAGAGATCCGAGGCGATGGCCATGGAGCGGTCCTCGTGGAACGGGTCGGTGGTGACGAGCACCACCCGGGCGTTGTGCGCCAACAGCTGCTTCTGGGCATCGGAGATGTTCTCGTAGCTGTCGTCGCCACCGGCCTCGAGGATGGACGCGGCCGGCACGTTGTGGATCTTCTCCAGGTACATCTTGCCGGACTGCGACTCGGTGCACCTGTCTCCCGGCTGCTTGTTGCCGGTGACCATGATCAGCGGTGCGTAGCCCTCCTGGTAGAGCTTCGCCGCCTGGTCGAGCCGCGCCCGGAAGTCGAGGGTGGGAACGCAGTCGTCCTGCGCCGCCCCCATCACCAGGATGGCGCCCGCCGGGTGGGGATCGTACTGGCGCGAGGTCAGCCACACCTGCGCCAGGGTCACGCCGAAGTAGACGACGATCACGGCGAGGACCAGCACGGTGATGCGCAGCGCCCAGCGGAGCGGCGCCAGCAGCATCAGCCCGGCGGGGCCAGCCGGGAGAGCGCGGCCGCCAGGCGGCGGCGCGTCTCCTCGCGGCCGAGCACCGCCAGCGAGTCGAACAGCGGGAGGCCGCGGGTCCTCCCCATGACGGCCACCCGGATCGGCGCCTGGGCCTTGCCGAGCTTGCGGCCGACCGAGTCCGCGATGGCCAGCGTCGCCTCGTGGAGCGAGTCCTTGTCCCACGAGCACGTCTCGTACGCCGCCAGGGCGTCGTGCAGGATCCGCGACGCCATGTCGTCGCCGCCGATCGCCTTCTGCCAGCTGTCCTCGTCGTCCGGGGCGTCCTCGAGGAACAAGAAGTCGACCAGCTCGGGCAGCTCCCCGAGCACGGACACGCGCTCCTGGGCCACGGCGGCGACCTCTTCGAAGGTGCGGCTATCGAAGCGCTCCGGTGGCCACGGCGGCGGTTCCACGGCGGGCGCCTCCGTGTCGGGGTCGCGCCACCCGCCCGGGGCCCACTCCCCCGGCACCGGGTCGACCCACGGCCGCGCCGCCGCCACGAACTGCTCGAGCGGCAGGGCGCGGATGTAGACGCCGTTGATGTGCGAGAGCTTCTTCACGTCGAAGTAGGCCGGTGAGCGCTGCACGTTCTCGAGCCGGAACTTCTCGATGATCACCTCGATCGGCACGATCTCCTCGTCCCCCGGGCTCCATCCGAGCAGCGCCAGGTAGTTGCGGAAGGCCGCCGGCAGGTACCCCTGCTCCCGGTACATCTCCACCGCCACCGGGTCACGCCGCTTGGAGAGCTTCTTGCCGCGCTCGTTGACCAGAAGGGGCAGGTGGGCGTACGCCGGCAGCGGGAGGTCACGGCCCTCGGCCGTGTCGAGCGCGCCCCACAGCATGATCTGCTTCGGGGTCGTCGGCAGCTGGTCCTCGCCCCTGATCACGTGCGTGATCGCCATGGTGCGATCGTCCACCGCGTTGGCCAGGACGAACAGCGGCTTGCCGTTCCCCTTCACGCAGATGAAGTCCTCGAGCGCACGCTGCGGGAACTCGACCTCGCCGCGCACCAGGTCGTGCACCAGCACCACGCCGTCGTCGGGCGTGCGGAAGCGCAGCGCGCGGCCCTCGCCGCGCGGCAGCGCGAGGTCGCGGCAGTACCCGTCGTAGCCCGGCGTGGGGTCCCCCGCCGCAGCGCGCGCCCTTGTGCGCTCGTCGATCTCCTCGCGCGTGCACCCGCAGGCGTAGAGCGCGCCGCTGTCCCAGAGCGCCTCGATGGCGGCGGCGTGCGTCCCCTCGGCGGCCGACTGGAAGAACGGCCCCTCGTCCGGCTCCATGCCCAGCCAGTCGAGCGCGGAGATGATCCCGTCGGTCCACTCGGGCCGGTTGCGCGCCTCGTCGGTGTCCTCGATGCGCAGAATGAACGTGCCCCCGAGGCGGCGCACGAACAGCCAGTTGTACAGGGCGGCCCGTGCGCTGCCGACGTGGAAGTAGCCGGTGGGCGACGGGGCGAAGCGCGCGCGGGGAACTGGGCCGGTGTCAGTCATGCGGTGCGGCGGCGCACCCCGGCGCCGACGGAGTGTGGGAAGGACGGCCCGGCGTCAGTCTTCCTCTATGGAGATGGCGCCCGTGGGGCAGCCGTTGACCGCTTCACGCAGCCGCTCGCGGAACTCCTCGGGTGGGTGCTCGTTGAGGACGTAGAGGTACCCGTCGTCACGGACCTCGAAGACCTCGGGCAGGATGCCCATGCACACGCCGTTGCTGGCACACTCGTCGAAGTCCACGACGACCTTCACGTATACCTCCTGGTCAGGGCTGGCTTGGCTCCGCCGAGCATATCGGCAGGGCCGGGTGTCAGGGCTTGTCTGCGCTGACGACCCACATGGCGAAGAACTGGGAACCACCACCGTAGGCCTGGCCGAGCGCCCGGCGGGCGTCGGGCACCTGGTGCTCCCCCGCCATGCCCCTCACCTGCAGGGCGGTCTCGAGGAAGCGCAGCATGCCGGAGGCGCCGATGGGGTTGGACGACAGGACGCCGCCCGAGCAGTTCCACGGGATGTCGCCGCCTTCGATCATGGACGTCGCCCCCGCCTGGGTGAGCTTCCACCCGTCGCCCTCGGCGCAGAAGCCGAGGTTCTCGAGCCACATCGGTTCGTACCAGCTGAAGGGCACGTACACCTCGGCCATGTCGAAGTCGGCCCGGGGGTCGGTGACGCCGGCCTGGCGGTAGAGGTCGGCCGCGCAGTCCCGGCCCGCCTGCGGGTTGACCTGGTCGCGCCCGGCGAACATCGTGGGCTCCGAGCGCATGGCCATGCCGTGGATCCACGCCGGTGGCCGACCCGTCGCCGCCGTGGCCGCACCCGCCGCCTTCTCCGACCCGATGACCATCGCGGCGGCGCCGTCGGAGGACGGGCACGACTCGAGATAGTGCAGCGGGTCCCACAGCATGATCGAGTCCTCGACCATCTTCATGGAGATGTCGGGCAGGTGGAGGTGCGCGTACGGGTTCTTCAGCGCGTGCAGCCGGTCCTTGACCGCCACCATCATGCCGATGTCGCGTGGCGCGCCCGAACGGTACATGTAGGCCCGGATGATCGGCGCGAAGTAGCCACCCGCCCCGGCGAGCAGCGGGGCGGAGAACGGCTGGGGCACGGAAAGCGCCCACATGGCGTCCGAATCGCTCTGCTTCTCGAAGGCCACCGTCAGCACGCGGTCGTGGATCCCCGACGCCACGAGGTGCGACGCCACGATGGCGGTGGAGCCACCGACCGACCCGGCCGTGTGGACACGGAACATCGGCTTGCCCACGGCGCCGAGGGCCGGCGCCAGGTACAGCTCGGGCATCATGACGCCCTCGAACATGTCGGGCGCCTTGCCGACCACCACGGCGTCGATGTCGGCGAAGGTGAGCCCGGCGTCCTCGAGTGCCGCCAGTGCGGCCTCGCGCACCAGGCCGGCGATGGAGACGTCCTCCCGCTTGGACTTGGCCACCGTCTGGCCGATCCCGATGACTGCGCAGCGCTCGGCCATCACACACCCTCCAGGACACAGACCAGGTTCTGCTGCAGGCACGGGCCCGACGTGGCATGCGCCACCGCCCGGTCGGCCTGGCCGGACCAGATGGCCCGGGCCGACTCGCCGATGCGGATGAGGCCGGCCGACATCATCGGGTTGGCCGCCAGCGCGCCACCCGAGGGGTTGACGGCCACGTCGTCAGCCAGTCCCAGGGCCTCGGCGAGAATCAGCTCCTGGTGGGCGTAGGGCGCGTGCAGCTCGGCGACGTCCACCTTCTTCGCGCCCACCCCGGCCTTCTCGCCGGCCAGCTTCGTCGAGGGTGAGGCCGTGAGGTCGCGGGCACCCAGCGAGTGGGTCTCGATCCGGTGGTCGATGCCCGTGATGAAGGCCGGCCGCTCGCACAGCTCGTAGGCCCGCTCGCCGGCGGCCAGCACGACCGCGGCACAGCCGTCCGTGAGCGGTGGCAGCGCGTGTCGGCGCAACGGCGCCACCTCGTAGTCCTCCTTCAGGAGCTCCTCGGGCGAGCGGTCGTAGGCGACCTGGGCCTTGGGGTTCGACAGCGCCGAGCGGCGGGAGCGGCTGGCCACGGCGGCGAAGTCGGCCTCGCTGGCCATCCCCTTGTCGATCATGGCCTGGGCCTGCAGGGCGGCGAGCGAGGTCGGGTCGGGCCACAGCGGGGCCAGGTAGTACGGATCGAGCTGCACGGACAGGATCTGGCCCAGGTCGCCCATCGACGAGCGTCCGAAGCAGTAGACGAGCGCGGCGTCGATCTCCCCCTCCTGCAGCAGCACCCAGGCCTCGTAGAGCGCCCAGGCGCCGTCCGCCTCGACGTGGGACTCGGCCCGGGGCGGCCACACGCCGACGGCGTCGAGGGCGGCGACGAAGGAGAACGGCCCGCCGATCAGGTAGTCGGTCGAGCCCGAGCAGATGAAGCCGACGTCGTCCTTGGTGATGCCGATGTTGCCGAACACCTCGGCCACCACCGGCATGAGCATCTCCACCTCGTTGCGCGCCTCTTCGCGCCGCACGTTGTCGTACTGCGCGAACGACACCACCCCGACGGGCCGATGGCCCGAGGTGAGCGCGGGGAACTGGCTCACAGGTACTCCTTGTAGGTCTCGTAGTCGGCGTCGGGCTCGCCGGAGGGCCGGAAGTACTTGACCGAGGCCAACGTCGGCCCCCACTCCTCGGGTGGCACCCACACCGCCTCCACCCGCAGGCCCATGCGCACCTCGTCGATCGGGATCTCCTGGAGCAACCCCATGAAGGAGAGGTTCGCCCCGTCGAGCAGTATCTGGCCGCAGATGTACGGGATCTCGATCGATTGGCCCGCGAAGGGCACGTTGACCACGCAGTAGGTGGTCACGGTGCCGGTGTTGGGGAGCTCGACGATCTCGTCGGTGGGCAGGCCGTCGGTCGGGCACGAGCCCCGCGAGGGGATGTAGACCTTCTTGCACTTGGGGCAGCGCTGCCCGATGAACTTGCCCTGCTCGTACCCGTGCAGGTTCTTGCTCATGGCGACGCCGGCCGTGAACACGTAGTCGAGACGGGTCGCCGCGTCCATCATCGTCACCGGCCCACGCTCGCTCACGACGCACCCCCGGCCGCCACGAAGTGGCTGATGTCCTTGACGTGCCCGACGCGCTCGTCCTCGGGTGCGAACTCGGGGCGCACGCGCATGCCGGTGGCGACCTCGTCGGGCCCGGCGGCGGGGAGCACGTGGAGGAACGAGGTGTCGGCGCCGTCGAAGCGCACCAGAACCCAGGCGAACGGCGTCTGCAGCGGGTGCTTGGATCGCGGCCGGGGCACCCAGGACCACGAGGTGACCGTCCCCTCCGGGCCGACCTCGACCACGCCGGACGTCTCCTCGCCGGTCTCGGGGTCGTACTCGGTGGGCGGCACGATGACCCGTCCTCCGGTGCCCCGGGTCCCCACCACCCTGCCGTCGCGCAGGCCGGTCAGGAAGGCCCCGACGACGGGCCCCACCGAGCGCACGAACGGGTACTCCAGGACGTGGTCGGCCCTGTAGACCACCTCGTCTGCCATGTCACCTCCCCGTCGTTCCCGGGCCCGGCGGGCCCGGGGTGAAAATAGAACAGATTCCATTTCTGTGCCAGGTGCGTCCCCCTCCAGACCGGAACGGGCCCGGCCGGAACCACCTCAGTCGGCCGGGGCGGACAGGTCCACCCCGGCGAGGAGCTGCGCGATGAAGGCGCGGTCGTTGAGGATGGGGACCTCGGACACGAACATGCGGCCGTAGCGCTCGAAGTACATCAGCTGCTTGCCCAGGAGGAACATCCCGCGGTCGAAGTCCGACATCAGGCCGCCGGCCTGGTCGGCCATGCGGCGCACCCTGCGCTGGGTCCGCAGGCGGCGCACGATCGCCCGCACGCTGCGCCGGTGGGCCTCCACTCCCTGCGCCTTGGCCATCTGCAGCTGAATGGTCTGCATGATGCCGGCCAGGCTGACCTCCCCGAAGGGCCGGGTCAGCGCGGGCTCGAAGATGGAGCGGACGAAGACGGTGAGCTCGTCGTCGGACATGCCGACGGCGACACCGATGGCCGGGCCGTAGACGTCGGTGATGTGCCTGGTGACCAGCGGCCAGGCCGATTCGTCGCCCATGGCGGCCGAGAGCAACGCCAGGAAGAAGCGGTGGGTGGACGGGTCCAGGCGCCCCACGATGCCCCAGTCGATGACGCCGATGCGCCCGTCGCGCAGCAGCATCATGTTCCCCGCGTGCACGTCGCCGTGGAACGCGCCCCAGCGCACCGTGGTGAGGAAGAAGGAGCGCATGACCTCCTGGACCAGTGGGCCGGGGTCGAAGCCGAGGTCGGCCACCTGGGCCAGGTCGTCGATCGGCACGCCGTCGAAGTACTCCATCGTGAGCACGTTGCGCCCCGACAGCTCGGGGTACGGCTCGGGCACCGCCATCAGCTTCAGGTCGAACTCGCTCTGCAGCCGCCGGAAGTGCGCGAGCGAGCGTGCCTCGTTGCGCAGGTCCATCTCCTCGCCGATCTGCACCCGGAAGCCGTCGAGCAGCTGCAGGGTGGATCCGGCCATCTGGTCTCCCGTCTGGCGCACCAGGATCTCGAGCAGCGGCTGCATGAGGTCGAGGTCGGTGGCGACGGTGTACTCGATCTCCGGCCGCAACACCTTGACGGCCACCTGGCGCCCGTCGAGGAGGCGCGCCCGGTGCACCACGGCGATGGACGCCGTCCCGATGGGCTCGGGCTCGAACTCCGCGAACGCGTCGCGCAGCGACATCCCGAGGTCCTCCTCCACCCGCTGGCGCACGTCGGGGAACGGGACCGTGGGGCCGGTGTCGAGACAGGCCCGGAACTCGTCGGCCACGTCGTCGCCGAACATGCCGGGCGACGACGCGATGATCTGGCCGAACTTCATGAAGGTGCCGCCGAGGTCCTGGAAGCTCTTGCGCAGTGGCCGGGCGAGCTGGGCCGCCGGCAGCGCGCCCTGGCGGATGGTCCGCAGCTGGCGGAGCGCCGTCGGCGTGAAATGGATCGCCACCACCTTGGCGATGGTGCGGCCACGCCGGACCAGCTCCCGCGACGTCGGCTCGGGCAGGCGGCGGGGGTAGATCCGCGGGACGTCCTCGGTCAGCGGGGCCGGCGGTGTGGGCCGGTTCTCCAACGGGGGTGCGGCATCGGTCGCACCGTCCGCCGCTGCGTCCGCCGCGCGTGGGGTCACCCGGTCAGGGTAGGCGCGGCCGCACCGGCGCCACCCAACGGGCTGGTGGGCGCCCTTAGGAGAAGGTGTTCTCGAGCGAGTTCAGGGCGGCCTGGTAGCTGTCGCCGAAGACGGGCGCCATCTCGTCGGGGCTCACGTCGTAGGCCCAGATGACCCGGGATCCCTCGCCCTCGGGCAGGACGGAGACCGTCGCCGTGTGGCTCTCGAGCGGCACGCCGGCGACGACGGAGTAGGTCAGCGTGCGGCTCTGGTCGTCCCGCGCCAGCAGGCGCTCGCGGATCTCCATGCCGAACAGGCCGATCACGCGGTCGTCGCCTTCGAGGCGGCACGACTCGACGCCGGGGAAGAAGTCCGCCACGCCTCCGAAGTCGCCCACCTTGGCCCAGACCTCGTCGGGCGTGGCCCCCACCGTCACGTCGACTGCGCCTGCTGTCATGATGCCTCCTCGTCACTCACACGGTTCCCCGACCAGGAGCCGCCGGTACAGTACTTGCGGCCCGCCCCCGCCGCACGGGGCGCCCGGAGAGGAAGGGGCTCGCCAGTGGAGACGCGTACGATCGGCTCGCTGCAGGTCAGCGTCGTCGGCCTGGGATGCAACAACTTCGGCATGCGCGTCGGGCGCAAGGAGACGGCGGACGTGGTGGGCGCCGCGCTCGACGCCGGCATCACCCTCTTCGACACGGCCGACATCTACGGCGGGACGAAGTCCGAGGAGTATCTCGGCGCGGCCCTGGGCGCCCGCCGGGACGAGATCGTCCTGGCCACCAAGTTCGGCGTGCCCTACGAGGGGCACGAGGGTGGCGCGTCCGCCGCCTACATCCGCATCGCGGTCGAGGACAGCCTCACCCGCCTCGGCACCGATCGCATCGACCTGTACCAGTTGCACGCGCCGGACTCGACGACGCCGATCGCGGAGACGATCGGGGCGCTGGGCGAGCTGGTGGCCGAGGGCAAGATCCGCGAGTTCGGGTGCTCCAACTTCACCGTCGCCCTGCTCGAGGAGGCCGCCACGGCCACCCCGCCCTCCGCGCCCGGGTTCGTCAGCGTGCAGAACCAGTACAACATCCTCTACCGCGAGCCCGAGGACGGGGTGCTCGACGAGTGTGCGCGCGCCGGCATGGCCTTCCTGCCCTACTTCCCGCTGGCGAGCGGGCTGCTGAGCGGCAAGTACCGGGCCGGCGAGCCCGCCCCCGAGGGCACCCGACTGGCCGCCATGGGCGACCGTGCCGCCGCGCAGCTGAGCGACGAGCGGTTGGCCGCGGTGGCCGGCCTCGAGGCCGTGGCCCGCAACGGTGGGCACAGCGTGCTCGATCTGGCCTTCGGATGGCTGTTGTCCCGCCCCGTGGTCGCCTCGGTGATCGCCGGAGCGACCCGCCCCGAGCAGATCACCGCCAACGTCGCCGCCGGGCAGTGGCGCCCGGGGGCCGACGTGCTGGCGGAGGTCGACGCCGTCGCCCCCCGCTGACGAGAGCGCCGCGCTACGAGCGGCTCTCGCTGCGCGCGGGGGCAGCGTGGCGCCCGGCGCTCGCCCGCACCGGTGCGACGTGGACCAGCAGGTTGTAGGTGACCAGCGCGATCGCGACATGCATCGACATGAGCACGAGCACCGCCTGGGCCGACTGCCCCTGGTGCCAGATGTAGAGGTCGGGCAGGAACAGCACCAGCGTGACGGCGATGGCCAGCCGGAAGAAGAGCCAGCGTGGCGCGGAGCTGAGGCGCGCCACCACCGGCCAGGCGGCGCAGGCGATGAGCACGCCGATCACGGTGAGCTTGGCGTAGTCGTGGAACTGGAAGTGGACGTAGCCCTTCGTCGACGGGAACAGCCGGGTGCCGATGGCGACCAGCGCGGCGTCGGCGGCGAGCGAGAGCCCGACGGAGAGGACCGTCGCCAGGGCCACCCGCCACCACGTGGGTGGCCGGTGCGAGGGCTGGAAGTCGACGCGGGCCAACGCCAGCGTCCGCTCGACCAGGCCGGGGGAGGTCGCCATGTCCTCCAGGCTACGGAACGGGGCGGCCCCGCCGGATCATCCGTGAGGCGGAATCGTCCGGTGGGCCCTCATCCTTTGGGTGCAGCTACGGGCCGGCGGACCCCATCACGGCCGCCTCCACGATCTGGATGTCGGGCGGCTGGATCGCCAGCGGGCCGCCCGCCACCGGGACCTGCCACACCATGGAGAGATAGGGCGTCGGCTGCGGGACCGAACCGCTCGGGCACGGCGGGTAGCCGGTGATGTCGAGGGGCATCGTGGGCGTCGTGGTCCCCGTGCCGCACACCTCGGTGCGGCGGTGCCACTGCACGAGCGCGCCGTAGGGCATGGGCACACTCGTCTCCGTGGCCGCGAGGATGTACATGGCGGCGGCGAGCACCTGGGTGCCCGAGGGCGTCGCGGCGTACACCAGGCCGTCGACGTACCGGGGGTCGAGCGTGCGGCGCGCCGCCGCGTTGGCCGCCACGATGGCGGGGTTGACGTAGTAGACGACGGGATAGTCGGTGGGCGACGCGGGGACGTACCCGGCCGCCTCCGCCTCCGCCGGGGTCGCGTACGGCGACACCGCCTCGCTAGTCGCCTGGACGTACTGCTCGGCGCCGATGTCCTCGCCCGCGGTCAGCCCGGCTGCGCAGCCGCTCTCGGCCATGTGGACGTCGACCGGGCCGTTGTTGCCGTCCGCCAGCAGCGCCTCCGCCTCCGCCTGCGCGATGGCGGGGCCGGTGTTGCCGACCAGCCCCTGCCCGGCGATCCACAGGAAAAAGGCGAAGAGCGCGGCGGCGCCGAGGAACCAGCCGGGGCGGCGGGCGAAGAGCGGGCCGAGGCCGATCACCACGGAGACGGCGGCGAGGATCCAGGCGGTCTGGGTGCCTGTGGTGGAGAACAGGTTCCCCAGGCTGGTGAGGAAGTGCGAGTACCAGCCCGGCTGCCCCGTCGCCATGCCGACGATGGCGCTCGTCACCGAGGTGCGCGTCCGATTGTCGGGCAGCAGGAACAGCACGGCCGCCAGCGACCAGTAGCCGGTCCACACCGCGAGCGGCGTGATTGGACCGGCCGATGCCCTGGCCCGCGGCCGACGAGGCGATGCCTACCGGCCGGTCGCTCCAGTCGGCGGGCCGCCGGGGCCGCCGGGGCCACGCCACGAGGCCCAGCAGCCCGTAGAGCAGCACGGAGCCCGGCGCGCCCGTGAGCGCGCTGGCCGTCCCCGTGAGGATCATGCCCATGCCCTCGCCGATCACCCACACGCCGAGCGCCCAGGCGAACGACAGGGCGAGGGCGGGGCGCACCGTGGGCCGGGAGAGAAGGCCCACGCCGATGAAGAGCTGGATCAGCGCGAAGAAGGTGCTCCACACCGCGATGTCGGGCGACAGGAAGGTCCCGACGTGGGTGATGAGGTCGCCCACCACGAAGGGCTGGCCGGTGGCGTTGCCCGCGATGTAGGTGTCCACGAACCCGCGGCCGAACATGTAGGGCTGGAACTGCAGGGCCGCGTCGAGGATCCAGAGCAGGCCCAGCACGATCTGGAGCACCCGCTGGGACCGGATCGCCAGCGGGAAACGGCTCGCCTCGGCCGTCTGTGCGCCCGCGTCCTCGTGTGCCATGCCTGGTCGTACGCTGCCGGCGGCCCGCCGGATGGCGGGGTCAGGACGGGAGCTGGAAGTCCTGGGCGATGCAGTCGGTCGGCGTGACCGCCTCCGCCACCGGCTTTCCGTTCACGTTGTCGTAGACGTCGAGGGACGCGCCGTTCAGGCAGGAATAGGCCGGCACGTTGGACTCGAAGCCGGTCAAGGTGCCGGCGGGCACGATCCCGAGCACCTGGCTGGAGGAGATCGGCGTCAACGCCACCGTGGCCCCGTTGTACACACCGGCGATGGTCAGGGCCGTGGTGGTCGTGGTGGTGGGCGCCGGCGGCGCGGGCGCGCTGGCACCGGCTCCCGCAGGAGCGGGTGCCGCGCCGGGGACGGTGGTGGAGGCGCCGGCCGGTGGCGATGCCGATGCCGATGCCGGTGGCGGTGCCGATGCCGATCCCGATGCGCGGGCGGGCGCCGCCGACGTCGCCGACGGCCCGCCTGCGCCGCCCGTTGCGGGCGCCGCCGCCGACACGACCGGGCTCGACGAGGTGGCCTGTGGACCCGTGCCCGGCGGGGCTCCGGGCGAGATCCCGTCGAGCGCGGCGATCATCTGCGGCCCGTCGCCCTCCATGCCGAGTGCCCAGATGCCGACCCCGCGGGCGCCGTAGTGCGAGGCGAGCTGCGACACGTCGTACAGGCCGTTCTCCCCCTCGTAGTACGACTCGTGCCACTGGCCACCCACCTGGTAGCTGGTCCACGCGGTGTCGGTGACCGGGTCCCAGTACTCGGGACCGTTGCCCTGCGCCTGGGAGTCGGCGATGTCGGCGGCGCCGCCGGTGGCGTTGGCCGCCAGGGTCCCGTTGTCGGTCGGCCAGTCGATCCCGAAGAACGGCGTGCCGAGGATGACCTTGGACGCCGGGACGGCGGCGGTGTACTGGGCCAGGGTGGTCTGGCTGCTGAACATGCCGCTGGTCAGCGGCGACGCCGACGACGACGTGCCGGCCAGGTTGAGCTCGTAGTCCATGACGAAGAAGGCGTCCACCGACGGCGCCAGCGCGGCAATGTCGTAGAAGCCGTTGGGGTCGCCCGCCGAGGACGCGTAGGTGTCCATGGTGATCTGCCAGTGCGGGTCGGCCGCCCGCAACACGCCGGAGACCGACGCGATGAGGTTGGTGAGGCCCACCTGGTCCCCGCTCCCCTCGCCCTCGAAGTCGAAGTTCACGCCGTCGAGCGACTTGGCGGTCAGCAACGGGACGAGCGCGGACGAGAGGGCTCCGGCCGCGGTGGGTGAGGAGGTGAGCGCATCGAGGGAACCCTGCCCGAAGTCGGTCACCGTGAGGACGACACGCTCGCCCGCGGCGTGGGCCCGGGTGATGAGGTCGGCGAGGGCCTGGCTCTCGAAGCCGTCCCAGCCCGGACCGCTCTCGTCGAGCGTGCCGTTGGGGCTCACGTCGATGGAGAAATAGGCCAAGGTGGACAGGCCGGTGATGCTGAAGGTGGACGACCGGGGCAGCGTCCAGTACGGCGCGAAGGCGAAGTTCTCCCGGGCTGCCAGCGGCGGCTGGTCGACCAGGGTGGCGGGCGCGGCCGTCGGCGTGGTGGAGGCCGCTGCGAACGTGACGGCCGCGGTGGCGCCGAGCTGCTCGAGGGCGGCGTTGCCGCGGTCGTCGGCCAGCCGGGCGTCGGCGTCGGTGCGCCGGTCACCGCCATGGCGGACATGGGCGAGGGTCTGGCCGCCGCTGCGGGTGGGGGGTGGGACGGCCGACCCGCCCATCCCGAGGACGAAGCCGCCGCAGAGCATGAGGAGGAGGAAGAGGCCGACCGCAGCGGGCGCGAACCTCCGGACCCGAGCGGACGCGCTCGCAGCTCCCCTCCCCACCCCCGACGGGTTCCCCCTCCTGACGAGGTGGGCCAGCTTCTCAGCCAGCACCATCCCTTGGAGAACACCGGTGACGGGCGAAACCTCACGGTCGCCTCCCGAAACCCTAAGCAGGACTGTGTATGGCCCCGGGGGGGCTCTCTGTCCTCCCCTCGTCGCGTGCGGGGCCGGTCCGTCCTCCCCGGAGCCCCTCCCCGCCCTCGACCCCCGGGTGAGGCGCTCAGGCGTCCTTGACGGCCGCCACCAGCTTCTGCAGGGTGTCCTTGGCGTCCCCGAAGAGCATGGTCGTCTTGGGGTCGTAGAGCAGCTCGTTGTCGATGCCGGCGAAGCCCGGCCGCATGGAGCGCTTGAGGAAGACGATGTTCTCCGCCTCGTCGGCGTTGATGATGGGCATGCCGTAGATCGGGCTGCCGGGCGTCGTCTTCGCCGCCGGGTTCACGGTGTCGTTGGCGCCCACCACGAGCGCCACGTCGGCCGTGGACATCTCCGGGTTGGCCTCGTCCATCTCCTTGAGCTCGTCGTAGGGCACGTTGGCCTCGGCCAGCAGCACGTTCATGTGCCCCGGCATGCGCCCCGCCACCGGATGGATGGCGAAGAACGTGTCGACCCCGCGCGCCTTGAGCGCGTCGGCCAGCTCGCGCACCACGTGCTGCGCCTGGGCCACCGCCAGGCCGTAGCCCGGGATGATGACGACCTTGCGGGCGTAGGCCAGCAGCACGCCCACGTCCTCGGGCGTCCCGGTCCGCACCGACCGCGACGCGTCGCCCTCCTCGCCACCGGTCGCCGTGATCACGGCACCGAACGCGCTGAAGAGGATGTTGGGCAGCGAGCGGCCCATGGCCGAGCTCATGAGCCGGGTCAGGATCATGCCCGAGGCGCCGACCAGCGTTCCGGCGACGATCAGCAGGGCGTTGTCCAGCACGAAGCCCGATGCCGCCACCGCCAGGCCGGTGAACGAGTTCAGCAACGAGATCAGCACCGGCACGTCCGCGCCGCCGATGGGGAGGACGAAGATGACGCCCAGCACGAGGGACAGCCCGAGGATGATCCAGACGAAGACGATGTTCCCGGTGACGAGCGCCAGGATGATCATCACGCCGATGGCGACGCCGACCAGCCCGTTGATCACCTGCTGGCCGGGGTAGGTGATGGGCCGCCCGGTGATCAGCTCCTGCAGCTTGATGAACGCGATCGCGCTCCCCGAGAACGACACCGACCCGATCAGCACGCCGAGCAGCACCTCGGCGGTGACGTAGACGGCCGGCTGCAGCCCCAGCGAGTGCAGGTGCAGCAGCTCCACGATGGAGATCAATGCGGCCGCGCCACCGCCCACGCCGTTGAAGATCGCCACCAGCTGGGGCATCGCGGTCATCTTCACGAAGCGGGCCACGGGCACCGCGATGGCCGCGCCCAGCACCATGGCGACGATCGCCAGGACCAGGTTCGCCCCCGAGTGCCGCAGCGTCGGCAGCGTGAAGGTCATGCCGACCGCGAGCACGGCCGCCGCGGCACCGACCAGGTTGCCCCGGCGGGCGTGCTTGGGCGAGCTCAGGCCCTTGAGGGCCAGGATGAAGCCGGCGATGGCGACCAGGTAGGCGAGGTCGCGCGCGGTGGCCAGGGTGAAGGAGACGGCCAGCATCAGGCGGCGCCCCCGGGGGCCTCACCGGGGCCCGTGTCCTCGGCCTTGGCCGCCTGCGCCGGCGAGGCCTCCTTGGCCCGGTCGCCCGGTCGCGCCTTGAACATCTCGAGCATGCGGTCGGTCACCACGAAGCCGCCGACGATGTTGAGCGTGGCCAGGAACACCGCGAGGAAGCCGAGCGCGACCTGGGCCGTGCCGTGGGCCTCCCCCATGATGGTGAGCGCGCCGACGAGCACGATCCCGTGGATGGCGTTGGAGCCCGACATCAGCGGGGTGTGCAGGATGCTCGGCACCTTCGAGACGACCTCGATCCCGACGAACGCGGCGAGGACGAAGATCGTCAGGTAGGCCACGATGCCCGTGCTCGACCCGCCGGTCGCCGTCGGGGCCGACTGCAGAATGAACGCGATCACGACTCTGCTCCTCCCGTCGCCTGTGCCCCTCCCGCGGACCCGAGCAGCTCGACCGCGGCCGGCGCCATCGCCGTCCCCTCACGCAGCACGCACATGCCGATCACGATCTCGTCGTCCCAGTCGGGTGCGAGCGCACCTTCGGGGCCCATGAGCCCCAGCACGTTCGCCACGTTGCGAGCGAAGAGGAAGCTGGCGTGCGTCGGCATGCCCGACGGAGGGTTTGCCATGCCGACGACGTGGACACCACCGTGCTCCACCACCTCGCCCGCCCTCGTCAGCTCGCAGTTGCCTCCCTGGTCCGCGGCCATGTCCACCACGACCGCACCCTCGGCCATGCCCTCGACCATGGACGTCGTGAGCAGCACCGGCGCCTTGCGGCCCGGCACGGCCGCGGTGGTGATGACGACGTCGGAGCGCCCGACCTCCTCCGCCAGCGCGGCGCGCTGGCGGTCGAGCTCCTCGGGAGTGAGCTCGCGTGCGTAGCCGCCCGCCCCCTCGGCCGAGACGCCGGTGTCGAGGAAGGTGGCACCGAGGCTCTCGGCCTCCTCCTTGGCTGCGGCCCTGACGTCGTAGGCCTTCACGACCGCACCGAGGCGCCGCGCCGTGGCGATCGACTGCAGGCCGGCGACGCCGACGCCCATCACCAGCACCTTGGCCGGGGGCACCGTGCCGGCGGCCGTCATGAACATGGGGAAGAACTTGGCCAGGTGCTCGGCCGCCGTGAGTCCGGCTCTGTACCCCGACACGGTGGCCTGCGAGCTGAGGGCGTCCATGGCCTGGGCCCGGCTGATGCGGGGCAACAGGTCGAAGCTGAAGACGGTGACTCCCTTGGCGGCCAGCGCGCGCAGGGCGTCCTCGGACTGCGCAACGCTGAAGAAGCTCAGGACCGTGGCGCCCTGGGGCAGGTCGGCCACGTCGGCGGCGCTCGGCGCGTTGACCCGGACGACCAGACCCGCCCCCGAGACGGTCTCGGCGACGTCGGCCGCCACCGTGGCGCCGGCCTCCCTGTAGGCGGCATCGCCGAACGCGGCCTCGGTGCCGGCGCCCGACTGCACGCAGACCTCCCAGCCCGTGCTGACCAGCTTCTTGACCACGTCGGGGACGAGGGCCACTCGGCGCTCTCCGGGACGTGTCTCCGTGGGGACCGCCAACTTCACGATCGCTCTGTCTAGCAGCTGAGCCCCGGTTTCCCTCTAATCGCCGAGGTCACCGGTGCGTCCCGAACGGCCGCTGGGACCGGGCGGGCGTGGTCCCTCCGGTGCCGGCCGGTACTACGCCTCGCCCTGCGCGCGCAGGAAGGCCGGCCATTCGCCACCGCCGTTGAGCACGAGGTTGGCCCCCGAGACATAGGCGGCTCCCTGGCTGGCGAGGAACAGGCAGGCCTGCGCCACGTCGTCGGGCGTGCCCATGCGCCCGAGCGGGACCGTCGCCGCCATGCGCTCCAGGCCGCCGGGACCGCCGTAGAACTCGTCGCCTGCGCCGGTGTCGAGCAGGCCGGCGCTCAGACAGTTGACGCGTACGAGCGGGGCCCACTCCACCGCCAGCGTGGCGGTCAGGTTGATGAGGCCCGCCTTGGCCGCGCCATAGGCCGAGGCGCCCGGCGAGGGACGGAGGCCCGACACGCTCGACACGTTGACGATCGCGCCACCGTCCTCCTGCACCGACATGACCTTGTGCGCGGACTGCGCGCACCACAGCGGCGCCAGCAGGTTCAGCGCGACGACCGCCTCGACGAAGCGCGGCGACGCGTCGGCCGCCATGGCGTGCGGTGCGCCGCCGGCATTGTTCACCAGCACGTCGAGCCGGCCGAAGTGCTCGACGGCCTTGGCCACGACCCGTTCGGCATCCGCCGGCTTGCGCACGTCGGCCGTCACGAACAGGGCGCCGTCGACCTCCGCCTCGTGCCGGCCGCACGCGACCACGCGCGCCCCCGCGGCCACGAACGCGGACACGATGCCGGCCCCGACCCCCCGCGAGCCGCCCGTCACCACGACGACGCGCTCGCTGAAGTCGTAGGCCGGCTGCGTCACGGGGGAAACCCTACGGCACCACCCGGGGCGGCCGTGTTGGCCAGGGCGAGCATGCTGGCCTAAGTTCCCACCGGCCTTCTGACGCGGCGTCAGGGGCCCTGACCCGAGGAGAATCCGGCAGCCCATGCCCATCGATGTGGTCCAGGAGCACGACGGGATCGCCGAGGTGGTGATCGACCACCCACCGGTGAACGCGCTCGACGTGGCGGGCTGGTTCGACCTGGCCGACGCCCTGATCGCCGCCGGCCGGGTGCCCGACAACCGGGTCGTGATCCTGCGGGCGACCGGGCGCGGCTTCTGCGCCGGCGTGGACATCAAGGAGATCAACGCCAAAGGGGACGAGGCCCTGGTCGGCGTGAACCGCGGCTGCGCCGCGGCCTTCGCCGCCGTCTACGACTGCGAGGTGCCGGTCATCGCAGCCGTGCAGGGCTTCTGTCTCGGGGGCGGCATCGGCCTCGCCGGCAACGCCGACATGGTGATCGCCTCCGAGGACGCCACCTTCGGGCTCCCCGAGGTGGACCGCGGCGCGCTCGGCGCCGCGACCCATCTGGCCCGGCTGGTCCCCCAGCACGCGATGCGCAAGATGGTCTACACGGCCAAGCCGATCACCGCGGCCGAGCTGGCGTCCTACGGATCGGTCGCCGCGGTCGTGCCGCCGGACCGCCTCCGGGCGGCCGCGCTCGAGCTGGCCGGCGACATCGCCGCCAAGAGCCCGACGATCATCCGCCGGGCCAAGGAGTCGCTCAACGGGATCGACCCGGTCGACGTGAAGCGGAGCTACCGGTTCGAGCAGGGCTTCACCTACGAGTTGCACGTGCGCGGTGTGGCCGACGAGCAGCGGGCCGCCTTCGTCGAGAAGCGCGACGCCGACACCTCGAAGTGAGCGTGTGATGGCCGACAAGCGCACCACCGTCGACGACATCGTCGGCGAGCTCCGCTCGGGCATGACCATCGGGATCGGCGGCTGGGGCTCGCGGCGCAAGCCCATGGCCGTCGTGCGCGCCATCTGCCGCTCCGACCTGACCGATCTCACCATCGTGGCCTACGGCGGTCCCGACGTCGGCCTGCTCTGCGCCGCCGGCAAAGTGCGCAAGGTGGTGTGCGGATTCGTCACCCTGGACTCCATCGCGCTCGATCCGCACTGGCGGGCCGCCCGCCAGCACGGCCGGGTCGAGGTGATGGAGGTGGACGAGGGGATGTTCTTCCTCGGGCTGCAGGCGGCGTCGTGGCGCGTGCCCTTCCTCCCCACCCGCGCCGGTCTGGGCTCCGACGTCCTGTCCTTCAACCCGGACCTGCGCCTCGTCCGCTCCCCCTACGGCGCCGGCAGCCCGTACGTCGGCGACCCGGCCGACGCCGACGTCGAGCTCGTCGCCATGCCGGCCCTCCGCCTCGATGCCGCCATCGTCCACACCAACCGGGCCGACCCCGCCGGCAACGGCCAGGTGCTCGCTCCCGACCCGTTCTTCGACACGCTGTTCCTCGGAGCGGCCGAACGTCGCTTCGTCACCACCGAGCGCATCGTGGCGGACGGCACCCTCGCCGACGGGTCCCACCCGCTCTCGACCGTGCCGATCCACCGCATGCTCACCGACGGCGTGGCGGAGACGCCCGGTGGCGCGCACTTCACCGCCAACCCGCCCGACTACGGGCGCGACGAGGCCTTCCAGAAGGAGTACGCCGCGGCCGCGGCCGACCCCGCCGAGTGGGAGGCCTTCGCCGGCCGCTACGTCCTGGTCAGCGAGGACGAGTACCAGGCCCGCAGAAGGGAACGGCAGGACCCGTGACCGACCCGCTGGCCGACCCCGGGGTGACCCGCGCCGAGTTCTGCGTCGTGGCCTGTGCCGACGTGTGGCACGGCGCCGGCGAAATCATGGCCAGCCCCTTCGGCACCATCCCCGCCCTCGGCGCCCGGCTGGCCAAGCGCACCTTCGCTCCGGACCTGGTGCTCACCGACGGCGAGGCCGCCCTGATGGTGGGCGCACCCCCGATCGCCACCCCACCGGCGGAGCTCGTGCGCGAGGCGGCCATGCCCTACCGAAGCGTCTTCGACGTGGTGTGGTCGGGGCGGCGCCACATCATGATGATGGCGAGCCAGATCGACCGCACGGGTAACCAGAACATCTCGGCCATCGGGCCGCACGACCGGCCCAAGGTGCAGCTCGTCGGGGTGCGCGGCGCCCCCGGCAATTCGGTCAACCACACCACCAGCTACTGGGTGCCCGACCACAACGCACGGAGCTTCGTCGAGCAGGTCGACGTCGTCAGCGGCGTCGGCTACGCGCGGGCCGCCGCGGCGGGCGCCGGCGCCACGCGCTTCCACGACGTCCGACGTGTCGTCTCCAACCTGGGTGTGTTCGACTTCGAGACACCCGACCGCACCATGCGCCTGCACTCGCGCCATCCGGGCGTCAGCGTCGACGACATCGTGGCCGCCACCGGCTTCGCACTGCGCATCCCCGATGACGCACCCGAGACCCGCCTCCCGACACCAGCGGAGCTCGACCTGATCCGCGTGGTGCTCGACCCCGGCTCCGCCCGCGACCGCGAGGTGCGGAGCTGAGCCCCGACCTCGACGCGGGGGACGCCGGGACGCCGCTGCATCCGGCGCTGCACACCGAGCTGTGCCGGCGGCTCGGTCTGCGCGTCCCGCTGGTGCAGACGGGCATGGGCTGGGTGGCGGGCCCGCGGCTGGTCGCCGCCACCTGTGAGGCGGGGGGCCTGGGCATCCTCGCCTCGGCCACCATGACGCTCGACCAGTTGGCCGAGGCGATCGCCGAGGTGCGCAGCCGGACCTCGGCTCCCTTCGGCGTCAACCTGCGCACCGACGTGGCCGACGTGGACGAGCGCATCGCGCTGATGATCGAGACCGGCGCCCGGGTGGCCAGCTTCGCCCAGGCCCCCAACGCGGCCCTGGTCACCCGGTGCAAGGAGGCCGGGCTCTTCGTCATGCCCACCGTCGGCGCCCGACGCCACGCCGAGAAGGTGGCCGAGTGGGGCGTCGATGCCGTGATCGCCCAGGGCGCCGAAGGCGGGGGCCACACGGGCACCATCCCCACGACACTCCTCCTGCCCCAGGTCGTCGACGCCGTGGGCGACCGCGTCCTGGTGCTCGGCGCCGGCGGCTTCTTCAGCGGGCGCGGCCTGGTCGCCGCCCTGGCCTACGGAGCGGTCGGCGTGGCCATGGGGACGCGGTTCCTCCTCTCGGCCGAGAGCCGGGTGCCCGACGCCGTCAAGCAGCTCTACCTCGGCACGCCGGTGACCGGCACCGTCGTGACCACCAAGGTCGACGGTGCACCGCAGCGGGTGGTGCGCACCGACCTGGTCGACCACCTGGAGGCGCAGTCGTGGCTCCGCGCCCTTCCGCGCGCGGTGCGCAGCGCCTACCAGTTCCGCAAGGAGACGGGGGCCTCGCTCTCGTCGCTGCTGCGCGAGGGCCGCGCCATGAAGGAGGGCAACGAGCTCACGTGGGCCCAGGTCGTCATGGCGGCCAACGCGCCGGTCATGACCAAGGCCGCCCTCGTCGAGGGCCGCACCGACGTCGGCGTGCTGCCGACGGGTCAGGTGGTCGGCGTGCTCGAGTCGCTCCCGCCGGTCGCCGACATCGTCCGCGCCGTCATGACCGAGGCGGACGAGGTCCTGCGGGGGTGGGGCGCCTACACCTAGCTACTTCCCCCTGAAAAAGTCGATGTGAAAAACGCCTGCGACCAGCGCGTTCGTGTTGGCGAGGTACTCGCGTTCGGGCCCGAATGAAGCAACGATGGCTCCACACACCCTTCCCGGAGTGAATGGAGCCATCGTGTTACGCACCAA
>JBKQUM010000085.1:0-9258 GCA_052140165.1 Acidimicrobiales bacterium
GGTGTCGGAGGGGGGACTTGAACCCCCACGCCCTTGCGGGCACCAGCCCCTCAAGCTGGCGCGTCTGCCTATTCCGCCACTCCGACGGGCGTACGACTGGGTCGCAGCGTCCGGAGATCGTAGCGCGTGGCCAAAGGCCCACTTCAGGGCTACGGGAGAGCGGCCCGGGGGGCGACACGGCCTATTGACCGGGGAGCGACGGCGTGGTGTTGCTGGTGGACTCGGGTGCCCGGGCCGCCCACAGCTGCGCGGACCACAAGAGGCTGGGGCTTCGCGGCATCGCCGTGACGCCGCCGATCGTCCGGCTCCAGACCAGGACCGTCGGCTCGGCGAAGAGGGGCAACGAGACCATGTCGTCCCACAGCATGGCGTCCGCCTGGTTGTAGGAGGTGGCCGCCGTGTCCGGGTTCAGCTGCTGCGAGGCCGTCTCCACCAGCTTGTCGAACTGGCTGTCGGAGTAGCCCGTCCAATCCTGTGACCCGTTCTTGCCCGCCGGCCCGAGGAGCGTCGTGTACCACGCCATGGTCTGGCTCATGTACGGCGTGAAGGTCACCGGCAGCACGGCCAGGTCGGCGAACCCGGCCGCCAGGACCTCGCCCGTCTCGGTCGCGCCATCCACCGGGAGCAGCGTCGTGTCCAGGCCCGTCGCCTCCAGCTCGGCCCGGATCGTCGGGGCCGCCGCGGACGCCCAGGGATCGCTCGAGTCGTAGACCATGTGCAGCTGGAAGGGAGCGCCGAAGGCCGAGTGATAGTACGGATCGCCCGGGGTCTTGACCAGGCCCGAAGCCGCGATGTATGCGGCCGCCTGCGTCGGCACCGGTGTCACCGGGAAGTTCACGCTCCCGCCGGCGCCGATCACCGTCGTCGAGGTCGACGACGTCGGGGGCGGGATCGTCGTGGTCGGCGAGCCGGTCGAGGCCGGCTTGTAGCTCTGCTGCCCCTGCACGGAAAGGTGGCTGTTCCCCGGCTCGATCCCCGGCACCGCCCAGCTCACCTGTTGGTTGACCAGGTCCTGGCGGTTGATGCTGAGGGCGATGGCATAGCGGAGGTCAGGCGACAGGTCCGACTCGAGCGAGCTCGCCATGTCCAGCTGCAACAGCGTCGCCGAGGTGTCCACCTCGCTCTGTGCTCCCGGCAGCCCCGTCATCTGGGTCAGGAAGGACTGCGTCACCGTGCTGGGCTCCGCCACCTGCACGTAGCCCGATGTCATCCACTGGGCCAGTTGCGCCGTCGACGACGCGATGTGGATCGTGATGGTGCGGGCATTGGCCGGCGTCCCCCACCACCTGGGGTTCTGCACGAGGGTGATCGCCTGGGGTGTCACCGACGTGATCTTGAACGGCCCGCCCGACAGGTCGATGTCGGGGTTCACGGTGGTGCAGCTCGGATTCCAGCCCGTCTTCTCCATCACGTGGGCCGGCACGAGGTTGGCGAAGAGCATCTGCCAGTCGGCGAACGTGGTCTTGAACTTCACCGTCACGGTGTGACCCCCGTTGGATCCGGTCACCGACGCGATGTCCCGGTAGCCGGCGATGCTCGCCACCTCGTCGGACGGCACATCCGGGTCGCCGCGTTGTTGCTCCCAGGCGTACTTGAAATCGGCCGCGGTAATGGGTACGCCGTCGGACCAGACCGCCTTGGGGTTCAAGGTGTAGACGATGGTCTGGGGACTGATGCTGATCGGTTCGGCGGACACGATCAGTTCCGAGTTGGACGTGGGCGTCCCGGCGCTGTCCACCACGTCCGGGATGAACGGGCTGGGCAGCACGGCGCCCAGGACCGTCTGCGTGCCCGGCGTGTCCCCCGCCGGCGTGTTGGGGTTGCACCCCGTCGGGCTCTCGGTCATGCCGAAGGAGATGCTGCCTCCGGCCACCCCGACATAGGTCACCGTCGTGCCGCCGTCGCCACCTCCCCCACACGCCGCAGCCGACAGCGCCAGTGCTCCGAGCCCGCCGATCAGCCCTCGCCACCGGGGGCGTCGGCCCCGGCCCGTCACTGCAGCCGGAGATCCAGGGTGACCGTCGCGAAGGCGAAGACGATGGCCACAGTGACGGTGATGCGGTCGAGGTTCCGCTCGACCACCGTCGAGCCCTGGGCCGCCGCGCCGACGCTGCCGCCGAACATGTCGGACAGCCCACCGCCCTTCCCGCTGTGCATGAGGATGAGGAAGATGAGTCCGAGCGCGGCGAGCACCTCGATGACGACGTAGACCCAGGTCACTGCGTCCAAGGTTGCCAGCATCAACACGGAGGAGCCTCCCACTCGCGGCGGATCGGGCCTTAACGGCCTAGGAACGGTAGCAGGCGGCGGCGGCCCGAATGATGTCAGTGAAACCCGCCGCCTCCAGGCTCGCCCCCCCGACCAGGAGGCCGTCCACGTCCGGTTCCGCCATCAGATCGGATGCGTTCTCCCCGTTCACCGACCCCCCGTACTGAATCCGCACCGTCCCCGCCGCCGCCTCACCCCCGACTTTGGCCACCAGGGAACGGATGAACACGCAGGCGTCCTCGGCGTCCACCGCCGTGGCGGCCTTCCCGGTGCCGATGGCCCAGATCGGCTCGTAGGCGATCACCAGCCCCCCCACCACCTCGGCGCTGAGGCCCGACAGCGCAGCCAGCACCTGTTCCTCCAGGAGGCTCTCGGTCTGCCCCCGGTCGCGCTGCTCCTCGTTCTCCCCCACGCAGAGCACGGGTGTCATGCCGTTGCGGAGGACCGCCCGGAGCGTCGCCGCCACCGTGGCGTCGTCCATGCCGAACAGCGTCCGCCGCTCCGAGTGCCCGACGATCACGTAGGCGGTCCCGAGCCGGGCCAGCATGCGCGGGCTCACCTCGCCGGTGCGTGCCCCGGAATCCTCGTCGGAGCAGTGCTGCGCGCCGAGCGCCAGCGGGAGGCGCTCCTTCTCGACCAGCGTCTGCACGGTGCGCAGGTCGGTGAAGGGCGGGTGCACCGACACCTCGATGCGGGCCACGTCCTCGGGCTTCAGCCGCAATCCGAGGTCGCGCACGGTGTGCAGCGCCTCGATGTGGTCGTGGTGCATCTTCCAGTTCCCGCTGACCAGCGGGCGGCGGTCCGTCACCCCCGGGGAGCGTTGGGGGCGTTCCGGAGGGCGTCGATCCCCGGCAGGTGCCCCTCGAGCTCAATGAAGGACAGCGAGGCCCCACCGCCAGTCGAGAGGTAGCCGATCTTGTCGGACAGCCCGAGCTCGTCCAGCGCGCTGGCGCTGTCACCCCCGCCGACCACCGAGAAGCCGGGGCAGTGCGCCACCGCCTCGGCCACGATCCGGGTGCCCTCGGCGAAGCGATGGTCCTCGAAGGCGCCGAGCGGGCCGTTCCACAGCACCGTCCCCGCCGTGGCGACCTCCTGGGCGAAGGCGGCGGCCGTCTCGGGACCGATGTCCAGGCCGGTCCAGCCGTCGGGGAGGTCGCCTTCGATCACCTTGACGCTCCCCCGCGGCCCGTGACCGTCGGCGGGCGGTCCGAAGGTGCCCCCGGGCTCCAGGGCCCGGGTGTCGGTCGGGAGCACGATGCGGATCCCCGAGTCGAGAAGGTTGCGGCACTCCTCGAGGTGGCCGGGGTCGAACATCGAGTTCCCGACGGCCTGCCCCTTGGCGGCCAGGAAGGTGAACGCCATGCCGCCGCCGATGACCAGCGTGTCGACCTTGGTCGCCAGGACCTTGAGCACGTCCAGCTTGTCGGCCAGCTTGGCGCCACCGACGATGGCGACGAAGGGCCGCGCCGGGTCCTCCAGGAGCCCTCCGAGGACCTCGACCTCCTTGGCGAAGCGCAGCCCCGCCGCGCTCGGCAGGAACTGGGGCGGCCCCACGATCGAGGCATGGGCGCGGTGGGCCGCGCCGAAGGCCTCGTCGACGTAGGCGTCGAAGCCCGCAATGAGGCGCTGCACGAAGGCCGGGTCGTCGGCCTTCTCGCCCGGGTCGAAGCGCAGGTTCTCGGTCAGCCCGATCCCCGGGCACAGCGTCTCGAGACGTTGGCGCACCGGGTCCATCTCCCAGCGCGGGTCCGGCGCCCCGGCCGGGCGGCCGAGGTGCGAGGCCGCCACGACATCCGCGCCCTCGTCCTGGAGCCGGCGCAGTGTCGGCAGGGCCGCCGTGATCCGGAAGTCGTCGGCCACCGTGGCCTTGCCGCGCACTCCGATGTGCAGCGGGACGTTGAAGTCGACCCGCACGAGCACGCGCTTCCCGTCGAGGTCGGGGAGGTCCTCGAGGAGCGGGATGCCGTGGAGCGGGTCCATACGGTGGTCAGCCCCCGACCAGCACGGCGAGGTCGAGCAGCCGGTTCGAGTAGCCCCACTCGTTGTCGTACCAGCCGTAGACCTTCACGAGCGAGAGCTCGTCGCTGATCGGCATCACCATGCTGAGCCCGGCGTCGAAGGTGCACGAGGCCGGTGACCCGACGATGTCGCTCGAGACGATGGGGTCCTCGGTGTACTCGAGCACCCGGTCCAGCGGCGGCTTGGCGGCCGCCTCGGCGAACGCGGCGTTGACCTCCTCGACGGAGGGGTTGCCCCTGACCACCGCCGTGAAGTCGGTGATGGAACCCACGGGGAGCGGCACGCGCAGCGAGAACCCGTCGAGGCGCCCCTTCATCGACTCCATCACCAGGCTGGTGGCCTTGGCCGCACCCGTCGTGGTCGGCACGATGTTGACGGCCGCCCCGCGGGCCCGGCGCGGGTCCTTGTGCGTCAGGTCGAGCAGGTTCTGGTCGTTCGTGTAGGCGTGCACCGTCGTCATGAGGCCGCTGACGATCTCGAACGCGTCGTCGACCACCTTGACCATCGGGACGAAGCAGTTCGTGGTGCACGAGGCGTTCGAGACGACCAGGTGTGTCGCCGGGTCGAACTCGTCGTCGTTGACGCCGATCACGAAGGTGGCGTCGGCGTCGCCCGACGTCGTCGAGATGATCACCCGTTTCACCGAGCCCCCGAGGTGCCCCGCCGCGTCGGCCCGGGAGGTGAAGCGGCCGGTGGACTCGATCACGACATCGGCCCCGAGCTTGTCCCACGGCAGCTGCTCGGGCTCGCGCTCGGTCAGGACGCGGATGTGCTGGTCGCCCACGAGGAGATCGTTGCCATCGATGTCGACCGGCACCGGGAGCCGTCCCTGCGTCGAGTCGTAACGGAGAAGATGCGCCAGGGTCTCGGCGGAGGTCAGGTCGTTCACGCCGACCACCTCGACGTCCGCGCCGGTGTCGAGGATCGCCCGCAGGAAATTGCGGCCGATGCGCCCGAAGCCATTGATTCCGACCCGCACCGTCATCTCGTCCCTTCCTCTCGGGTTCCGGGTGACCTATGCCAGCAGACCGGACAGCGCCTGCGCCAGTTTGGCCGGGCTGTGCACCAGGGTGTTCTCTCCCGTCAGGGGAACGTCGAGCACCGAGACATCCGTCGCGCCGATGTCCATACCCTGGATGCTGTCACACACGACCATGTTCACTTTGACATCGTGCCTGGCCAGGGCCGCAACATGGGCTGCGACGTCGAAGCCCTCGGTCTCGGGCACCTGGGGACGAAGGTTGCACACGTACACGACCTGGGCTGCGGAGGAGGCCACCGCCTCGGTGATGCCTCGCACCGCCACGGCGGCCAGGACGCTGGTGAACAGCGAACCGGGCCCGATGACGATCTGGTCCGCCTGGGCGATCCGCTCGACCGCCAACGGCGGCGCCTGCGCGTCGTCGGGCACCAGCGAGACCTTCCGGATGTCGCCCGTGCCCATGACCGCCACCTGGCCCGCCACCGTGCCCTCGGCCGCCTCGGCCTTCAGCACGACCCGCTCGGTGGTGGCCGGCAGGATGTCGCCGCACGCGCCCAGCAGCTGCGCCGCTTCGCGCACCCCGAGGACGAGATCGCCGGTGGCGTCGATCAGGCCGGTCAGGATGAGGTTGCCCAGCACGTGCCCGGCCAGCTCCCCCTCGTCGAACCGGCGCTCGAAGGCCACCGCCAGTGCCGAGTCCTCGTCGGCCAGCGCCACCAGACACTTGCGGATGTCGCCCACGGCGACCATGTTGAGCAGCTCGCGGAGCCGCCCGCTGCTGCCGCCGTCGTCGGCGACCGAGACGACCCCCGTGAGGGTGCCCGCGTAGCGCCGGGCCGCCCTGAGCGTGACGGCCGTGCCGTGGCCCCCGCCGATGGCGACGACCGAGGGGCGGGCGCCGTTCACCGGTCGATGTCCCGGTGGAAGACCGACACCGTCTGACCGTGCTCGCTCAGTCGCTCCGCCAGGGCGCGGGCGAGGACCACGGAGCGGTGACGACCGCCCGTGCAGCCCATCGCGATCGTCAGGTACGACTTCCCCTCTCGGACGAACGCCGGCAGGATGCTCGTCAGCAGATCGTCCACCTTCTCGAGGAAGCCGACGGACTCGGGCTGGCCCAGCACGAAGTCGCGTACCTCCTCGTCCAGCCCGCTGAAGGGCCGCAGCTCCTCCACCCAGAACGGGTTCGGAAGGAAGCGACAGTCGAAGACGAGGTCGACGTCCAGCGGGATGCCGTGCTTGTACCCGAACGAGATGACCGAGGTCTGCATCTGCGGGGCGTCCTCGGCGCCGAACGCCTCGAGGATGCGCACCCGCAACTGGTTCGAATTCAGGTCCCCGGTGTCGACGAGGAGATCGGCGCGCTCGCGCACCGGTTCGAGCAGCCTCCGCTCGACCGCGATGGACTCCTCCACGCCCCGTGCGGGCAACGGGTGCCGCCGCCGCGTGCCCTCGTAACGGCGCACCAGGACGTCGTCGGGCGCATCGAGGAACACCACGCGCACGCGCCGACGCGCCGTGTGGAGCTGGTCGAGGACCTTGGGGAGATCGTCGAAGTACTCCGGGCCCGTGTCGCTTCCACCGCGGCCGATGACCAGCGCCACGCGCTCAATGCCGGACCCGGGTCGATCCACCATCTCGACCATCTTCATGATCAGACCGGCGGGCAGGTTGTCGATGACGAACCAGCCCACATCCTCGAGCGCGGCGGCCGCGGTGGAACGGCCCGCCCCGGACATCCCCGTCACCACCGCGAACTCGCTCATCGTCCTCCAGCCTTGCGCACTTCCTCGTACACCGCGCGCGCCACCTGGTCGGGCAGCCATGACAGCCCTTCGAGCTGCTCGAGCGATGCCGCCCGCACCGCGTTCACCCCACCCAGCTCCTTGACCAGGCGCGCCCTGCGGGTCGGGCCGAGGCCGGGGATGTCGTCGAGGATGCTCCGCGTCATCCGCTTGGCCCGGCGCTCGCGATGGAAGGTGATGGCGAAGCGGTGGGCCTCGTCACGCACGCGCTGCAGGAGGTAGAGGGCGTCCGAACCGCGGCGCAACCGCACCGGGTCGGGTGAGCCCGGCCGGTACACCTCCTCGAACTGCTTGGCCAACGACGCCAGCTCTATCTCCCCTTGCAGCCCGAGCTCGCGCACGACGCGTTCGGCCACTCCGAGCTGGCCCTTGCCACCGTCTACCACCAGCAGATTGGGCCGGTAGGCGAAGCGCCGCGGCCGGCTCCCCTCGGCTGCCGGTTCCGCCTTGAGCGCGTTGAGGCGGCGCGTGAGCACCTCCTCCATGGCGGCGTAGTCGTCGTTGCCGTGGACGGTCTTCACCTTGAAGCGCCGGTAATCCGACCGCTTGGCCAGCCCGTCCTCGAACACCACCATGGAGCCTACGTAGTCGGTCCCCTGCAGGTGGCTCATGTCGTAGCACTCGATCCGCAGGGGTGCCTCGCGCAGTGACAGCGCGTCCTGCAGCTCGGTCAGCGCCTTGGACCGCGCGTTGTGGTCGGACGCCCGGCGCAGTCGGTGGCGCGCCAGGTCCTCGCCCGCCGATCGTGTGACGGTGTCCTGCAGCGCGCGCTTGGCGCCCCGGAGCGGCACGGCGATCTCCACCGGGCCACCACGAACGCCCCGCAACCAGCTCTGCAGGATCTCGCGGTCGTCGGGCTCCTCGGGCACCAGCACCCGGCGCGGCACCTCAGCGCCCTCGGCTCCGTAGACCTGCGCGATCACCAGCGCCGTGAACTCGGGCCCGGACAGGTCCTCGACCTTCTCGGCCACGAAGCCGCGGTGCCCCACGACGCGCCCGCGTCGCACCCGGAAGATCTGCACCGACGCCTCGAGCGGGTCCTCGGCCAGCCCCACCACGTCGAAGTCCTCGGCCCGGTCGGAGACCATCTGCTGGGTCTCCGCGGCCTTGTGCACGGCGGCGATGCGGTCGCGCAACCGTGCCGCCCGCTCGAACTGCAGCTCGTCGGACGCCGCCAGCATCTCGGCCTCCAGGCTCGCCAGCACGGGCTCGGTGTCGCCCGAGAGGAAGCGCATGAGATCGGTCACGTAGCCGTCGTAGGCGTCGTGGTCGACGGCGCCGACGCAGGGCCCCGAGCAGCGGTCGATGTCGTACAGGAGGCAGGGCCGCCCCAGCCGCTGGTGCCGCGTGAACTTGGTGTCCGAGCAGGTCCGGACCGGGAAGCTCCGTACCAACAGGTCGAGGGTTGACCGGATGGCGCCCGCGTTGCCATAGGGGCCGAAGTAGCGGACGCCCTTGCGCTTGCGACCCCGCACGACGGCGGGACGTGGCCACTCCTCGTTGACCGTGACGGCCAGCCAGGGGTAGCTCTTGTCGTCCTTGAGCCGGACGTTGTACCGGGGCAGGTGCGCCTGGATCAGCGAGTGCTCCAGGATCAGCGCGTCGACCTCGCTGTCCACCACCACCCATTCGACGTGGTCCGCCTGGGCCACCATCTGGGCCGTGCGGGGCATGAGCTTGGCCGAGTCCTGCCAGTAGTTGGGCAGGCGGTGGCGCAGTGACTTGGCCTTCCCCACGTACAGGACGCGGCCCTCGGCGTCGTAGAACTGGTAGGACCCCGGGGCGTCCGGGATGGAGCCGGTGGGCGGCCGATACTGCATCGGCCCACTCTCGCGCAGCCGCTGGTGGGGGGCGGTACACTGGCTCCGCCGGCCTGGTATCCGGCGTACAACCTCGCATCGAGGCCGACATACCCGCGGATGGGCGACCAGGCTGTCCCCGCCGGCCACATCGATGCTCTCCCTCAAAGGGGGCAGACCACATGCTCAGGCTCCAGGCGCCGCTTCCAGAGCGGTACACGGCCGCGGCCGAGGACGAGCTGGCCACCATGATCGGCACCGCCAAGGCTGCGCTCGGCTCCCGCCTCTTCATCCTCGGCCACCACTACCAGCGCGACGAGGTCATGCGCTGGGCCGATGCCCGGGGCGACTCATTCGGGCTGTCCCGGCTGGCGGCGGACCAGGT
>JBKQUM010000086.1:0-6243 GCA_052140165.1 Acidimicrobiales bacterium
TAACTATTCAGGTCCCTGAGAGCACCGTCCACCACCAGGAGGGATGCCGCGCGTAACGTTGGGAATTCCACCCGACGATCGCTCCCCGTTCGATGACACGCCCTCCTATGAGGAGCTGAAAGAGGTCGTCGCCTCGCTCGAGCTCGTCGTGGATACCCAGGCCGCGGAGATCACCGAGCTCCGGGCGCGCTTGGCCGATCTCGAAGATCGACTCGGGCGTACTCCACGCAACTCGTCGATGCCTCCATCGGCTGAGGGACTCTCCAAGCCACCGGCCCCCAATCGCGCCGAGCGGCGGGCCGCGAAGCGTCGTCCCGGCAAGCAGCCGGGCACAGAAGGCAAGCACCTGGCCCAGGTCGCCGATCCCGATACCGTGCTGACCCACGCGCCTGCGGTGTGCACGGACTGTGGCGCCGACCTCTCCGACGCCGATGTGGTGAGTATCGAGCGGCGCCAGGTCTTCGAGCTGCCCGAGGTCAAGGCGTTCGTCACCGAGCACCGCATGGAACGTCGCCGGTGTGCCTGTGGGTGCGAGACCAAGGCCCCTCCACCCCCAGAAGCCACCGCGCCCGCCTGTTACGGCCCCGGAGTGCGCGCCTTGGCCGTCTACCTGGCGGTGCACCAGCACCTGCCCTATGACCGCATGGCCCAGCTCTTCGCCGACGTGGTGGGCATCGAGCTCTCCGTCGGAGCCCTGGCCCAGATGGTCGCCGAAGCCGGCGGTGCCCTCGGCTTCTTCTCCGCGCTCGTGCGCGACCTGCTCCAAGAGGCCCCCGCGGTCCACTTCGACGAGACCGGAGCCCGGGTGAGCGGCCGTCTGCACTGGGTCCACGTCGCCTCGAGCGCGCTCTACACCCTGATCGACTGTCACCGCCGGCGCGGCACGCTCGCCATGGACGACCTCGGGGTGATCGCGAAGATGAACGGCATCGCCGTGCACGACGGCTGGCGTTCCTATCGCACCTATGACGTGGTCCATGCCTTGTGCAACGCGCATCACATTCGGGAGCTGAGCGGGGTGGGCGTGGGCTGGACCCAGGGATGGGCCAACGAGATGATCGACCTCTTGGTCGAGGCCAAAGAAGCCGTCGACGCCGCTCAGGGCGCCGGGTCGGATCGACTCGACGCGTCCACACTGCACTCGATCCGCGTCCGTCACGGTCTCCTCATCGCCAAGGGGTGGGCGGCGAACCCCGTACCCGAGGTCGGCAAGCGCAGCGGGGTGAACAAGACCGCAGCCAACCTCCTTCGGCGCCTCGACACACAGCGCGCCGACGTCCTGCGCTTCGCCAGTGACTTCGACGCACCCTTTGACAACAACCAGGCCGAACGCGATGTCCGCATGGTCAAGCTCCAGCAGAAGATCTCAGGAACGTGGCGCACGCTCGTGGGCGCCCGCAACTACTGCGCCATCCGCGGCTACATCTCGACCATGCGCAAGCACGACCACGGCGTCCTCGCTGGCCTCCGCCGCCTCTTCGAAGGCGACGTCTGGCTCCCCGGGGGGATCCCCACGACCTGAGCCCGCGGTTCGGGCGCGAGGCACAATGGAGCCTGTGGCACGCCGACCGGCCAAGCGCCCGCCCCGTCCAAAGGCCGACCCGGCCCAGAGTCTGATCGACGCGCTCGCCGCGGTGGCCTTCGATGACATCCCCGAATCGATCATGCCGAGCGACGAGGGCGTCGAGGCGCTGCTCGACGCCCTCATGCTCGGGGTTCTTGACGACTATCTCGACCACATCGCGGCCATCGTCAAGATCCGCCGAGACATGATCGCCGGAGTGACCAACCTCGTCGCCCAGAGCCTCTTGAACCCCGGTGACCGTGTCGAGTTCAACGAAACCGCCAAGCCTCGCTACCTTGTCGGGCAGGTCGGGGTCATCACCGGCAAGGAACTGGAGCGCTGTGTGGTTCAACTCGACGAGCCGGTGGGTCGCTTCACCAGCGGAGAGGTCAAGGCACGAGCCATTCAACTCAGGCCGCTGGGACCTGAATAGTTACCTCCGATCACACCTCATCTGAGGATGCGTCCTACACGGGAATCAGAGCGGTTCCAAGCTCGCACGCGGCAGCGGAAGTGGGATCGAGCCACTCGCGCAGCGCCTCATAGACAGTGGGATGGTTGAGCAGATTGAAGTGGTGGAGCCCACCGAAGTGGCGCGTGTGCTCGACTGGGAAGGGGATGTGCCCGCCATCACGGGATCGGCCGCGGGCACTGTCAGGTTGGACGAGCAAGTCGCCCACCAATCGACCGATCGGGTTGTTGCGGCTTGTTGTCACCGTGGCGCTGATCGCATAGTGATTGACCGAAGGGATGAGCGGAACGTCGTTGGGTGCGCGCTTCGATCCGGGGCCACCGTTTTGCCAATCCTCGTCGAGCAGATAGCCGGCACTTAGATCCTTGACTCCCACGCTGCGCCTGTCGAGGATCGAAGCCAGCGGCCGACTCTCATCGAGCTTGGCGAACACGCCGCTAAGACGTCTCACCCACTGCTCGAGGCCCGCACCCAGATGCGGAGTGCCGAGGTAGAAGACGTGTCGCAGCAGCGACACCCACGAATGGCTCGTCTGATGCCCATAATGGCACGCGCTGCGGGAAACCAGACCACCCATCGAATGACCAATAAGGATCAATTCGGTTACCGGAGTGGGCCAGGCTGCCACGACATCGTCAAGGAGTGTGGCGAGGTGTTGTCCGTTCTCTGAGATGTGGAGGCCGGTGTTGAAGCGCAGATACACAGCGGTATAGCCAAGATCTTCAGCGAGCCGAGAACCATAGGTGGATTCGGTGCCCAAGCCATGGCGGTCCGCGTGTAGCCTCCAGGACTCCTCGGTTTCGCCCAAGCCGTGGACGAACACTGCCACCTTCGACGTCGCCTCGGGAAATGCGACTTCGAGAGGCTCGCGCCGAGGCACCACGTCGGCTCGATCACGTCGAACGGCCATCGGGATCGCCAATGGGCTGCCCTGGACGGCAAGCTCATCTCCCAGGATCGCGTTCAGCACTGCCAATGCCAGGTTGCTCCTCGGAGTCGACCCTGCCGGAAGGCATGAACCCGCGGCAGCACCGACGACTTCGCTGGCAGCCATGCCGGCGACCAGACCCGTCCCTCGGATCAGGGTGTAGACGCCCGAGACGATGACGTCGTGGATGACTCGGGCAGGGAGGCTGACAGGAGCAGTGACTGCAAAGGTTCTGCCTGCGACAGCACGATGCACCTGCTCGACGTGCGAGACAGTGTCAGCGACCGTCCGCGCTACCAGTTGGCCGCTGGCCCGGATCTCCTCAGACTTCATTGCCCTCCCCTGAGCCAGAACTCAATTCTACCAAGGTGGCTCTTGCGCGATGGAAACCTGCCGAAGGCCTCTACTTCGCGTCTTGTCCTTCTGATGAGAATGGGACCAGCCACACAGTGGCGATTGAAGTGCAAAGAGAGTGAGAACCCTATGACCAGCATAGAGACCGGATCTGGCAGCGCTGATCGCGTCATCGAGTCGTTTCATAATGCCGGGAACACGGCGCTTGAATCGGTGCGGAGGTTTCTTGACACCGTAAATGGTGTATTTCCCGATGTAAGTGCAAACAACGGTCCGCGCCAGCAGATCATCGATTCGGCGTTCAAGATGACCGAGGAGCTCGTCGGCACGTCGACCCAGCTTGCTCAGAGGATCGTAAAGGCGAGTCAGGACGCTCTGGGCGAGGTGGACAAGAGGGCCGGAACGCTCTCGGACCGGAGCTGAGACGGCTCATTCTTTTGAGCAACCTGGTGGATTGAGTGCGTGAATGACCAGCGATCTTGTTCTCGGTGTCGCCCAGCCACAGCCCGGCGGGCACCTTGGTGCGACGTAGGCCCGGGCGATATCTCGGGCATGGTGGGACCGCCGACCAGGCGCAGCGTGAGCGCCCCCTGGGCGGGCACCCAGGGCTCCGCTGCTCGTCCGGACGGTATGTCGCCTCGGTCCCGGTGGCACGTGGCATCTCCTTGCAGGTGGAGGGCACGTGGGCGGAGCAGGCGCGCTCCGCATCTGCGACCTACGTCCGGGTCGACCATCTCCCTCAGCGAGAGCAAGTGGCGCAGCTGAACCACGACAAGTGCCATTACCTCGCCCAGTACGAAGCCAGCCTGGACGTGGCGATCGAGCCGGGGTACAGCCTGCAGGCTGACAGGCCGGGATCCTGGCCGAAGCCCAGCAGGTGAAATTCCCCTCCTCACCGCTACCATCGGCAAGGACGAAAGGCCGACGGTGATGACCGCAGCGCGACGAACCCGGGTGACCTTGGTGGCCATGGTCGGTGCCGTCTCACTGCTGTTCGGCGCCTGCGGCGCGAGTGCTGCTGCCTCCACGAAAACCGCCAAGGCCGAGGCGGAGATCCAGCACGCCTACTCAACTCTCTTCAACTTCGCCAACCACAGCGTGTCGGCCAAGACGGCGGTCATCCAGGACGGAAGCACTCTGCGCGCCGCACTGAAGCAGGCACTCTCGTCGTCCCTGGCCAAGAAGGCTGCCGGGGCCGAGGTGATCGCAGTGCGGGTCCGGTCGACCCTGCAGTGCCAGGAGGCGGCCCTCGTCTCACCGTGCGCCAAGGTCACCTACAACCTCCTGGGTCCCACCCACGCGCCGCTCTTCTCCACGCCCTCCTCCGGCTACGCCGTCTACGTCAAGGGCCGGTGGCTGGTGGCCAAGCCGACCATCTGCGGCCTGCTCGAACTCTTCTACTCGACCTCCGGGCACAAGGGCGTCCCGAGCGGGTGTTGAGTCGGCGCAGAGGCGGTGTCGAGCGTCGACGGATGCGCCGGCAGCAGTTGGGTGATCGCCGGCTGCACCTCGGACAGCGACCCTTCGGCGGCCACCTGACCACGCACGAGCACCACCGCGCGGTCGGCGATCGACAGAGCCCGGTCCAGATGCTGCTCGACCACCAACAGCGAGGTTCCGGTGTCGCGGATCGCCCGCAGTGCGTCAAACACCTCGTCGACCGCCTGCGGGGCCAGGCCGAGCGAGAGCTCGTCGACCATGAGGAGCCGCTGTGGGACGACCAGCGCCTTGGCCAGGCTCAGCATGCGCTGCTCGCCACCCGAGAGGGTTCCGGCGAGCTGGTGGCGACGCTCGGCCAGCTGCCCGAAGGCACCGAAGGCACCGAACGCCCGGTCGAGCGCCTCGCCGGGCCGACCACCGCCGCCGGCGGACCGGGCGGCCAAGAGCAGGTTCTCCTCGACGGTGAGCGTGGCGAACACAGACCGGCCCTCCGGGGCGTGGGCGATGCCGGCGCGGGCGATGCGCCATGCCGGCCAGCGCGTGATGTCGTGGCCGTCGAAGCGGATGCTGCCCGCGCTGGCCCGAACCAACCCCGAGATGACCCGGGCGACGGTGGACTTGCCCGCCCCGTTCGACCCGACCAGGGCCACCGCCGAGCCCTGGGGCACAGTGAAGGACACCCCGAACAGTGCCCGGTAGGGCCCGTAGGTCGCCTCGACGTTGCGCAGCTCGAGCAAGGGCTCGGCGCCCACCGGGCCTGATGGGCTCGTGGCCTGCTCGGTCACGGGACGGCCCCCAGGTACGCGCGGCGCACCGCCGGGTCGGCCATGACCTCTTCGACCGATCCGTCGGCGATGGCCCGTCCCACGTCGAGGACGACCAGGCGGTCGACCACCGCCGCCACCAGGTCGAGGTCGTGCTCGACCACCAACAGCGCCACCCCCCGCTCGTGGCGGACCCGGCGGAGGACGTCCACCAGGGTGTTGCGCTCGCCCTCATCGAGACCGGAGGACGGCTCGTCGAGCATCAGCAGGCGCAGCGGGCCGACCAACGCCCTCGCCAACTCGACCAGGCGGCAGTGCCCGAGGCTGAGCGCCTCCACCGGCACATCGGCCACGTCCGACAGCCCGATCAGCTCGAGGACCTCGTCCGCGGTCCGGCGCTCGTCGGCGCTCGGCCGCCCCAGGCCGATCACGTCCTTCCACAACCGCCCGCCCCCGGCGCGCACCCGCTCGGTCACCAGCAGGTGCTCGCGCGGCGTCATGCTGCTGAACAGCTCCAAGCGTTGGAACGTGCGGCCGATGCCGAGCCGGCTGCGACGGAACGGCGGCATGCTGTCGATGCGCCTGCCCCCGAAGAGGATCTGGCCGCTGTCCGGCTGTACGACGCCGAGCACGCAGTCGAACAGCGTGGTCTTGCCCGCGCCGTTGGGGCCGACGACCCCGACCGACTCACCCTCCTCGACGCGGAGCGACACCGCTGACA
>JBKQUM010000087.1:0-4990 GCA_052140165.1 Acidimicrobiales bacterium
ACTTCAACGTTCGTCTCGAAGAGGAACGTCTGTGCTGTCTCGTGATCGTCGGAGTGCGCCTTGACGGCAGAAAGGAGCTCATCGCGATTGCGGACGGCTACAGGGAGTCAACCGACTCCTGGGCGGCGTTGCTTCGGGACCTGCGTCACCGCGACATGCAGGCCCCGGTCGTCGCAGTAGGAGACGGTGCGCTCGGATTCTGGGCAGCGCTTCGAGACGTGTTCCCCGAGACCAAAGAGCAGAGGTGTTGGGTGCATTATGAAGAGTGCCGGATTATGTGGACCTGGAGCAGAGAGCGCTTGTTCTGCCCGAGTTTCGGCCTGCGTTTGTCCGCATAATCAGAGTGTCAATGGCCATTCAGATCTCCCCACACACGGACAGGAGAATTCCCCACTGGCGGCCATGAGAATTCCCCAGTGGCGGCCATCGGGTTCTCTCTCCGTGGTTAGCTCAGCGGCACCACCCCCTTGCCCGACGTGGCTTGTTTGAGCCGCACGCTCTCGCCGGTTGTCTCGCACAGATGCGCATGATGTAGCAGCCGGTCAACCGTGGCAGTGGCGAGAGTTTTCGGCATGAGCTCGTCAAAGCCGGCCGGGTGCAAGTTGGAGGACACCGCGACGGAACGCTTCTCATAGGCAGCGTCGACGAGGCGGTAGAGGCCTTCTGCCGCGTCTTGAGACACGGGCAGAAGGCCTATGTCATCAACGACCACCAAATCGGAACGCAAGATGCGGGCGACCGCTTTGGTGACACTGTCGTCGATGCGGTGCCGACGCACGAGCGCGCCGAGGTCCTCGAGGCTGAACCACGCCACTTTCATGGCGGCCTCGACCGCGGCCTGGCCGAGGGCCTCCAAGAAGAAGGTCTTCCCCGTCCCCGACGGCCCGCACACCACCAAGTTCTCCCGCCGGCGCACCCACTCCAAGGTGCGCAGCGACGACTGGGTGGGCGCCGGGATCGAGGACGACTTCTGGTCCCAGGCCTCGAAGGTCTTTCCTGTCGGGAAGGCGGCGGCTTTTCGTCTTGTCTGAAGCGCCGAACGTTCCCGACCGGCCAGCTCCTCGGTGAAAAGTGCCCGGAGCACCTCGGCGGGCTCCCAGCGCTGGGCCCGGGCCGTGGCGATCACCTCGGGAGCGGCACGGCGGATGTGCGGCAGGCGGAGCTTGCGGAGCAGCGTCTCGAGATCGTCTGGTAGCGGCGGGGGCTCGGGCGTCCTCATGAGAGCCCCGCATCTGACGGTGTCTCCAAGAGACGCATGGACCACGTGAGCAGAAGCGACCGGAGCTCTGTGAGGTCCATCCTGGCGTCGGCGAGCATGCGGGCGCCGTTGTCGTCGAGCACGTCGGCGGTGAACTCGAGTATCTCGGAGAGCTCGACGGCCTCGTCTGCGCGAAGCGGACGCGCCGTCATCGTCCGAAGCCTTCCCACGATGAAGTCCCGGGCTGGAGGGAAAGGGCCTCTGAGGCATTGTGATGCTCACTGCTGGGTCCGCCTGCCTGATATTCCACGATGGAGGCGAGGTCGCCTTCGGCGAAACGGCCCAGCACAGCGGCTTCGGCCAGCGCCCGGTCGACCACCTCTGATCCGTGCAGGGCAGCCAGGCTGACCGCGTTGGCCATCTTCACCCGTGGCCGCACCGTGCCCGCTGCTCCGGCCTCGATCAGCCACAGCGCGGCACCGTCGCCGATCGCCAAGAAGTCGGCCTCCGCCTTGGTTCTCGCCTTCGGACTGCGATTAAGCGGGCCTTCTGGGGCGGGCCCGAAGTGCTCGTCCAAGTACTGGGGGTTGCCCGGAGCCGAGCGGCGGTGGCGGACCACCTCCTCGGGCCCGGAGTCGAAGACCGCGGTGACGATCACCTCCTCACCTGAGGTGCGCACCCAGACGACCTCGCCGCGAAGCTCGTTCGGCACCGAGTAGTTGTTGGCCTCGAAGCTCACCACCGGGGTGATGGCGCCGACGGTGCGGGTGACCCCGAAGCACGCCGTGAAGGCTCGGGCCGGCAAAGCGTGCAGAAAGGTGTGCTCCTCGGCAAGCATTTCGTCGGGGATCCGTCTCGTGGTGCGGTGCACCCTGGCGTTCACTTCTTCGCAGAACACCTCGCACGCCGTCTTAAGGCCTGCGAAGGAGGTGTAGTCCGCTAGCAGGTTCGCCTCGGTGGGCACGAGGTCGGCCTCGGCCACGCGCACGGTCGCCTCCGAGCCGCCCTTGGACTGCGGGTCTCGGACCACACAAGTTGCCACGGTGAGCCCGTAGTGACGTCCGAGCTCGACGATGAGCGGGTGGCGCATGGCGATGCGAGCCACGTGGTCGGTGCTCACCGTGCGCTCGTTGTCGGTGAGCGCGTAGGTGGGCACCCCTCGAAAACGCCGCAGCGTCTGGTCGATGCAGGCGATCAGGGTCGGCATCTTCTTGTCGGTGGTCGGTATCATGACCCGGAACCGGCTCCAGGCCAGCCAGGCACAGAACAGCCACGTCTTCATCTCTCCGCCCACGAGCGGCCCGTCGCCCCAGTCGAACTGGAACCACATCCCCGGCTCGGGCACCCAGGGGCGGAACACCCGGCGCCGACCTGCGGCGAACGCCTTCTTGCGGGCCGCCACCGCCCGGCGGGTGGTTCGTTCCGAGCCGGTGTATCCGAGCGCCACGAGCTTGTCGTGGCAGACATCCGCGCGCACCTTGCCATTGGACTGGTCGACCCACTCCTCGACCTTTTCGGTGAACGGGTCGATGAGACAGTCCTTGGGCACCGGCTCAGATGTCAGCTCGCCTTGGTCCCGACGTTCGACCCAGTTGGCAATGGTGTGGTGGTCGCACCCCGCGAGCTCGGCGGCGTCGCGATACGACCGGGTCAAATCGAAGGCTTCAAGTATTTCCATGATCTCCTCGTCAGACTTCATGTGTGGTCCCCTCCTCGGGGTCGGTGGTTTGTCACCAACCAGCCTCCGGGGAGGGACCACACCGCCGGTGGATGGTCACCGACGGTGGCAGACAATCAGTTCTGGGGAGAACTCGTGGCCGCCGCTGGGGAGATTTCGTGTCCGTCAGCGGGGAGGAATTTGTCCGCCACTGGGGAGGTTCTCATGTCCGCTGACAGACCAGGACTTCGGTGGAGATGATGGGACGACTCTCGAACCACGAGGTCAGTGCACGGATCGATCAACTTTATGACCTTGTCGAGGGAGAATGCCCAACGGTGACGTGTGATATCGGGATCGACGATGCCCGGTGAGCGGTATGAGAGTGTTTCCGGCGGCGTGCCGGGAGCCAAGTCCACTGCCTTACACGGCTGAGGCCGAGACAGTATCGACCGACTGCCGGAGGAGGATGGCTCATTCTTGGCGAAGAAGTCAACCGTACAGGTGCGACGGGTCTACGAAAACCGAATGCTCCGAGCAGTAGATTTCCCGACGAGCCAAGCGGATTCGTGCCCCCGTCTTACCTCCATGAGGGAAACCTCGAGCCCTGGACCAGTCGCCGTCGGCCCGGCCTGGCGCAGGCCGCCTTCGTCCGATATTCAGTTGTAACTGGGAATGCTGATATCCAATTGGCGGTAGCGCAGGGGAGGAGAGCGGAATGCCACACGTGGTACTTGCAGAGGTCGCCACCACGATTGACGTTCAGACGGGCGCCGTCGTATCGCGCGTGATCTTCCGCGACGACCGAACCGAGGTCACGGTCTTTGGCTTCGACGCAGGAGAGGGACTCAGCGAGCATCAGACATCCCGGTCGGCCATCGTGCAGGTTGTCAAGGGTCGGCTCGAGTTCACCGCTGACGGTGAGCATCTCGACGCCGTACCTGGCTTTTGGCTGCACATGGAGCCAGGAACGCCTCACAGCCTCATTGCGCGTGAGCCAACGGTCATGCTCCTGACTCTCATCCACGCCGGATGAACGGACCGACTAGTTAATCCGGCTGGGTCGATCGGACCGTTATGCCCGAGCGAACAGAGCCGGAACAATAGGTAGGTGTGCGCCTGCCGAGTCTGGCGTTGCCGAGTCACGCTCGGGTGGCTTATTGATCGAGCGTTCGGTGCGCGGTGGTTGCAACGAATCCTGACTCTTGACGGGAACAATCCGAGATGTACCATACTCAGTATGTTCTTTGATTGTGTAGCGCAATGAGCGTCCGGCATGCCCTCCTCGCCTTGCTGAGCGAAGGCCCCAAGTACGGTCTTCAGCTCCGCCAGGAGTTCGAATCGGGGACCGGTGAGATCTGGCCGCTCAACATCGGTCAGGTGTACACCACGTTGCAGCGCCTTGAGCGTGATGGGCTCATCGAGTCCGATGAGCCGGAGCGGGAGGGTCCACAAAAGGGCTTCCACATCACCGAGTCAGGCTTGGCACAGTTGTCCACGTGGCTCAGCACCCCGCCGGACATGACATCACCGCCGCGCGACGAACTCGTGATCAAGGTCCTTTCGGCGCTGCGGGTTCCTGGGGTCAACGTGCACGACGTCATCCAGATCCACCGGCGCTACCTCGTCGAGCTGATGCAGCAGTGGACGCGTCTCAAAGAGGACGAGGCTGACTTCGATCTCCAGTTCGCCCTGGTCGCCGATGCCGAACTGTTCAGACTGGATGCCATCGTCCGCTGGCTCGACACGGCCGACGGCCGATTGAAGCGCGCTGCGCTTGAGCCACATGCCGAGCCCGCGATGCCGCGCCTCGCGCGGCGCTTGGTGGTTCGCCGATGAGCTTCCTCGAACTCCGACGCATCTCCAAGTCCTATGGCGAGGGGGCGACAGAAGTCCATGCCCTAGCCGACATCGACCTCTTAGTCGACCGCGGTTCGCTCGTCGCTGTGATGGGTCCCTCCGGTTCAGGAAAGTCGACGTTGTTGACGATCGCCGGCAGCCTCGAGGAGCCGACGAGCGGTGAAGTTGTGAAGAGCCTTCTTCCGGCGGGGCGAATCCACTGAAGCTCGTCCCGGCCATTTCGATTTCGAAGGGGAAGGTCCTCGCGGAAGAGGATGGGGACATGGTCGCCGTCG
>JBKQUM010000088.1:0-35832 GCA_052140165.1 Acidimicrobiales bacterium
GTCGTCGACTCGCTGCTCCAGGTGGACGGTCCCGCCCTCGACGCCGTGGAGCGTCGCCACGCCGGCGACGTCTCCGTCGAGGGCTGACCACCCGCTCTACAGAACGCGCCGCGGGCGAACGACGGCAGCGACTGGGTCCGGTCGTCTCCCAACTCCATCTCTGGTTGGAGAGTCCGGGGCTCTCGTCCAGGCGTCATTAACCCCGAAGTGCCTTCTTGGCTCTTGACCGCTGACGGGCGAGGACTGGGGCGGCCATCTGGACTCTCGTTACTCCTGTCCATCACCGCGCTGAGCCGTGTTGCTTGGACGCGCAGCGTCGCAGCGAGACTGACCGTGCGCCCACAGCCGGCGCACACCCGCGTGTGCTGAAGAGACGTCTCTCTCAAGCAGTTGATGCCGTGACGCGCAGAAGGGGCCCGAAATCCCCTTCGCACGACGCTGCCCTTCCTTGACGGTGTCCAAGATACCAGTCGACGAAATCACGTCATCCACGACCCTTCTTCAGTAGCGCCTTGGGACTGGATGTCTGCCCTTCCTTGACTACGAAGGTGCACCGGGTTCGATTCCCGACCAGGGCGCCCCGCCCGAGGGTCGCGCTGCTCGTGGCCGGTCACCATCGAGATGGCAGCCCGGCACACCGGGCACTCACATGCCGGCTCATAACCGGCGGACGGGGCGTTGGGCAGCTGAAAGCCAACCGGACGCTTGCGAATCCCGCGGACGAATGCGCGCCGTGCACAGACCCACCATGGCGTATCGAGGAACACGACCGTGTCTGCGCGCTCAAGCCGAACGTCGAGTGTGGCGTGGTAGTTGCCGTCGACGATCCACTCGTCGCTGGTGAGCAGGCCCCGCTGCTTCTCGCGCCACTCCTCCTCAGACGGCTCCACCCAGCCCGGTTTCCAGAAGTGGACGTCAAGATGGATGACGGGAAGGCCAGTCTCGGCAGCTCGTCCCGCAACTGCCTCCTTGCCCCCCGGAACCACATCCCATCGGGGTGATCTCCGGGTTTTCCGGCTCTCCACATCGTGCGCCCGCAGGGCTCACCGATTGACTCATTCGGCAATCGTGTAGTTCCAGTCACCGTGGAACTTGTGCGGCCTGAGCGGCACGGCAGCGAGCTCGGCGGCGCTGAACTTGGTGCCGGTCTCGTAGTAGGTGAGATCTTCCTCGGCCCGGATCTTGAGACCTTTGGCCGTGGTCGTGTTCGAGATCAGTTCGACGATGGTCCGATAGGACACGAGCGGGCGGCCCCGCCAGTTCATGGAGATGAAGCTGAACATTCTGTGCTCGATCCGGTTCCACTTCGACGTTCCCGGTGGGTAGTGCACGACGGTGATCTCGAGTCCGATCTCTTGGGCCAGCTTGGCCAGCTCGACCTTCCAGAGCTTGACCCGGTAGCCGTTGGACCCGCCGGCATCGGCGGTGATCAACAGCTTGGTGGCGCCCGGGAAGCGGGGCTGTCCCATCGAGCACCACCAGCGCCGGATCGCTTCGACGGCGAAGGAGGCCGTATCCGCGGTGTCGCCGACCGAGACCCAACCCTCGTCGTTGGCCAGGTCATAGACCCCGTAGGGGACGGCCCGACCCAGCTCCTTGTCGACGAAGTCATGGGTCTTGGTGCGGGTGGGCTCGCCCTTGGGCTGCCACTCGCCCCCGCCGTTTGAGAACTCGCCCACCAGCTCCTTCTTCTTGGTGTCGACGCTGATGACCGGTTGGCCCGCCTTCATGAAGACGCCCACCTCTTTGTTCAGGTAGCTGAACTGGGCGTCACGGTCGGGGTGGGCGGTGCCCTCCTTCTGCTTGGAGGGGGCCTGGAGCGAGTAGCCGATGGAGCGAAGGATCCGCCCGACGGTGTCGTCGGTGATCTTGTAGCCCTGGCGCACCAGCTCGTCGGCCAAGTGCCCGGTCGACTTGGACGTCCAGCGCATGTACGACATCGGGTTGCCCCGCGTCTCGGGGTGCACTAGCTCGTCGAGGGCTTCGAGCAGGCCGGGTTGCTTGTCCTCGGCCTTGATGTCACCACCACCGGGTGCGCGTTGACGTTCTGTGGGCTCGAGTCCCTCGCGCACCTCGCGTTCGGCCTTGATCACCGTGTTGCGGCTCATGCCCGAGGCCTCGGCCACCGCGCTCTTGCCACCGCGTCCGAGCATCTCGGCCATCGCACCGGCCACCACGCGGCGTTGCAGCTCGTTCAGATGGGGCAGGACCACCTCGAAGAATCGCGCGAGCTCATCTCGGCTGGCCTCCACCCGGCCATCCTACATCGCGCGTACTAACTATCGGAGATCCCTAACGCTGGCGGATCGTTGAGTCGGTGGCTCCAAGCCGATATCGCCACATCCCGGTTCGGCACGGTGAGTCGGCTGATCCCGCCGACGAGGCTCGGGGTCGGTGATGATGCGAAAGCACCCTCCAGGCCAAATCCCATCTGGCCTCAGCTTGACACCCACACGTAGTGTTGCGACTCATGGCTGAAGAACCCGTGGAAGCAATCGAGGCGATAACCGACCGCTTTATCGACGCAGTAAAGAAAGATGCATCGCCAGAAGAACTCTGCAAGTTAGCGGAGGCTCGCGCCTGGCTGATTTGGCCGAACCAACCTCATTAGCGGGGCCGGTTGGGCGGGCGCCGGGTGGTCACCCGAGGTCGATGACCGGTCCGGCGATGACCGGGGAGCGGTTCGTATGGTTGGAACAAGGGTCCACCGACAAGAGTAACTGGCAGCACTCACCTCGGCACTATCGGTCACCTATCGAGAATGCCACGTTGCGGCAAGTCGGCTGTGCCGTCGGCCCGGCGGACTAGGGCACCTCCTCCTCCTCCTCCTCCTCCTCCTCTCCTCAGAGCCCATAGGCCCACTGGCGGATTGGATGGGCGATTGTGGCAGGTCGTTCCTGGCCGTACACCGACGCTCCTCAGGGCGGTAACGCCGCTCCTGCTCGCTCACAAGGGAGCTAGACGAGCTTTCGTTGTGGCGTGGGCGCATGCGGTCCGATCACGAACCCGCTGGAAGTCGAAGGGCTTGCTGCAACACTCGTTCGAGAACAGTCGATTCGAGAACAATCGAATAGTCAGCGGTGACGTGATACTGATCAAAATACGGCTCGTATCTTCGGACGACCGCCGTGCAGATCGTCGAGCAGAACCAGGGCGTGACAATTCGTAATCACCGTGACGGCAGGAAGAACATTGCGCATCGAAAGTGATCTGCGCCGTTCCACAGTGCTCGAGTTGCCGCTCTTGGCGTCGGCTGTCAGGGGTACCCCAGTTGCCGGAGCGGGGCAGGCAACTATCGCGAGCGCGTCGTTGGCCGACGTGCCGCAATCTGTTCATTTCCGAAGAGTCACTACAGCATCCGCTCCAGGCGGGCCGACACCTCGCGGTAGCGCGCCACCGGAATGAGGTGCACACCTTCGAAGGCGCCCGAGTCTCGGATGGCGGCCACCAGTTCGCAGGCGGCGTCGACGCCGGCGTTGCGGTCGCGCTCCAGCCGCTCGACGAGATCCACCGGAACGGTGAGGCCCGGGATCTCCTTGGCGAGATTGCGCGCCATGGCGGGGCTCGCCACGACGATGACCCCGGCGTAGACGGGGACGTCGACCTCGACCTGGGCGCGCCAGGCCAGCAGGTCGTCGAGGGAGAAGCCGATCTGCACGAAGAGGAAGTCGGCCGCCCGCTTCCACGCAGGGAGCGGGCGCAGCCCGGTGGCCGCCCCGAAGCGCATGCCGGGGGCGTACTGGCGCCCCTCGGCGAGCATCGTCCGCACCGTCAGCTCGCTGGTGCGCGAGCCGGCCAGGGGCTCGTCGCCGTACACGAAGAGGAACTGGTCGACGCCGTAGGCCGACGCCGTCAGGAGGTCGCGCCGGAAGCCGAGGAGGTTGCGGTCGCGGGCGTTGAGGCAGGCGATGGACCGCCCACCCATGGCCTCGACCTCGTGGGCCACGGCCACGCTGCTCACGGTCGCCCGGCCGATGTGGTTGTCGGGGATGAGGAAGGAGCTGGCCACCGGGCTGAGCACGCCGATCTGGTGCCGCACGCGGGTGAGGTCCGGGGTGGTCGCCGGCTCTATCTCGCACACGATCTCGAACCGGTCAGCTCCCACCGGCCCCTCCCTCGTGGCTCGCGACGCCCTTGGCGAAGCGGATGTGCCAATCGGGCAACGGCCGGCCCTCCCGGTCCACGTGGAGCCGCTCCCACCCCGTGGCCTCGTAGAGCGTCACCGCCTCGGGCTGGCGGTTCCCGGTCGAGAGCTGCAGGTCCGAGAGGCCCAGCTCCCGGGCCGCCATCTCCAGCGATCCCATGAGGGCCCGCCCGACGCCGCGCCCCCGCCAGGCCGGGTCCACCCAGAGGCGCCTGACCTGTCCGGTCCGGGGGGCGACGGTGCGCAGGCCGACCCCGCCGACGGGGGGCCGGGCGTCACCGGCGCGGGCGACCAGGAAGGCACCGTTCGGCGGGTCGAACATGGCCGCGGTGAGGCCCAGTTCTCCGGTGTCGAGCGCGCCGTAGCGCACCACGAGCTCCGCCTCGGCCTGCGCCACCACCCAGCGCGGCCCCTCGTCGGCGTAGGGCTCCAGGCACACCACGATGTCCGTCGGGGGAGCGGAGGTGGGGCGTTCCACACCCTCTATCCTTTCCGAGACGCAGGGGACTCCCGTTCCCCGCCGCCGATCAGCCCTTTCCCGTGTTCTCTCCCGTCCCCCCCGACATCGACTTCGTCGCCCTCGAACAGGCCGAACTGGCCCGCTGGGCGGCGCACCGCGTCTTCGAACGGTCGATCTCCCAGCGCGAGGGGGCCCCGCCGTGGGTCTTCTACGAGGGCCCGCCCACCGCCAACGGCATGCCGGGCCTGCACCACGTCTGGGCCCGGGTCTACAAGGACCTGTTCTGCCGCTTCCGCACCATGGACGGCGCCTACGTGGCCCGCCGAGCCGGTTGGGACACCCACGGGCTCCCCGTCGAGGTGGAGGTCGAGAAGAAGCTCGGCATCACGGGCAAGGAGCAGATCGAGTCCCAGGTCGGCATCGCCGAGTTCACCCGACTGTGCCGCGAGTCGGTGTACTCCAACGTCGACGAGTTCGAGCGCCTGACCACCCGCATCGGCTACTGGGTCGACATGGGGGCGGCGTACTGGACGCTGAGCGCCGACTACATCGAGTCGGTCTGGTGGCACCTGCAGCAGCTCTTCGACCAGGGGCTCCTCTACGAGGACCTCAAGGTCGTGCCGTACTGCCCGCGCTGTGGCACCGCCTTGTCGTCGCACGAGCTCGGGCAGGCCGACGTCTACCGCGACGAGGAGGACGAGTCGGCCTACGTGCGCCTCCGCCTCGTCGACGCCGTCGACCCCGAAGAGGCCACCGCCGACGACCCCCTGGCCGGGGCCGAGTGGCTGGTCGTGTGGACGACCACCCCGTGGACGCTGCTGTCGAACACCGGCGTGGCCGTCAACCCGGACCTCGTCTATGTGGTCGTCGACGGGCTGGTCGTGGCCGAGGACCTCGTCGACGACGTCCTGGGGGAGGGGGCCAAGGCCCGGATCGGGTCGCGCCTCCCGGGCGCCGCGCTGGTCGGGCTGCACTACGAGCGCCCCTTCGACGACCTCGACCCGCCGCCCGGCGCCGACGGCTGGCGGGTGGTCTCCGCCTCCTACGTCACCACCGAGGAGGGCACCGGCCTCGTCCACCTCGCGCCCGCCTTCGGCGAGGTCGACCGCCAGATCGGCCGCGAGAACGGCCTGCCCTTCCTGAACCCGGTCGGCCCCGACGGCCGCTTCACCGACGCCATCGGGTGGCTGGCCGGGCGCGACGTGCGGGAGGCCAACCACGACATCAACGACCGCCTGGAGGCGGCGGGTCTCCTCGTCCGCCGCTTCCCCTACGTCCACTCGTACCCGCACTGCTGGCGCTGCCGCACCCCGCTCATCTACTGGGGCAAGCCGAGCTGGTACATCGCCACGTCCACCCGCAAGGACGACCTGCTGGCGGCCAACGAGACGGTGGACTGGCACCCGGCGTACATCCGGGACGGCCGCTTCGGGGAGTGGCTCGAGAACAACGTGGACTGGGCGCTGTCCCGGGACCGCTACTGGGGGACGCCGCTGCCGGTCTGGCGCTGCGGGCGGGGCCACGTGCGCTGCGTCGGGTCCCTGGCCGAGCTCTCCGACCTGTGCGGGCGCGACGTCACGGGGATCGACCCGCACCGGCCGACCATCGACGAGGTGACGTTCACCTGCTCCACGTGTGCCGCCGACGCGGAGGCGGGCCAGGGTCCCGATCTGGACGGCGACGAGCTGGCGGTGTCGCGGCGGGTGGAGCCGGTGATCGACGCCTGGTTCGACTCGGGCTCCATGCCGGCGGCCCAGGTCGGCTACCCCCACGTCCCCGGCTCGGCCGAGGCGTTCACGTTCCCGGCCGACTTCATCTCCGAGGCGATCGACCAGACCCGGGGCTGGTTCTACTCGCTGCTCGCCATCAACACCCTGGTTTTCGGGCAGAGCCCGTACCGCCACGTCGTCTGCCTCGGCCACATCGTCGACGCCGACGGCCGCAAGATGTCCAAGTCGCTCGGCAACATCATCGACCCCTGGAAGATCCTCGACACGCGCGGCGCCGACGCCATGCGGTGGTGGATGTTCAGCCAGGGCTCGCCGTGGACGCCGACGCGGGCGACGCTCGGCGCCATCGACACGGCCATGCGCGACATGCTGCTGACGCTGTGGAACACGTTCAGCTTCTTCTCGACCTACGCGTCGCTGAACGGCTTCGACCCCGCCGACCCGGCCGTGCCCGCCGCCGCCGACCGGGGCCCGCTCGACCGCTGGATCCTGTCCCGCCTCGCCAGCACCGCCGTCGCCGTGACCGAGGGCCTGCGCGGCTACGAGCCGCTCGGCGCCGCCACGGCCGTGGGCGACCTCGTCGATGACCTCTCCAACTGGTACGTCCGCCGCAGCCGCCGGCGCTTCTGGCGCACCGACCCCGACGCGCCCCCCGGCGACACCCTGGCCGCGCAGGCGACCCTGCACGGCGTCCTGACGACGCTGTCGCTCCTGCTGGCGCCGATGTGCCCGTTCCTGTCCGATGCCATGTGGCGCCGCCTGACCGGCGCCGACGACGGCGACGGCGACTCGGTGCACCTGGCCGACTGGCCGGTGGCGGACACGGCCCTCATCGACCCCGAGCTCGAGGCGCAGATGGCGCTCGCCCGGCGGCTGACCTCGCTGGGCCGCGCCGCCCGCAGCGAGGCCTCGGTCAAGGTGCGCCAGCCGCTGGCGCGCGCCCTCGTCTTCCTGCCCGCCGACGCGCCCGACATACTGCGCGACATCGTCGCCGACGAGCTCAACGTCGACGAGATCGACACGGCGGACGAGCTGAGCGAGGTGATCTCGTTCGAGCTCGTGCCGAACTTCCGCACCCTCGGCCCCCGGCTGGGGGAGCGCGTGAAGGAGCTGAAGCCGGCGCTGGCGAAGCTCGACGGCGCCGCGGCGACCGCGGCACTCGAGGCGGGCCTGTCCATCACGGTGGTCGTCGGCGGCGAGCCGGTCGAGCTGTCGCCCGACGACGTGCAGCTCCGCGTCCGGGGCCAGCAGGGCTTCGCCGTCTCCCGTGAAGGCGGCGAGGTTGTCGCGCTCGACCTCACCCTCGACGACGCGCTGCGCACGCGGGGGCTGGCCCGCGAGGTCGTACGACTCGTGCAGGACCTGCGCAAGACGAGCGGCTTGGAGGTGTCCGACCGGATCAGGCTGTACGTCCAGGGTCTCGACGCCGTGGCCGAGCACTTCGACTACATCGCGCGGGAGGTGCTGGCCGTCGAGATCGTGTCGGGCCCCGGCCCGGGTCCCGACGGCACGGTGTTGGAGCTCGACGACGAGCTGCTCACCGAGCCCGTCCGGATATGGATCGAGAAGGTGGAGGGCGGGTCCGAGGCCTAGCCGGTCAGCCGGTCAGCCGGTCAGCCGGTCAGCCGGTCGACGGGTGAGCTAGCAGCCGGCGTCGAGCACCTTGGTCAACACCATGGCCAGTGCGGCACGGTCGCTGGCGTCCAGGTGGGCGATCAGGTGGCGGTCGATGCTGTCGACGTGGGCGGCGATCGCTCGCTCCAAGGTGGACCGGCCCTGGGGCGTCAGCACGACATGGATGCTGCGGCGGTCGTTCGGGCAGTTCTGGCGCGCCACCAGGCCCGCCTCGACCATGCGGTCGACGAGACGGGTGACGCCGCCGGTCGTGAGGGAGACGTCGGCGCTGAGGGTGCTCATGGTGAGCCGGCCGTCGGGAGCGGCCCCGACGTGGATGAGGACGTCGAAGAAGACCAGCGGGATGCCGACCGACTGCTCGAGCTCGCGCCCGAGGGAGTCGCTGAGGCGGCGGTTGGTCCGGACGATGAGCCCCATGAGCTGGATCCGCTCGTCGTCGATCTGGCCGAGGATGCCGCAGGTACCGGCTTCGGGTTCCGCCTCCACCCGCTCGCCGTCACCGCCCTTCGTTGGCCTGGTCACCGTTCCCATATCTCGCAGTCTTCCCTGAAAAGCACCTGCAGACCCAGCTTCGCTGATTGACAAGTATCTGTATAGTCAGATACTATACTGTCAATAGTGAGCAGATCAACCGAGGAGAGCAGATAAATGACCAGTACAACGAACACCGCCACCCTTCCCAAGGCCGGCACCTACGCCATCGACCCGGCGCACACCGAGGTCGGGTTCGTCGCCCGCCACCTCATCGGCACCAAGGTCCGGGGCCGCTTCACCGACGTATCGGGCACCTTTACGGTGGCCGAGAACCCCGAGGACTCCACCCTGGACGCGGTCGTGCAGGCGGCCAGCATCCACACCAACCAGGCGCAGCGTGACGACCACCTGCGCACCAACGACTTCCTCGACGTCCCGAACCACCCGACGCTGACGCTCAAGAGCACCGGGCTGAAGAGGGTCGACGACACCCACTGGGTGCTGACCGGCGACCTCACCATCCGGGGCGTCACCAAGTCCGTGGACTTCGACCTGGAGTTCCTGGGCGAGGGTCCCGCCATGCAGGAGGGCAAGACGGTCGTGGCCTTCTCCGCCACCGGCGAGATCGACCGGCGCGACTTCGGCGTCAGCTTCAACCACTCGCTGCTCGACGGCAGCGTCGTGGTCGGCAACAAGGTCGTGATCGAGATCGAGGTCGAGGCCGGCCTGGTCGACTGACCCCCGGGTCCGGCGGCGGCCCCCGACAGGGCCGTCCGCCGGGCCGCTCCCCCGGTCCGGGCGCTGGGTACGCTTCGCGGCCATGCCCATTCGACCGGACGCGATCCGCCACACAGAGGCGACGGGCCCCGAGGACATGTATGTCCTGGCCGTCGACCTCGGTACGGGGGGACCCAAGGTGGCGCTCTTGTCGGCCACCGGCCGCATCACCGCCCACGCCTTCCAGGCGGTCGGCGTCGACCTGACCGACGATGGGGGAGCCGAGCAGTCGCCCAGCGCCTGGTGGGGGGCCATCGTGTCCTGCGCCCGGCGAGCCCTGGCCGACAGCGGCGCCACGCCCGATCAGGTCGTCGGCATCGGGTGCACCTCGCAGTGGATGGGCACGGTGCCCGTCGACGGCGCCGGGGAGCCCATCGGTCCCGCCATCATCTGGATGGACTCGCGGGGCGCCCGCGCCGTCCGCGAGACCGTCCGCGGCACGCTCAACGTCCAGGGCTATTCGGCGACCAAGCTGGCGCGCTGGGTCCGGCGCACCGGTGGGATCCCGAGCCTGTCGGGGAAGGACCCCGTCGGGCACATCCACTTCCTGCGCCAGCACCGCCCCGACGTCTATGCCGCCGCCGCGGTCTTCCTCGAGCCCGTCGACTACCTCAACCTGCGCCTCACCGGGCTGGCCCGGGCCTCGCACGACTCCATCACCGGGTACTGGGTGACGGACAACCGCGACATCGGTGCGATCTCATATGACGACGGCCTGATCGAGCTGGCCGGCCTCGAGCGCTCCAAGCTGCCCGACCTCGTGCCCACCGGCAGCGTGCTCGGGGGGCTGGCCGAGGGGCCCGCCGCCGAGCTGGGCCTGCTGGCGGGCACACCCGTCGTCACCGGCACGGGCGACCTGCACTCGGCCGCCGTGGGCTCGGGCGCGGTGGCGGACTACGCCGGGCATCTCTACATCGGCACCTCCAGCTGGATCAGCTGCCACGTGCCGTTCAAGAAGACCGACGCTATGACCAACATCGCGTCCATCCCCTCGGGCATCCCGGGCCGCTACCTGCTGGCCGACGAGCACGAGACGGGCGGCGCCTGCCTGACCTGGCTGCGCGACAACCTGCTCTTCCCCGACGACGCGCTGTCCGGCGCCGGCGCCGGCGCCGTACCCGACGGGTTCTTCGCCACCCTCAACGACATGGCGTCGTCGGTGCCGGCCGGGTCGCACGGCGTGCTGTTCACCCCCTGGCTGAACGGCGAGCGGTCGCCCGTCGACGACCACACCATCCGCGGCGGCTTCCACAACCTCTCCCTGTCGTCCACCCGCTCGGACATGGTGCGGGCCGTCTTCGAGGGGGTCGCCCTCAACTCGGCCTGGCTGCTCGGCGCCGTCGAGAAGTTCTGCAGGCGGCCCTTCGAGTCGCTGGCCTTCGTGGGGGGCGGCGCCAACTCCGACCTGTGGTCCCAGATCCACGCCGACGCCACCGGGCGCACCATCCGCCAGATCGCCGACCCGGTCCTGGCCAACGTGCGCGGCGCCGGGCTCCTCACCCTCCTGGCCCTCGGCCACATCACGGTCGACGACATCCCCTCCACCGTGCAGGTCAAGGCCACCTACGAGCCCGACCCGACGGCGGCGGCGGTCTACGGGGACCTCATAAAGGAGTTCGTCAACCTCTACGAGAAGACGAAGGCGATCCACAAGCGGCTGAACGGTCGTCGGCTGCGCCACGACGCGCCCACCGGCTGACCGACGACCCGGGCCGCGTGGGCCGTCGCCCCGGTCCAGGGCTCAGCCCGTGGGGCGGCGGAACAGCGTGCGCAACCGCCCGCCCCCGCCGCCACCCTTCGTGATGATCAGCGCCAGCGAGGTGGTCACGTACCCGGCGAGCTGCGTGCGCAGGTGGACGTCGGTGTACGGCGGCACGTCCACGTGGAGGTCCTCGGGGGTGTCCCCCAGGTGGTAGTCCATGTCGATGTCGTGCCCCGCGCGCCGCAGGCGCTCCACCAGCGCCTCGATGTCGCGCCGCCGGTAGAACACGGTGCCCCCCGCCTCGACCGTGTCGTTCTCGGAGGAAACCAGGTACTCGGTGGTGTGGACGGCCACCCCGCCCGGTCGCAGGCAGTCCATGGACGCCACGACGAAGTCCTCCCCGGCGGCCAGGGACCCCAGATGCTCGAGGGCGCACGAGGACCACGTGAAGTCGAAGCCGCGCAGGTCGGAGGGGATCGCGTTCATGTCCACGGCCCGGAAGCGGACGCAGCGCACGAACTGCTCGTCGGGGCACAGCCCGTGGGTGTTCAGGTGCTCGAGCCCGCCCGCCCACTCCGCCTGGGAGTCCGTCCAGCCCGAGGCGATGGCGGACCCGTGCGGCTGGTCCGTGGCGACGAGGTCACACCCCGCGTGGGCGAAGAGTGCCACCAGCGGCTCCTGGCCGACGCCGAACCCGAGACCGGAGCGCCCGGGCGCCAGCATGCCGCGCTCGTGCAGCGCCTCGGCGACGAAGAGCCACTCCCACATCTTGCGGTGGAGCATGACGTCGCGGCCGTCGTCCCACATCGGCCGCAGGCGCTCCGCCCAGGCGCGCAGGGCGGGGGAGCGCAGCGACTCGGCCGAGCACAATTGCGAGCGCAGCATGATCCCGTCCTACATGCGCTCGAAGTTCCGGGCCAGCTCCCAGTCCGTCACGTGGCGGTTGCTCGCCGCCCACTCCTGCTCGGCCGTGTTCAGGAGGTGGTGGTGCACGTCGGGGCCGAACGCCTCGAGCGCGACCGGCGAGCGGCGCAGCTCGTCGATCGCCTCGACCAGGGTGGAGGGGATGCGGGTCACGTCGGTCGCCTCGTAGGCGTTGCGGGCGAAGGGTTCGCCCGGCTCGAGCTCGTGGTCGATGCCGTAGAGGCCGGCCGCGATGGCCCCCGCCAGCACGAGATACGGGTTCACGTCCGCCCCCGGGATCCTCGACTCCACCCGGCGCCCCGCCCCGTGGCCGACCAGGCGGAAGCCGCACGTCCGGTTGTCCTCGCCGTAGACCGCCGCCGTCGGCGCCCAGCTCCCGGGCACGTAGCGGCGGTACGAGTTCACGGTCGGCGCCGCCATCCAGGCCAGCTCGCGGGCCGCGTGCAGCTGTCCGGCCAGGAAGCGGCGCCCGACGGTCGACAGTCCGCTCGGGTGCGACGCCGACCCCGACCCCGACCCGTCGGCCATCAGCGGGTCGCCGCTCTCGAGGTCCCACAGGCTGATATGGACATGGCAGGAGGAGCCCACGTCGTCCATGGTCCACTTGGCCATGAACGTGGCGGCGCGGCCCTCCTGCGCGGCAATCTCCTTGATCCCGTTCTTGAAGACCAGGTGGTGGTCCGCCGTCACCAGCGCCTCGTCGTAGGTGACGTTGACCTCGTGCTGGCCCCGCCCGGCCTCGCCCTTGGAGAACTCGACGGGGATGCCGGCGGCGCGCATCTCGTTGCGGATGCGGCGCACGATGTACTCCTCCCGCGCCGTCTGCAGCAGCTGGTAGTCCTCAATGGTCGAGGTGTGCGGGGTGAGCTCCTTCCAGCCCTTGGCGCTGGCCTCCTCGTAGGAGTCCTTGAAGAGGAAGAACTCGAGCTCGGTCGCGCTGCAGACCCGCAGGCCGCGCTCGGCGGCCCGCTCCAGCTGGCGGCGCAGGATCTGCCGGGGCGACACCTCGACCGGCGTCCCCTCCTCGTCGGTGAGGTCGCAGATGACCAACGCGGTCCCCTCCAGCCACGGGATGCGGCGTGCCGTGGCGTAGTCGGGCCGGCACACGACGTCGCCGTAACCGGTGTCCCAGTTGGTGAATTCGTATCCAGGGAGGGGGTTCATGTCGACGTCGACCGCCAACAGGTAGTCGCAGGCCTCGATCCCGTGCTCGGCCACGTGCGACGAGAAGAAGTCCGCCGTCACCCGCTTCCCGACGGGCCTGCCGTGCATGTCGGGGAACGCCACCACGACGGTGTCGATGGACCCTTCGGCAATGCCTGCGTCTATCAACTCTCGTCCTGGCATGCGCCATGTTGGCCGCGCCGCTGTCGAGCGTCCAGCCCGCATACGCTGGGCTGGTGATCCCGCTCATCGGCCTGTCCACCTATGTGGCCGACGTCCACTGGGGCTCCTGGGAGCGCCGTGCCGCCGTGCTGCCCGAGTCCTACTTCGAGCTGGTGGCCGCGGCGGGCGGCCGCCCCCTGCTCCTGCCCCCGCCCACGACCGGCCCCGGCGGCCCCGAAGCGGGCGCCGACGAGGTCGTCGACATCCTCGACGGCCTCGTGCTCACCGGCGGGGGGGACGTGGACCCGCTCGCCTACGGCGAGCAGCCCGGGCCCGAGGTGGGCGGCGTCGACGTCAACCGGGACGCCAGCGAGCGCGCCCTCCTCGCCGCCGCGCTGCGGGCCGACCTGCCGGTGCTCGCCATCTGCCGCGGCTGCCAGGTCCTCAACGTCGAGCTGGGCGGCACGCTGCACCAGCACGTCCCCGACGTGGTGGGCCACCTGGGGCACCGCAGCGCGCCGTTCCAGTTCGCCGACGTCGAGGTGCGGACCGTGCCGGGCTCGGCCGCCGCCGAGGTCTTCGGCGCCATGCCCACGGTGCTCTGCTCGCACCACCAGTCCATCAACGACATCGGCCGCGGCCTCGTCGCCACGGCGGCCAGCGCCGACGGCGTGGTCGAGGCCGTCGAGCTGCCGTCCGCCCGCTTCGTCCTCGGCGTGCAGTGGCACCCCGAGGAGGGGATGGACCAGCGCCCGTTCGACGCGCTGGTCGCGGCGGCGGCCACGTACCGTGCCGACCGCAGCGCGGACCGCGCCGACCGCCCCGTCCGCCCGGTCCGCACGAGCGCATGACCGCCGGCGCCGGCTCCGGCGCCGGTCGGGTCGCGGTCGCCGGCCGGGTCGCCGTCATCACGGGCGCCAGCCGGGGACTGGGAGCGGGCCTCGCCCTGCACTTCGCCGGCGAGGGCATGCATCTCGGCCTGTGCGCCCGCCACCGCCCCGTCCTGGCCGCCCGCACACGGCCGACGGCCCACGACGGGCACGTCGTCTCGTCCGAGGCCCCGGTCCTGTCGGCCGTCGACGTCACCGACCTCGACGCGCTCGCCCGCTTCGCCGCCACCGTCGTCGCTCGATTCGGCCGCATCGACCTCTGGGTGAACAACGCCGGCCTGCTCGGGCCCATCGGCCCCCTCGCCGGTCCCGGCGCCGCGCCCGCCGAGATCGCCCGCACCGTCGACGTCAACGTGACCGGCGTGCTCAACGGGACGGCGGTGTTCGCCGAGCACGTGCGCGCCCGGGAGGGGACCGGCACGCTGGTGAACATCTCGTCGGGCGCCGCCACGAACCCCTCCGAGGGCTGGGCCGCCTACTGCGCCTCCAAGGCGGCCGTGGACCAGCTCACCCGCGTCGTGGCGCTCGAGGAGGCGCGCCACGGGCTGACCGCCTACGCCGTGTCACCCGGCCTCGTGGACACCGATATGCAGGTTGCCATCCGCGCCGCCGACCGGACCTCGTTCCCGCAGGTGGACCGGTTCCGCCGGGCCGCCGCGGAGCACCGGTTCAACTCGCCGGCGTGGGTGGCCGAGCACATCTTGGCCCTGGCGTTCGGCCCCGAGCGCCCCGCGACGGTGATCGTGCGCATCCCGGACCAGACCGTCCCCTCCGGCCTCGCCGGGTAAGGTCTGCGCCCATGGCCAAGAGCGGTGCGCGGAAGGTCGTCAAGCCGGTGGCGGCGGCCGCCGTGACGCTGGGGACCATCGCCAGCATCTGGTGGTTCGCCCTGAAGCCCCGCCGCAAGGCCAAACGCGAGAAGAACGCCGGATAGCCGGCGCCTGCGGCGGCGCGTCATCCCGCCGCCGGCAATCCCTCCACCAGCGCCGGCAGGCACTCGCCGATGAGGCCGTGCAGGACGACGTCGGCCAGGGCATCCATCTCCGTCGGGTCGCCGTTGACGATGACCACGACCGCGCCGTGCCGTGCGGCGACCGGCACCAGGCCGGCCGCCGGGAAGACGGCGAGCGTCGAGCCCACGGCGAGCAGCAGGTCGCACGCGGCGGCCGCGGCCTCCGCCCGGAAGAGGTCCTCGGCGACCAGGTTCTGGCCGAAGCTGATCGTGGCCGACTTGAGGATGCCGCCGCACGCCGTGCCGTCGGCCAGCGTCACCGTGCAGACCGGGTCGTCCTCGCCGGCGCGCACCCGCTCGTGCACCGGCTCCGAAGGCTGGCGGTCGCCGCAGGTGAGGCACTGCACATGGAGCGCGCTGCCGTGGATCTCAACGACCCGATCCGGGTCCGTCCCGGCCTTCTGGTGGAGCCCGTCGATGTTCTGCGTCACGAGCGTGTCGAGCCGGCCGCTGCGCTCCAGGTCCACGAGCGCCCGGTGTCCCGCGTTCGGCTCCGACGACCACATGGGTGAGGTCAGCCGGTTCTGCCACGCCCGCCGGCGCAGGTCGGGGTCCGCCACGTAGGCCTGCAGCGTGGCCATCCTCTCGGCCTCGGGGTTCTTCGTCCAGACCCCCTGGGGCCCGCGGAAGTCGGGGATGCCCGAGTCGGTCGAGATGCCCGCACCCGTCAGCACGACGACCCGGCGCGCCCGCTCCACCAGGGCCCGGGCGTGTGCGACCTCGTCCACGGCGGCCATGGTGCCATACGCTGCGCCGGTGCCGACCAGGGACGCGCCGACCGTCGAGCTGCTCCACGCGGCCGACGCCGAGAGCCGCCAGCGCCGCGCCGCCGGGGCGTTGCTGGCCCGTGGCCTGACGAGGGGCGAGCGGGTCGCCTTCGCGCTCGGCTCGTCGGCCGACCTCATATGTGCGGTGCTCGGGGCGGCCCGCGTCGGCCTCATCCCGGTCCTGCTCAACGCGACGCTCACCCCCGCCGAGCGCGACCTGCTGGCCGACGACGCACAGCCGACCGTGCGCATCTTCGACCCGGCGGGCCTGGCCGAGCTCTCCGAGGGCCCGCCCACCGAGCTCGCCCCGTATCCCCTCACGCGCCCCATGCACTACACGTCGGGCACGACGGGCCGGCCCAAGGGCGTGACCACCGGCATCTGGGACGAGGCCACGGCCCGCACGGTCTTCGAGGACGAGGCGTCGGTGTGGCACTTCGACCGGGACGACCTGCACATGGTGTGCTCGCCGATGTACCACACGGTCTCCATCCGCTTCTCGACCGGCACCCTGCTCTCGGGCGGGTCGCTCGCCATCCTCAGCCGCTTCGACGCCCCCACGGCGCTCGACGTCATACGACGTCACCGCCCGACCACGGCGTTCCTGGTGCCGACCCACCTCCAGCGGATCCTGCAGAGCCCCGACCTCGCCCCCGACGAGGTGTTCGGCTCCCTGCGCCTCCTCGCCCACGCCGGCGCGCCGTGCCCCGAGTCGGTCAAACGGGCGACCATGGAACGCGTCCGTCCGGGCGGGGTCTGGGAGTTCTACGGCTCGACGGAGGGGCAGTTCACGGTCTGCCCGCCCGAGGACTGGCTCGAGCGCCCCGGCACGGTCGGCCGGGCCCGGACCGGTCGCCGGCTGTTCATCGACGACGGGACCATCTGGTGCGACATGCCCGACTTCGCCCGCTTCACCTACTGGCGCAACCCCGAGGCCACGCGCCAGGCCTGGCGCGGCCCGGCCTGCACGATCGGCGACCTGGGCCGCCTCGATCCGGATGGCTACCTCTACCTGACGGGCCGGCGCCACGACCTCATAATCAGCGGCGGCGTGAACGTGTACCCCGCCGAGGTCGAGAACGTGCTGGCGGCCGTCGACGGCGTGACCGAGGTGGCCGTCTTCGGGCTGCCCGACGAGCAGTGGGGGCAGCGGGTGTGCGTGGCCTACGTCGCCGCCGGCTCCGTCACCGAATCTGCCGCCGAGGATGCCCTGCGGGCCGCCGCCTCGGCCCACCTCGCCCCGTACAAGCGGCCCAAGACCTACATACGGGCCGGCGACCTGCCCCACACGGCCACGGGCAAGCTCATGCGGCGCGCCGTGCCCGGGCATCTCGGGCTGGGTAGCGGGTAAGACTGAGGTCATGGCTTTCGCGACGATCAACCCGGCCACCGGCAAGACGGAGAGGGTGTTCCCGTCCCTCACCCCCGAGGAGGTGGAGGCGCTGCTCCAGCGGGCCGTGGCCGCGTTCGCCGAGTACAAGACGACGACCTACGCCGAGCGGGCCCGCCACCTGCTCACGGCCGCCGAGCTGGTCGAGGGCGAGGTGCCGGACATCGCGCACATCCTGACCACCGAGATGGGCAAGACGTTCGCCTCGGCCAAGGCCGAGGTGTCGAAGTGCGCGGCCGGGCTGCGCTGGTTCGCCGACAACGCCGAGGAGCTGCTGGCCGACGAGCCCATCAAGACGTCGGCCGCCCGGTCCTACGTGCACTACCAGCCGCTCGGCCCCGTGCTGGCCGTCATGCCGTGGAACTTCCCCATGTGGCAGGTGATCCGCTTCGCCGCCCCCGCCTTGATGGTGGGCAACGTCGGCCTGCTCAAGCACGCGTCGAACGTGCCCCAGACGGCGCTGGCCATAGAGGACCTGTTCCGGCGGGCCGGCCTTCCCGACGGCGTGTTCACCAACCTCTTCGTCGAGTCCAAGGACGTGGCGGCCCTCATCGCCGACCCCCGGATCGCCGCGGTCACGCTCACGGGGAGCGAGCGGGCCGGCATGTCGGTGGGCGCCGCCGCCGGCGGGGCGCTCAAGAAGAGCGTGCTCGAGCTCGGCGGCTCGGACCCCTTCATCGTGTGCCCGTCGGCCGACCTCGATGCGTGCGTGCGCACCGCCGTCACCGCCCGTGTGCAGAACAACGGGCAGTCGTGCATCGCGGCCAAGCGGTTCATCGTGGTGGGAGACGTCGCCGACGAGTTCCTCGACCGCTTCACCGCCGCGATGGACGAGCTGGTGGTGGGCGATCCCTTCGACCCCGCCACCAACGTGGGGCCGATCGTCAGCGAGGCCCAGCGCGACGAGCTGGTGGGCCAGGTGGAGGAGGCGCGCCGCCAGGGCGCCACGGTCCACGCCGGGGCCGAGGTCCCCGACGGCGACGGCTTCTACTTCGCCCCGACCGTGCTCTCGGGCGTCACCACGGACATGGCCGTGGCCAAGCAGGAGATCTTCGGCCCCGTGGCCATGGTGCTGGCCGTGCCCGACCTCGATGCCGCCATCGAGGCGGCCAACGCCACGCCGTTCGGCCTCGGCTCGAGCGTGTGGACCGACGACGACGACGAGATCGCCCGCTGCGTCGAAGGGATCGAGGCCGGGGCCGTGTTCGTCAACGCGATGGTGGCCTCGACGCCGGAGCTGCCCTTCGGGGGCATCAAGAAGTCGGGGTACGGCCGCGAGCTGTCCGAGCTCGGCCTCAAGGAGTTCGCCAACGCCAAGACGGTATGGATCAACTGATCGGCGCTGAGCCGGCACACGAGCACCGATGACCACCGCCACCACGACGACCTACCTGGACCACGCGGCCACCACCCCGCTACGGCCCGAGGTGGCGGCCGCCATGGCAGAGGTCCACAGCGGCCCGCTCGGCAATCCCACCGGGAGCCACCCGCCGGCGCAGCGGGCCCGCCGGCTGCTCGAGGAGGCGCGCGACGAGGTGGCCGCCTTCCTCGGCCGCGACCCCGGCGACATCGTCTTCACGTCCGGCGGCACCGAGTCCGCCAACCTGGCCGTCCTCGGGACCGCCGAGGCGGCGCTGCGGGAGCGGGGGGACGCCGTGGTGCTCTACTCCGCCGTCGAGCACCCGGCGGTGCGCGAGTCGGCGCGCGCCACGGCGGCGGCCGGCATGGAGGTGCGCGAGCTGCCCGTGGACGACCGCGGCATGGTGGACCCCGATTCGCTGGCGCGGGCGCTGTCCTCACGTGCCGTGGTGGTGGCGGTCATGACGGCCAACAACGAGACCGGCGTCGTGCAGCCGATGGCCGACGTCGTCCAGGCGGTCCGGCGCCGCGCCCCGCGGGCGGTGGTCTTCACCGACGCCGTCCAGGCCGCGCCGTGGCTCGACCTCGCCGAGGTCACCGGTGGCGCCGACCTGGTGTCGCTGAGCGCCCACAAGGTCGGGGGGCCGGTCGGCACCGGCGCGCTGGCGGTGAGCCCGCAGGTGGCGCTCACGCCGCGCCAGTTCGGCGGCGGACAGGAGCGGGAGCGGCGCAGCGGGACCCAGGACGTGGTGGGCGCGGTCGGGCTGGCGGCGGCGCTGCGACTGGTGGCCGCCGAGCGCCCGGCGGCGGCGCCCCGGGTGGCGGCCCTGCGGGACCGTCTCGCCGAGGGGCTGCTGGCCGCGATCGAGGGGGCGCACCGGACGGTGCCGGCCGGGGTCGCCGTCCTGCCGGGGCACCTGCACCTGTGCCTGCCGGGGGTGGAGCGCGAGGAGCTGCTGGTGGCGCTCGGCGCCGAGGGCGTGTGCGCCTCGGGCGGTTCGTCGTGTGCCAGCGGGGCCCTCGAGCCCAGCCCCGTGCTCGCCGCCATGGGCGTCGCGCCCGGCCTGGCCGCCGGCGCCGTCCGCCTGACACTGGGGTACGGCACGACCGACGCGGATGTCGACCGCGCGCTCGCCGTGGTGCCCTCGGTGGTGGCGGCGCTGCGTCGTACGGCCTGAGCACCGGTGGCACACTGGTCCCATGCGGGTGCTCGTTGCCATGTCGGGAGGCGTCGACTCGTCGGTCGCAGCGGCGCTGCTGGTGGAGCACGGCCATGACGTGGTCGGGGCGACGCTCAAGCTGTGGGGCGGCCCCTCGGACTCGGGCTGCTGCTCGGTGGCGGACGTCGACGACGCCCGCCGGGTGGCCCAGCAGCTGGGTATCGAGCACCACGTGTTCAACCTCACCGAGGAGTTCGACCGCCATGTCGTCGCGCCCTACGTCGGGGAGCACGTGCGGGGGCGGACGCCGAACCCGTGCATCGAGTGCAACCGCTCCATGAAATTCGACCGCCTCCTCGGGCGGTCCGAGCGGCTGGGTTTCGACCGCCTGGCCACGGGGCACCACGCCCGGGTGACCGACGGCGGGGACGGGATGGTGTGGTCCCTGCGCCGGGGCGCCGATGCGGACAAGGACCAGTCCTATGTGCTCTCCATGCTGGGCCAGGACGCACTGTCCCGGGTGCTGTTCCCCGTCGGGGACATGACCAAGGACGAGGTGCGGGCCCACGCCCGCCGGCTCGGGCTGCGCACCGCCGCCAAGCCGGACAGCCAGGACGTGTGCTTCATCCGGGATGCGGAGGGCCGCCAGGGGTTCCTGTCCCGGCGGATGGAGCTGCATTCCGCTGAGGTCGTCGACAGCGCCGGCCGGCCCGCCGGATCGGTCGAGGCCGTCGAGCTCGTCACGGTCGGCCAGCGACGCGGCATGGGGCACGGGAGCGACGGCACGCGGCGCTACGTGACGCACGTCGACGTGGCGGCGCGCCGGGTCACCGTCGGCAGCGCGGCCGACGCGCGGTGCTCCTCGGTCGTGCTGGCCGCGCCGTCCCTCACCTGGGTCGACCGCCCGCTCCATGCCGGTGCGCGGGCCGTGGCACAGGTCAGCGCCCACGGGCGCCCCGTTGCGTGCACCCTGGACGACCACGGCGTCGACGGGGACCTGGTCGTGCGCTTCGATGCGCCACAGCGGCCGGTGGCGCCGGGACAGACGGTCGCCCTCTACGACGCGCGGGACCCCGACGCCGTCGTCGGCGCGGGCGTCGCCGCCTGACCGTGGCCGTCCCGGCGGAGGTGGCGGCGCGCGCCGAGGAGCTGCGCGCGCTCATCGCGCACAACAACGTGCTGTACCACACGCTCGACTCGCCGGAGATCCCCGACGCCGAGTACGACCTCATGGTCCGAGAGCTGCGCGAGATCGAAGAGGCGCACCCGTCGCTCGCCACGCCCGACTCACCCACCAACGCGGTGGGCGCCGCACCCTCGGGGCTGTTCCAAGAGGTCCGCCACCGGGTGCCGATGATGAGCCTCGACAACGCGTTCGACGATGCGGAGCTGCGCGCCTGGGCCGAGCGGCTGCGGCGCCAGGACCCCTCGCTCGACCTCGAGGCGCTGGCGTTCTCCTGCGAGCCCAAGGTCGACGGCGTCGCCATGTCGCTCACGTACGAGCGCGGGCGCTTCGTGCAGGCGGCGACGCGGGGCGACGGCGTGACCGGCGAGGACGTGACGGCGAACGTCGCGACGGTGAAGGACGTGCCCGCGGAGCTGGCCAAGGCGGGGGGCCCGTACCCCGAGCTGCTCGAGGTCCGGGGCGAGATCTACATGCCGGTGGCCGAGTTCGAGGCGATGAACAAGCGCCAGGCCGACGCGGGGGAGCGGCTCTTCGTGAACCCGCGCAACTCCGCCGCCGGAGCGCTGCGCCAGAAGGACCCGAGGGTCACGGCCACCCGGCCGCTGTTCTTCTGGGCGTACCAGGTCGGCATCGTGGAAGGCGCCGGGAAGAGCAGCTGGCCGGCGGCCACGCAGACCGCCACGCTGGCGCAGCTGGCCAAGGCCGGCTTCCCGGTGAGCCCGCAGGCGGTCGGCGTGACGGGGATGGCCGAGGTGGTGGCCCGGTGCCACGAGCTCGCCGAGGAGCGGCACTCGCTGCCCTACGAGATCGACGGCGTGGTGGTGAAGGTCGACGACCTGGCGGTGCACGACGTGCTGGGCGCCACGTCGCGCGCCCCCAGGTGGGCCATCGCCTTCAAGTTCCCCCCCGAGGAGCGCACGACGAGGCTGATCGCCATTCACGTCTCGATCGGCCGCACGGGCCGGGCCACGCCGTTCGCGCAGCTCGAGCCCGTCTTCGTGGGCGGCTCCACCGTCGGCGTGGCGACGCTGCACAACGAGGACCAGGTGGCGGCCAAGGACGTCCGGCCCGGCGACCTGGTGATCGTGCGCAAGGCGGGCGACGTGATCCCCGAGGTGGTGGGCCCGGTGCGCGAGGGGCCCGGCGTCCCCAAGCGGCGCAAGCCGAAGTGGAAGTTCCCGACCGCGTGCCCCTCGTGCGGGCAGCCGCTGGTCCGCCTGCCCGGCGAGAGCGACACGTTCTGCACCAACATCGACTGCCCGGCCCAGCGCGTGCAGCGCATCGCCCACTACGCCTCCCGGGGCGCCATGGACATCGAGGGGCTGGGGGAGGAGCGTGTGGTCCAGCTCGTGGCGGCGGGCCTCGTCAACGACCCGGCCGACCTCTACCTCCTCACCGTCGAGCAGCTGGTGACGCTCGAACGGTTCGGCGAGATATCGGCGCGCAACCTCGTCGGCGCCATCTCCAGCTCGCGGGGACAGCCGTTGAGCCGATTGCTGGTGGCGCTCGGGATCCGGCATCTCGGGCCGACCGGGGCCCGGGCGATCGCACGGTCCTTCGGGACGCTCGACGCCATCCTCGCCGCCTCGGGGGACGAGCTGGCGGCGGTCGACGGCGTGGGCGGCGTCATCGCCGCCAGCGTGGCGGAGTTCCTGGCCCAGGCCACCAACGAGGAGGTCGTGGCGCGGCTGAGAGCCGCCGGGGTCAACATGGAGGAGCCCCAGGCGGGGAGAGGTGGCGCCGCCGGTCCGGGGTCCGGCGGGGACGGGGCGGCGGCCACGGCCGCCCAGACGCTGGCCGGGAAGGCGGTCGTGGTCACGGGCGCGGTGCCCGGGTACACGCGTGAGGGGGCCGAGGAGGCGATCCTGGCCCGGGGCGGCACGTCGCCCGGGAGCGTGTCGAAGAAGACCTTCGCGCTGGTGGTGGGCGACGCGCCCGGTGCCAGCAAGCTCAAGAAGGCCGAGGAGCTCGGCACCCCGATCGTGGACGCGGCGTCCTTCGAGAGGCTGCTCGAGACGGGCGAGGCTGCGGGGTGACCTGGTGGGGAGGCGTCCACCGGATGCGTGCCTGGGATCGGTAGCCTGAGGACGCCCCGATGCCCCTGATTTCTGATTCCATCGGCCGGGTCCTTGGGAAGCGGTACCGGCTGCTCTCCGCACTGGGCACCGGCGCTTCCGCCCACGTCTTCCTGGCCGAGGACGTGTCCTTGCAGCGCCACGTCGCCGTCAAGGTCCTCCAGCCCGCCCTGGCCTCCGACGAGGCCTTTCTCAAGCGCTTCCGGGCCGAGGCCCGCTCGGTGGCGTCGTTGAACCACCCGCACGTGCTGCGGGTCTTCGACTGGGGCGAGGACACGGACGGGCCGTATCTGGTGCTCGAGTATCTCGGCGGGGGCTCCTTGCGCGATCTGCTCGACCGTGGGTCGTTGCTCTCGCACTCGCAGGCGGCTCAGCTGGGGACGGAGGTGGCGCAGGGGCTGGCCTACGCGCACGTCCGGGGGCTGGTGCACCGTGATATCAAGCCGGCGAACCTGCTGTTCGACGAGGAGGGCCGGGTACGGGTGGCCGACTTCGGCGTGGCCCGTGCCCTGGCGGAGGCGGCGTGGACCGAGCCGGCGGGGGCGATGGTGGGGACGGCCCGGTACATCTCGCCCGAGGCGGCCGAGGGCAAGCCGGTCGACGGGCGTGCCGACGTCTACTCGTTGGCGCTGGTCCTGTACGAGGCCGTGACGGGGACCGTGCCCTTCGTGACGGACACGACGATGGGCACGCTGGCGGCCCGCATCGGGCAGCCGCTGCCGCACGACGCGGCGCTGGGGCCGCTCGACGACGTCCTGGCCCGGGCCGCCGCTCCCGATGTGGCCGCCCGCCTCGATGCGGCCGGCCTGGCGGCCCGCCTCGGCGCTCTGGCTGCCGCATTGCCGACGCCGGCTCCGCTGCCGCTGGTGATCCCGCATCTCGAGGCTGCGTCTCCGATCACGGGATTCCGGCCCCCCGGGGTGCCCGAGCTGACCGACTCCGGCGCGGTGGCGACGGCTGCTGCCGCCACCGGGTCCGGCACCGCGATCGCCCCGAGCCTGAAGGATGCCCCGGTCGGGACGAGGGCGGGCCCGGGGGAGATCTTCGACGCCGAGCCCTATGGGGGTTCGGCCGCTGCCGCTGGGGGGGCGGGTCGCAAGGGCCCGTTGACGGCCGCGTCACGCAGCCGGCGCCGCACGTGGTGGATCGTGGCTGCGATCGCCGCCGTCGTCATCGTGGCCGGGGGGCTGGTGGCCGCCTTCGAGGCGAAGGTGTTCACGCCGTCGCACCCGACACCCTCCCTCGTCAACCTGTCGCTGGCCCAGGCCCGGTCGGACGTGGCCAAGGTCCATATGACCTTGAAGATGGGGGCCCCGGTGAAGTCGATCACGGTGGGCGCCGGTTCGGTCGTGTCCCAGCAGCCGGTCGCGGGGACGAGCCTCAAGGAGGGGTCGACGGTCACCGTCGTGGTCTCCGACGGGAAGCCCGATGTCAGCGTCCCCTCCCTGGCCGGTATGACCTGTGCCCAGGCGACGACCGCCCTGCAGGGGGCGCACTTCGGAGCGGTCTGCGCACCGGGGACCTACAGCAACACCGTGCCGAGCGGAGTGCTGGTGCTGTGGTCGCTCGGGGCCACGGCCAACCCGACCAAGGCACCGTACGGGAGTCCCATCACGCTCGTCCCGTCGCTCGGTCATCAACCGGCGACCGTGCCGAGCATCCCGAACACCTACACCTTCGCCCAGGCCCAGGCGGCCCTGCAGGCGGTGGGGCTGACCGCGACCCAGGCCAACCAGTCCTCGGCCACGGTGGCGTCGGGTGACGTGATCTCGACGACGCCTGCGAGCGGCTCTCAGGCACCCTACGGGTCGGCCGTCACGGTCACGGTGTCGACGGGCCCGCCGACCACGACCGTGCCCGATGTGATCGGTGATTCGGTGTCCCAGGCGACCAGCGCGTTGCAGCAGGACGGGCTCAGCGTCTCCGGCGTCTCGGGCAGCCCGAACAACAACGTGACGGGCACCCAGCCCTCGGTCGGGTCGACGGTCGACACCGGTTCGTCCATTCAGCTGTTCACCCACTAGACCACGGGACGCGTGGCACTCCCGTTCGACCCGACCTGTGACCTGTGTGAGGCGGCACGCCTCTCGGAGTGGCACCACGAGGACGACGTCTGCTGGGTGGCCGACTGCGAGGTGTGCGGGGTGCCGATGGTGGTGTGGAAGCACCACGGACCCACGCCACCCGACGGGGACGTCGACCACATGATGACCGAGCTGACCCGGGTCGCCGATGCCCGTTTCGGCGCCGGGGAGTGGTCGATCGACCGTGTGATGCGCCAGATCCCCGACCATTTTCATGCCCACGGGCGCGACCCGAACTGGTGGTTCAACCGGTTCAAGTAGTCCCCGCCCGCAGGATCGGAAAAATTCCTCAACGGTAGGGTGACCCGGGTGGAAACGCCCCCGGTCGACCACTCTGACGTGCTGCTCGACCCCAAATTCGACCCCGGCGGCGGGGCGATGGGGACCCTCGGGGCCGACGGCTCGGTCGAGACCAACTGGTTCTCCCTGTTGCATCGCAAGGTCTCGGCGCGGGCGGTGCGGAGCCCTCGCTATCAGTGGTGGGCCCTGGTCGCGCTGCTGGCCGGACTGCTCTCCCTCAACATCACCTTCACCGTCTTCGTGGTCGCCCTGCCGACCGTCAAGGCGGACTTCAACACGAACTTCTCGGTGCTGGCGTGGGCCTCGACCGGCCCGCTGTTGGCCTTCGGTGTCGCCGCCCCTTTCTTCGGCAAGGCCGGGGACCTCTTCGGCCACCGCCGGCTCTACCAGTTCGGCCTGCTCGGGGCCATGGTCAGTGCGATCCTCACCGCCACTGCGCCCGATGTCGGGATGCTGCTCTTCGCCCGCGCCCTGGACGGGGTGCAGGGCGCCGCCACCGGCACGGCGTCGATGGCGATCATCCTCGAGCTGTTCGCGCCCGCAGACCGGGTCAAGGCACTGGGCTGGTGGTCGCTGGTAGGTGCGGGTGGACCGGTCCTCGGCGTGACGCTCGGCTCGCCGGTGATCCAGTTCTTCGGGTGGCGGACCCTGTTCTGGGGTCAGCTGGCGCTGCTCGTCATCGCCTCGGTGGTGGTCGCACTCCTGCTGCCGTCGGGCCGGCGGGCGCGGCGACGCGTTGCGGCGGCGGACGGGGACGGGGACGGGGACGGGGACGGGGACGGTCACGAGCGCCCGCGGGGGCGGTCGCGTGTCTGGGAAGGCATGGACTGGGTGGGGAGCTGGAGCCTGGCTGGCTGCGTGACGGCCGCCATGCTGGTGCTCAGCATCGGGCCCATCGTCGGCTGGACCTCGCTGGGCGTCATCGCGGCAGGGGTGGCGGCGGTCGTACTAGGTGTCATGTTCGTCTGGCGGGAGGCGACCTTCGCCACCCCGCTGGTGCCGACCACCTACTGGCGCCGGCGCAACTTCATGTTCCCGATGGGAACCAAGGGCTTCACGAGCTTCGCCTACTTCGGCGGTTTCTTCCTGTTCCCGCTGCTGATGGAGCAGGTCTACGGCTACAGCGTCTCCCAGGTCGGGTTCCTCTCGGTGGCCCGACCCCTGCTCTTCGCCATCAGCGCGCCGATCGCCGGCTACATGGCGGTGCGCACGGGGGAGCGGACGGCGACGCTCGTCGGAACCGGTTCGTTGCTCATCTCCATGATCCTGTTCGCCACGCTCGGGCCGTCATCGGGCTTGCTGGTCATCCTGGTCGCGCTCGGGCTCTCGGGCCTCGGCATGGGTGTCTCCATGCCCGCCACCTCGGCCACCATGTCCAACGAGCTGGAAGAGTCGGAGTACGGCGTCATGAGCGCCGCTCAGCTGATGGCCTCGCAGGTCGGTGAGGTGGCGGGGATCCAGGTGGTGCTGACGATTCAGGAGTCCATCGCGCGGCGCTCGGGCCTCGGCAACGTCCACCAGAGCACGGCGCTGCTGCACAGCTTCAGCGTCCCGTTCTGGGTCGGCGCCGGCATGGCCGCGCTGGCGGTGGTGTGCGCACTCTTCATCCGCCCGCTGCCCCGCCAGGCGCGGACACGGCCGTTGGCGGCCGACGCCGCCTCTTGAGCGTGATCGTGAGCGCCGCGAACTAGGCGGTGATGTCGCGCAAGCGGGAGGCCAGCTCCGCGGCGTTGGGGTCGCTGGCTGCGGGCGTGGTCTGGAGCGCCATCAGCTTGGCCATGTCGCCCTCGACCCTCACCTTGCCGGCCATGAAGGCCTGCATGCCGGCCTGAGGATTCCCCTCGACGAGGATCGCCTTGGCGGTGTCGTAATCGACCGTCACCTTGAGGTCCTGCACCTCGAGGTGACCGACGTCGAGGACCAACTCGCCGCTCGAAGTGTCCATATGGGCGTGGATGTCGTCCTCCGAGAAGGGCACGGCCGTCACCACGAGGTTCATACGTACGACATGGGCGATGGGGGACGTCTTGCCCTCGTATTCCGCACGGATCTTGCGGGCCTCGTCCAGCCATTCGTCGCTGAGGAACGGGTACGACGGCATTGCGTTGCTCCTTCGTCTTGTTCGGACTCGTTCGTGGTGCAGGACCTCGGTCGCCCCGCCCCGGAGCCATGTGGCCGCCGGAACCCTACCCGCCTCGCCGGTAGGCTGCCGCAGCGTGACTGCCCCCATCATTCCAGGCGCCGAGCCCTATTCCGCCGCGGGCGACGGCCGTGGCGCTCTGGTTCTGCACGGCTTCACAGGCAATCCGCAGTCGATGCGCGGCCTGGCCTTGGCGTTGGCCGATGCGGGCCTCAGCGTCGAGCTTCCGCTGCTACCGGGGCACGGGACTGATATCTCCGACATGCTCCCGACGCGCTGGAAGGATTGGTCGGATGCGGCCGAGGCCGCGTACGCGGAGCTCGCCGCACGCTGCGACTCGGTCGTGGTCGTCGGCCTGTCGATGGGCGGCATGCTCAGCGTGTGGCTCGCCGAGCATCATCCCGAGATCGCTGCCATCGCTGTGGTCAATCCGCTCGTGGCGCCCCCCGATGGCGGCACCATCGCCCTGGTGGAGTCGATGATCGAGAACGACGAGGAGGTTGCGCCCGGCATCGGGTCCGACATCGCGATGGAAGGTGCAGTGGAGTCCGCGTACCCGGGACTCCCGTTGCGCGCCGCACTGTCGCTCTTCGCCGCTGCGGCCGAGGTGGAGCGCGATCTGGAGTCGGTCAGCTGCCCTGTGCTCGTCTTCACCAGCCTGCAGGACCACGTGGTTGATCCCGTATCGAGTGAGGTGCTGGTCGCCCGCGCCAAGGGCCCTGTCGAGCAGGTCAAGCTCGAGCGGAGTTTCCATGTGGCGACGTTGGACTTCGACCAGGACGAGATCGAGTCGCGCACGGTGGAGTTCGTCACCGCCGTGCTGTTGTCGTCGCGGCCGTGAGCGACCACGAGGAGCGGATGCCGGGCCGGGTCACCCTGAGCCCCGAAGACGTCCGACACGTGGCGAACCTCGCCCGGCTCGATCTGAGCGACGAGGAGGTCGAGCTGTTCACGGCGCAGCTGCGCACGGTCCTCGACCATGCTGCCGACGTGGCGGCGCTGGACCTGGCCCATCTCGAGCCTTCGTCTCACCCGATCGCGCTCCACAACGTGATGCGAGCCGACACGCCCCGGCCGAGCCTCGACCGCGAGGAAGTGCTCGCCGTCGCGCCGGACGTGGAGGACCACCAGTTCCGGGTGCCCCGCATCGGGGGTGAGGCGCCGTGACCACGGCAACCGCATTGGCCCTGGCGGCCGAAGTCCGCTCGGGGCGGCGTACGGCCCGCGACGTGGTCGAGGAGGCGCTGGCCGCGGTGGCGGCGGGCAACGGCGAGCTCAATGCGTTCCTCACTGTCCTGGGCGACGAGGCGCGCGCACAGGCCGACGCGGTCGACGCCGAAGTAGCTGCTGGGCGCGACCCGGGTCCGCTGGCAGGCGTGCCCGTGGCGCTGAAGGACAACTTGTGCACCCGCGGCTCCTTGACGACCTGCGGCTCGAAGATCCTCGAAGGTTGGCGCCCCCCATATGACGCGACCGTGGTCGAGTCGCTGCGGGCGGCCGGGGCGGTCGCGATCGGCAAGACGAACATGGACGAGTTCGCCATGGGAAGCTCCACGGAGAACTCGGCGTTCGGCCCGACGCGCAACCCGCGTCACACGGGCAAGGTCCCCGGCGGCAGCAGCGGCGGGTCGGCCGCGGCCGTCGCGGCCGGCTTCACACCTCTCGGGCTCGGGTCCGACACGGGCGGGTCGATCCGCCAGCCTGCGGCGCTGTGCGGAGTGGTCGGTATGAAGCCCACCTACGGCCGGATCTCCCGCTACGGGCTGGTCGCCTTCGCCAGCTCGCTCGACCAGATCGGCCCGTTCGCCACGACCGTGGAAGATGCCGCACTGCTCTTCGACGTGCTGGCCGGGCACGACCCGCTCGACAGCACCTCGCTTCCATCGATCCCCGAGCCCACGCTGGCCTCGGTCCACGACGGGGCCGAGGGTGTTCGGGTCGGCCTCTGCCGTGACCTCATCGACGGCTGCGCCCCGGACGTGGTCGCCCGGGTGCAGGAGGCAGCCGACGCGCTGGCTGGCGCAGGAGCCAAGGTCGAGGAGATCTCCGTGCCCGAGTTCGCGTACGGGCTGTCCGCCTACTACCTGATTGCCCCGGCCGAGGCCTCTTCCAACCTCGCCCGCTATGACGGAGTCCGTTACGGCCTGCGAGTCGACGGCGAGGACGCGGCCGCCATGAACACGGCCACCCGCACGGCCGGCTTCGGCCCCGAAGTCAAGCGCCGCGTGATGCTCGGGACGTACGCGCTGTCTGCCGGCTACTACGACGCCTACTACGCGCAGGCTCAGCGGGTGCGCACCCTCGTGATGCGGGCGTTCGACCGGGCGTACGAGTCGGTTGACGTTCTGCTGGGGGCGACGGCACCGACGACGGCCTTCGATCTGGGTGCGAAGGTGGACGACCCGATGGCCATGTACATGAACGACGTCTGCACCATCCCGTCCAACCTGTCGGGACACCCCGCGATCTCCGTGCCGTTCGGCACCGGGGAGGACGGTCTCCCGGTCGGGGTGCAGGTCATGGCGCCCGCCCTGGGCGAGGCGATGCTGTTCCGCCTGGCCCGAGTGGTGGAGGAGCATGCTCCGCAGGGGGCCGGGTCGTGAACGCGGAATGGGAGATGGTGATCGGGCTCGAGGTGCACTGCGAGCTGAAGACAGCGACGAAGCTGTTCTGCGGCTGCCGAAACTCGTTCGGCGACGAGCCCAACGTCAACATCTGCCCGACCTGTCTCGGGTTGCCGGGCTCACTCCCTGTCCTCAACGAGCAGGCGGTCGAGCTGGCCATGCGCATCGGGGAGGCGCTGCACTGCGAGATCCGGCCGTCGGAGTTCGCACGGAAGAATTACTTCTATCCGGACCAGGCCAAGGACTACCAGATCAGCCAGTACGACAAGCCGCTGAACACGGGCGGCTGGCTCGAGCTCCCCGACGGGTTCCGCGTCGGTGTGACCCGGGCCCACATGGAGGAGGACACCGGGAAGTTGACCCACGTCGGGGCGAGCGGGCGTATCAACGCCGCCCTGCACGCGCTGGTCGACTACAACCGCTCCGGCGTGCCGCTGGTGGAGATCGTGAGCGAACCCGACATTCGCACCGTCGCCCAGGCGCGCGCGTATGCGTCGGAGCTGCGCGGGATCCTGAAAGCGACGGGCGCGTCCGACGGTCGGATGGAGGAGGGGTCCATTCGGGTGGACGCCAATGTGTCGGTCCACCCCGCCGGGACGAGCGAGTTCGGCACGCGCTGCGAGATCAAGAACCTCAACTCGTTGCGCTCGCTGGGCCGGGCGATCGAGTACGAGGCGGCACGTCAGATCGCCCTCCTCGAGGCCGGGGGCAAGGTGGACCAGGAGACGAGGCACTGGGACGAGTCGGCCGGGCGTACGGAGTCGATGCGCTCGAAGGAGGAGGCCAACGACTATCGCTACTTCCCCGAGCCCGATCTCGTACCACTGGCGCCGGACGCGGCATGGCGGGAGCGGGTGCGGGTGGGCATGGGGCCGATGCCCTCGGACCGCCGTGCGCAACTGGCGGCCGCCTTGGGCGGAGCGCCGACCGACGCCGAGGCGGACCAGATCAGGGCGGTCGTCGACCTGGGCCTGGACGGGCTGGTGACCGCGGTGGCCGAGGCCGGTTTGCCCGCGTCGCTCGCGCTGGCCCGCGCCGCAAACGAGGTCGCCGCACAGAGCGAGGCCGGACTGGGCCTCAGTGCGCCCACGTTCGTCGCGCTGCTGGCCATGGAGTCCGGCGGACAGTTGTCGGCGACGCAGTCCAAGGCCGTGTTGGCGGCGCTGCTCGAGCGCGGCGGGGGAGACCCGGCGGCCGTGGCCAAGGAGATGGGGTTCGAGGCCCTCGGAGCGGACACGCTGTCGGCCGTGGTCGACGACGTGATCGCGGCGCACCCTGGTGAGTGGGATCGCTTCGTCGAGGGCGAGGACAAGCTGATGGGGATGTTCACCGGCGAGGTCATGAAGGCCACGTCGGGCAAGGCCAACGGCAAAGAGGTCGCGGCCGAGCTACGCCGACGGCGCGGTTAGACCGTCAGGTCGTCGAGCCGGATCGCCGGCGGGCGGTGACCGCTGTCCAGATCGGAGAGGGACGCGAGGTCATGACCCGGCCGGACGGGCCGATGAACGTGAGCTCAGCGTTGGCATTGCCGGCCATGGTCCAGGCCGCGCTGTGCACCAGGTGATGGTGGTGCAGGCACAAGAGCGCGAGGTTGTCGAGATCCGTCCGGCCGTCCGGTTTCCACGGCACCACATGGTGCGTGTTGGTGAACGTCACGTTCGTGCAACCCGGGAACCGGCAGTGGCGGTCCCGGCGTATGACCTCCCGGCGCTGGGCGTCGGTGGGTTCTCGCCGGGCCCGGCCCTCGTACATGGTGTGGCCGACGTCGTCGTCGACGCCGATCACGATGGTGGCGTCGCAGGCGATCCGCCGGACGGTCTCGCAGCTGATCAAGCCGTCTCGCTCCAGCTCGCCGGCCAGCTCGGTCGCCTCGCCCGACTCGTCGGTCAGGGCGGCCAGGGGTACGTGGGCCACGACGACGTACGGGGTCGAGGCCGAATGACCTGCGCGTGAGCCCCTCCCTGACGAGCGGATCAGCTCCATGAAGGCGTCGCACAGTCGCTGGTCCCACGGCGTCTCGCCATCGGAGGGGACCTGACGGGCGCGGGCCTCGAGGCAGGCCCGGGTCTCGGCGTAGGACTCGGACGGCAGCTGGACGGTCGCGGTGCGGAAGCGGTCGTTGAAACGCAGGAACCGCCGCTCGTGGTCGGACTCGGCTGTCGCCTCGGTGGGAAGCTGCCTGGAGCGGGCCATCTCCGTCAGCTGCCGGACGGAGCACTCCTGTGCCTGATCCCGCAGTTCCCGATCGGTCTCCGGTGTCGCCAGCCCGGCGACCGCCCGGACCTTGTCGAAGGAGAGGTCGCCTGCGCACAGCCCCGCGACCAGGTGCGGGATGTCCCACGCCTTCTCGGCCAGGTTCGTGTAGGCCCGCGCCGTGGGTGTCGAGATACCGAAGCGCTCCATGACCCAGGGTTCCGACGATGTCGCTCCCTCGTCCCGGTACGCCTGGCGCCGGTCGACCTCGCCGAGCAGCACGACGATCCCCCCCTCCACGGCGGCCTTCTGGCGGAAGAGCTCGACGAGGCGGTCCCTGATCTGCTCGTTCGACATCGCAGCCGCTCCGGCGATCAAGTCGTCGCCAGCGCCGGTCGTGGTCATCGAGGCAGAACGGTCCCGCCGCCCGGCGAAGTTCGCCGGATCATCCGACGGGGCGGGCTAGCCGATCGGGCCCGAGATGTAGCGGTCGAGCGTCGGCCCGGCCCAACGGGCGATCTCCTCGGGCGTCGCCGTCGAAACCGGTGGCACCCTCAAGATGTAGCGGGTGAAGGCGAGCCCATGAGCTGGGACGAGACGAGGGCGTGGCGTGTCGGGCTTTCACTCTCGCCCTCCTTCACGGGCGTGTTCCCCCACACCCGGTCGGCGACGAACTCGCGCATGGCGTCGGCCACACTCGCCGACGCCGCCATGCCCGCCACGCAGGCAGCAATCGCGGAGCCGGTGCCCTCGGCGTGGTCCCACATCGTGAGGAACCCCTCGACGATCCGGCCCCCGACCGGGGCGGGCGGGGCGACTGCGGTGTGCTCCGCCACGGAGCGTGGGTCGAAGGGCAGCGCCATCGCGGCGACGAAGAGGCTGGCCTTCCCGTCGAAGTAGTGGTGGACGAGTGCCGGGTCCACGCCGGCTTCCCGCGCCACCGCGTCTTTGCGTCGTTCGTCATATGCACATCCTCACGGTCTTCGGTCTTCGGTCTTCGGTCTTCGGTCTCGGGCTCGCGGTCGCGGTCGCGGTCGCCATCGACGTGACGCTGGTGCGCATGGTGCTCGTCCCCTCGCTGATGGAGATCCTGGGGCCGGTCAACTGGTGGCTGCCACGCTTCCTTGAGCGCTCCATTCCGACCGTCGGCGTGGAGGTCACGCCGTCGCCACCGGTGCCGTCCCCCGCTTGAAGACCACCGGGCCGCCGGTGGCCGGCCGATCCCCTCTCGGTCGGTGCGATCCCGCCCGCTAGTTTTGGGTCCGTGAGCAATGAATCAGAGCCGGTGGGCACGTTCGTGTCCATCAACCCCGGGCGCGACGTGCAGAGGGTCGGCACGGCCGCGTTCCTGGGCGAGGACGTCGGGAAGATCCACGACCCGGTGTGGGCGGTCATCGGGAACCTCGGAGACAGCCAGTGCTACCTGGGCGTCCCCCAGAAGGTGCAGGCCGTCCAGGCCACCCTGTCGCGCCGCATCGCGGAGGACGACCTCGCGGTCCGGCTGATCCCGCCCGCGTTCACCCTGGGCGTCTCCGACGGCCAGCTCAACGGCACCCCGCAGATGCGGTTCTCCCTCGTCGGCCGTGAGCTCGTCCACGACGTGGCAGACGTCCACCTGGCGGCGAACAGCGTCGCCGGGCTGGTCGCGGTCGTGGCCTGCGACAAGCCCCCGGTCGGGACCGTCGCCGCTTTGCTCGAGAACGACACGCCCGCGGTCGTCCTGTCCGACGGCCCGATCAGGCCCGGCATCGACCCGGAGACGGGCGCCCGGATCGACCTCGTCTCGGCCTTCCAGGTGGTCGACCAGCCCGCCGAGGTCCGTGCCCGCTACGCGCTGCACGCCTGTCCCGGGCAGGGCAGCTGCGGGGGCATGTTCACCTACAACACGATGCAGACCTTCATCGCAGTCCTCGGGCTCGAACCGCTGCACATGGTCTCCCCTCCGTCGGACGACCCGCGCCGGCTGACCGAGTTCCCCGATCAGGCGGTCGACTGCCTGCTCGCCATGACGAAGAAGGGCATCCGGCCGCGCGACATCGTGACGGCCGCGTCGTTGCGCAACGCCCTCACCGTCACCATCGCCATGGGCGGGTCCACCAACGTGCTGCTGCACAGCGTCGAGATCGCCCGCGCCGCCGGCCTCGACCTGTGGCGCGACGTGCTGAGCCAGGACGACTTCAATCAACTGGCCCGTCGACTGCCCGTGCTGGTCGACATGCGGCCGTTCGGCGACTACTCCATGGTGGACGTGGACGCCAAGGGCGGCCTGCAGGTCATCGTGAACGAGCTCCTCGAGGCCGGCTTCCTCGACGGCGACGCGATCACCTGCACGGGGGAGACCCTGGCCGAGCAGCTCCGGCGGCTCGACCCGCCGGCTCCGGACCAGGACGTCATCTACGCGGTCGAGAAGCCGTTCAAGGACACCGGCGGACTCCGTCTGCTCCGCGGCAACCTGGCTCCCGAGGGTGGGGCGGTCCTCAAGGTCGCCGGCGTCGAAGGCGGCATCAGAAACGGCGTCTTCACCGGCCGTGCCCGTGTGTTCGACGGTGAGCGCTCCCTCATCGAGGCCCTCGACACGCACCCCGACAGCTTCGAGGACAAGGACATGGTGGTGATCCGCTACGAGGGGCCGCGCGGCGCACCCGGCATGCCCGAACTGCTGGACCCCACTTCGCGGATCACGGCCCTGTGCCGCCAGCGGCACATCACCGTCGCGCTGATGACCGACGCACGATTCTCGGGGGGATCGGTCGGTCTGGTCATCGGGCACGTGGCCCCCGAAGCACTCCTCGGGGGACCGATCGCGCTCGTCGAGGACGGCGACACCATCGTGGTCGACCTCACGACCGATACCCTCGACTGCATCCAGCTCCTCCCCCCCGACGTGGTCGAGCGCCGAGCCGCGGCATGGCGGGCGGCGGCCGAGGGCAACGGCGGCGTCCACCCGGACGCCGTGCCGGTGACGGACCGGGTGCTGGCACGCATGCGGGCGACGGCGCTCCCCGCCCTCCTGGGCGGAGGTATGGCAACGCCTTCGCCCACGTGAGGTCCGGCGGGAGGACGTGGGCCCGCCGGGAGGGCCCCGGGGTTGTCACAGGGCGGTCGGCATGCCAGAATGGAAGCCTCATGCAGGCGCGCCCGACCATTCTGGTACTCGTTACGTAGCGGCGCGCCCTTCTTGCTGCGCGTCGCTCGACCTCCCAAACCGGGGGGTCTTTTCAATTTCCGGACCGATTCGAACAGGGGAATCAAATGAAGCTGACAGGGGCCCAGGCCCTCATCAAGAGCCTCGAGATGCAGAAGGTGGAGGTCATCTTCGGCCTCCCCGGCGGGGCCATCCTGCCTGTCTACGACCCCATCATCGACTCCTCCATCCGCCACATCCTGGTGCGCCACGAGCAGGGCGCGGGGCACATGGCCGAGGGGTACGCCATGGTGACCGGGCGTCCCGGAGTAGCCATGGTGACCAGCGGTCCCGGG
>JBKQUM010000089.1:0-21156 GCA_052140165.1 Acidimicrobiales bacterium
GGATTGTGCTGCAGCGTGGTCGTATCCTGCAGGTAGTGTCGCATCACATACAGCGTCACCAGGTCGGTGGCGGCATAGATCATCATGCCGAGCACGCCGATGAAGTACATGCCCCGATACGGCCACGCATAGCGCAGCAGCCGGCCATAGACCTGGCGCGCCGACTGCGGGCGCGCTGCGCTTCCTCCGACGAGGTGGTGATCCTCCCCAACAACAAGAACATCCGGCCGGTGGCCGAGCAGGTCGACGCCCTGTGCTCCAAGACGGTGCGGGTGGTGGCGACCGGCTCCATCGTCGAGGGCTTCGCCGCCCTGCTGGCCTACGACCCTGCGGCCGACGCCGAGTCCAACGTGGCCTCCATGACCGAGTCGGCGGCCCGGGTCGTCCCCGCCGAGGTCACCCGGGCGGTGCGGGACTCGCTGACCGATGCCGGCGAGGTGCACGAGGGAGACTTCATCGGCATCTCGCGCGACGGCGTCGTCGCCATTGCCGACAACCCGGTGCTGTGCACCCGGCTGCTGCTGAGCCGCCTGCTCGAGCCGACCCACGAGTTGGTGACGCTCATTGAGGGCGAGGGCGCGCGCGTGGCCGACACGAGGCGGATAGAGGAGTGGCTCTCCGAGGAGCACCCCGATGTGGCGCTCGAGGTGCACCAGGGTGGCCAACCCTTGTATCCGTACCTGTTGGGTATTGAGTAGCGCCCGCACACTGCGCGACCTGAGCATGCGGCCCGTGTCGGTGCTCGAGTCGGTGTCGGAGCGCAAGGCCGGCCGCCTGGGGGACTTCGGCGTCGAGACCGTCCTCGACCTCGTCACCACCTTTCCCCGCCGCTACATCGACCGCACCCGCCAGGCCGACGTCTCGCGCCTCCAGGTGGGCGACGAGGCCGCGGTGCTGGCGTCGGTGCAGTCGGCGCGGACCCGCCGGGCCCGCAACGGCCGCGCCGTGGTGGACCTCGTGGTGCGGGACGACACCGGCCGGCTGGCCGTCGTCTTCTTCAACCAACCCTGGCGGGCCAAGCAGCTCGAGGCTGGCACCGAGGCGATCTTCTTCGGGAAGGTCGGCGAGTACCGGGGGACGCGTCAGATGGTGAACCCGGTGGTCGACGTGGTGGCCGGCGTGACCCCGGGCCGGCGGACCCTGCGCATCCTCCCGGTGTACCCGGCGTCGGCGAAGGCGGGGCTGACCTCCTGGGAGATCGGGGAGTGCGTCGAGGAGGCGCTCCGGCGGGCGGGGGAGTTCGTGGACCCGCTGCCCCCCGAATGGCGGTCGTCGCTCGACCTGTGGGGCCGGACCGAGGCCTTCGGCGCCATCCACCTGCCCGAGTCGTACGACGTGGTCGCACCGGCCCGGCGCCGCCTGGTCTTCGACGAGCTGTTCCGGTTGCAGCTCGCCCTGGTGCTGCGGCGACGGGCCTTCGAGGACAACGCCCGTGCGCTGCACCACGACGTCTCGCCGCGCGAGATCACCGGTGCCGTGACGGACACGCTCGTGGCGCGCTTCCTCGCGGGCCTGCCCTACGAGCTGACGAAGGCCCAGCGCCAGGCACTGGCGGTGATCGTGGCCGACATGGCCGGACCGTTCCCCATGCACCGCCTCCTCCAGGGCGACGTCGGCTCCGGCAAGACCGTCGTCGCGCTGGCGGCGCTGCTGGGCGCGGTCCAGAGCGGCCACCAGGGTGCGCTCATGGTGCCGACCGAGGTGCTGGCGGAGCAGCACTTCTCGGCCGTGCGCGCGCTGCTGGGCGACCTGGAGGGCCCCGGAGGGATGGCCGGCGGCGAGGTGCGGGTCGAGCTCCTGACCAGCCGGGTGAAGGGCAAGGCGCGCGCCGCCGTCCTGGCCGGGCTGGCGTCGGGCGACGTGGGGCTGGTGGTGGGGACCCATGCGCTGTTGACCGAGGAGGTCGAGTTCGCGTCGCTCGGTGCCGTCGTGATCGACGAGCAGCACCGCTTCGGCGTTGAGCAGCGCGCGACGCTGCGGTCCAAGGGGGCCGACGGCGATCCCGACCTGCTGGTGATGACGGCCACACCGATCCCCCGCACGGCCGCCATGGTGATCTTCGGCGACCTCGATCTGATGACGCTCGACGAGCTGCCGCCGGGACGGATCGCGGTGACGACGGTGTGGCTGCCCGGCGAGGACCATGCCGGCCAGGGGGCGGCCTGGCAGCGGGTACGGGACGAGGTGGCGGCCGGCCACCGGGCCTTCGTCGTGTGCCCGCTCGTCTCGGGCTCGGCGCGGGTGGAGGCCACGTCGGCGACCGAGGAGTTCGACCGGCTGGGGGCGACCGAGCTCGCCGGCCTCCGGGTCGGGCTCATGCACGGGCAGATGGCGGCAGCGGCGCGCGAGGAGGTCATGGACCGCTTCCGCTCGGGTGACCTGCAGGTGCTCGTGGCGACGACGGTCATCGAGGTCGGGGTCGACGTGCCCGAGGCGACCGTCATGGTCGTGGAGAGCGCGGACCGCTTCGGCATCGCCCAGCTGCACCAGCTGCGCGGGCGCGTCGGGCGCGGCTCCGACCCCAGCTGGTGCTACCTGCTCGGTGGCGAGGAGGACAACGAGCGGCTGGCGGCCGTGGCCGGGTCCACGGACGGGTTCGCGCTGGCCGAGGTCGACCTGCGGCTCCGCGGCGAGGGCACGCTCCTGGGCGCCCGCCAGAAGGGGCAGAGCGACCTCCGCCTGGCTTCGCTGAGCGACCCGGGCGACGTCGCCCTCCTCGGCGAGGCACGCCGGGTGGCAGAGGCGGTGGTCGACGAGGACCCCCAGCTCGGGGAGCACCCCGACCTGGCCGACGAGGTCCGCCTGCTGCTGAGCGAGGACGAGGGCGAGTACCTGTTCAAGAGCTAAGGGCGCGGACGCCCGCCCGCCGTAGGGTGGGACGGATGCGGGTCATCGGAGGCCGGAGCCGCGGGCGACGACTGGCCGCGAAGTTGCCCCGGTCGGTTCGGCCGACGTCGGACCGGGTCCGGGAGTCGATCTTCGACATCTTGGGCTCGCAGGGTGGTGTGGAGGGCCTCCGGGTGGTCGACCTCTTCTGCGGGAGCGGCGCGCTGGGTGTCGAGGCCCTGTCCCGGGGCGCGGCCTCGGCCACCTTCGTCGACCTCGACCCCGACGCGCTGGCCGCCGTGCGCCAGAACCTCCATGCGGTGGGGCTGGGCGACGAGCCCGTCACCCTGGTACGGGCGTCGTTGCCCGGCTGGCTCGAGGGTGGGGGCGTCGGGTCGTTCGATCTCGCGCTGGTCGACCCCCCCTACAACTTCGAGGACTGGCCGGCGCTCCTCGGCGCGCTGCGGGCCGACGTCGTCGTCATGGAGTCGTCGACGCCGGTCGCGCTCGCGGGGGGCTGGGTGGTCGCGAGAGAGCGCCGGTACGGCGGTACGCTCATCACCGTGGCTCATCGCAGCGGTGCCGGCTCGTGAAGGTCGGCCTCTTCCCAGGGTCGTTCGACCCCTTCCACAACGGGCACCTCGAAATCGTCGAGCGCGCCAGCCGCCTCTTCGACGAGGTCGTCGTAGCTGCGTTGCGCAACCCGCAGAAGAGCGCGCCGCTCTTCGATCTCGAGGAGCGCGAGGCCATGCTCAAGGAGGTGGTGGCGCACCTGCCGTCGGTGCGCATCGTCTCGGTGTCGACGCTCCTGGTCTACGTGGCACGAGACGTGGGGGCCTCGGCGATCGTGCGGGGGTTGCGGGCCGTGTCGGACTTCGAGGCCGAGATGCAGATGGCGCAGATGAACAACCATCTCTCCGGCGTCGAGACGATCTTCATCCCCACCAGCCCGGAGTGGTCCTTCGTGGCCTCCAAGCTCGTGCGCGAGGTGTGGCGCTTCGGTGGAGACGTGTCCGCGTTCGTGCCCAAGCCGGTGGCCGAGGCACTGCAGGCCAAGTACGAGCCACGAAGCCCGGACGCGCTGGGGGGTGCTGACGAGTGAGCGACCAGTTCCTCGATGTGGACGAAGAGCAGCCGGTCGACGACGTGGGGATCGAGTCGATCCTCCACCAGCTGCTGGACCTCATGGCGACGGCCAAGTCGATGCCCCTGTCGTCCTCGGTCATGGTGTCGCGGGAGGAGGTCACCTCGCTCGTGCAGTCGGCGCTCGAGTGCCTCCCCGACGAGCTGCGCCAGGCGCGCTGGCTCCTGCGCGAGCGCGAGGAGTTCATGGCCGAGCGGAGCCGCGACGCCGAGGCGTTGATGGACGAGGTCCGGGCGCAGGCCGAGCACATGGTGCAGCGCACCGAGATCGTGCGCCAGGCCAACTCTGTGGCCCAGCGCATCCTCGACGACGCCAACGAGGAAGCGCGTGCGCTGCGCCACCAGGCGGAGGACTTCGTCGACACCAAGTTGGCGGGCATGGAGATCGTGCTGGACCGACTCACCCGGACGGTGCAGGCCGGCCGGGCCCGGCTGGCCGCCCCCCTGGTGGAGGCCGCGACAGAGGACGAGGGATCCGGGACGGAGGAGGACGGCTTCTTCGACCAGGACCAGCGGTAGTGGGCACCGTCTGATGGGCGCGGATCCCTTCGTGGTCCACGTGGCGCGCCTGCGGCGCACGCCCGGACAGGTCGCCCACGAGGTGCGCCGGGGCGAGGTCGCCCAGGCCGGGCCGCTCGACGAGGCCGGCATCGACCCCGGCCGGAGCGTGGTGCCCTCCGGCGCCGAGGCCGAGTGCGACGTGACGCTCGTCCCCTTCGCCGGCGGGATCGACGTCGACGGCACCGTCAGCGCACCCTGGGCCGGGGTCTGCCGTCGCTGTGCCGAGCCCGTGTCGGGGGAGCTGCGCATCCACGTGCACGAGCGCTACGCCGACGGCCCGCTCTCCGGTCCGTCCGACGAGGAGATCTACCCGATCGACGACGACGTCGTCGACCTCGGCCCCCTGGTGCGCGACGCCATCGTGCTCGAGTTGCCGATGGCGCCGCTGTGCACGCAGGACTGCGCCGGGCTGTGCCCCCAGTGCGGGGCGAACCTCAACGAGGGCGCCTGCGGGTGCGTTGCCCCGAGTGATCCCCGGTGGGCTAACCTCGACGTGCTCCGGTAGCCGGCTCCCTGGGACCCCGGCTCTGTCTGGGAGCACCCCGAATCGATCGTTGGAGACTCTCCATGGCTGTCCCGAAGAAGAAGAAGTCCAAGGCCAAGGGCCGCAGCCATCAGGCGGCGGCGTGGCGGCTCGGCCGCCCGGCCCGCAGCGTGTGCCCGCACTGCCAGGCGTCCAAGACGCCGCACGTCGTCTGCCCCAGCTGCGGCTGGTACAAGGGGCGCCAAGCGGTCGAGGTCGACTGACTTGAGCCGCCGGGGCGAGCGTCCGACCCCCGAGACGCTGGCCACCCTCCCCGTGGCGGTGGACGCCATGGGCGGCGACAAGGCGCCGGGCGACATCGTCGAGGGCGCCCGCCGGGCGGCGGAGGAGCACGGCACACGGATCGTGCTGGTGGGGCCGCCCGACCAGGTCGGCGACACGCAGGGCCTCGAGCTCGTGGGCTGCACCGAGGTCATCGGCATGGACGAAGACCCAGCCGGCGGAGTGCGGCGCAAGAAGGACTCCTCCCTCGTGCGGGCCGCCGAGCTCGTGCGCGACGGGAAGGCGTCCGCCATGGTCTCGGCGGGCAACACCGGGGCCACGATGGCGGCCGCCCTGCTCCGCATGGGCCGGCTGCCGGGCGTGGTGCGGCCCTGCATCGCCACCCCGCTGCCGCGCCTGGGCCGGACACCGGCGGTCCTGGTCGACGCCGGAGCGAACGCCGAGTGCACCGCCGTCATGCTGGTGCAGTTCGCACAGATGGCCGCCGCCTACGTGTCCGCGCGCTTCGGCACCGGGTCGCCGACCGTGGGGCTCCTGTCGATCGGCGAGGAGCCCACCAAGGGCACACCTCTGGTCAAGGAGGCCCACGGCCTGTTGGTGGAGGCGGCGGGGCACGGTTTCGAGTTCGTGGGGAACCTCGAGGGCCGCGACCTGCTGCCCTCGCCGGCCGACGTCATCGTGACCGACGGGTTCACCGGCAACGTCACGCTCAAGTCCCTCGAGGGCTCGCTGCGGTTCCTCTTCGACACGATGCTGGGCATCTTCGGCACCGACGACGCGACCAGGGGCGCGGCAGAGGTGCTGCTGCCGCACCTGCTCCCGCTGGCGGCCGAGTTCGAGCCCGAGAACACCGGCGGCGCGATGTTGCTGGGGACCGACGGCGTGTGCGTCATCAGTCACGGTTCGTCCACTGCAACGGCCATGATGAACGCCGTGCTCGTGGCCCACGACTGCGCCACCCGGGGCCTGGCGGACCACGTGGCGGCCGCCGTGCGGCCGGCGCAAAGCACCTGAAAAGACCAGCTCAGAACCCATAAACCGGCAGTTACGCCCCGGTCACGCGTACACTGGTCGCCGTGCCAGCCGAAACCCACACCAACCAGGGCCCCCTCGACCGCAACGGGGTCTTCGAGCTGATCCGGGACCAGCTGGCCGACATTCTGGAGACGGACCCGTCGTCGATCACGGAGGGGGCCTCCTTCGCGGAGGACCTCGATGCCGACTCCCTGGCCCTGATCGAGCTGGTCGAAGCCCTGGAGGAGGAGCTGGGGGAGAGGACCGTCGGGTTCCGCATCGACGACGAGGATCTCGAGGACCTGCGCACGGTCCGGGACGCTGTTGACTACGTCTACGCCAAGCTCGAGGCGGGTTGACGCCGGTGCTGAGGGGGCGGCCGAACTGGCCGAGCGACTTGGCCATACCTTCGCCGACCTGAGCCTCCTTCAGCACGCCCTGGCGCACCGGAGCTGGTGCGGGGAGCAGGAGGGCGGCGCGCCGTCCAACGAGCGCCTCGAGTTCCTCGGCGACGCCGTGCTGGGCCTGATCGTGGCCGGCCACACCTACGAGCGCTTCCCCGACTTCGCCGAGGGGAAGCTGGCCAAGGTCCGCTCCGCCGTCGTCAACGCCCGCGTCCTGGCCGAGGTGGCCGGTCGGCTGGGCATCGGGGAGGTCCTTTTGCTCGGCCGCGGCGAGGAGGGCTCGGGCGGCCGCGCCAAGGCGTCCATCCTGGCCGATGCCTTCGAGGCCGTCCTCGGGGCCGTGTACCTCGACGCCGGCTGGGAGGCGTCCCGCCACTTGGTGCTCCGTGAGCTGGGGGAGGCCATTGAGCGGGCGGGCCAGGAGCCCGACGACTTCGACCACAAGAGCCGGCTACAGGAGAGGGCGGTGCGCGACGGGGCGGGGACGCCCCGCTACATCGTGGCGGGGTCCGGGCCGGACCACGACCGGACCTACGTGGCCGAGGTGTTCCTCGACGGGACGCTCCGGGGCGCCGGCGAGGGGCGTTCGAAGAAGGACGCCGAGCAGGCGGCGGCCCTGGCGGCCTGGGAGGATCTGACCGGTGCCTGAGCTGCCCGAGGTCGAGACGCTGCGCCAGGACCTGTCGCGCGAGGTGGTCGGACGCAAGATCAAGACCGTGTCGGTGGCCAACGGGCGCTCGGTGCGGCGCCACCCCTCCGCCAAGCACTTCCGCGCCCTGCTCGAGGGCCGGACGATCAAGTCGGTCGGGCGGCTGGGCAAGTACCTGCTGCTCACGCTGGACAGCGGCGACACCCTGGTCGTCCACCTGGGCATGAGCGGCCAGCTGTTGCGGGTGAAGTCGGCGAAGGACCCCAAGCCGAAGCACACCCACGTCGTCATCACCTTCACCCAGGGAGGCGAGCTGCGCTACGTCGACCCCAGGACCTTCGGCGAGCTGTTCGTCTCGACGCCGCCGCTCAAGGCCGACGGGACACCGCTGAGCCCGGTCTCGGGGACGGCGGGCGGCGACGGCGGAGCCATCCGCAAGGCGATTCCCGAGCTGGCGCACCTCGGCTTCGACCCCATCGAGGACCTCATGAGCTGGGACCGCTTCGGCGCGCTGCTGCACCAGCACCACGGAGGCGTCAAGGCGCTCCTGATGGACCAGAGCTTCACGGCGGGCATCGGGAACCTCTACTCCGACGAGATGCTCTACCAGGCCGGCCTGCGCTACGACCGGCCGGCGGACTCCCTGTCCGCCACCGAGGTCCGGCGGCTCTACCGGGCCATCGTCGAGACGCTCGCCGACGCCATCAAGCACCGGGGATCCTCGCTGGCCGACGAGCAGTACCGCGACCTGTTCGGCGAGCTCGGCGACTTCCAGGGCTCGCACCAGGTCTACGACCGCGAGGGCCAGCCCTGCCGGCGTTGCCGCAACACCATCGTCCGGGTCAAGGCGGGCGGGCGCTCGACCTTCTTCTGCGAACACTGCCAGGTTTAGGCCCCACGCAGGCTGTAGGCACCCTGTAGGGTCGCCCTGAATGTTCCTCAAGTCGCTCAGCATGAAGGGCTTCAAGTCCTTCGCCGACCCGACGGTGCTGGAATTCGAGCCCGGGATCACCGTCGTCGTCGGTCCCAACGGGAGCGGCAAGTCCAACGTCGTCGACGCCGTCACGTGGGTGCTCGGCGCCCAGGGCCCGCGCTCGCTCCGCTCCGCCAAAATGGAGGACGTCATTTTCGCGGGGACCTCGTCACGACCCCAGCTGGGCCGGGCCGAGGTCTCGCTGACCATCGACAACTCGTCGGGCAAGCTGCCGATCGACCTGGCCGAGGTCACCATCACCCGGACCCTGTTCCGCTCGGGCGACAGCGAGTACGCCATCAACGGGGCGCCGTGCCGGCTGCTCGACATCCAGGAGCTGCTGAGCGACTCGGGCGTGGGCCGACAGCAGCACATGATCATCGGCCAGGGCCAGCTCGACACCGTGCTCAACGCCCGTCCCGAGGACCGGCGCGCGATCATCGAGGAGGCGGCGGGGGTGCTCAAGCACCGACGGCGCCGGGAGCGGGCCGAGCGCCGGCTGGCGGCCACGGCGGAGAACCTCGAACGGCTCGGCGACCTCGTGCGCGAGGTCCGCCGCCAGATCCGCCCCCTGGAGCGCCAGGCCGCCGCCGCCCGCTCGCACGACACGGTCGCGTCGGAGCTGCTGGCGGTGCGCCGCTGGCTCGCGGGCTCCGAGCTGGCCGACCTCACGGCGCGCCGCCGGGCCGCTGCGCAGAGCCTCGTCGTGTGCCGGGACGAGGAGCGCGAGCTCCACGACGCCCTGGAGCGCCTCGACGCCGAGGCCACCTCCACCACCGCCGAGCTGTCGTCGCGCCGCGAGGAGGACCTGGCCAACGCCCTCGGCCGGGTGCAGGGCCTCGTCGAGCGTGCCCGGGGCACCTCGGCCCTCCTGCGCGAGCGGGGCCGGGCCGTCGTGGCCGCGCTCGATGCGGCGGCCGACGTCGACGTCGTCTCCACGCTCGAGGCCGAGGGCGCCCGCCTGGCGAGCGAGCTGGCGGCGGCCGAGGTGGACCAGGAGGCGGGCGGGGCGCCCGAGCGGGTCGAGCTGGACGCGGCGCAGGCGGCCCTGGACGAGGAGGTGGCGGCGCTGCGGGAGCGGTGGTCGGCGGTTCTGGGCGACGACGCGCCCGACGAGGCGATCGCCCGGGTCCGTGGCCGCGCCGAGCTGGTGGCACGCGGCGCGGCGCGGGAGCAGCAGGACATGGACGCCCTGGGGGCGCGCGTCGTGGCGCTCGAGCAGCGCGCCGCGGGTGCGGCCGTGCGGGCCGACCTGCTGGACAAGGCGGCCGACGACCTGGAGCGGTCCACGGCGGCGCTCGAGGCCGACCTGGCCGCCCGCGCCGGCGAGCTGGAGGCGGCCGCGCGCGCCGCCGAGACGTCCCAGGCGGCGGCCGACGAGGCCGAAGAGGGCCGTTACCGCACGGCGGCCCGGGCCGAGGCGCTCGAGCGTGCACTGGCGGATCTGCAGGGCGCGGGGGGGCGCGAGCTGCTGCGCCACGTCGACGGGGTCGTGGGCTCGCTGGTCGACCTGGTCGAGATCGACGACGGGTGGGACGCCGCGTTCGAGGCCGCGGCGGGCGCCGGGGTCGCCGCCGTGGTGGTCGACGGCCGGCGATCCGCCCAGGCCGCCCTGGCGACGCTGCGCGAGCGGGGCGTGACGGGCGCCGTGCTGGCCCCGCGCCATGCCGGCGCGAGCGGCACCGCGGCGGCGACGGCCGACTCGCTGCCCCCGGGCAGCAGCGCCGAGCCCGTACGCGCCCACGTCCGGGCGCGCCAGGGTGGGACCGTGGCCGAGTCGGTCCTCGACACCCTCGTCGGCCGGGCCGTCCGCGTCGACGGCTGGGAGGAGGCGATCGACCTCTCGCTCGCCCGCGACGACCTGGTGGTCGTGACACCCGAGGGCGACCGCTTCGCCGCTACGGGGTGGCGCGTGCGCTCCGGCACCGGCGTCGTCACCAAGGCGGCCGTCGAGGAGGCGCGGCGCAGGGCCGACGAGGCCGCGACCGCCGCCGAGCTGGCGCGGGCGAACCTGACCGATTCGCGCATCGTGCTGGCCCGCGCCCGGGACGCCCGAGCCGCGGCCGAGCGCGCCGTCGACCGTCACGGTTCGGCGTGCGAGACCGGGCGGGCCGACACCGCGCGCGCCGCCGAGGAGCAGCGCCGCCTGATCGGCGAGCTCGACGAGGCCCGCGCCGCCGTCGGCGACGCGCAGGCGCGGCTGTCAGAGGTGACGGCCGAGCAGGCGCAGCTGGCCGGGTCCCTCCCCGAGCTGGAGGAGGCCCTCGCGGCGTGGCGTGCGCTCCAGGAGCGGCGGGCCGAGGTATCGAGGGGGCGCCAGGAGCTCGAGGTGCGGGTGGCCGGTGTCGCCGAGCGACGCCGCGTGCTCGCCGAGCGACAGGCCGAGGTGGAGCGCCGCCTGCAGGGCCATGCGGAGGAGCGGGCCACCGCGGCCACCCGCCGCCGCCGGCTGGAGTCGGAGGGTGCCGCACTCGGCCGCCTGGAGGCGCTGGTCGAACAGGAGCACGCGCGCCTCGACGGTATCTTCGAGTCGCTGCGCCACGACTACCAGGACCAGGTGGACGCCGTCCGGGCGGGGGGAGAGAAGCTGGAACAGCTCCGCCAGGACCGCCACACCACCGAGCAGCGCCTCGATGCGGTCCGGACCCGCACGCGCACCCTCGACCTCGAGGCCAACGAGGTCGACCTGCGGACCGAGGCCCTCGTCGAGCACGTGCACCGCGACCTCGGCGCGGTACCCGAGGATCTGGTCGGGTTGACCGAGCCCGAGGCGCCCGAAGGCACGACCCTCCCGCAGCACGCCGAGGAGCTGGAGCGCAAGCTGGTCGCGCTCGGGCCGGTCAACCCGCTGGCGCTCGAGGAGCTCTCGACGCTCGAGGAGCGGCACAAGGAGCTCGAGGCGCAGGTGGACGACGTGCGCGGGGCGCGGCGTGAACTGCACGAAGTCGTGCGCACGCTCGACCACGAGATCATGACGTCGTTCGCCGCCGCGGCCGCCGACGTCAACGAGCACTTCTCCACGCTGGTGGCCATGCTGTTCCCCGGCGGCACCGGGCGTCTCGTCCTGCTCGATCCCGACGACCTGCTCAACACCGGGGTCGAGATCGAGGTGCGCCCCGCCGGGCGTAACGTGCGCCGGGTCTCGCTCCTCTCGGGCGGTGAGCGCTCGATGGCCGCCCTGGCGTTCCTCTTCGCCGTGTTCCGCAGCCGGCCCTCGCCCTTCTACCTGATGGACGAGGTCGAGGCCGCGCTCGACGACGTGAACCTCAGCCGCTTCCTCGCCCTCGTCCACGAGTTCCGTGACGAGGCGCAGCTGCTCATCGTCAGCCACCAGAAGCGCACCATGGAGACGGGCGACGCGCTCTACGGCGTGACGATGGCGCCGGGCGGGTCCTCGCAGGTGGTCAGCCAGAAGGTGGAGAAGGAGCCCTCCCCGGCATGACGGGCACGCTCACGTTCGTCTTCGTCGGGGTGGCCCTGCTCTGCATCGTCGCCGGGGCGGCCGCCGTCGCCCGCACCCGACGGCGGGTCCGTGAGGACGAACGGGAGACCGGCGACGAAGGCGACGAGGCGACCTACGCCGAGGAGGCGGCGGCGGTTGCCGCAGCTCAGGCCGCGGCCGCCGCGGCCGCCGCGGCCGCCGCGGCGCAGGATGACGAGGTCGACGGGACCCCACCTCCATGATCGGCACCCTCATCATCATCATCGTGGTCGTGGTGGCGGTCCTCGCACTGGTCGCCGGCGGGATCGCCGTCACCCGTTCACGCCGGCGGGCAGGAGGCGGGACGACCGCACCGCCGTCCGCGCCGCCGACCGCGCCGCCGTCACCCCCGCCGCAGGCGCCTGCGGCCACGACGGTTGCGCCGGCGCCGCCTGCAGCACCGCCCGAAGCCGCAGCCCCGCTCGAAGTGGCCGAGGCGCCGCCCACGTACCGGAGCCGCCTCGGTGGGGTGCGCTCGCTGTTCAGCGGGGCGGTCTCCGCTCTGCGTGCCGGGCGGATCGACGCCACGACCTGGGACTCCCTCGAGGAGGCGCTGATCCGCGCCGACGTCGGCGTCACCACCACGACGGCGCTGCTCGACGAGTTGCGGGCCAAGGTGCAGAGCAAGCAGATCACCAGCGGCGACGACCTGCTCCAGGCCCTGGGTGCGTCCATCCGCGACCTCCTCGACGGAGCGGGGTCGCGGGAGCTGCACTTCGAGCACCGAACCGGAGAGCCCGACGTCTGGCTCTTCGTCGGCGTCAACGGCGTCGGCAAGACCACGACCATCGGCAAGCTGGCGCGGCGCCAGTCGGCCGCCGGCCACTCCGTCCTGCTGGCCGCCGGTGACACCTTCCGGGCCGCCGCGGCCGACCAGCTCGCCATGTGGGCCGAGCGCACCGGCACCGAGATCGTCCGTGGGGCCGAGGGTGCCGACCCCAGCGCGATCGTGTTCGACGCCGTCCAGCGGGCCGTGGCACGGGGCAACGATCTCGTGCTGGCCGACACGGCCGGGCGCCTGCACACGAAGGTGAACCTCGTCGAGGAGCTCAAGAAGATCAGGCGCGTGGCCGACCGTGACCCGGGCAATGTCACCGAGGTCCTGCTCGTCCTCGATGCCACGACCGGCCAGAACGGGCTCGTACAGGCCCGTCAGTTCGCCGACGCCGTGGACGTGACGGGGATCGTGCTCACCAAGCTCGACGGCACGGCGAAGGGCGGGATCGTCATCGCCGTCCAGCGCGAGCTGTTCGTGCCGGTCAAGCTCGTCGGCCTCGGCGAGGGACCGGACGACCTGGTCGACTTCGACCCCGACGAGTTCGTCGACGCGCTGCTTGCCGTCGACTGACCGTGCGGACCCGAGAGGAGACGCCGATGGAGTCGCGGACCGACCGTCATGAGCTGACCGATCACCAGAAGAAGGTCATCGCGGTCGCACTGGTGCTCCACCTGATCCTGGTGACGCTGACGCGGCGCGACCTCCGGCACCGGCCCGGCACCGGTGTCCGCGGCCCGAAGAGCCTCTGGCGTGTCGCCGCCACGCTGAACACGACGGGCTCGGTGGCCTACTGGCTCTTCGGCCGCCGCCCGCTGCCCGAGGCCGAGCCCGTCACGGGCTGAGCGTCAGGCCCAGCGCACCTGGACGGTGTCGAGGAACAGGGTCAGGACATCGGTGTCGCCCTCGACGACCAGCGCCTCGGGCCCGGCGCGATTCCACAGGGCCAGGTAGAGGTCGGTCGCGCGCCCCCGCACCGAGCAGTCGGCGTCGACCGCCCGCCGCGCGATGGGATCCGTCGTGACGCCCTCGGCCCCGATGCGCAGCAGCCAGGCCGCGTCCTCGTCGGTGCACCGCACGGCCATGGAGGCAGGATGCTCGGCGCGCAGCTTCGTGGAGCGGCGGGGCACGAAGCATTCCAGCAGCTCGCCGGCGCCGTCGGCGGCGAAGGCCGGGGTGAACGGGCTGGGCGCTGCTCCGGCCGCGAGCTCGGCGTCGACCCGGTGGATCGCCGTCTCGTGGGCCTGGCGGCGGGCCCACATGGCCAACGGGGAGGGAGCGCGCAGGAAGGTCCAGCACTCGAGATCGGGCGGGGCCGCGTCGAGCGCCGCGGCCAGCGCCTCGCACCCCTCGGTGAGCCAGCCGGCCAGGTCGGCGTCGTCGGGCCACGCGCCCACCACCTCGTCGAGGTCGACGTCCCACACCTCGGTCCGCCCGCCGGCGACGTACCCGGTGGCCCAGCGGTGCACGCCGCCCATGTGCCGCACGAGGTCGCGCACGACCCACCCGGGGCACGTGGGCACCACGGCATCGGGACCGGCGGTCGCCGCGGCGTCCGCCATCAGCGCGCCCTCACCGCGCAGCGCGTCGATGTGGGCGGCGACCTCCATGCGCTCCGGCTCAGTTGACCTTGAGCAGGTCGATCACGAAGACGAGCGTGTCGTCCGCCGCGATCCCGGGCCCTGGGGACTGGTCCCCGTAGCCGAGGCTCGGCGGGATGATGAGCTCGCGGCGCCCGCCCACCTTCATGCCGACCACGCCCTGGTCCCAGCCGGGGATCACCTGGCCGGCGCCGAGCGTGAACGAGAAGGGCTGGCTGGTCCAGGACGACTGGACCACCTTGCCACTCGAGTAGGTCCCGAGCACGTACTGCACGGTCACGTTGTCGCCCGTGGCGGCCGTCTTGCCGGTGCCCGTGATGAGGTCGGCGCTCTGCAACGAGGTCGGCGGGGTGCCCGAGGGGATCTCGAGGGTCGGCGCGGTGCCGGCAGTACCGGCGGGGGAGAGGTCGGCGGCGGGGATGGCCGCGATGGAGGGGCTGGTGCCAGAGGCCGTCGTGGAGGTGCCGCCCGGAGGCACCGTGGTCGTCGTTGCCGACGGGCCACTGCCGGTGTTGTACGAGGTGCTCGCCACGCTCGACGAGTTGGACGGCGACGAGCTGCAAGCGGCCAGCCCGAGGGCGCCGGCCGCAGTCAGCGCGACCGCGAGCGTCCAGGGGCGGAGGTGGGGGACCGACATGGGCCGAGACGGTAGCCGCCCCCTCCGGCCCCGCAGGCGCACCCACCGGCGTATGGGACCCGGCGTGCCGCGGCCGGGCCCGCGGCGCGTCTCCTCATCGGGTCAGGCGATACGAGTGCCAGGCCAACGGCGCGGCGACAGCGTGGGCGTCAGCGCAGACACCCGTTGGGCCACCCCAGCCGCCGCTGGCACAGGCCGCCTCCTCCGAGCTCAGCCGCTCAGACAAGCCCAGAGAGATCGACCCGCGCCCGAATGGCGCGGGTCCGGTACTGCGCCCAGCTCTCGTAGCGATACGTGAACCGGTAGCGCCGCCCCTGCACGGTCAGCAGCGCGCCGCGCTCGGTGGCGTTGTGCGGCGCCATCGGATGCAGGCCAAAACCCATTCGACGACGACCGAGGGCGCGCGGCCAGGTCGCCGTAGGGGACGTCGTGAAGGTCAGCGGAGCGCGGCGGACGCCACGGCGAGGGTAGGCGTGGTGCCTGCGGCGCCCGGCGGGTGGCTGGTGCCGTCCCATGGGTAACCTGAGACCTCATGTTCGACGCCCTCTCCGACCGCCTGGAGCGCATCTCCACCCGCCTGCGGGGCAAGGGCCGCATCAGCGAGGCCGATCTCGACGAGGCGCTCCAGGAGATCCGCACCGCGTTGCTCGAAGCCGACGTCGAGCTGACCGTCGCCCGCCGCTTCTGCGACGGCATCCGCCTGCGCGTCAGCACCGAGTCGCTCTCCAAGAGCCTCACCCCGGGCCAGCAGGTGGTACGGGCGGTGCACGAGGAGCTGATCGGCGTCCTGGGCGGCGACACGCTCAAGCTCAGCTACGCCTCGCGACCCCCGACGGTCGTCCTCATGGCCGGCCTCCAGGGCTCGGGCAAGACGACCAACTCGGCGAAGCTCGCCCTGTGGTGGAAGCAGCAGGGGCGCAACCCCCTGCTGGTCGGCGCCGACCTGCAGCGGCCCGCCGCCGTCGAGCAGCTGCGTGTCCTCGGCGAGCAGGCCGGCGTGACCGTCTTCAGCGAGGCGACGGACCCCGTCGCCTGCGCCAAGGCCGGGCTCGAGGAGGCCCGCCGCCTCGGCAAGGACATCTGCATCATCGACACCGCCGGCCGCCTCACCATCGACGCCGAGCTCATGCAGCAGATCAAGGACATCTCGGCAGCGACCGAGCCCCACTACACGTTCCTGGTCATCGACGCCATGATCGGCCAGGACGCCGTGGCGACGGCGAAGGCGTTCCACGACACCCTCGAGCTGAGCGGCGTGATCCTGACCAAGCTCGACGGCGACGCCCGCGGTGGCGCGGCCCTGTCGGTCAAGGGGGTGGTCGGCAAGCCGATCGCCTTCGCCAGCACGGGCGAGCGGCTGGCCGACTTCGACCTGTTCCATCCCGATCGCATGGCCGACCGCATCCTCGGCATGGGGGACGTCCTGAGCCTGATCGAGCAGGCCGAGCGCACCATGGACTCCGACGAGGTGGCCAAGAGCGCCAGCCGCCTCATGCAGGGCCAGTTCACCCTCGAGGACTTCCTCTCCCAGCTGCGCCAGGTCAAGAAGATGGGATCGCTCGGTGGTCTCATGCGCCTCATGCCGGGGATGTCCAAGGAGATGCGACAGGCCGCGGGCCAGATCGACGACGGCGAGGTGGCCAAGGTCGAGGCGATCGTGTGCTCCATGACCCCGGCCGAGCGCAACGAAGTGGCCCTCCTGGACGGCTCACGCCGCAGCCGGGTGGCGCGGGGCTCCGGCACCTCCATCCAGGACGTCAACACGCTCCTGAAGCAGTTCAAGGAGATGCAGAAGATGATGAAGGGGATGGCCTCGGGGGCCATGCCCAACCTTCCCGGGATGCCGAGCATGGGCGGGATGAGCCCCCGCGCCGCCAAGAAGCTGGCCAAGCAGGCATCGGCCGGGGGGGGTCTCCCCGGCCTCGGCGCCGGGGCGGGTGACCAGCCCGATTTCGACATGCTCTCCCAGCTGATGGGCGATGCCGGTGAGCTGCCCTCGGGCTTCCCCGGGCTCCCTGCGCCGGCCCCTGCCCGGCCGGTGGTCAGCGTCAACAAGGGGACCAAGAAGAAGAAGAAGGGCGGGCGGGTCACGCCGCCGAAAGGCCGGTAGTCCCGCGATCTGCCAGAATGGACGCCCGATACGTCCAGATCCGATGGAAGGAACCAGTTCGTGGCAGTGAAGCTCCGCCTCGTGCGGATGGGAAAGAAGAAGCAGCCGACCTACCGGGTCGTCGCTGCGGACAGCCGGTCGCCGCGTGACGGTCGCTTCCTCGAGATCGTGGGCACCTACGCGCCCCGGGGCTCGTCGACGGCCGAGCCGGACGCCGTGATCCAGATCGACAACGCGAAGGCCGTCAAGTGGCTGGTCAACGGCGCCAAGCCCACCGAACGGGTCGAACGGCTCCTCAAGACCTCCGGGGCCTGGGACGAGTTCGCGGCAGCGAGGGCCAAGTGACGGACCTCTACGAAGCGGGCGACATCAACCAGACCAACGGACCCGGCGGCGACGCGAACGACGAGATCGACGACGAGATCGATGACGAGGTGGACGACGAGATCGATGACGAGGTGGACGACGACATCGACGACGAGGGCAACGAGGGCAACGAGCTCGGCGACACCGACGGCGGCACCCCGCTGACCGTCCTGGCGTATCTGGCCCGCTCGCTCTCCAACGAGCCCGACTCCGTGGTCATCGACACCGAGGAGCGCCGCAACGGCGTGCGGCTCAGCCTCCACGTGGCCCCTGAGGACATGGGCCGGGTCATCGGCCGGCGCGGCCGCACCGCACAGGCGATCCGTACCCTGGTCAACGTGGCGGGCGCCAAGGACGGCGTCCAGGCCAGCGTGGACATCGTCGACGACTGAGCTGCTCAAGATCGGCCGGGTCGCCAAGGCCCACGGCCTGCGAGGCGAGGTCGTGGTCCAGCTCTGGACCGACCAGACGCAGCGGCTCGACCCCGGGACGGTGCTCGCCTCGGCCCGCGGCGACCTGCGCGTCGTGTCGTCCAAGCCGTTCGGCGACGAGCGCTTCATCGTGCATTTCGAAGGGGTGGCGGACCGCAACGCCGCCGATGGCCTCCGGGGGGTGGACCTCGAGGCAGAGCCCATCGACGCCCCCGGCACCCTGTGGGTCCACGAGCTCGTCGGGGCCACGGTGAGGGACGCCACCGGCACCGAGCTCGGCCGGGTCGCCGCGGTCGAGGCCAATCCGGCCAGCGATCTCCTGGTGCTCGAGTCGGGCGGCCTGATCCCGATCCGCTTCCTGACCGCGCACGACGCCCTCACCGGAACGGTGGAGGTCGACATCCCCGACGGTCTGCTCGACCTGTGAGGACGGCGTCGTGAGGATCGACGTCTTCACCATATTCCCCGAGGTGGTCAGGGGCTACTGCGGAACCTCCATCCTCGGGCGCGCCGCCGACGCCGGCGCGCTCGATGTGCGCGTGCACGACCTCCGCGAGGGCGCCGACGACCAGCGGCGCTCGGTGGACGACAGCCCCTTCGGGGGCGGTGCGGGCATGGTCCTCATGGCCGAGCCCCTGTTCCGCTGCGTCGAGGCCGTGCCAGACCTGCCGCGGCCGCTCTACCTGCTGACCCCGGGCGGGCGGCGCTTCGACCAGGCGACGGCGGCTCGGCTGGCAGGCTCGCCGGCCGGGTTCTCCCTGCTCTGCGGGCGCTACGAGGGCGTGGACCAGCGGGTGTCCGACCATCTGGTCGACGGCGAGCTGTCGGTGGGCGACTTCGTCCTCGCCGGTGGCGAGCTGGCCGCCCTGGTGGTCGTCGAGGCCGTGGCCCGTCTGCTGCCCTCGGTGCTGGGCAACGAGGACTCGGCCCTCGAGGAGAGCTTCTCGGACGGACTGCTCGAGTACCCCCAGTACACGAGGCCGGCGGAGTTCCGGGGATGGCCGGTTCCCGAGGTGCTGCGCTCGGGCGACCACGGGGCGGTGGCCGCCTGGCGGCGCACGCAGGCCCTCGTCCGGACGGCCGAGCGCCGTCCGGACCTCATCGAGCGCCTGGTCAGGACGTCGGCGCTCAGCCCCGGCGACGTGCAGGCCCTGGCCGAGCACGGCTACCATGTTTCGTCCGGCACTGAGCCGGAGTGACCGAAGGACGCCTCTCATGCACCCCACCGAAACGATCGATCGCGACAGCCTGCGCGACGACATCCCCGAGTTCCGTCCGGGTGACACCGTCAAGGTGCACGTCCGGGTCGTCGAGGGCAACCGGGAGCGGGTGCAGGTGTTCCAGGGCGCCGTCATGCGCCGGCAGGGCGGCGGGGTGCAGGAGACGTTCACCGTCCGCAAGGTGAGCTTCGGCGTCGGCGTCGAGCGCACGTTCCCGGTGCACTCGCCCACCATTGCGAAGATCGAGGTGGCGACGCTGGGAGATGTCCGGCGGGCGAAGCTGTACTACCTGCGCGACCGGCACGGGAAGGCGGCGAAGATCAAGGAGCGGCGGACCCCCCGGGGCGGCAAGGCGGTCGCCGACGTGGTGGTCGAGGACGTCGTCGAGGACGATGTGGTCGAGGACGAGATCATCGACGAGGTCGACGAGGTCGACGCCGTGGAGGTGGCCGACGAGGTCGAGACGACCGAGGGCGACCAGGTGGAGGACGCCGCCGAGGAGGCCTCTGACGAGTAGGACCGGCGCCGAGTGAGCGAGGAAGACCTCGAGCGCTACGAGTCCGAGATAGAGCTCGGGCTCGTCCAGGAGTACCGGGCCGTCCTCCCGGTCTTCGCCTACGTGATCGAGACGGAGCGGCGCTTCTATCTGGCGAACGAGGTGTCGCTCAACGTGCGTGCGGACACGACGCCGGCGTGCATCGAGCTCGACCTGCGCGACGCCTGGGTGTGGGACATGTACCGCCCCGCCCGCTTCGTCCCCGAGGTGCGGGTCGTCACGTTTCGCGACGTCAACATCGAGCGGCTGCCCGAACAGGAGCTCTGAGCGACCGTTCCCCGTCGTGGGGGAGTCCAACCGGCGCAAGGCCGCACTCGGGCACCTCGGTGAGGAGCGGGCGGCCGCCCACTACCGTGCGCACGGGTACGCCGTCCTGGAGCGGAACTGGCGCTGCGCCGCCGGCGAGGTCGACCTGATCTGCGCCCGCGGTCGGACCCTCGTCATCTGCGAGGTGAAGGCCCGCACCCGGACGACCCACGGCCACCCGCTCGAGGCGGTGACGCGGGCGAAGCAGCTCCGGCTGCGCCGCCTCGCGGGGGCGTACCTGCGCAGCCAGGACCGGCGCTGGGCCGAGGTCCGCTTCGACGTGGCAAGCCTGCTGGGGGGGACCCTGCACATCGCCGAAGGTGCGTTCTGAAACACCGCGGCCTAGGGTCGGAGGCCATGGAGACCATCATTGTCGAGCGCAAGGACGGCGTCGTCACCGTGACGATGAACCGACCCGAGCGCAAGAACGCCGCCAACAACAAGATGCTCAACGAGCTGAAGCAGACCTTCGCCGAGGTGGAGGACAGCGACGGGGACCGGGTGCTGGTCCTGACCGGCGCCGGCGGCGCCTTCTGCTCCGGGGCGGACCTCTCGGACCCCGACGGGCCGGCCACCGACCGCACGCGCTCGGGCCTGGCCCGCATGCGCCGGCTGGGTGACGTCGCCCTGGGACTGCACCGGGTGACCAAGCCGACCATCGCCAAGGTCGACGGGGTCGCCGTGGGTGCCGGCCTCTCCCTGGCGCTCGGCTGCGACCTCGTCGTGTGCACCGACCGGGCCAAGCTCTCCGCCATCTTCTCCCGCCGTGGCCTCTCCCTCGACATGGGCGCCTCCTGGCTGCTCCCCCGGATCGTCGGTCTGGCCCGGGCCAAGGAGATCGCCCTCTTCGGCGGCGTGTGGAGCGGCGAGGAGGCCCTGGCCATCGGGCTGGTGAACCGGGTGGTCCCAACGGCGGAGATCGACGCCTTCGTCGACGAGTGGGCGCGCACCTTGGCCGCTGGTCCTCCGCTGGCGCTGTCGCTGAGCAAGACCCTCTTGAACAACTCGGGGCACGACTCTATGGAGCAGGCCCTCGAGAACGAGGCCCGCTGCCAGGCCGTCAACTCCTCGAGCATCGACACGCGGGAGGGCCTGGCCGCCTTCGCCGAGAAGCGGAACCCCACGTACATCGGGCGTTGAGTGCGCTGAATAGAGTGGGGGCCGTGCTCAACGGTGTCCAAGGAATGGTGGGCGACACGGCCCTGGTGACCAGGGAGATCAACGGCGAGCACCATCCGGGTCGGGTCCGGGCCCGCGGCGAGGAGTGGTTCGCCATCCCGTTGGATCCCGAGGGTGACATCGCGGTGGGCACAGAGGTCGTGGTGGCCGACATACAG
>JBKQUM010000090.1:0-20480 GCA_052140165.1 Acidimicrobiales bacterium
GTGGTCGCCGCCCGGCGCGGCCTCGACGAGCGTCTGCACGGCTCGCACGGTCGAGCGTTCGGCGCGCGGGACCCAGACCGGTGAGGCGAACTGCGTCTGGCCGCCGGGGCGGTGCAGGAACATGACCAGCCAACGGGCCACGGTCTGGGCGACGTCGACGCCAAGGTCCTCCTGGACGAGCGCCAGCGAGAGGTCGATGCCGGCGGTGACGCCGGCGCTCGACCAGTACTTCCCGTCGCGGATGTAGATCGGGTCGGGGTCGACGGTGAGCCGCGGGTAGGCCTCCCGGAGCTGGCGGGCGCGGGCCCAGTGGGTGGTCACGCGGCGCCCGTCGAGCAGCCCGGCCGCGGCACCGAGGAAGGCGCCTGAGCACACGGTGGCCACCCGCCGGCAGTGCGGGGCGGTGTCAGCGATCCAGCCCACGAGGGTCTCGTCGGCGGACGCGGCGTCGGCGCCCGTGCCGCCCGCCAGCACGAGCGTGTCGATGCGCGCCGCGCCGTCGGGCAGCGGCGCCGTGCCCATCTCCAGTCCGCTCTCGGCCCGGACCGGGCCGCCCTGTCGCGATGTCAGCGTGACCCGGTACCCCGCACGGCCGAGCGCCGCGGCCGCCCTGGTCGCCCCGGCGAAGACCTCGTGCGGGCCCACCGCATCGAGCGGTTGCAGGCCGTCGAAGGCGACGATCACGACGTGGCGCTCCCTCATCAGCTCCACTCTGAGCGCCCGGTGTGATGGCGTCAATGACACAGTTCCCACAGATTCGGCCACCGAGGGAGCCGCCGACCGGCCCCCTGAGCGTGGAGAGGGGTCAGCCCTGCCGGGCCCGCCGGGTGCCGCGCGCCCGCACCCAGGCCAACAGGTCGCCGTGCTCGCCGCGGCTCACCGTCCCGGTGAAGATGTCCTCGCGTCCGGTCGACACATCGCGCCGCACCTCGGCGCAGAGCCGGTCGCCCAGGGCGGCCGGCTGGAGGTACTCGACCAGGACCGACGAGATGATGCCCGAGTGGTCCTCGTCGTTCGCGGCGGCGGCGACGGCGGCGCCGGCCACGGCGTAGAAGACGGCACCGTGCACCGTGCCGTGGGGGTTGGCGTGGCTCGCGCCGGTGGTGAGGGTGGCGACGGTGTGCCCCGGGCCCCGGCGCGCCACCTCGATCCCGAGGAGGGCGGCGAACTCGTCGTGTCCGGGCCCGCTCAACGGGTCACTCAGGATGCGGGGGTCGTCGAGGGGAGACGTCCCGGCATCGGCACCGCCGTCGCCGGCCAGCGCTTGCGGCTGATCCGGCTGAGCTTGTTCAGCAACGTGACCGCGCCGGGGTCGTCCTCGATGGGCCGGGTCTCGATCACGCCGGCGGCCTCCATTTCGTTGAAGAGCTCCTCGCCCTTCTCGGTGCGCACCAGGGTGAGGGTCCAGTCGCCGAAGGCGCCGATGCCGCCGGTCGAGATGTCTGCGTGCTCGGCCGCGAAATCGGGGCAGCTGGTGCACCCCTCACGGGTCCACGCGTGCGCCTCCTTCAGCGGGACCTCGTGGTAGCTCCCGTCCCTCATCCACACCTGGAAGACGCCCTTGATGTTCATCTTGACGATCTCGGCCCGGGCCAGCCCGTACTTCGCCTCGAAGAGCTCGGGGAAGATGGTGTCGTCGAAGGTCTTCGAGCACAGCAGGCCGATGGAGAGGCTGAAGCGGCGGGCGATCTTGCCCGCCTTGCGCGCCGCCATCACCGGTGGCGCGGAGGCCTGGCATCCCATGCCCACGAGGGCGATGCGCTCCGCCCCCTGAGCGATGGCCTCGGCGTAGGCCAGGGGGTTGGCGGAGTAGGTGTAGCGTGAGCCGGCAGTGGCGAGCACGTCCTCGCGGTTGCGGGCCACGCGGGGCACGGCCTTCCACGTCGACCCGTCGCCCTCGAGGCCCGAGACCAGGGCGGCGTCGATCACATCGTGCTCGAAGGCCCAGATGAGGAGCGCGGACACCAGGCCCCCGTCCTGCCCGGTGCCCGCCACGTCGGCGTCCTTGGCCCGGGCCAGCACGGTCCGGCGCGCAATGCCCGAGACCTCCTCGTCGGTGCGGGGCCGGCCGAAGAGGTAGTTCTCGATGTCGGGCTCCCAGGTGCGGAAGCGGGGACAGGCCCGGGTGCACAGGGTGCAGCCCTTCAGGCCGTGGGTGCAGTTGTCCGGCCCGCCCTCCGCGTCCACGTGGAAGGGCTTGTAGACGCCCTCGGAGTCGTCGTAGCCGAGCACGTCGTAGGGGCAGGAGATCACGCACGCGGAGCATCCCGTGCAGAGTCCAGACGTCACGACCTCGGTGAACAGCTCGGCCCATTGCGGCTTCTCGGGTGGCATCGGCCCACCATATTCGGCCGGGCGTCGGCGGTCCGATACCGTCGGCCCGTGCCCGAGATCCTCGAAGTCGAGCGCTACCGGGCGTTCGCCGAGCAGGCCCTGGGGCGACCGATCACCCGGGTGTGGATGGTGGACTCCCGCTACGGCCGTGGGGGCACCACGGCGCCGCGCCTGCGGGCGGCGCTGGTGGGACGCTCCTTCACCGCCGCCCGCCGCCGGGGGAAGCTGATGCTGCTCGACTCGGGCGGGGGGCCGACGCTGGGCCTGCGCTTCGGCATGACGGGCGGGCTCGTCGTGGACGGGGAGCAGGCGCTCGACCGCCTGCGCTACGGGCCCGGCATGTTCGACGACAAGTGGGTGCGCGCCCGCATCACGTTCGACGACGGCGGTCAGCTCCTGGTGCACGACCCCCGCCGCTTCGGGTCGCTCGAGATCGCTCCCGACGAGGGGCGGCTCGGGCCCGACGCACTCAGCGTCTCGTTGGCCGAGCTGCGGCCCGTCGTGGCCGCCGGGCGGGGGAGGAGCGGGACGGCGGCACCCCTCAAGGCCCGGCTCATGGACCAGGAGCGCCTGGCGGGGGTGGGCAACCTGCTCGCCGACGAGATCCTCTGGCGGGCGGGGCTGGCTCCGGGACGTCGCACGCCCCTCGGCGAGGACGAGCTCCGGGAGCTGCACACGGCCATGCGGGCGACGCTGCGCCAGCTCGCCCGGAGGGGTGGCTCGCACACGGGCGGCCTGATGGAGGAGCGCCACGACGGGGGACGGTGCCCGCGCGACGGCACCGAGCTGCGGCGCGAGGTCGTCGGCGGCCGGACCACGTACTGGTGCCCTGCACACCAGCATTGACCCCGTCTCAACTGGTGAGCGGTGGCAGTCCCTTGGCGATGAGGTCGACGCCGAAGACGAGGAACAGCACGGCCATCACCGCTGCGTTGTGCACCGACAGCCACGCCTTGGCCGAGTCGAGCGTCCCCTGGGCCCGTTCCCCGCCCACGAGCGCGTACAGGACGGGGAGGGCGATGGTCAGGCTTGCGATGACGACGAAGACCGCGGTGGCCACGACGGCGTCGGTCGTCGAGAGGCCGAGTTGCGCCAGTCCCGCGGCGGCTCCCGCGGTGAGGATCAGGTTCTTGGGGTTCACCCCGGCGAGCAGAATGCCCAGTCCGAAGGCCTTGACCGGGGAGAGCGCGTCCACGGCGCCCATCCACTTCGGCAGGGCGGGCTCCTCGCCGGGCACGGGTCGCTTGCTCCAGTTGCGCCGGGCGAGCAGCAGCAGCACGACGCCGAGGACGATCTTGCCCCACGACACCGAGTCCGCCGCGGTGCTGCTGGTGGCGACGCTGCCGTCGTGCGAGACCACGTAGACGGCCGTGCTGACGGCGGCCAGGGCCAGGACCCACCCCACCAGGAAGGCCGGACCGTTCACCTTCGCCCGCCGCGAGAAGAGCATGAGGATCACGGCGATGATGGGCACCGGGCTGATGGCCACCCCGATGGCGAAGGTCAGGACCTCGCTGATCCCCTGTCCCACGTCGGCTCCTTCCCCGGCGTCCCTCAGCCCTCGGCGATCTCCTCGAGCACCTTGGCCGCGTGGCCGTCGGCCCGGACGTTGTACCACGCCCGTTGCACCTTCCCGTTGGGCCCCACGAGGAAGGTGGAGCGGATCGTGCCGACCGTCTTCTTGCCGTACATGGTCTTCTCGCCCCAGGCCCCGTACTTCTCCATCACCTTCTTGTCGGCGTCGGTGAGGAGGGGGAACTTGAGCCTGTACTTGGTGCGGAACTTCACGTGCTTCTCCGCCTTGTCCGGCGAGATCCCGAGCACCGCCACCCCGGCCTTGTCGAAGGCCCGGAGGTTGTCGTTGAACTGGCAGGCCTCCTTGGTGCACCCCGGCGTGTCGTCGGCGGGGTAGAAGTACACGATCACGCGGCGGCCCTTGTAGTCCGAGAGCTTGACCGGCTTGCCGTCCTGGTCAGGCAGGGTGAATGCGGGGGCGGTGGAGCCCGCCTCGAGTTTGGCCATGGTCGGCCCTCCTTCGGTGTGGGTGGGGACGGGTCACTTTGGCACAGGCTCCCGCAGAGGACCCGTCCTGGCCTGGTACAATAGACGTGCGACCACCGGCGGGGGCCGGTGAGTCGGGGCCGATTCTCACTCCTCTGGCAGGCGCACGGTCCCGCCGTACAACAGAGAGAGCGGGACAATGACCGTTGATGCCCTGACCGGCGCGCATGCCGGAACCGACGCGAACGGGGGCAGCGATGTCTCCGGGGACGACACCTACGAGACCGCCCGGACCTTCGAGTCCCTCGGGGTCTCACCCGAGCTCACACAAGCGCTGGCCGATGAAGGCATCGTCAGCGCTTTTCCAATTCAGGCCCTGACCGTCGCCGACGCGCTGGCCGGCCGTGACGTGTGCGGCAAGGCCAAGACCGGCTCGGGCAAGACCCTCGCCTTCGGCGTGCCGCTCCTGCAGCGGGCCCGGGCCACCCGGGACGCACACGGCGCCGTCCCGGCCGCCCGCCCGGCGCGACCGCTGGCACTCGTCCTGCTGCCGACCCGTGAGCTCGCGGTGCAGGTGCACGACGTCCTCGCCCCGCTGGCCAAGAAGCTCGGGCTGCGGGCCGTCGCCGTCTACGGCGGCGCCGACATCGACCGCCAGGTGGCCAAGCTGCGCAAGGGGGTCGACCTCGTCATCGCGACCCCTGGCCGGCTGATCGACCTCGGCGACCGGGGCGAGATCGCGGTGGACGCGCTCGAGACGTTGGTGCTCGACGAGGCCGACCGCATGGCCGACATGGGATTCATGCCCCAGGTCGAGTGGGTGCTGCGCCGGCTGGACCAGCCCCACCAGACGCTGCTCTTCTCTGCCACCCTCGACGGTGCCGTCGATCGCCTCGTGAAGCGCTACCTGACCGACCCCGTCTACCACGAGGTTGCGTCCTCCACCCAGACCGTGACGCTGATGGAGCACCGGTTCCTCCAGGTGCACCAGATGGACAAGGTGAAGGTGGCCGCCGCCATCTGCCGGAGCCAGGAGAAGTCTCTGCTCTTCGTCCGCACCAAGCGCGGCGCCGACCGGCTGGTGGAGAACCTGGGGAAGGAGGGCATCCGGGCGGCCGCCATCCACGGCGACCTGCGCCAGGCCAACCGAGAGAAGGCGCTGGCCGAGTTCTCGAACGGCAAGCTCGCGGTGCTGGTGGCGACCGATGTGGCGGCCCGTGGCCTCCACATCGAGGGGGTCGACGGCGTGATCCACTTCGACCCGCCCGAGGATCACAAGGCCTACCTGCACCGCTCCGGCCGCACCGCCCGGGCCGGCAGGGCGGGCGTCGTCGTGAGCCTGTCCCTGTGGAACCAATTGGTCGAGATGGAGGTGATCCAGCGCCGGCTCGGGCTGCGGATCCCCATCGTGGAGATGTTCTCCAACGACCCGCGGCTGGCTGACCTGGCGGCCTGGACGCCCCAAGCCGAAGAGAGCGTCCTCTGAGCGACGCCGTGCCCATCCCCTCTTGGTCGCCCGAGGACGGGGTTCGCCGAGTCCTCGTCGTGACCGCCCATCCCGACGACGTCGACTTCGGGTCGGCCGGCACGGTCGCCGCCTTCACGTCGGCCGGGGTCGAGGTCACCTACTGCATCGTCACGAACGGCGACGCCGGTGGATCCGACCGTGCGATGTCGCGGGCCGACATCGCAGCGCTGCGCCAGGACGAGCAGCGGGCCGCGGCCGCCGTGGTCGGGGTGAGCGACGTGCACTTCCTCGGTCATCCCGACGGCATGGTGCAAGCCACCCTCGAGCTCCGGCGCGACATCAGCCGGGTCATCCGCCGGGTCAGGCCCGAGCGCGTGCTGACCCAGTCGCCCGAGCGCAACTGGGACGCCATCTTCGCCAGCCATCCCGACCACCTGGCCGCCGGCGAGGCGGCCGTGTGCGCGGTGTACCCCGACGCCCGCAACCCGTTCGCGCACCTCGAGCTGCTCGACGAAGGGCTCGAGCCCTGGAGCGTCTCGGAGCTCTGGATCATGGGCCCCGGCAGTGGCGGGGCGGAGTCCGGCATCGCCGTGGAGACGACCGCCACCGTGGAGCGCAAGGTGGCCGCCCTCATGTGCCACAAGAGCCAGATGACCGACCCGGACGCCATCGCGCAGCGCGTCGTCACCTGGGCGCGCGACACGGCCAGGGTCGCGGGGCTCCCGGACGGTGCCTCGGCCGAGGTCTTCCGGGTCACCCGCATCCCCTGAGGCCTCGATGGGCGCGGACGATCCCTGGGTGGTCATTCAGCACGTGGCGTTCGAAGGGCCCGGCGCCGTCGCCCGTGCCGTGGCCGATTCCGGAGCCGACCTCAGCGTCGTCCGCGTCGACCAGGGCGAGGCCGTCCCGCCGCCGGCGGCGGTCGCGGGCATGGCCGGCCTCGTCGTCATGGGCGGGCCGATGGGTGTGCACGACGATCTTCCCTGGCTCGGGGACGAGCGGGCACTGCTGCGCACGGCGGTCGCGGCCGGGCTGCCCGTGCTCGGCGTGTGCCTCGGTGCCCAACAGCTCGCCGCCGCCCTCGGCGCCGAGGTGATGCCCGGTCCCGCTCCCGAATGCGGTGTGGGCGAGGTGCACCTCACGACCGAGGCCATCGGCGACCCGCTCTTCGGGCCCGCCCCCACACCGCTCTCGTGCGTGCACTGGCACGGTGACACCTTCTCGTTGCCCGAGGGCGCGGTGCGGCTGGCCCGCAACGACGCCTACGAGAACCAGGCCTTCCGGATGGGCGCCCGCGCCTATGGCCTGCAGTTCCACGTGGAGGTGACGGCCAGCCTCGTGGCGCACTGGGGGCCACACCTGCCCGCCGGGGTCTACGTGCGGTCCTCCGACGTGGCCCACGTGAGCCGGGCCGGTGAGGGGATCGTGCGCCGCTTCGTCGCGCTGGCGGGTGGGGGCGTCGTGGGCTGATGGGCGCCGGCGCGGCAACCGTCCGGCGCCTCGCCCTGGCGCTCCCTGAGACCGTCGAGGCGCCGCATCACGACATGACGTCGTTCCGCGTGGCGGGGAAGGTCTTCGCCACCATGCCGCCCGAGGGAGGTCGCGTCCACGTCTTCCTCGACGAGGAGGAGATCGAGGCCTACTGCGCCGAGTTCCCCGACGCGGTCGAGGAGCTGTGGTGGGGCACGAAGCGCCGCGGGTGCAAAGTGCTGCTCAGCCGCGCCCCGACGGCGCTCCTGCGCGAGCTCCTGACCGAGTCGTGGCGGCGCAGGGCGCCGAGGACGTTGCTGTCCGGCCTCGACGGCGAGACCGCTACCCCGCCATCTGGCGCAGCACGTACTGGAGGATCCCGCCGTGACGGTAGTACTCGGCCTCCATCGGGGTGTCGATGCGGACCACGACCCGGAACTCGGTGACCGAGTCGTCGTCCGCCGTCGCCATGACGGACAGTTCCTTCGGGAGCTCACCCTTGTTGAGCACGTCGAGGCCGGCGATGGAGAAGCGTTCGTGCCCGTTCAGGCCGAGGCTCTCGGCCGAGTCGCCCTTGTAGAACTGCAGCGGGACGACGCCCATGCCGATGAGGTTGGAGCGGTGGATGCGCTCGAAGCTCTGGGCGATGACGGCGCGCACGCCCAGCAGGGCCGTGCCCTTGGCCGCCCAGTCGCGGCTGCTCCCCGTTCCGTACTCGCGGCCTGCCAGCACGATCAGCGGCACGCCCTCGCCCGCGTACTGCATGGCCGCCTCGTAAATGGAGGTCTCCGTTCCCTCGGGTAGGTGCAGCGTGAGCCCGCCCTCGGTGCCCGGTGCCAGGCGGTTGCGCAGCCGCACGTTGGCGAAGGTGCCGCGCATCATGACCTCGTGGTTGCCTCGCCGCGCTCCGTAGGAGTTGAAGTCCTCTCTCGGCACACCGTGCTCGGTCAGGTAGCGCCCGGCCGGAGTGGTCGGGCCGATGGATCCCGCGGGGGAGATGTGGTCGGTGGTCACGCTGTCGCCCACCATGGCCAGGACCCGCGCGTCAGCGATGTCGGCGACCGGGGCAGGCGTCATCGTCATGGTCTCGAAGAAAGGTGGGTTCTTGACATAGGTGGAGTCGTCCTGCCACGCGTACGTCTCACCGGAGCTGGTCGGCACCTGCTGCCAGTACTCGTCGCCGTCGAAGACGGAGCTGTAGCGGGTGCGGAACATCTCCGACGTCAACGAGGTGCGGATCGTCTCGCTGATCTCCTCCATGGAGGGCCACAGCTCGGAGAGGAGGACCGGGTTGCCCTCGGCGTCGGACCCCAGCGGCTCGGTCGTCAGGTCGAGGGCCATGGTGCCGGCCAGCGCGTAGGCCACCACCAGCGGGGGCGAGGCCAGGTAGTTCAACCGCACGTCGGGGTGGATGCGCCCCTCGAAGTTGCGGTTGCCCGACAGGACCGCGGCCACGGACAGGTCGCCCTCCCTGACCGCCTCGCTCACCCCGTCGAGGAGTGGGCCCGAGTTGCCGATGCACGTCGTGCAGCCGTAGCCGACGAGGTAGAAGCCCAGCTGCTGCAGTGGTTCGACGAGGCCGGCACGCGCGAGGTAGTCGACGACCACGCGGGAGCCGGGTGCGAGCGACGTCTTCACCCAGGGCTTGGAGCGCAGGCCCCGCTCGACCGCCTTGCGGGCCAGGAGCCCGGCGCCGACGAGCACCTGGGGGTTCGAGGTGTTGGTGCAGCTGGTGATGGCCGCGATGACCACGTCGCCGTCGCTCACCTGGTGGTGGGGTGCTGCGGCCGGCTCGGTGGGCGCGCTGCGCGGCGCGCGGTCGAGCGCGACCCGGAAGGAGTCGGCGGCGGCGGAGAGCGCGACCCGGTCCTGCGGCCGTGAGGGACCGGCGAGCGAGGGCTCCACGTCACCGAGGTCGAGGCTGGCGCACTCCGAGTACACCGGCTCGGGGGCGCCGGGGTCGTGCCAAAGCCCCTGCGCCTTGGCATAGGCCTCCACCAGGGCGAGATGTTCCTCGTCGCGCCCGGTGAAGCGGAGGTAGTCCAAGGTGACCTGGTCGATGGGGAACATCGTGCAGGTGGCGCCGTACTCGGGGCTCATGTTGCCGATGGTGGCGCGCGTCTCGAGCGGCAACGCGGCAACGCCGGGGCCGTAGCACTCGACGAACGCGCCGACCACGCCGTGCGCGCGCAACAGCTCGGTCACGGTCAGCACCACGTCGGTCGCGGTGATCCCCGCCCTCGGCTCGCCGGAGATCCTGAGCCCCACGACGGGCGGCAGCAGCATGGAGAGCGGCTGGCCGAGCATGGCCGCCTCGGCCTCTATCCCACCCACGCCCCAGCCGAGCACCCCGAGGCCGTTGACCATGGTGGTGTGCGAGTCCGTGCCCACGAGGGTGTCGCAGAAGGCGCGCCCGTCATCGGTCGCGAAGACCAGCCGCGACAGGTACTCCAGGTTCACCTGGTGGCAGATGCCCATGCCCGGCGGCACGGCGCGGAAGCCGCGGAACGCGCCCTGGGCCCACCGCAGCAGCTGGTAGCGCTCCATGTTGCGTTGGTACTCAATGGAGACGTTGCGGTCGTAGGCCGATGCGTCACCCGACCGCTCCACGATGACGGAGTGGTCGATGACCAACTCGACGGGGACGAGCGGGTTGACCTGGGAGGCGTTGCCACCGAGGCGCGCCAGCGCATCGCGCATGGCGGCGAGGTCGACCACCCCGGGCACTCCCGTGAAGTCCTGCATGAGGACCCGTTCGGGCGTGAGGGCGATCTCGTGGGCTGCATCCCCGGCTCCCTGCCCATGGCCCTCGGGGTTGGCCCCCCAGGCGGCGACCGCCACGATGTCATCGGCCGAGACGTAGGGGCTGTCCTCGTGGCGGAGCAGGTTCTCGAGGATCACCTTGATGGAGTAGGGCAGGCGCTCGATGTCGTGGCGCTCGGCGAGCGACGGGGCCTTGATGTCGAAGATCTCGTAGGTGCGCCCGCCGACGTCCAGATCCTTCCTGGCGCCGAAGGTGTCGGGGTGCGCTGCGGTCGGGGAGTCCGTGCTCATGCACCCATTCTGCCGTGGCGCTGCCGGGAACGCCCAACGGGCGCGAGGCCCGCCTCCGGGCGGAGCGCCGTAGGCCCGGCATCGGCGCCTGGACCGCATCGAGAGCCCGACACCCTCGTTGACACGCAGATTCGTAACACCTTCGTAACCGCAGCCGCGCCCCCGGCACAGCTCCTTCGTGCACAATCGAAATAGTGCGAGGACGCGAAGGCGCGAGGGGAGCCGTCGGGTGCGGTGGCACGCGCCGCCGCGGTCCGCGCCGTGTATCGCTCGTCCCGTCCGCAGTGACCATCGTGTGTGCGGGGTTGCTGGTTCCCTGCCTCCTGGTCGCCGGCGCCGCCGCGACGCGGGCCGCACCGGCGGGGGCGGCGGAGCAGCCGCACGTCTACAACGATGGCGGGATGATCGGTTTCGGCAACGTCAACCTCGACCCGTCGCTGCCCCAGCCGTTGAACTCGCCTGTCTTCTCGGGCGCCGCCACCCCCGACGGGGCCGGCTACCTGCTCGCCAGCGCCGACGGCGGGGTCTTCGCGTTCGGCGACGCCACCTTCGAGGGATCGGCGGGGGATCTGCCGCTCAACGGCCCCATCGTTGCCATGGCGACCACGCCCGACGGCAAGGGGTACTGGCTCGGCGCGCTCGACGGCGGCGTCTTCGCCTACGGCGACGCCGGGTTCTACGGCTCCATGGGGTCGACCCGGCTCAACCAGCCCATCGTGGGCATGGCCTCGACGCCCGACGGCAAGGGCTACTGGCTCGTGGCCGCCGACGGCGGCATCTTCGGCTTCGGCGACGCCGGCTTCTTCGGGAGCACGGGCAGCATCGCGCTCAATGCGCCCATCGTGGGGATGGCGGCGACGCACGACGGCAACGGCTACTGGCTCGTTGCCGCCGACGGAGGCATCTTCGACTACGGCGACGCGGGCTTCTACGGCTCCGCGGGCGCAGCCAACCTGCCTGACTCGGTGGTGGGCATGGTCGCCTCACCCGACGGTGGGGGCTACCTGCTCGCCACCGAGAACGGCGTCGTGCTGCCCTACGGCGATGCGCAGGCCTACGGCGGGCTGACACTCGATCCGACGGCCACCCAGATCTCGGCCATCATCGGCAACAACCAGGGGACGGGGTACTGGCTCCTGGACCCGCAGGCCTGGCAGTACAGCTTCACGACGCCCACGCCCGAGCCCGAGTTCCCGGGGTCGGCCACCATCGCGGCCGCCGTGGCCTCGCAGATAGAGCCCGACCCGAGCGTGGCGCAGGGGGCGTGGTGCAACCCCTACGGCCCCTGTGAGCAGTGGTGCGCCCTGTTCGCCACCTGGGCCTGGGAGCAGGCCGGCATCCCCATTCCCCGGTACGGCTTCACGGGCGACATCTGGGATTGGGCCGCCACCTACGGCCGCGACCTCCCCCCGACCGCCACACCGGCCGTGGGCGATGCCGTCCTCTACGGCACCGGCCCCCAGAGCGTGTACTCCTCGGTCCATGTCGGGATCGTGACCCAGGTGTGGCCGGACGGCTCCATCATGACCGTGGGGGGCGACTCGGGCCCGGGCCGCGACGGCTACCTGTCGGTGGCGCTCGACGGGCCCTTCCTGCCCGCCGACTCGAATTCGTACAACGGCGTGCCGATCTACGCCTTCGCGCAGCCTTAGGTCCGCCCGCTCCGGAGGGTCTCCCTGACGGTCGCCCCGTCGTGAAACACCCATTGAAATGCGCCGTTGTCGGGCTTATCTTGCAAAGTGAGAGCCGTACACCCCGGGGGTGGTGATCTTGGCCTTCGTCCGGATCGTGGAGTTCCCGTCCTACGAGGCGGCAATGGCCAACTCGGAGTTCGCGGAAACGGCGCTCTTCTCGCAGAAGCCGGCCGTGCTCTGCGACGGGCCGATGGTCTTCCGCAATCTCGACGTGCGGCGCGTCGAGGAGATGTGACGAGGTCGAACGCCGCGAGTGACGCGCGAGTGGACGCGCGAGTGAAGGAAGGGAGCGCCACGTGGGACGAAAAGTTGCCGATTGCCGGGACTTCCCGAGCGAGAGCGGTTGCACGCTGACCATCTCGGGTGAGGAGGATGAGGTCGTGCTCGCCGCCACCCAGCACGCAGTCTCCGTGCACGGGCACGAGGACAGCGACGAGGTCCGGACCTGGCTCCGCCAGAACTTGAAGGATGAGGTTCCCGCATAACCGCCGAGAGGAGACGCCATGGCAGGGTTGATTCGCAAGAGCCTCGACAAGCCGGATGAGGTTCGGGCCTTCGACGGCGCCACCGGCCAGCTCGAGGTCGTGAACACGGAGGAAGGGGCCGTCGGTCGGGCGACCTTTCTCCCGGGGTGGAAGTGATCCGAACACGTGAAGCCCATCGCCAAGACCGATAGTTGCCAGGCGGCGCACACCGGGTACTTCATCTCCGGCCGCTTGAAGGTCGTCATGGATGACGGCGAAGAGATGGAGTACGGAGCAGGTGACTTCGCCGTCATGAAGCCGGGACACGACGCCTGGGTCATCGGCGACGAGCCCTGCATCGTCATCGACTGGCAGGGATACGCCGACTACGCCAAGCGCTGAGGAGAATTCGCGGCTCGAAGGGCCCTGGGGCCGATTTCGACGTCGATCGCCCCGCGGGGGGCCCTGCTGGCGGCGACGCACTTCGGCGACGGGCGGATGTCGCATAGGCTGCCGGCGGAGGTCCGATCCACCGTGCCCGTCTACGAATTCCGCTGCTCGACCTGTCACGCCGTCTTCGACGAGCGCCGGCCCATGGCCGATGCCGACGCCCCGGCGACCTGTCCCGGTGGCCACGTGGGGGCCCGGCGTCTGCTTCCGGTCTTCGCCACCACGGGCCATGCGGCCGAGCCGGTCGGCGGGGGCATGTGCGGCGCGCCGGTCGCGGGTGGGTGCGGCAGCGGCTGCGCCTGCTGCTGAGCACGGCGCCATGACCCTCTCCTCCTGGGACGACTATCCCGTCCACCAGGCCGCCGAGTTCATTGCGCACCCGGCGACGAGCGACCGTAACTTCTACGACCGTTACTACTTCAACATGCACCCCTGCTCGGGTGACTGGTTCGCGATCTTCGGCTACGGCCAGTACCCGAACCTGTGCGTGGTCGACGCCTTCGTCGACGTGCGCCACGGCGGATCGCAGCACGTCGTGCGGGCCTCTGCGCCCCTCGACGACAGGGGCGATCTCTCCGTCGGGCCCATCCGCGTGGAGGTGCTCGAGCCGCTGCGCCGCCTCCGGGTGGTGGTCGAGCCCACCGAGCACAGCGTGGCCATGGACGTCACCTGGGAGGGACACATCCCGGCCATGGCCGAGCCGCGCCAGTACATGCGCTCCAAGGGCAAGGTCGTCTTCGACACCCAGCGGCTGGCTCAGACCGGTTGCTGGTCGGGCACTCTCTCCGTCGGCGGGACCGAGATCGAGGTGACGCCCGATCATTGCTGGGGGACGCGCGACCGCTCCTGGGGCGTCCGCCCCGTGGGCGAGCCGGAGACCGACGGCATCCGCCAGGGTGAGCTCGTGCTCGGCGGCATGTGGAACTACTTCCCGATGCAATTCGACGATCACGCCATCATGTACATCTGCCACGAGCGCGACGACGGGGAGCGCCCGCTGGTGCAGGGGGAGCGGGTGTGGGTGGACCCCGCCCGCGAGGTCGAGGAGCTCGGCCGCTCCGAGCACGAGCACCACCTCGTCCCGGGCACGCGGGTCATCGACCGTTCGGTGCTGCGCTTCCCCGACGCCGGCCTCGACATCACCTGCACGCCGTTGCTGGCCAACTACGTCTCCATCGGCACCGGCTACGGCATCGACGCCGACTGGCGTCACGGGATGTACCACGGCCCCGAACCGGTGACCCAGGGGCTCGTGCTCTCGGTGGACGACGTGAAGGGGATCGCCCAATACGGCATCGTCGACCAGGTCGCCCGGTTCTCCTACGACGGGCACGTCGGCTACGGCCTGCTCGAGCACGGCTTCTTCGGCCCCTACCGCCGCTACGGCCTGATGGACGGCGCGATGGGGGCACCGCCGGACTGACGTGCCGGCGCGCTGCGCCAGGGTCCCGCCCGCCGCCGGGCATGCGAGAATGAGGGATGCCCGACGCCTCCAGCGTCCTCCTGCAACGCCTCCAGGCCGCGTTCGACACCGTGGTGCCCGGCGCCGACCCCGTGCTGCGGGTGTCCGACCGCGCCGACTTCCAGGCCAACGGCGCCCTGGCGCTGGCGAAGCAGGTGGGACGGCCGCCGCGTCAGGTGGCGGAGGAGGTCGTGGCGGCGGCCTCCCTCGACGACATCTGCTCGGAGGTGGAGGTCAGCGGCCCGGGCTTCATCAACCTGACGCTTTCGGACGGGTTCGTCGCCGGTCAGCTCGCCGCCCTGTCCGCCGACCCCCGGCTGGGCGTGGCCGAGGTGGAGCGCCCCGAGACCATCGTCATCGACTACTCGGCCCCGAACGTCGCCAAGGAGATGCACGTCGGGCACCTGCGCAGCACGCTGATCGGCGACGCCCTGGCACGCGTCCTGGGGTTCCTCGGCCACGACGTACGGCGCGAGAACCACATCGGTGACTGGGGCACGCCGTTCGGGATGCTGATAGAGCACCTGATCGACGTCGGGGGGGCGGAGGACGCCGAGTCCTTCAGCGTGCGGGACCTGAACGAGTTCTACGCGGCGGCCCGCCGGCAGTTCGACTCCGACCCGGACTTCGCCGAGCGGAGCCGGCGGCGGGTCGTCCTCCTGCAGAGCGGGGACGAGGAGACGCTCCGGCTGTGGCGGATCTTCGTGGCGGAGTCCATGCGCCACGCGCGCGAGGTCTACGACCTCCTCGGCGTGCTCCTCACGGAGGCGGACACGGTGGGCGAGAGCTTCTACAACCCGCTGTTGCCGGTCGTCGTGGAGGAGCTCTCGGCCAAGGGCCTCCTCGTCGAGGACGACGGCGCACTCTGCGTCTTCCCCGAGGGCTTCGAGAACCGCAACGGGGAGCCATTGCCGCTCATCGTGCGCAAGTCCGACGGGGGGTACGGCTACCCGGCCACCGACCTCGCGTGTGTCCGCGACCGGACCGGCCGGATCGGGGCCACCCGGCTCGTCTACGTCGTGGGCGCCGAGCAGTCGCTGCACCTGCGCCTGGTCTTCGCGGTGGCCGCGCTGGCGGACTACCTGCCCGACGTCTCGGCCGCGGTCCACGTCGCGTTCGGCCTCGTGCTCGGGACGGACGGCAAGAAGCTGGCCAGCCGCAGCGGTGGCTCCGAGCGCCTCGTCGATCTCCTCGCGGAGGGGATCGAGCGGGCCGAGGCCGCGCTGAAGGAGCGGTCGAGCGACCTGTCCCCCGAGCGGCAGGCCGCCACTGCACATGCCCTGGGTGTGGGAGCGGTCAAGTACGCCGACCTCTCCACCGAGCGCGGCCGGGACTACGTCTTCGACTGGGACCGGATGCTCGCCTTCGAAGGCGACACCGGGCCGTACCTGCAGTACGCGCACGCCCGCATCCGCTCCATCTTCCGGCGGGCCGAGGTGGCGCCGCCCGCACCCGGGTCGCCGCTTCTCCTCGGCGAGCCGGCGGAGCGCGCCCTGGCCCTCGAGCTGCTCCGCTTCGCCGAGGCCGTCGAGGTCACCGCCGAGACCTACAGCCCCTCGAAGCTCTGCACCTACCTCTTCGACCTCGCCACCGCCTTCACGGGGTTCTACGAGGCCTGCCGGGTCCTGGTCGACGACGAGGCGGTGCGCTCGTCGCGCCTCGGGCTCTGCGACCTCACGGCGAGAGTCCTCGAGCAGGGGCTCTCGCTGCTCGGCATCGAGGCACCCGAGCAGATGTGACCGGGGCCGGGCCGGCCCCTATCCTCTTGCGGGCACGTCGGGTGACGGGTCCGTAGCGTGGCCCGCACCCCCACCCCACAAGGAGTCGTAGGGAACATGGATCTGAACGGCACGTCGGCAATCGTCACGGGCGGGGCGTCCGGGCTGGGCGAGGCCACCTCGCGCCTGTTGGCGGAGCGCGGCGTCCACGTGGTCGTCGCCGACCTCCAGGCGGACAGGGGTGAGCCGTTGGCCAAGGAGATCGGCGGCCTGTTCGTGCAGACCGACGTCACCAACACCGAGCAGGTGATCGACGCCGTCGACGCCGCGCTGGACATGGGCCCGCTCAAGTCCCTGGTCAACTGCGCCGGCATCGGGTGGGCCGGCCGCACCATCGGCAAGGACGGTGAGTACGCCTCGGCGCACGATCTCGACCTCTACCGGCGGGTGATCGAGATCAACCTCGTCGGCACCTTCAACTGCATCCGCCTGGCCGCCACCAAGATGAGCCTCAACGAACCCGACGTGGACGGCGCCCGCGGCGCCATCGTGAACACGGCCTCGTTGGCCGCCGAAGACGGCCAGATCGGACAGGCCGCCTACTCGTCGTCGAAGGGCGGGGTCGTCGGCATGACGCTGCCGGTGGCGCGTGACCTGGCGGTGGTGGGCATCCGGCTGAACACCATCCTCCCCGGCCTCATCGACACCCCGATCTACGGGACGGGCGAGGGCTCGGACGCCTTCAAGAACAAGCTGTCCCAGGACGTCCTGTTCCCGCACCGGCTCGGCTACGCCGGCGAATTCGCGTCGCTGGCCCTCGAGCTCCTCACCAACGGCTACATGAACGCCGAGTCGATCCGCCTCGACGCCGGCGCCCGCCTGCAGCCCAAGTAACCCCGGACGCCGCACCGACGAGGAGGGGGGACCGCGATGATCGACCCTGAACTGGCCGCCGTGATCGACATGCTGCCGTCGATCGACCTGTCCGACCCGGTGGCGGCGCGGGAGGCGTTCGAGCAGATCCTCGTCGCGATCGAGGTCGACATCCCCGGGGTGGAGACCCTCCGGATCGACGACCGGCTCGTACCGGGGTGGGAGGGCGATCCCGACGTGCCGGTCCGGGTGTACCGGCCCCGGTCCGACGCCATGCCGGCGCCCGGCATCGTCATGATCCACGGCGGCGGCTTCGTCATCGGCAGTGTCGAGGCGGAGCATGCCGGGGCAGCGCGCATGGCGGTCGACACGGGTGCCGTCGTCGTCTCCGTCGAGTACCGCCTGGCGCCCGAGCACCCGTATCCGGCCGGGCTGCACGACTGCTACGCCGCACTGGCGTACCTGCACGCCGAGGCCGGCGCGCTCGGTGTCGACGCCGGGCGGGTCGCCCTGTGCGGGGCCAGCGCCGGGGGCGGCCTCGCGGCGGCGACGGCCCTGCTCGCCCGGGACCTCGGCGGCCCGCCGGTCTGCTTCCAGATGCTGCAGATCCCCGAGCTCGACGACCGGCTCGAGACGCCCTCCATGCGGGCCTTCGTGGACTCGCCGCTGTGGAACCGGCCCTTGGCGGTGCAGAGCTGGAGGGCCTACCTGGGCGACCTGTCCGGGTCCACCGAGGTGCCGTCGTACGCCGCGCCGTCCCGGGCCGGCGACCTCTCGGGGCTGCCGCCGGCCTACGTCTCGACGGCGGAGCACGACCCGCTGCGCGACGAGGGGATCACCTATGCGCTCCGCATGCTCCAGGCCGGGGTGTCGGTGGAGCTGCACCAGTTCCCCGGCACGTACCACGGTTCGGCGCTGGTCACGACCGCCGCCGTGTCACGGCGCGCCCAGCGTGAGGCGACCCTCGTGCTCCGGCGGGCGCTGGGGGTCGAGACCGACTAGAGCCCCGCCGGCGGTGGCGTCACGCTCAGTGGGCGCCGCCCAGCGTCAGCACGCCGACGGCGGCGGCAATGGCCAGGGGCGCACTGGCCAGGCCGAGCAGGCTCGCCCGTCTGACGTCGGGCCGCCCTCCGGCCGCCCTGGCCGACCGGAGCCAGAGCACCCAGGCCAGGGACCCGGTCACGAACATGTTGGGCCCGATGTTGAGGCCGACCAGCAGCTCGAACGGATGGGGCGGTTGGCGCGCCGCCAGCAGGGACGCCGCCGGCAGGTTGTTCACCAGCACGCTGGTGAGGGCGGCGGTGAAGGCGGTCCCCCACGCGTCCAGGTGCGAGAGCAGGGTGGCCGGTCCCGACCAGGTCCGGCCGAGCGTCCCCAGTGCCACGGCCAGCCCGAAGAGCCCGACGAGCACCGGGAGGCCGAGGATGCGCACCGCGGCGCCGGGCGACGTCGTGCTGTCGTGGCGCCACGACCTGATCACCACCGCCGCGATGCCGACCGCCGCCACGGGTATCGCCGGAGAGTGGAGCCCCACGACGAGCACCGTCACGGCCGCCACTGCCACGATGCCGACGCCCAGCACGGGACGCTCGTGGCCGCCGGCCGGGGTGATCGTGGTGCGCAGGTCACGGTGGTGGACGGCGCCGACGACGAGCGCGGTCACCGCGGCGGCGGCCAGCGCGGCCGGCGCCATGTGGGCGAAGAATGCGCCGCCCGACAGGTGGAGATGGCCCAGCACGATGAGGTTCGTCAAGTTCGACCCGGGGAGCATGAGCGAGCCCGCGTTCGAGAGGAGCAGGCAGGCGTAGATCAGCGGCGCTTCCCCCTCCCCCCGGCTGCGCGCCGCGTAGACGAGGACCGGGGTGAGGAACGTCACCGACGTGTCGAGGTTGAGCAGCGTCGTGACGGAGACCACCAGGACCACCGTTCCGACGTAGAGCGCGAGGCCGTTGGGGGAGAGCCGCGCCAGGGCGCTCCCGCCCGCGGCGAAGAGCCCGTCCTCGTCGGCGACGAGGCCCACCAGGAGGAGCCCGGCGACGAGGACGAAGGGCGGCCAGTCCTGTGCGGCGGCGGCGCGGGCGTCGTGCGGCGCCGCCAGCACCGCCGCGAGGAGGGCGCCGGTCCCGAGGGCGGCCAGGCCCCACTCCAGGGGCCGGGTGGGGGCGGGAACGGGGCGGATCCGGGTGTCCATGCCGCTCACCGTTCCTCTGTGCCCCGGCGCAGAGGCCGGAAAACGCCGGTGTGGAGGTCGATCCTCCTGGGACCCGACCCTAGGGGGGCGGCCGGACCAGCCCGGCACCGCCCATAGCCTCGCCTGAGAGACAACCCCGAGGAGTAAGGAAGTCCCCCCATGCCCGATGTCCTCTCACCCAAGGCCCGTGAGCTGATCGCCCGGCCCGTGCTGGCTTCGCTGACCACCTTGAACCCGGACGGCTCGCCGCAGGTCACCCCGCTGTGGGTCGACCGCGACGGTGACGACGTCGTGTTCAACACCGCCCGGGGACGGAAGAAGGCGCGCAACCTCGAGCGCGATCCCCGGGTGGCCGTCACCGTGATCGACCCCGACGACCAGTACAACGTGGTGGCCTTCCGCGGCACGGTGGTCGACATCACGACCGAGGGCGCGGACGCCCACATCGACGCGCTGGCCAAGAAGTATCTCGGCGTGGACTCGTACCCCATGCGCCGGGAGGGCGAGGTGCGGATCCGCGTCACGGTGCGCACCGACCACATCGCCATGCAGGGGTAGCCCCCGGGCGGTGAGGCGCGGTCATGCCGGAGCTCGACGAGCTGGCCGAGATCTACGACGAGACACGGGGCGGGGAGGCGCGGGGCGAGGAGTACGCGGCCGACGTCACGGCCCGCCTGCCGGCGGGCGAAGATCCGGTACTCGAGGTGGGGGTCGGGACCGGCGTCGTCGCGCTCGGCCTGGTCCGACGCGGGCACCGCGTGGTCGGGCTCGACATCTCGTCGCCGATGCTCTCGCGGGCCAGGGTTCGATTGGGCCCCGCCGTGGCGCTCGGCGACGCCGTGGACATGCCGCTGGCGGCTGCGTCGGTCGCTCATGCCGTGTCGGTCTGGGTGGTGCATGCCGTCGCCGAGCCCGTCCGGTTGTTCTCGGAGGTGGCGCGGGTGCTGCGTCCGGGCGGACGATATGTCGTGTGCACCACGCAACGACCGACAGGTGACGACGTCATCGGGCAGATCATCCACCGAATGGGTGACGCGGTCGACGCGCGCAGAGGCGGCAGGCCTCGAGGGAGCGAGTTCCTCTCGTCTCCCTCCCAAGAGCTCGACGCCATCGCACGGAGGGCGTGGCCGGCGCTGCGGGCGCTCGGCGCCGGGGAGATCGAGGACGTCACGCGGCCGGCGATGGAGGCGCTGCGGGCACTGCCCGAAGGGGACTACCAGCGCCGCATGACCGCCGAGATGCTGGTCCTGCACCGGCCGGTGGTCGGATGACGGGCGGGCCGCTGGGCCGGGTGGGCCTGT
>JBKQUM010000091.1:0-5169 GCA_052140165.1 Acidimicrobiales bacterium
TACGCCAGCAGCACGAGCGAGGGGCGGGCGTGGCTGCCAATGGCCCGCAGGACGCAGAGCAAGCAGAGGTAGTCGAACCCGAGCCGGCCCGCGACGAAGAAGACGGCTCGGCGCCACTGACGACCGAGTGCGCTGCGGATCTCGTCCCGTTGCTCAAGGAGGCGCGAATCCAAACCCGTGAGTAGTGTCTTCGGGCGACGGAGCTTGTTCCACAGCCATTGTGCGATGAAGCCGAGCCTTCTGAGAGGCTGCTCGGTCGCGAGGGCGACAGTGCTGAAGATGATGAATAGGCAGAAACCCGCCAGCCCGATCAGGGTCGCGTGCAGGAGTCCCGGCTGCACCCGGGTCGCTCCCAGTACGGCCGGAAGCGTGAAGAGTGGGAGCGAGAGCAGGCCACCAAGGCCGAGCAGTGACGCGGCAGCGAGGCCACCGACGGCAGTGTCGATATCGATCCCCGCCGTAGCCAGCATCCCGTACTGCAGGCTGGCACCGGCGGCGTCCCCGGCCGGGAGCACGTTGGTGAGTGCATTGCCCGCCAGTCCAGATGTCACAACTGCGAACCAACCCTTGGTACGCAAGGCAAGGCGCTGGAGGGTAAATGCAAAGGTGAAGCTCACGATCTCGGCGATGAGCGCACCGATCATCCAGATCGGACTGGCCCTGGCGAGTCGAGGCCACGCGTCGATCACCTTGACGAGACTTGGTAGGACCACGTAAATGGCGAGACCGCAAAAGCCCAGTGCCACGATGCGGATCACGAGAGACCTGGTCTGCCTGTTGCCGCCGAGCGGGTTGCTGCCGGCCGACGCCCGTGGGCCCGACGGTCTTCCGGCGAATCGATTCGCTTGGGTCGCCGGATGACCCGGTTCGGGGACGGAGTCAGGCGCTGGAGCGGGATCCGGCGCGCCGTCAGGCCTGTGTGCGTTCAAGCCGGCCTTCGCCTCCAATCTGCGTAGATGCTCCGGTGGATGATGGTGAGCGCTGACGATCACACAGCTGTGATGAGGGGGAAGTTAGCCTCCTGGGGGTAATTCTCTCTTAGGAGGCGACCCGAGGTGATCGGACCACCGAGGAGCGAAAGCGGGTGCATCCGGATTGATACCGCGAGCCCTGAGGGCGACCGCGAACCGGCTGCCGTGCGTCTCCGCCGGCACCGAAGCGATCATGCCGGCTGAGCAGTCGGACCGGGCTGGCGGAGGCACGGCCTCCAGATGGGCTCGGATTCAGAAATGGGCCGACTTCAGGGTCGTGCCGTTGCGCACGATCCTGGTCGCTGTCGGAGTGCTCGTCGTCGTCTACCTCATGGGCCAGCTTCTCTACCGGCTTCGGGACGTCGTGTTGCTCATCGTCGTCGGTTCGTTCGTCGCCCTCGTCCTGAACCCTCTGGTCGTGGCACTGCAGCGCTGGAAGATCCGCCGCCGAGGCCTCGCCGTCGCCGTCGTCACCCTGTGGTCCTTGTTGATCTTCGTCGGACTGGCCTTCGCGTTTGGTCATCCCCTGGTGAACGCGATCAGCCATTTTGCCAACTCCTTACCGGCGTACGTCGACAAGGCGCAGCACGGGAAGGGCTGGATCGGTCATCTCGTTCGCAAATACCACATCCAAGCCTGGGTGAGCAGGAACTCACCGAAGATCGTCAGCTTCGCGGAGGGACTGGGCAAGCCGGCACTCGCTCTCGGAAAGGGGGCAGTCGCGATCCTTGGAGAGTTGGCGGCCACCTTTGCGTTCGTCATCCTGCTCCTGGTGGAAGCGCCGAAGATGCGGGCCGGTCTTCTCCGCATCATGGCTCCCGAACGAGCCGCTAGGTACTCGGAAATCGGCACGAAGGTGAGCAAGTCGATCTCGGGGTTTGTGCTGGGGGACTTCCTCACTTCGTTGATCGCGGGATTCGTGATCTTCGTGACCCTCACCGTCCTCGGCGTGCCTTACCCCCTCCTTTTCGGGCTTTGGGTAGCTCTGGTCGACTTCCTTCCAACGATTGGCGGGGCGCTTGCCGGCATTCCGACGGTGCTCTTTGCCCTGGGGCATTCCATCAGTGCGGGAGTGATCACTGCCGTCGTCTTTCTTGCGTACACATTCGTAGAGAACCATCTCTTGAACCCCGTTGTCATGAGCCGCACCGTTAGGATCAATCCATTGGTCGTGTTCCTCGCTGTCCTCGTCGGCGCGGACGTCGGGAGCTGGGTCGGCGGCCTCTTCGGCGGGTTCGTTGCTGTGCTTCTGGCAGTGCCCGTCGCCGCTTCGATTCAAGTTGTGGTCGTGGAGGTTTGGAAGGCGACGGAACAGGATGGCACAGGTCGAGTCGATGGTGAAGAGAAATCCGGCGCGGCTCTGCCCGAGACGGGATCACCATAGTCACGGCCTGCAACGCGTCGGAGAATCCCTTCGACACCTACAAGCTTGCTACCGTCTGAACGAGCACCACGAAAGACATGACCCCGACGATGGCGACGCACAGTGTTGCAACCACCTTGAAGATCCGCCCATTGACTGCGGACCCGAGCACGCTCTTTCGATTTGCCAAGATGAGGATGTAGGTCAACAACATCGGCGTGATGATCCCATTCAACACTTGCGCGTTGACGACGAGGGCGACGAGGTTGCCAGGAGACAGCGCGATTCCTGCACCGACGACGATCTGCAACGTGAACAGGCCATAGAACAAAGGCGCCTGGCGGAAACTCGCGGACACCGAGCGCGGCGCTCCGGTTGCGTCAGCGATCGCGTAGGAAGTGGAGAGCGGCACCACAGATGCTGCGAGCAATGATGCACCGAGGAGGCCCAGTCCGAACAGCGCTGGAGCGGCAGGCCCTACGACCGGCTTTAGGGCCTCGGCCGCTTGACGAGCGGACTGTAACGGTCCGCTGCCGCCGATCGCGGCGGCGGTGGCAATGATTATGAAGATGCTGATGACGTCGCTCCAGATTGCGCCACTCACCGTATCGAGCCGTTCACTCCGATAGTCGGCTGGCTTAATTCCCTTGTCCACCACGGCAGATGCCACATAGAATTGCATGTATGGAGTGATCGTGGTCCCGACCAGGGCGACTGCGAGGACCAGGAATGACTGTGTGGCCAGGAAGTGCGGCCACACGAGGTTGCTGACGACCTCCTTCCCGTTGGGATGACCCAAGAAGGCGGCGACCGGATAGGTCAGGAATGCCAGTACCAGGACGAGGAACAGCCTCTCGGCCCGGGAGTATGAGCCGAGGACGGTCAATCCCCACACTGCCGCCGCGGCGATCGGGATCGAGATGTACTGGGAGACCCCGAAGATCTGCATTGCAGCTCCAACTCCCGCGAACTCGCTCACGGTGAGGCCAGCGTTGGCGATGAGCAAGAGGGACAACGCCCCGAATGTGCTACGCGCCGAGAACTGCTCGCGGATGAGACCTCCAAGCCCTTCGCCCGTGTACACGCCCAGGCGGGAGCACATCTCCTGAACCACGACGAGCGCCACCGTGATGAGAACCATCAAGAACAGAGTCCGATAGCCGAACTGCGAGCCGGCGCTCGCATATGTGAGAACCCCACCCGCGTCGTTCCCGGCATTGGCTGCGATGAGACCCGGACCGAGAATGGCGAGAACGGCCAGCAGACTGACGATCCATCGCTTCTGGGTGCGAGCAGACTTCGACGGAGATTGCGATGTTGCTTCGGTCACTCGGGATCATCCGCGTCGAGCAGTGCCAGAAGCCGAGCCCGATCGCTCGCGCTCAGCTCCGCCAAAAGAGCGTCGCGATGTTTCGGTCTGAGTTCCCGGAGCGCCTCGGCGGCGGTGGATGGGGTCGCCAGGGAGGCAACCTGGGCCTGCTCCCGCCGGCCGAGGTTCGAGATGATGGCGGCGACCTCTTTGGCGTGAAGCTTGCGCAGATCCTTGGCCGGAGATCCAAGCTGAAGACCACTCCCGACGGTGCCCGCTGCCGATGCCGGACCAGTGGGACGGGGAGCCCCCGCATTCGCCGCTCCGGGGACGAAGGTCTGCAGGTCGGCCCAGTCAATCGCGCGACGGGGCGGAGGGCAGCGTCGTCGCTTGCGCAAGAGGCGGCGCGCGTAAGCCCGAAATCCGACATCGACTCCGGCGAGCTCCCATCCGTCGGACAACCTACAGAGATAGACGTCAGACGCACGGACGACCTGCACACCTTGGAGGTCCAGCAGTTGGCAGTCGAGCACATCCCGTGCCAAGGCGATATCGCCTTCGTGACGCACAGGCAGTGTGACCAATGTCTGGGTCGATCGCAATCGGACCCCGGACTGTTCGATCGTTACCTCCGACACGTCGACGAGGGCGAATCCTTTGCTCAGGCTGACGAGAACGCCTGAGACAAGTGGATGAGGAGCTCCCGCGTCCCAATGAACGGTCACGTCGCTGACTCGACCGACTCGACGGTCGTCCGGGTCCACGACGGGTCGTCCGAGAAGGTTTGCCAGCGATATAACCTCACCGGCAATCGTCCGCCGCACGGCGATCTCGTCGCGAAGGCTCGTCATGAGGTCGAGACGTCGCCGCCGTTTTCTCCTGGCTCCGTCCTCGTTGGGCACTGCTCCTCCTGGCCTCTTGGAGTTGTCTCGCTCGATTCGCCGTTGGTGCCGAGAAAATCCTGCCACACGTCCCGTGGAGTTCTGCGGGATCAACGGAGCCGTTGGCATGTCTGGCCGAACGGAGTTCCTAGGCCGGTACAACACCTGACAGGCGCCGGGTCTGTCTCTAGGTGCCTCCCCTCCCGGTACGGACCGGTGCCCAGGTCCGGCGCTGTCGCCAACGGAAGCCGAACGAGCGCCACCCGATCCCACATGGACCGAAGGACGGTGACATCAGCCCACGGGGTGGGGAGAGATGACTCAGGTTGGAGTCATACCGACCATCAAGTTGTCCGTCCATTCCCTGACGTTGGGTCATACGAGATGCACGGGATGGACGAGTTCACCTTCGTGAGCTAAGGGGACGCGTCGGCGGGATACCCTGCCAACCCTGGTTCGGTAGCGCATCCCGCGGTTCCGCCTGTGCCTCCGCCCCATCAGGCGCGATGATCGTGCCGAGACTGATGACCGAGGGGCTACCCATGGTATCGAGCGATCAAGTGGTCATGTCCGCCGAGGCCCGGACTGCTGCGGGCAAGCGTTTGCGGCGCGTCGTACCCCGAGCAGCACACGGAGAGTGGAAAC
>JBKQUM010000092.1:0-8175 GCA_052140165.1 Acidimicrobiales bacterium
GTCGAGCTCTCGCTCGCTCCGGCCCCAAAACAGTCAAGCCAGAAGAACCGACCCGACGCACCCTACGAAGGGCTTCCGCCAAATCGGTGGATGCCCGGAACCAACGCTAAATGCCCCACTTCGCCGGGAGCGGGATGCGGGACCTGTCATGCGACTGTCACCTGCTAACAACGGACTATGAAGTTCGCCCGCCCATCGGACTCGGCGGCCATGGAGCGGATGGTGCAAACCCTTGAGAGTGCTGAGCCGACGTATAGCGACATCGGAGCCACGCTGGCGGGGAAGCAACCGCAGGGATTTCACCATGATTGCTATGAGACGGTCCTTGGCGACGGACCGAAGACGTTTCAGCGAGCAGTAACGGGTCTGAAGACTTGGGAAGCGCACCGTCTGCCAGGGGTACGAGTGTTTCCTCACAACCAAGAGATCCGCACTGGCGCGACCGTCGTCGTGACCCTGGGTATGCCCATCGTGGCCCTCGCGGCGCCTTGTCGGATCGTGAGCGTCATTGACGAACAGACCCGATGGGGCTTCGCCTATGGGACACTGCCCGGCCATCCCGAGCAAGGCGAGGAGGCGTTCATCATTTCGATCTCGCCGGATCAGACCGTTCGGTTCGAGATCAAGGCGTTTTCACGCCCCGGCGATCCAGTCGTCCGGTTGTCGGGTCCCGTAGGTAGAGGTATTCAAAGAGGCGGCACTGGCGGCTACCTACGTGCGCTCAAGCGATTTGTCGATAAGGACGTGACTAGCCCCTAACAACGCCGGGACGGTGGGGTGGTTCGCACCTCGTTGGTAGGCGGTCCTCGAGTCAAACGGTTGCTGATTGTCGACCAGAGCCGGGTTCGTCAGGCACATTACGAAGCCTCCGTGTGTTCAACCGCCTGATCCGTAATCGTCATCAAGAATAACCCTCGATGACCGAACTCATTGCCAATGATTCCGTTCGTCCAAGCGGAGAAGGCTAGGTACGTATAACCATCGACCGAGAAGAACGTTGGGCTCCCTGCCCCGGTAGCAACGCCAGATGCGATCGTCAGGCGTTGGGAGGCGCTGCTTGCGCACGGCCCCAATGGGGATGAACAGATGGTCGTGCCGATGGCGTAGTCAGCACCCGACCAGTCACCTGCGCTGAAGTACAGATGTAGGACCCCGGATGCGTCCAGGAGCGCGGGCCGCTCGACCACCCCGTCTTCCCAGCTCAAGTTGGCACTGAGCAGGGTGGTTGGCGGGCCCACCAACTCAGAATCGCCTGCAGTCAGGCGTGCTGAGAGTATCGCCTGTGGTTGCGCGCCCTCCCCATCGGCCTTCCAGACCAGGTAGTCAGTTCCGTCGGAGCGGTACACGAAAGGATCGATCGAGCCTCCAGCGCTCACCTGGCACAAGAAGGGCGCTTGGCTCACGTTCACGAAGGGTCCGAACGGTGATCTTGATGTCGAGCGACCGAGACACATGACACCTTCTGCCTCGTCGTACGCACTGAAGAACAGCTGGTAGCCGCCCCCTGGCGCCCGGCTCACCGATGGGGACCAGATATAGCCTCGGCTTGCCCAGAACGGTAGGACGGACATGACATCGCCGATGGCATGCCAATGCACCAGGTCGTGCGACTCTATTTCGGGGACGTCCTCGCCGTCGGAGTTGGTGGAGAACGCGAAGTACGTATGCCCCACCACAAGAATGCTCGGGTCGGGGAAGTCTTTGTCGTAGACCAATGTGGCCGTGGTCGGAATGCTGGCTGGCCCGATATGTTGGGCGCCGGCGGCCGGACTGGAGCACGTGGCGAAGACGCAGCCCGCCACGGCGGCAAAGAGCACCCTTCGCTTCCCCCTGCCTGGGAAGCAGAGCCCCATTCAGCAACTTAATCTCAGCTCCATATGGACAAGCTGTGAATCCACCATGCATCGACTGTGGAGTCACGCGCTTTCATGGACACCTCGCCAGGTTGAGTTCGAATCCCGGTATCCGGGTGGGCTGCTCGTCGCCGTCAATCTGCAACTGGCTCATCGATTCGCAATACCGAGGGTGCCCCACTTCGCCGGGCTGGGGCACATGATCGGATCGTCATCGGTGGCGCAAGCTGGTTGGTCTCGTCGCTATGGTCCTGAGGCATGGCGAACGTCCCTCCAGAAGAACGTTTCGAGTCCGGGATCGATGCATGGCTCTCGGGCCTCGGCATGGTGCGCGATGCCGTGCGACAAGAACTCGTGAGTCGTCAAATCTCGGCCCACTTATCGGCATTAGGTGGGCCGCTCCGGGTGCTCGATGCAGGCTGTGGGCAGGGCACGCAGGCCATTGCGCTGGCACGACTCGGTCACGAGGTTGTCGGCATTGACCTCTCCGACGCACTCCTCGAGACTGCTCGGAGCACTGCTGCTGCAGAGCCAGATGAAGTCCGGCAGCGACTTACCTTTGAGGTCGGCGACGTCCTCGCCTTAGCGGATGGGCATATCGAGAACTACGACCTGGTGTGCTGCCACGGTGTCGCCATGTACCTCCCATCTCTGGAGGAGACGGTCGGGGTACTCGCTGAAGCGACGCGGAGCGGAGGCCTCATTTCGTTACTCACGAGGAACCGCGCCGGAATCGCCATGCGGGCCGGCATGACGGGACGGTGGACGGAGTGCATCGGAGCGTTCGAGGCCCGCACCTATGACAATCGCCTGGGCATCGAATCGGTTCGCGCCGACGAGCCCGGCGAGGTCCAGTTGGCCCTCGAGCGGGCCGGCGTGACAACCATCGCTTGGTATGGGGTTCGACTTTTCACAGATCACTGGGGGCATGAACCTCCCGGCAATGACTTCCCAGACCTTCTCGCTGCTGAAGAGGAAGCCGGACATAGGGATCCCTTCCGCTCGGTGGCCGCTCTCACCCACACCATCGCCCGGGTAGAAGCGACCAACCGCTGAATCCTTGCGCCGATCTCGCGTGAATATCCCATAACGCGCCAGAAATCGCGTACCGCGGTTGCCCCCAGGGTGCCGGGTCGGGGCGCCCCGTTCACTTGGGCCGCGGGACTGATCCCGCGCCGGGCTACCGTCGAGTCCCGTGGATCCGATGCCCGAGCCCGGCGACCTCATCGCCGCCTTCAGCCCGCAGCACCCCAAGGTGCACTTGTGCGATGGACGCCGGCTCCCATGGTGTCGGTCATCATGCTGTCGACAATGGAGGTCCCGAGCCGTGATTCTGAGGGTCGATCGAACTCGATGCCGACGCGGACCGCCGTGCCTCGAGTTGACTTCACGTTTGTGACCTTGCCCTTGAGCTGGATACTGATCGAGTCACCGACCGTTGGAACCTCGACGGAGATGCACCTGCCCAGCAGCTCGGACGGCGATAAGTGATTGAACGTGATCCCGACACCTAGCATCGAGATGTCGACGACTCGACACCGAGCAGCGAACTCGCCCTCAATCTGGCAGATCCCATCCCAGCTGGCGGGTTGGCGCGGTACTCGACGACGGAACTGCATAGTCCTCCGCATTCCCACGCCACCAATGTCGACCAGACTCCAAGCGCCCTTGAGGGCGGTTGCTCGGGCGCCGTTGTTGAAACCTTGTGCAAACGGAGTCCGGTCGGCTCTATTTGGGCGTGGCCCGCATCGTCAGGATCGTGATTGCGGGGGCGGTGATCGGTGGCGGTCACCGCCCCTTCGGCTCGATCGTCTCGTACCGGCGCTGTAGTTGGTACGTCGAAGCCTGTCGAGAGCACGCGCCGAAGGCGACCAGCCGGTCGGCGGAGGCCTTGACCGGTTAGGTGCCCCAGTGGTGCAGGAGTGTCCCACTGTGCCGGCCGATCTGGGGCATCAGCCGTCAAGGAGCTAGGCGAAGGTGCTCGATGTCGAGAAGGTGATGGGTCGAGTCATGGATCGCGTGGCGAACAATCCAGTGCGGATCAACACTGGACCCATCGAGCGTCACAGTCGAGTGCCATTCTTCGGGAGATAGTTCCGAGAAAGTCTCGAGCAACGAAGTCGCTTCTCGTTCAATACCGATCAACGCCGCGTCGATGTCGATCTGGCGAGGCTCGGGCTCGAATGGTGAAGATGGCGACTCACCGAGGTCTGTTCCTGGCTGTGTGAGCGCCATGTCCAGCAGAAACCTCATTCCAAAGAGGACCTCTCGTACATGGTCTGCATATTCAGCGATCGACCATTGGCCATCCAATGGTCGCCGGAGTAGATCGTCAGAACTGAGACCTGCGACAGCGTTGGCGAACCGGGTGGGTAGGCCTGCTATGGCCGAGAGCGCTGTAGCATCGCTCCACTCCTCGCCGTTGAACCCGCACTCGTCACACCGTTCAAAATCCACAACACCGTCGATTCTGCCGCCATCTCCGAGCGGGGATGGAAAGCGTCACTCGACCTGTCCCGATGCGCCGAAGCCCCACTAGGGATCGATTGCCCGGTCGCCCACTTGACCCTAGTGAGGATGGGCAACACCTGGGTTCCACTGGTTGCCGGTGCGGAGCTCGCTCCGAGTTCGCAGGTTCGCTAACGACATCCGGGCGGATGTCGTTGATCCTGCCGGATGGCATCAGTCTGCTCCAAATCCGGCGAGACGTTCATTTGCAGCCGCGAATCGCCCAGTCCTTTCTCCTCTATATCCCATTGACTCAACTTGAAACGTCCGTTAAACCAAAAGCGAGATTAGGAAGTTTTCGGGTCCGTCTACGGGGGAGTCCAATGGACAAGGTGCATCAAGACAGCCCGCTGCAACCCAGTTCGCCCGGTAACCGAGTTTTGTCTCGACGCCAGTTCCTGGCCGCATCAGCGGGTGTGGCCGCATTGAGCGCCTTCGAATGGACGCCCATTTTCCACGTCCCAGCAGCGAGCGCCCAAAGCACCCTCACTCCGCCACCGAATTTTCCTTCGTCCATCGCGCTCTATCAACAGGCCTTCCAGAATTGGTCAGGCGAGATCGTGCTCGAAAATGCTTGGACCTGCGCACCGACCTCTGCGGCCGACGTCATCACTCTGGCCAACTGGGCATTCCCTCTGGGATACGAAGTCAGGGCGCGGGGGATGATGCACAACTGGTCGCCGTTGGTCATCCCGGTGGATTCGAGCGGCGCCGGTCTCGTCCTGGCCGACACCACCCAGTTCCTCACGGCCGTCACCATTGACTCCTCCGGTTCGCCTGCCACTGTTACAGCTCAAAGCGGGGTAACGATGGACGTACTCCTGCAGGATTTGGAGAGTGCCGGTCTGGGGTTGACCGCACATCCAGCACCAGGCGACATAACGATAGGGGGCGCCCTCGCCATCGATGGTCACGGCACGGCGGTTCCGGCCGAAGGTGAAACGATCATCCCGGGCCATACCTATGGCTCGCTCAGCAATCTCATCCTTTCACTCACGGCGGTTGTGTGGAGCGCGTCTCAGCGCCAGTACGTGCTTCAAACTTTCGAGCGTTCGGACCCGGCAATCCAGCCTCTGTTAACCCATCTCGGGAGAACCTTTGTGACAGAGGTGACTCTTCAGGTTGGCGCCAACACCCGGCTACGGTGCCAGAGCTTCGTCAATGTTCCGGCCAGCGCGCTCTTCGGAGCACCTGGTTCGAGCTCGCAGACGTTCGATTCGTACGTGCAGAAGTCCGGTCGGGTGGAAACGATCTGGTTCCCGTTCACGTCCGCGCCTTGGCTTAAGGTATGGACGATCGCACCTCAGCAGCCACTGTTCTCACGCGAGGTCGACGCACCGTACAACTACATCTTCGCCGATGTCATCCCAGAGACGCTCTCCGGACTCATCAAAGAAATCCTGGAGGGTGACGTCAGCGTCACACCAACATTCGGTCAAGCCGAGCTGGCCATCGTTGCCGCAGGTCTCCTCAGCACCCTCACTGCCGACATCTGGGGCTGGGCCAAGGATCTGCTCCTCTACGTCAAGCCGAGCACGCTCCGAGTAACGGCCAATGGATATGCCGTACTGACCAGTCGTGCCAATATCCAGCAGGTGATCTACGACTTCATTACCTTCTATGAGAACCAGGTGGCCGCCTATCAGGCGGAGGGAAACTATCCCATGAACGGCCCGGTTGAGATCCGGGTCACCGGTCTCGACGTGCCCAGCGATGTCATGATCGCCTCGGCAACGACGCCCCAGCTGTCGGCGTTGCGACCCCAACCAGACCAGCCGGACTGGGACGTAGCCGTCTGGTTTGACATTCTCACCATGCCTGGGACGCCGACCTCAGACCAGTTCTACCAGGATATAGAACAGTGGATGTTCACCAACTACACCGGCTCGTACGCCGCGGTCCGGCCCGAGTGGTCCAAGGGGTGGGCATACACCGATACCTCAGCATGGTCCAACGCCACAATGTTGAGCACCACCATCCCCGCCGCCATCAACGCCGGGCAGAGCGTTGGTGACAACTGGACCTCAGCGCTTGCCACCCTCGATTCCTATGATCCATACAAGGTGTTCAGCAACGCGTTCCTCAACTCCTTTATGACCTGAGATTCGCGAGAACCGCCGCGGCAACCACCGGGTCCACGAAGAGAGCGGCTCTGTGCCGGCGCCGGGTGTACTGGGACGCTCATCGGCGATGTGTAAGTGCTCGATCGAACGTACTCTCAAGGAACAGGACCTCATCTAGTTCTACATTCCTTGGGTGGTGCTCGCCGCTTACTCCCAGCAGTCATCCGTCTCACGTGAACAGGTTCAGATCCGCACGGGGCGGGTGGACTTCTCACGGCCTTGGAGAGACCACTTGAAGTGAGGGCCGAGGCCAACATGGCCGAGGCAAATCGGAAAGCGCCCGACGAATAGACATCGCATTTTTCGAAACCGGCAATGAGAGTGGTCTCGCCATTAGGGCAGAAGTGCACACCATCAGGAGCGCGGACGATGTTTGTCCCGTCTGGCCCGGTGCACGGCTCACCTGAGAGGCACGGGAGGGTCCAGGTGAACCGTCCGCTCGCCGTAACGGCTTGGCCGGCGTCGTCATATGTAACACCGGGGTTGTTCTTGGTGAGCGATTGGTAGATCTGATTGAGGCCTGACGAGTTCTGACTAAGGCTGGCAGAGGCATCAGCGGGCAGGCCGACCAAGATGACCTTGGCGCCCACAGACCGGAAGATCGAGATGGCCGTCTGGGTATCGTCCTTGTACTTGATGTAGTACTGCGACGTTCCAATCTGGACACCCCCCATGCACGGGGTGAAGGCGTCGCCTGAAAATGCCAGCATCGCCACGGATGGCTGCCAGTCCTGAGCGTCGGCAGCCATCGATGCGAAAAAGTCACATGGTGCCGTGCCAGGGAATGTGTGGACTTGGACCGACGCACCCGAGAGTTCAGTGAGGAACGCAAAGTCCTGGCCTGCCTCGGAAACCAGAGAATCACCGTAGAGAACGATCCGTGGCGCTCGGGGAGCTGGAAGCGCAGGCACCGATCCATGGGTGGTCGCCATCTCGACGATCGGAAGGTTCGCTTGAAGCACCATGGCCTGCAGCGCCGGAGCAGTTGCCAGCACGAGTGTTGCCGTAAGACAGGCCGTGACGAGACTCAGGGCGATTCGCAGGCCCACGTGGAAAGTATCGCCGATTTCTCAAGCCGTTGTTGAGCGCGTTACCGGCAGTCTAAACGCTCCCAACCAACATCAGTGGTGACCTGGGCGGTGAGTATTAGGCCTTTCGTTCGCTGAACCATGATGGTGACAAAGCTGGCCCAGCGGTTACAGGGCAATCGGCGATCTCAGTGGTCGTGGCATCGCACCACCTAGCGAGAGAGACGCTCCGAACGACTACACGTGGCTGGCTTCATTCGAGATCGTTCCTGGTCGACAGCGCTCTTCGGCACATAGCCGGCGAAGTGGGCAATGTGGCATTCTCCGACCATGGATCTCGTGGCTGCTGCCGTTCCGAGAGTGAACCGGGCGGAACCGATTGCGGCGGTCGACCGAGAGGGTATTGAGTGGAGGCACTACAGCCTGGAGGGTGGTTTGCCTTTTGAGCGGTATGTCCTTGAACTCACAGAGGGCGGATGGTCGGTGCCTACTCCGAGCGAGGGATTCGGACAGGTGAGGTCCACTTCGATACCGAGCAAGAGGCATGCGAACCACCTGTTCCTGGCCTTGGTCGGTGATCCGAACACCCGTCGCCCTTGAGATTGATTCTTGGCGGAAGTGCAGCAGGGTGGTACGCAGTACCGGCGTCACTGTTCGGGGACA
>JBKQUM010000093.1:0-9095 GCA_052140165.1 Acidimicrobiales bacterium
GGATGGTACGAGCCGAGCATGACCAGCCCTCCCGGGAGCGGGCTCTCGGCGAGGTGGCCGAACGTCGGGCGCGGCCGGAGGCCGGCCTGCGCCGCGACGGCCTGCCAGGCGACCTGCCCGAGCGCGACCACGACGGCGGTCCGTCGCAGCAGTGACAGCTCCCGGGCGAGGAACGGTGCGCAGTTCGCCCGCTCGGACGTCTCCGGCTTGTTGGCGGGCGGCGCGCAGTGCACGGTCGCGGTGATGTAGGCGCCCGTGAGGACGAGGCCGTCCTCACGGGAGGTGCTGGTCGGCTGCGATGCGAAGCCGGCCCGGTACAGCGCCGCGAAGAGCCAGTCGCCGGACCGGTCCCCGGTGAACATCCGCCCGGTCCGGTTGGCACCGTGCGCCGCGGGCGCCAGGCCGACGATGACCAGCGTGGCGTGCGGGTCGCCGAAGCCCGGGACGCCACGGCCCCAGTACACCTGGCCGGCGTAGGAGGCCCGGCCGGTCCGGGCCACCTCCTCGCGCCAGCGCACCAGGCGGGGACAGCGGCGGCACGCCGCCACCTCCCGTTGCACCTTGGCCAACGAGTCCCTCTGGGCACGGTTGGAGGCCACCGCGCAGAGCCTACGATGGGCTCCCGTGCCGCCGTCAGCCCGATCCGCCTCGACCCGACCCGCGTCCCGTCGTAGCCGGAAGGCTCCCCCCCCAACCGCTGTGCTGCTCGTGCGCCACGGCACCACGCCCACCACGGGCAAGATGCTGCCCGGTCGCGCCGGCGGGCTCCACCTCTCCGAGAACGGGCGGGCGCAGGCCGGGGCAGCGGCCGAGCGGATCGCCGCCCTGACCAAAGCCCCCAGCGCCGTCTACGCGTCGCCCCTGGAGCGGACACGCGAGACCGCGACCCCCATCGCCAAGGCCCTGGGCCTGCGGGTGCGGACGGCACCCGGGCTCGTCGAGGTCGATGTGGGCGCCTGGACCGAGAAGCCCCTGGCGCGGCTGTACCGGACCAAGGAGTGGACCACCGTCCACCGCTGGCCCGGCGGCTTCCGGTTCCCCGGTGGCGAGTCGTTCGCCGAGATGTCGGTCCGGTCCATGGACGCCGTGCTCACCCTCGTGGCGGACCACCCCGGGGAGACGATCGTGGCCGTCTCGCACGCCGATCCGATCAAGGCCATCGTCGCCGCGGCCGCAGGGTTGCCGCTCGACCTCATGCAGCGCATCACGATCTCGCCATGCTCCATCTCGGCGGTCCTCTTCGGCGCCGGCGGCCCGATCGTGCTGTGCGTGAACTCGACGGGCACGCTGGAGGAGCTGGCGCCGTCGTGACCATGGGGTTGCGGTGAACGACGACTTCGACTTCGACGCGCCCGACCACTGCACGGTCGGGGTGATCGGCGAGGTGGGCCACCGCCTCTTCCTCTTCTACTGCCGTCAGGGACTCTCCGAGACGACGGTCAAGGTGGAGAAGCAGCAGGTCGCCGTCCTCGCCGGTTACCTCGGGCGCATCGTCAAGGAGCTGGGCCGCCCGGGGCACCTGCCCGAGGACCTCGACTTCTACGGCACCGAGGAATTCGAATGGGTCGTGGGCACCATCGGCGTCTCCTACGACGAGGAGCTCGACCGCGTCGTCCTCGTCCTCGAGGAGATCGACGTCGAGAACGAGGAGGACGAGGAGGACGAGGTGGAGGAGAGCGGGCACGTCCTGCGGGTCGCGCTGACGCGCGAGCAGGCCGCCGCCTTCGCCATCCACGCCACGCGCCTGGTGGAGTCCGGGCGGCCGGCCTGCCCGCTGTGCGCGCTCCCCCTGGACCCCGCTGGGCACAACTGCCCGCGCACCAACGGGCACCGGCCACCGGCTTCCTGACGGCCGTGCCCGACGCTGCCGTCGAACACGTGCTCACCGACGGTGAGATGGAGGTGCACGGGCGGATCGCGGGCAGCTCGAACGCGACCTTGCTCGTGACCTGCCGCCTGGCCGGCGAGGAGCTCCTGGCCGTCTACAAGCCGCACAAGGGGGAGCGCCCACTGTGGGACTTCCCCGGAGGGCTCTTCCGGCGCGAGGTGGCCGCCTACGTGCTCTCCGAGCACCTCGGCTGGGGGTTGGTCCCCGAGACGGTGGATCGTCGCGAAGGACCCTTCGGGCCCGGCTCGGTCCAACGGTTCGTCCACGAGGACGGCACGTCGCACTACTTCACCCTGCGCGACGACCCGAGGTGGCACCCCGTGCTGATGCGCCTGTGCGCGTTCGACGTCGTGGCCAACAACGCCGACCGCAAGAGCGGCCACGTCCTCCTGGCCGAGGACCGGCTCTGGGCCATCGACAACGGGCTGTGCTTCAACGCCGACGACAAGCTGCGCACCGTCATCTGGGACTTCGGCGGGGAACCCCTGGAGGCCGCGGTGCAGGAGGACCTGGCGCGGCTGGCCCACGACGGTCCGCCACCGGCGCTGTGCGAGCTGATCGAGCCGGCCGAGCTGGCCGCCACCCTCGACCGGGTGGCCTGGCTCCTCAGCCTGCGCGCCCTGCCCGAGCTGGTCGACGACGGCGGCTGGCCCCCGTACCCCTGGCCGCTCGTCTGAGCGACGGGCCGTCGCCGGCTCCGGGCGGGCTAAATACGGTAGCCGAGCGACTGCAACTCGGCGATCACCTGCTGGGCCACGACCTGCCCCCCGCCCGGCGTCAGATGCGTGCCGTCGGGGGTCCTCACGTTGACGATCTGTCCTGCCGCGTTCGTGACGAAGGCGGTGTAGCCCCCCTGCGCGGTCCCCAGCGACTTGTCCGTGCTGACGTAAGTGACCGCGGGGTGCGCGGCTGCCGCCCGCTGCTGGACCACGGCGTTGAGATCGGACATCTGCGCGTTCAGACCCGGGTCCTGCATGGGTGGCATCCCCACCCACACCACCGTGGCGCCCCCGCTCTCGGCGATCCCCATGAACTGGGCCACCCGCTGGGCGTACAGGGTGTTCCACTGCGACGAGGTGTAGGGGACGTCCGGCGGTCCGAGGAAGTCCTGGGCGTCGTTGGCCCCGATCATGACCACGACGACCTGCGGTTGCGTCGACTTGAGGTCCGCCGTCAGCTCCGCCGGCCAGTTGAAGTAGTCGGGCCGGGTCAGGCCGGTGCTCACCCGGCCGTCGAGGGCCGCGTTGACGACGCCGGTCCCGGCCAGGTCGGACTGCAGCGGCCCGCCCATGTCGAGGCCGATGGAGTCGCCCACGATCAGGAGCCGTAGGGGGTCGGCCGCCGTGGGGAGCTTCGGGTTGGGCGGTGCCGTCGTCGGGATCGGTGAGCTGCCGCCGTGCCCCGGTTTGGTCCCGTGACGCGGACCGCGCCGCGGCACGACGGGCCGGGGCCCCGACGACGTGAGCGCCACCGACCCGGTGGCGAGGCCGTTGCCCCGACCCGTCACCGACACGATGTGCGAGAGGCCCAGCGCCCGGCTGAGCGCCGCCACCGGACCCACCACGTCCAGGCTCACGGTGCGGCGTGTGCCGACGGGCGAGACCTGCGCGTTGTGCTGCAGCGTCGGGGCGAACAGGAGGAACCACAGCGCGAACGCGCCGAGGGCGAGCGCCAGCGCGCGGGTCCACCGGACCCGCACCCGGCCGTCGTCGGGTGGCGCCAGCTCCGCGTGCTGGTGCGACCGCCATTCCGACGTCGACTCCCACTGCACGTGGTGGGGTGGTGTGCGGGCGTCCGTCATCAGAAGCGGTAGTAGATGAAGGGCGCGACGCCCACCGGACCGAAGGTGGTGATGCCCAGCAGCGCGAAGCCGAGCAGGCCGACCTGCACGGCCGTCCGCTGCTGGGAGAACGCGGCCTGCAGCCGGCCCACGCTCAGCTGCGGCACGAACTGGGAGGCGATCGTGCCCAGGACGGTGACGACGAGCAGGGGCGTGACGAGCGGGGACGCCTGGCCCCACCCCTTGAACACCCGGCCCAGCACGGCGAAGGCCTGCGAGGTGCCCGAGGCGTTGAAGAACACCCAGCCCAGGCAGACGAATTGGAAGGTGAGGAACCGCTGCACCCAGATCCGCACCGGGCCGTCCGCCACGGCCGGCAGCCCCCGGCGCACGCGGCCGGTGCGGCGCAGGTGGCCGAAGCTCTGCCCCAGCCCCATCAGCGCGCCCCAGATCACGAACGTCCAGGCCGCGCCGTGCCAGAGGCCGCCGAGCACCATCGTGATCATGATGTTGCGGATCGTCTGGGCCTGGCTGCCCGCACTCCCGCCGAGCGGGATGTACAGGTAGTCGCGCAACCAGCGCGAGAGCGTCATGTGCCAGCGTCGCCAGAAGTCCTGCAGGTTGCGCGCCGTGTACGGCGCGTCGAAGTTCTGCGGGAAGCGGATGCCGAGCAGGAGCGCGAGGCCGATGGCGATGTCGGTGTACCCGCTGAAGTCGCAATAGATCTGCACGGCGTAGCCCCACGCTGCGAAGATGGCCTCGGGGGCGGAGTGCTGGCTGGGGGACGTGAAGACGGGCGTCACGATCGCGCTCGAGACGTAGGACGAGATCACGACCTTCTTGAACAGCCCGGCCAGGATCAGCCAGAAGGCGCGCGAGTAGTCGACGGCGTCCGGGTCGCGACGCCGGCGGATCTGGGGTAGCAGCTCCGTCCCCCGCACGATCGGCCCGGCCAGCAGGTGAGGGAAGAACGAGAGGTAGAGCGCGAAGTCCAGCGGCTTGGCCGGCTCGAGCTCCCGCCGGTAGACGTCGACCACGTAGCTGATGGCCATGAAGGTGAAGAAGGAGATGGCGATGGGCAGTCCCACCTGCAGGAGGGGGATCGCCCGGCCGAGCCCGACGGCATGGGTGACGTTGTCGACGTTCACCGAGACGAAGCCGTAGTACTTGAACCAGCCGAGGATCCCGAGCAGCATGCCGACCGAGACCGCCATGGCGATGCGCCGGCTGCGCTCGTCGCGTGTCGCCGACACCCAGGCTGCCCCGGTGAAGGACACGACGGTGGTGGCCAGCAACAGGAGGCAGTAGCTCCACCCGACCCAGCCGTAGAACACGTAGCTCAGCGCGATCATGGAGAGCTTCCACCAGCGCGCGTAGGGGTTGAGCAGCCAGTTCACCGTGTACGCGACGGCGAAGAAGATTGCGAAGTCGATGGTGGGAAAGAGCATCGGCGAGATCAGGAAGGTGCGCCGAATGTACCGCCGGTCGCCCCGTCAGAACGCGCACGCGGGGCACGCGAGAGCCCGGTGTGGCCCCGGCACGGCCGGCTCAACGTCACCCACCACTCTGCCAGCATCGCCGGCCCACCCCCAAATCTGGGTGGCCGGGCGGTGAGCGGACCGCCGCCCCGCCCGTCAGTCGCCGAGGCTCAGCTCTTGGCCTTGAGCGCCTCGATCAACGCCGGCAGGACCTTGTGCACGTCGCCCACGATCCCGAGGTCGGCCACCGAGAAGATGGGGGCCTCCTGGTCCTTGTTGATCGCGATGATGTTCTTCGAACCCTTCATGCCCACCAGGTGCTGCGTGGCGCCCGAGATCCCGCACGCCATGTAGACGGTCGGCTTCACGGTCTTGCCGGTCTGGCCGACCTGGTGGGAGTAGGGCACCCAGCCGGCGTCGACGATGGCGCGGCTCGCGCCGGCGGCACCGTGGAGCAGCTTGGCCAGCTCCTCGATCAAGGCGTAGTTGGCCGCGTCGCCCAGTCCGCGGCCCCCCGAGACGACCACTGCGGCCTCGTCCAGCTTGGGCCCGCTGCGCTCCTCGACGTGGCGCTCGACGATCCCGGCCGTGTTGGTGGCCGCGACGTCGGGGACCGCGGCCGGCACGACCGCGGCCGCGGCGCCGCCCGACGGCTCCGCGGCGAAGGACTTGGCACGGATGACGAAGATGCCGGGGCCCTCGCCGGTGAAGCGCGCCGTCACGATGTGGCTGCCGCCGAAGACCGGGTGCTGGCTGGCCAGCCCACCGTCAACCTCGACGAGGCCCGTCACATTGGTGAGCACGGGGCGGTCGAGCTTGGCGGAGAGGCGCCCCGCCACGTCACGGCCGTCGTAGGTGGCGGGAATCAGGATCGCGTCCGGCGCGTTGCCACCCTGCGCGAGCGCGGCGATCGCAGCGGCCACGGGCACGCCGGGCAGCGCGCCACCGAGGTCGCCGATGTCGTAGACGGTGGACGCCCCGTACCCCCCGAGGGGACCGGCCAGCGACGCCACGTCCGCTCCCCACGCCACGGCCTCGACCGTCGACGCCACCGCGCGGGCCTCGGTCAACAGCTCGAGCGTGACCGGTGTCGGACCGTTGTCGCCCACCTCGGCCAGCACCCACACCTTGTCGATCGGCATCTCAGACCACCTTCAGCTGCTCGAGGAAGGCCACCACGCGCTGCGCGCCGTCGCCCTCGTCCACCACGATCTCCCCACCGGAGCGCGCCTCGGCCTCCGAGACGTCGGTGATCACCTGGCCGGCGCCTACGGCGCCCACCTGCGACGCGTCGATGCCGAGGTCGGCGACCGTCAGGTTGTCGACCGGCTTGGACTTGGCCGCCATGATCCCCTTGAACGAGGGATACCTCGGCTCGACGACGCCCGCTGTGACCGTGACCACGGCCGGCATTGGGCAGACCACCTCGTCGTAGCCCGCCTCGGTCTGCCGCTCGACCTTGACCGAGCCACCGTCGACGGAGATCGCCTTGGCGAAGGTCACCGACGGCAGCCCCATGAGCTCGGCCACCTGCACGGGCAGGGTGCCGGTGTAGCCGTCAGTGGACTCGGTGGCCATGACGACGAGGTCGGGGTTGGCCCGCGCTATGGCGGCGGCCAGCACCTTGGCCGTTCCGAGCGCGTCGCTGCCCGCCAGCGCATCGTCGCTGACCAGGATCGCCTTGGCCGCGCCCATTGCGAGGCCGGTGCGCAGGCCCGACGTCTCGCCGCCGGGGGCCATGGAGACCAGGGTCACCTCGTCGCCCTCGCCCGAGGCCAGCTGGAGGGCCATCTCGACCCCGTAGTTGTCCGAGTCGTCCATGATGAGCTTGCCGGACCGGTCGAGGGTGTTGGTGTCCGGCTTCAGCGCTCCGGGGGCGGCCGGATCGGGGATCTGCTTCACGCATACGACGACGTTCATGGCCGACCATCTTTGTGGACCGGGGCGGTCGCCCGCCATTCGGCCCGGTGACAGGCCCTTTTCCGCTCTCGGGCGGGCCTCAGCCCCCGTGGCCGCCGCGGGTGGCGGCGAGCGCGGCACCGAGCCGGTCGGTGATGACCGTGTCCACCCCCAGATCCACCATCGTCCGCAGGTCATCGGGCGCGTTCACCGTCCACACGTTCACGGCGAGGCCTGCCGCGTGCGCCTCCGCCACCAGCTCCGGGGTGACCGCGGTCACGAAGGGGTGAACGGCCCGGAACCCCGCCGCAACGGCCTCGGCGAGGGCCGGCCCCGGGTCGGCGGCGAACCCCCACAGCGCGCCGAGCGCCAGTCGGCCGTCAGCGGCCTGCACCGCCAGCAGCGTGGCGGGCTGGAAGGAGGACACGATGACCCGCTCGGTCCATCCGGCCTCGTCGATGGCCGCCGCCGTCAGCGCCGCCACCGCCTCGGCCGGGTCCCACCCCTGGTCCTGGGGAGCGTTCTTGATCTCGACGTTGACGACCATGCCGTCGCAGACGGCCAGGACATCGGGCAGGAGCGGCACATGGGCCGGCAGGTCGGCCACGCCCAGCGCTGCGATGGCGCCGAGCCCGGGGATCTCGGCGTCGTGGTGCACCGCCAGGGCCCCGTCGGCGGTCAGCCGCACGTCCAGCTCGACCCCGTCGGCCCCCAGGCGCCGCGCCTCCGCGAAGGCGTCCAGCGTGTTCTCGGTGAAACCCTCGGTGCAACCCCTGTGCGCATACACCGCCGTCACCGGTCACCTCCGAACCACCGGTCACGGATGCAGCGCGCGGGCGGCGGAATTTTGCACGAAAACTCCTTGCCAGCCCCTCGGCGGGCCGTTACCCTCTGTCCCGTTAACCCGCTTTTCACGGACGGACACCTTTCGGGCCCGATCATGTGAAAAGGATCACAATGCTGGTGGAGGCACATCCGATGGCTCTCATGTGGAACCGGACAGTCGACTGGGACGCGGACGACTGGCGGCGGATGGCCGCCTGCCGCAACACCGAACCGGACCTCTTCTTCCCTGTCGGCACGACCGGCCCCGCGGTGGACCAGATCGAGGCCGCGAAGCGCGTCTGCCGCTCCTGCGAAGCGCTCGAGCCCTGCCTGGACTTCGCACTGGCGACGAACCAGGAGTCGGGCGTGTGGGGCGGCACCTCCGAGGAGGAGCGCCGCAAGCTGCGCAAGGCGTGGCTGGCCGCACGCCGTTCGCAGCGCGCCGCATTCTGAGCACCGCGCACCGGGCGCGCCCGTAGACCCTCCGGGGGCGGGCCACCCGACGGGGGCGCCACGCTCATCTCGGTGCCCGCACCGGCACCGAGATCGCCACCCGCGTCCCCCCGCCCTCGTCTGCGGGCATGGCCTCCATTGAGATCGTCCCCTCCAGCTGGCTGACCACGAGGTCGCGCACGATCGAGAGTCCGAGGCTCGACGTCCGCTCGATGTCGAACCCGTCGGGCAGTCCCAGCCCGTCGTCGCGCACCTCGACGCGCAGATCCGTCTCCTCGTTCGACATCGTGAGGTCGACGTGGCCCACGGTGGCGGCTCCCGCGGCACCGCCTGCTCCCTCCAACCCGGACGCCCAGTCGGTGCCGGCGCCGGCCTCGGGGTCGAACGCGTGCTCGACCGCGTTCTGCAGCAACTCGGCCACCGTCACCGCCAGCGGCGTGGCTACGTCGGCCGTGACCTCGCCGAGGTCTCCGTGGACCGAGATCACGATGGGCTGCGACGACACCACCGAGTCCTCGGCCATCTGCACCAGCGAGGCGACGATCTCAGCGAAGGGCACCTGGTCGCTCGGGTCGCGCGACAGGATCTCGTGCACGAGCGCGATGGAGCGCACGCGGCGCTCAGCCTCGTGCAGCGCCACCCGGGCGGCGCGGTCGCCCACCCGGCGGGCCTGGAGGCTCAACAGCGACGAGATCGTCTGCAGGTTGTTCTTGACGCGGTGGTGCACCTCCCGGATGGCCGCGTCCTTGGAGAGGAGCAGCCGGTCGAGGCG
>JBKQUM010000094.1:0-21158 GCA_052140165.1 Acidimicrobiales bacterium
TCTGCCGCGGCTCCGGCGACGACCCGGCGCTGCACCTCGTTCATGTGGGGCAACACCACGTCGAAGAATCGCGCGAGGCCGTCGTCGGTAACCTCCACATGGCTACGCTACTACGCGCGTATTAATCAGGCGTGGACCCTTAGAGGCCGTCGAGGCTGGTGGCGGGGCGGTGGTGAGCTTGACCGATGACCCCGAGGCCTTGGTCTGGCTCGATTCTCACGACGTCAGGGGTCTCACAGATGCGCTCGCCGTCGCTCCAGATGTTCGCTGGATCCAGTTGCCTTCGGCCGGCGTGGAGTCGATGACGGAGGTCGTTGACCAGACCAGAATCTGGACCTGCGCCAAGGGTGCCTACGCCCAACCGGTGGCCGAGCACGCCTTGACCCTGGCGCTGGCTGGGCTGCGCCTCCTGCCGACCCGCATTGCCGCTCGCAGCTGGGGAGGACAAGGCGGGACGAGCCTGTTCGGTGAGCGAGTAACCATTCTCGGTGGCGGCGGGATCACCCGGTCACTCCTCGAGCTGCTCGCCCCTTTCGAGGTCGAGGCCACCGTGGTCAATCGCTCCGGAAACCCGGTGCCTGGCGCTACCCGTACCGTGCCGGTCCCGGAGCTCGTGAGCACGCTGAGCGACGCCCTGGTCGTCGTGCTTGCCTTGTCGCTGACCCCCGAGACCCGGGGGATCATCGGGGCGGACCAGCTCGCCCTGATGGGGTCGACGGCCTGGCTGGTCAATGTGGCTCGTGGGGGACACGTCGACACCGACGCACTGGTCGAGGCTCTGCGGGAGGGGACCATCGCGGGGGCTGCGCTCGATGTGACCGACCCTGAGCCCCTGCCCGAGGGCCATGCGCTCTGGGACCTCCCCAACTGCATCATCACGCCGCACACTGCCGACACCATCGAGATGGTGCTCCCCCTCCTCGCCGAGCGGATCCGCACCAATGTGTCCCACTTCGCCGCCTGTGGGCCCCTGGTTGGTCTTGTCGACTCTGAGGCCGGTTACTGAGGAACGCCGAGGGTCACGTTCGAGCGGTCCACGGCGGCGGCCGGTGGGCGCGTCAACTCCACCCAGGTAATGGCCTGAATCGGTGGTAGTGCGGCGGACACCCGGTAGCGCTGTGGACGACTCGAATAGGTCTCATAGCCCACTGACGCTCGTCCATCTATCGGTGTTGAGAGTGTTCGGGTTCTAGAGCGCAATCTCGGTGTTCTCAAGGGGATTGCTTCAAGCGTGGTCTTCGGATCCAAGACCAACCCAGCCCATGTCCCGGAACGAGCAGACTGTGGCGGTGGAAGAAGCATCCGTCGATCCAGACCCGATGACTCAGTTGTCCTGGTGGCTCGAGATTGCGCGAGGCGCCGGCGAACCCATGCCCGAGGCGATGGCCGTGGCCACAGCCACGGCTGAGGGGCGCCCGTCCTCCAGAATGGTCCTCCTGCGAGGAATCGATCATCGAGGCCTCGTCTTCTACACCGACCGGGAGAGCGGCAAGGGCCAGGACTTGAAGGCAAATCCATTTGCCGCCGCCCTCTTCCATTGGTTCAAGCCGGTGCACCGAGAGGTCCGGGTGACAGGCGCAGTGGAGGTGGTCGATGCCTCGTTGTCGGACGCCTACTGGCAATCGCGGCCGCCAGGTTCTCGTCGTAGCGCAGTCGCGAGCCACCAGAGCCAGGTAATCGTGAGTCGAGCGGTGCTCGAAGAGGAGGTGGCCAGGCTGGCCGAAGCGTTTCCCGATGACTTGGGGCCACCGCGCCCTCTTCGATGGGGGGGTTACCGGATCCGGCCTGATGTCGTCGAGTTGTGGGAAGAAGGAGCGGACCGCCTGCACGATCGGCTTCGTTACCGTTCTCAGTCTGGAAATTGGACGATCGAGCGACTGTCACCCTGACCCGCCTTGGGCTGGGTCTCTATTCCGGATGCGGATCGGCGATGGCCATACCACCCAGAGATTGAGTCGGTCTGAGGTGTCAGTAGACCGCTCTACTACACGGTGGAACTCAGTCCAACTAAATGGACAAACCGTGGACGGAGGTGTATCTCAGCGAACAGGACAGAACCAGATGGACCAATCCCACTACCTTGCCAAGGTGATGGTCGCGGGTTCGAATCCCGTCTTCCGCTCTTGAGAACTGGTCTCTACTGCCTCGCGATGTCGGTGGTGTGTCTTTCCTGGCCCAAGCGACAAGCATTCCCTACCCGAAGGGGACGGTCACCGGACCGGGCACGGGTAGGTAGACAGCAAAGAAGTCACGGTCGTCGGGGACGAGGTAGCGGTCGGGCGACTGATTCGGGTTGGGCCCCACCTGCGTCGGGTTGAGACCGGGGGGATTGTAGGTGTTAAGCGTGTGCCATTCAGGGTTGATGTCGAACTCCATCGCCCGCACGGCACCGACGTGCTGAAGGATTTGCGCGATGCTGATCACTGTCTGAGAGTCAGCGGCGACGTAAATGAGGTTGCCCCGGGCGTCGATGCCAACGCCGGTGCGCCAGACTTGAGTGACACCGCCCAGCGTGTAACCCCACTGGGGGCTGTCCGGATTGGTGTTCAGCGTGGGATTCAGCTGGCTGTTCCAGACGATCGGAGCCAGGCTCTGACGGGCCCAGGCTACGCCCGGCCCCGGGTTCGGGCCGCCGCTCCAATCCACGATGTCGACGCGACCGTCCGTATAGCCAATGAGGGTCGCGTTGCCGTCTTTCAGCGGCTCGTTCGTTTGGCCATTATCCGCCGAGCCGTTGTCGCCGTCGACGTAGGTAAAGCCGCCGTTGAAGGTTGCAAGCAGTCGCGAGCGCTGACTGTAGGGGACCATCGTCGGCCCGCGTACGGCCGCGTTCGGTGGCTCATAGCGGCCCGGATAGTACGCGAACTCGGTGCGCGTGTGGTCGAACCAGGCGACGTAGGCCACGATCTGCGGGTAATTGGGGTCCGGGCGGTATGTGGTTACTAGCATTGGTGCGCCACCGTCGACCGGTGGGCCGGTCGGGTCCCAGACCCCTTCGCCGGGAAGCGGGTTCGGGAACACCGGGGTGATCGCAGGCGGCCATGCAGCGGCCTGCGCGACCCGCGTGTGGTGCACCCCGACCTTCGGCAGACTCTTCAACTGCGGCCCACCCTTCTTGGGCGCTTGCCAGCTGTAGTACATCTGCTCGACATGGTCCGCGACCCAGTTGCCAAAGGGGACGTTGTACCTGACCCACTCGACGCTGTTCACGCTCCACGACAGGCTGGTGGGCCTAATCATCCAGACCGTATACGAAACAGCCGCCCACAACAGCACGACGACGAGGGGAACGGCGATCAATGTGCGCAGGAGTCGGCGCCGACGGCTGCGCCTTCGCCTCTGCCTGCGACTGCGCGGAGGGTCGCGGACTTGGTCCCGGCTCCCCGGATCCTCAGGAGGTGTTTCTAGGGCGGGTGAAGCATCGGATACGTACGTGTGGTCGGCTAACCGGCGGTCGGGCGCCACTCGGCAAACCTAACAGGCAGTGCCACCGGTGCCAATTGGCCACTCTCGGGTTCAAGGTTCTGACGCTACGATCATGCTGCATGACGCTGCGAGCACGCCTTACTTGCTTGATCCTTTGTCTCGTAGCGGTAACCGAAGTGTGTGGGAGCTTTGCATCGGCTTCGAGCAAGTCAGGTTCCAAGCGTCCTGACCAGTCCCCCAGGTCTGGCACGTCGACCTGTTTGGACAAATCACCCATTAACTGCCAGAACGCTTTCCTCCGCGGCCAGGACCTTCATGGCCGCGACCTGACCGGCGCCAACTTCACCCACGCCAACCTTGTTGACACCGACCTGTTTGGCGCCAGCCTAATGAGAGCCAACCTCTCGGGCGCTACCCTCAGCGATGCCAACCTCACGCAGGCCGACTTCACCGACGGCAATCTCCAAGGCGGCAACTTCTTCCACGCCGATCTCTCCTACGCCACCCTCAATGGCGCGAGCCTTACCGGCGCGAGCCTTATCGGCGCCAACCTCACCGGCTCCTACCTGACCAACGCCAACCTCACCAACGCCAACCTCACTGGGGCCGTTGTTCGCTCCTACCTCACGAACGCCAACCTCACGAACGCCAACCTCGACGACGCCAGTTTCTTCTACGCCAACCTCACTAACGCCAATCTCACTGAGGCCAACCTCACCGGCGCCAACCTCGACGACGCCAATCTCACTGAGGCCAACCTCACCGGCGCCAAATTCTGTCGTACCACCATGGTGAACGGCAGAAGGAAAAGCACGAGGTGCTGAATTTCGGCGGCTAGCCGCCTCGCGCGATCGGCATCGTGCTCGAGCGTGCATTGGTCCAGTTGCCAAGCGCGATGGGACGTATCGGCAATGTCAAGAGCTCATCATGGAGGAGACGAGCTCTACTCGGATCCGCGATCGCTATCTAGACCCGTTACGCGCCTTCTACAACCCCGAGCGCCTCCACAGCGCACTCGGCTACGTTCCGCCCATGCAGTTCGAAATTCTTCACGCATCATCCACCCAGACCTGACTCTTGCAGGCCTGGTCCGGAAAACGGGGTCAAGGTCAAAAAAAGCCGAAGCCCCAACAATCGAATCCCCTTCGGGTTCGGCGCTGCCGATTGACCAGGTGTCACGCGAGAGGGAACTGAGGTGTGGACCGCTGAAGACCCGTCGCATTGCAGTCCAACTTCTCTCAGGCTTGGGCTCGAGCTAGTTCAAGTCCCCTCGTGGGTGGTGTGATGAGGTGGTTTCTGAACCCACCTCATCACATGAAAGGCCTGCTCACCGGTTGATGAACGCCCACGTGTCGTGTGTTTGGCCATCCTCGGTGCAGGCGATGCACGTCGCATCTGCCAGGTTCGTCCCGGCATCGACCCCGATCACGTGCATAGTTGAGGAATGGTGGACGGCCGTAAAGCCCCGGCGGGGTCTGCCCGCGACCCCGCGTTCCTTCGTGCTGCTCGACCAGTCCTAGAACGCTACGCGTCGTACTTCCGACCCGAGGTGAGGGGGTTTGAGCGCCTACCACAACACGGACCCTTCCTTGTGGTCGGGAACCATTCCGGTGGCCAGACACCCCCGGATCTACCAGTCCTGCTGACCGCGTGGTGGCGTGTGCGGGGCGAAGACGAGCCCGTCTACGCACTCTTCCACTCGTTCTTCTTGGGGCTCCCAGGGGTGGGTCCCGTCATGAAGCGAGCTGGCGCTATCGAAGCCGGGCCAGCCGAGGCGGAGGCGATTCTTCGCAGCGGAGGGATCCTGATCGACTACCCGGGTGGTGACTCAGAGGTTTTCCGACCCTGGTGGGAGCGAAACCGCATCGAGTTCGGCGGTCGCGTCGGCGTGGTTCGTCTGGCATTACGAACAAGGGTCCCCGTGGTCCCTGCCGTCTCCGTCGGCGCCCACGAGACGCTGATCGTCCTCAGCCGAGGGGAGCGCGTCGCAAAGTGGCTTGGGCTCGACCGCATGTTCCGCATCAAAGTGATGCCCCTGGTGCTCGGACCCCCCTTTGGTGTCGTTCCAGGGGGCATTCCCACATGGCCTTTGCCGGCCAAGATCACCGTGGAGCTGGGCCCTCCGATTGACTGGTCGTCTCGTTACGCGCCTGAGGCGGCTGAGGACGAATCGATCGTTCAGCATTGCTACCAGGAACTCACGGAGACAATGCAGACGACGCTCGATCGATTGGCAGCTGAACGCCGCTTTCCGATTCTCGGTTAGCCGGTTTCCTCAATCCTCGTTCTGGTCTCGTAACGCCGCTTCGGCGACCGCTCGGGCCCAGGGGTAATCCGGTTTTCCGCTGGGTGAACGAACAAAGTCATCAACGACGATGACCTCTCGGGGCACCTTGAAGCCGCTCAGCCTCGCATGGACGTGCTGGCGGACGGCCTCCGGATCGATCTGGTGCCCGGTTTGGGGCAGTATCAGAGCGACTACCCGCTCACCGAAGCGAGGGTCGGGCGCGCCGACAACGATGGCGTCGCGGACTTCGGGGTCGTCCTTCAGCGCGGCCTCCACCTCATCGGGGAAGACCTTTTCCCCGCCAGAGTTGATGCAGAGCGAACCGCGCCCGAGGACGACGATGCTCCGGTCGGCGTTCACCGTCGCCAGGTCACCGGGGAGCGCCCAGCGTTGGCCCCGTGCCTCCACGAAGGTGGCCGCGGACCCGGGCGGATCGCCTAGGTAGCCGATCGGGACGTGGCCGCCCCTGGCGAGGTGTCCGATCACCCCAGAACCCGGTGGGACAGGTTGGAGATCGGCGTCGAGCACGTCGGTGCGCTCGTCAACTCGCAGGCGTGGTGGCCCGAACGGGTCCTGGGGAGGCATCTCACCACCGATCTGGCCGGTCTCCGACGACCCGAATCGGTCGGCGACGATCCGCCCGGGGAGGAGTTCGGCCAGCTGTGCCTTGGTAGATGGCGAGAGCACCGCTCCACCGGATCCCACGGCCATCAGCGACGAGAGGTCGTAGCGTTCGGGTTGTGCGGCCAGCACGTCGAGCAGCGGCCGGACCATGGCGTCGCCCACCACGGCGATCGCGTTGACCCGCTCCACCTCCACTAGACGCCAGACCTCGGTGGCGTCGAAGACCCCCCCTTCGGTCGTCACGACTTTTCCGCCACCAAACAGCGTGGAGAATGCCAACCAGTGCCCGGCTGCGTGCATGAACGGAGGTATGGCGAGCGCGGTGATGCCCGGATGCAGGAGCCTCGTGGCAAGCTCGCTGGGGGTGGCGATGTGGTTGCCCAAGGACAGTGGATCACCTCCACCCATGGCTGCGAAGAAGATGTCGTCGTGTCGCCAGAGCACGCCCTTGGGCATGCCGGTCGTGCCGCCCGTGTAGACGCAGTAGAGGTCGTCGCTGCGGCGCGGGGGGAACTCGCCAGTTTCGGGCGCCGATGCGAGGGCTCCCTCGTAGTCCTCACCCACGGTCGGGCGATGACCGACGGGCTCGGACACCTCCAAGAGGGCCCTGGTCTCGGGCATGGCGCCCAGAGCACCCTTCACCGCTGGGGCGAAGCGGCCATGAAAAATGAGGCCCACCAGCGCGGCGTCCCGGTACAGGTACTCCAATTCGCCCGCCAGGTAGCGGTAGTTGACGTTGACCGGCACGGCACGAATCTTGAAGCAGGCCAGCATGCTCTCGATGTATTCGGTGCCGTTGACCAGCTGCAGCCCCACCGCGTCACGGGGACCTACGCCGGCGCCCTCCAGGTGGTGGGCGAGGCGATTGGCCCGCCGGTCCAGTTCGGTGTAGCTGAGCCTCCGGGAGCCCGACACCATCGCGGTCTGATCCCCGACCTGGTCGACCACGCTCTCGAAAAGATCGGCAAGGTTGAACTCCAAAGCGCTCCCTGGACCAGGCCTGGGCCTTCAGGCTCTGCCGTTGATCAGAATGCCAGGCGTAGTATGACAGTTGCCCGTGCGCTCTGTCCGAGGGACGAGGCGCCACGGTACGCAAGGAGGCCGGATGGGGGAGGTTGCGCATGATCCCGCCGGCGACTGCATCGAGCCGCCGGGCAGAGTCCCCCCTACGGAGAGCATGTCCGGGAGCGTGGAGTCTGGTATCTCGGTGCCGGGGATCAATCGGCTCACCGGACTCTTTCGAGCCGCTGCCGGGTTCTTAAACCGGCGAGCGCTCGCCCGGGCGACTCGCGCCTTGCCCCGGACGCTGCACTACGTCGGCTCGGCCTTACTGAGCGGGGAAGTGAGCGACTCCGTGCCGGCGCCGCACCTCTCGCTCGGCCTCGCGGCTCAGGTGGCGATGGACGAGGCGCTGCTGGCCATGGCCATGACACCCCGGAGGTTCCCGTTGCCCGGGGACTACGCCAGGGTGTCCAGCGAGCTCGCCGAGGCCGAATCCCTGTACGAAAGGAGAGGTTGGATCGCGGAGCCCGACTCCTATCACCGCACCCCGCCGCCGCTCTTCGAGTCCGACGTGACGACGAGTCATGGATGGGCTACGGGGCTGAGCTACGACCGCTGGGACTGGGACAGCGGGTTCACCCCCCATTCGGGCGAGCCCGGTGCCGACCGATGGATGGCGTTCGAACCGAACCGGACCGCCTCGGCCGTCATCGTGCGCCACCCCGACGATCCCCGCCCCTGGGTTATCGCCGTGCACGGCTTTTGCATGGGTTTCCCGTTCATGGACTTTCAGGGGCTCCAGATGAACCGGCTCCACCACGAGCTGGAGATGAACGTGGCACTCCCGGCGCTGCCGCTCCATGGTCCGCGCCGGGTCACCCTGGTGAGTGGGGAGCCGTTCCTCTCCTTCGAGCTGATGAACGCCGTGCACGGCCTGACGCAGGCCATATGGGACATCCGGCGCCTCATTACTCTCATTCGTCAACAAGGAGCCACATCGATCAGCCTGTACGGGGTCTCGCTGGGCGCGTACACCGTTTCGCTCCTGGCCGGACTGGTGCAGGGCATCGACGGAGTGGTGGCGGGGATCCCGGTATCGGATTTCCCAGGCCTGTTCCACCGACACAGCCCCCACGACATCCGGGCCCGATCGATCGAGCACAAGATCATGGGCGGCCCCGCCGAGAACGTCTACCGCGTGGTGTCGCCGCTGTCCCTCGAGGCCAAGGTGCCCAGGGGCGGCCGGTTCATCTTCGCCGGCTATGGCGACCGGCTGGCCCTTCCGGATCAGGCACAACGCCTCTGGGAGCACTGGGATCAGCCCCGCATCTCGTGGTATTCGGGGGGCCACGTGGGCTACTTGTGGTCCAAACAGGTGACCGACTTCCTCGTCAGCTCGCTGCGTGAGATCTCTACCGGCCGTTCTGCCGAGAAGAACTGAGACTGACTCATGGAGACGATGACCGGGCTAGACGCAAAATTCCTCTATTCGGAGACACCGACGGCCCACATGCACACGGTGAAGGTCGTCGTCTCCGACGTTTCTGTCCTGAAGGGCGAATTCTCCTATGACAGCCTGATCGAGGTCTTTGCGGGCCAACTTGGCAGGCTCCCGCCGTTCCGCCGCCGGGTCGTGCCGGTCCCTTGGGGATTGGGTCATCCCGTGTGGGTGGAGGACCCCGAGTTCGACCTGAAGCGTCACGTCAGCCGCCGGGTGCTCGCCGACCCGGCGTGCGATCGCGAGCTCGCCGCCGTGGTAGCCGATTTCGCAAGCACCCCATTGGCGCGCGACCGGCCCCTATGGGAGTTGTTGGTCGTCGAGGGGCTCGTCGGCGGCCGCATCGCGGTCGTGGCGAAGATCCACCATGCGGTGGCCGACGGGTCTGCCGTGGTGGCCCTGCTCCAGAACGTGGTGCAAGGCGCTGACGTCGAGCCATCAAAGGAACCCGGAGCGGATTCGTGGCGTCCAGAGCCGCTCCCAACGCGTCGCGACCTGCTGAAGATGGCGGCGCATGACCATGTCGTCCGGTGGAAAGGCCTGCCGCGGTTTGTGGTGCAATCGGCGCGACGGGGCCGAGCGTCGGAAACGCGGCGCCGCAGCTTCGCGGTCAAGCCGCCTCTTCCCCTCCACCACATACCCAAGACGTCGTTCAACGTGTCGCTCACCTCTGCGCGCACGTTTGCAATGACCAAGCTCCCTCTGGATGATCTCAAGTCAATCAGGCGCACCGCGGGCACCACCCTCAACGATGTCTACCTGTGCGTGTGCGCAGGGGCGCTACGACGCTACCTGTCGGACCGCGGCGAACTACCCGCGCGCCCCCTGGTCGCTAGTGTCCCGATCTCGACCGACCCGAATGTGGCCCGCATGTCGGGCAACCGAGTCGACAATCTCTATGTGAGCATCGGGACCGACATCGCCGACCCGGTCCAGCGCCTCGAACATATCCGAAGTATGACGGCAGCTTCCAAGGAGGTTCGCAGCGTGCTCGGCCACGATCTCTTTGAACAGCGCGCCGATTTTGTGCCGCCACAGATCTACCATTCGGCCGTGCGGCTCTGGACCCGGTCTCACATTGCGAACCGGGTGCACCCACCCCTTAACGTCGTGCTGTCCAACGTCGCCGGACCGCGGAAGCGGATCTGCTTCGGTCCAATCCAGCTCGAGGCTCTTTACTCCGTAGGTCCCATCCTCGAAGGGATCGGCCTCAACGTCACTGCCTGGAGCTACGAGCAAACGCTGGGTGTCTCCGTGCTCGGTTCTCCGGTCAGCATCCCCGACCCCTGGCTCATCGTCGACGCACTACATACTGCACTCGAAGAGCTCGGGGATGCGATTGGCACTGGAGCGCGGGCAGACAACTGATCTGTTGGGTGGTGAGGTTTGGTCAATGCGGCAGGACCTTACCCACGTGACGCGCAGACTCGTAAGGTGGTGCTTTTGGAGTCTTCGGCGATGGTAGACCGCTCTACTACAGAGAGGGACTCAATGGACGGGGTGGAAACTGGGTCGACGGAACGGCACAGCGGGGGACCGGAGCCGACCGTGCAGACGAAAAGCACCAACTTGCCAAGGTGAGGGTCGCGGGTTCGAATCCCGTCTTCCGCTCTCCATAATCGGGTCCCTAGCATCCATGAGAGGCGGTCGCGTCCTCCGGCGACGCGGGTGCTGCAGTCCCGTGTCGCCATGGCGACGGGGCAACGCCGCCACTCCGTAGAGGCAGACGTGGGGGACCACCAATGGCGCTCGTCCGAGGTCCGGCCGCTACTCCATCCCCGAGGGCGGTCAAGCCCCGGCGTCTCGCCTGGCAGGACTCGGGAGAGGCCCCAGCCCGCGTGCCGACCACCAACGGGGACGGGACCTGCCCATCGCCCGCGGTATCGGCCTGCTTGGCACGGACTTAACACAGGGTTCACGGATCCCCAACGCAGTGGAAACAGAAACCGGGGAGTGTGGCTCTGGCTCAGATGTGCAGGCACAGACTGTGGGGGACGCTCTCATGATCGACGTAGGCGAGGACACCCACCAGAAGGCGCTCCAAATCAACCTCGACCCGCGCTGGTACGGCACGGTGGCCGAGATCGGTGCCGGCCAGGAAGTGGCCCGATGGTTCTTCCGAGTCGGTGGAGCGGCGGGCACCATTGCCAAGTCGATCTCCGCTTACGACATGGCGGTGAGCGACGCCATCTACGGCGAGGCCGACCGGTATGTCTCGGCGGGCCGGCTCCAGGCCATGCTGGACCATGAGTACCAGCTCAACCTCGATCGTCTGAGTCAGAAGCGAGGCGACACGACTTCGTTCTTCGCCTTCGCCAATACCGTGGTGGCGCGCAGCTACAAGGGGAACAACGAGTGCCACGGTTGGATGGGTCTGAAGTTCCAGGCCCATCCACGAGACGATCCGAGCCAGATCATCCTCCACGTCCGAATGCTCGACGTGGAGGCATCCCTGCAGCAAGAAGCGATCGGAGTCGTCGGCATCAACCTTCTCCACGGGGCGTTCTTTCAACACCACGAGCCCGAGATGTTGATCGAGAGCCTGCTCGATCGCCTGACAACGGGGCGAATCGAGATCGACATGGTCGAGTTCCGCGGCATCGAGTTTCGGCGAGTGGACAATCGGCTCATGGCGCTGAAACTGGTGCAGCTGGGCCTGAGCGGCCTGGCGATGTTCGGCCCTGATCGAACGGTGCTCCAACCGAGCGAGGCTCTGCGCAAGCGAGCCGTCCTGGTCGAGCGAGGCAGCTTCCGCCCGACCACGCTGGTGAACCTGGACATGATGGAGTGCGCCCTGTCCAAATTCGAGTCCGATCCCGGGATGACCGGCATTCCAGTACTGCCGGTCGCCGAGCTCACGATGCGAAACCTGCTGGCGGGGGGAGAGGACGTCGATCGTCGGGATTTCCTTGCTCGGGCCGACCTGCTGGCCGCGTGTGGTATGACCGTCGTGATCTCCGACTTCTTCGAGTACTACCGATTGGCCGCGTACATCGCCCAGCAGACCTCCGAGCGGATCGGCATCGTGATGGGTGTGCCGAGCCTGATCGAGCTTTTCGACGAGTCCAACTACGTGCAACTCCCCGGTGGGATCCTCGAAAGCTTCGGCCGGCTCTTCAAGAATGATCTGCGCATTTATGTGTATCCCCTCCGGCGCACCGAGGCCGAGGAGCTCCAGAGCGTTGACACCATCGAAGTCGAGCCGGCCCTTCGGCCCCTCTACGAATACCTGGCCATGAGGGGAAGTTTCGTGCCGTTGGACAACTATCACGACGAGTACCTGAGCATCTTCAGCCGTGACGTCCTGAAGCGGATCGCCACCGGGGACCATGCATGGGAGAAGATGGTGCCGGCCGGGGTGGCGGAGCTCATCAAGCAGAACTCCTTTTTTGACTATAGGAGAGGACCGGACGAGTGAACTCGGCAGAGCCGGATGGTCAGCGGTGTCCTGATCGACATCGACGGGGTTCTGGCCGTCTCGTGGAATCCGCTGCCCGGAGCGGCTGAGTGCCTCCGGTGGCTCCGGGAGGAGGGCATCCCGTTTCAGCTCGTGACGAACACCTCCACGAGGAGTCGCCGAGAGATCGCCCAGACCTTCGGAGATGCCGGCATGCCGGTCGATACAACGCGGATCTCGACGGCGGTCTCGAGCGCGACGCAGTACCTGACACATCGATATGCCCAGACACAGTGCCTGGTGATTAACGACGGACCCCTTGACGAGGATCTGGTCGGCGTGGCACGGACGCTCGATGCGCGATCAGCGGGAATCGTGCTCCTGGGGGCAGCGGGACCTGGTGTCGGCTATCGAGATCTGGACGCCGTGTTCAAGCTGGCACTCGACGGCGTCCCGGTTGTCGCGCTTCACCGCAATACTCGCTACCAGACCGAGGAAGGTCCGGCCCTGGACATGGGCGCGTTCATCCTCGGGTTGGAGGCAGCGGCCGGAATCGAGATCCCGGTGCTAGGAAAACCGTCCGAGGCGTTCTTTGGCACTGCGCTGGGAGAAATCGGGGTGCGGGCAGAGGACGCGCTGATGGTCGGTGATGACATCGATTCTGACGTGCGGGGCGCCCAGGCGGTCCGCATCACGGGTGTCTTGGTGCGGACCGGAAAGTTTCTCTCGCGCGACCTGAGCACACCTGGGCCGCCACCGGACCACGTGATCGAGAGCGTGGGAGGGTTGCCGGAGCTGCTTGACAGTCTCGGCACCGGGAGGAGCCCGTTGGCGTGACCAGGAACGATCGACCGGGTACCGGCCGATCCGTTGGATAGTAGACCGCTCTACTACAGCGGCGGACGCAATGGATGGGGTGGAAACTGGGTGGACGGACCCGCACGCCGGCAAGGCCGGTGACCCGGGCCAAAAGGTCCACGTCGACACCGAGGCCTCCACCGCCCTCGTAGCCTCCATGCGGTGTGCGTTCGAGCACCGTCACCGTGGTGCCCTCGTGGGCGAGCGCGATGGCGGTGGACAGACCCACCGGTGACCCGCCCACGACCACGACCTGGCGGACAGGCGTCTCCGAGGCGTTCGCCACCGTTAGCGAACCTCGCCGGTGCCGATTTCCGGAGAATCGGTGATGCGCAATTTGCGGCGCGCCCGCTCGTAGAACGTGAGCCATCCAAAACGGATCACCCGTGCCGCAGCTGGTCGAGGGTGTACCTCGAAGTGTTGTCCCGGATCGACATGGCCCGCAATACGCCCATCGACCTCGACGGCAAGTCTTCCGCTGCCCGGGAGAATGGTCAGCGCGACATCCTCGTGCACGGAGACCACGATCCCTCGATTGAACGTCGAGTGTGGTGCGACCGGTGTCACCAGGATGGCCTCAACCTCTGGGCTCACGATCGGCCCCCCGGCCGAAAAACTGTACGCAGTTGAACCGGTCGTCGTGGCGACGATGACAGCATCGCCGGCGTAGCTCACGAAGGATCGGCCCTCCACCTCTACCCCAACGGCCGCAGCGTCGTACCCGGGCACGCGGACAAGGACTATGTCGTTAAAGGCGGTGACCACCCTTCCATCAAGGGTGACGTCGAGGGCCAATCGGGGTTCGATCGTGAACCGGCGGGCGTCCAGGCAGGACAGTGCCTTGCCGAGTGTCGGTATATCCACTTCCGGGAGGAAACCAAGTTTTCCAAGGTTCACCCCGAGTACAGGCGCACGCTGCCGATCGGCAAGGCGCATGGCCCGGAGCATGGTGCCGTCCCCACCGAGGCTGATCAGCAGATCTGCGTGACTGCCAAGGTCCTCCGCACTGACCGACGTCCCGTGTCCGCTGAATCGCTGCATCTCTTCCGAGGTCCCAAGGATCGCCATGTCGTGGTCCGCTGCCCACTTGACGATCACTGCGGCCGCGTCGTCGCAATCGCGTTTGGGATGCAGGACGAGGCCGACGGAACTGGGTGTGCGCCAATCGTGCCCACCGGCACCTGCACCATTCCAACTGTCCAATCGGCCGGCTCCCTGTGGGCCCTGAGGCCGACTGGACGTCACCGGTGATCGATCCACCGATGTCCTATTGACTGCTCGCCCCAAAGACGAGACCGATCATCCCTCGACAGGTTCGCACGGCCTTCGTTGGACGGTCGCCAGTCCTCGGTCACTGGTTGTTCGTCTTCCCGCTGCCCGGGCCGCTCAGACCCGCCGCTTCTCGGCGCTCGGCACGAGAGGGCCCGCCCGAGTCGCACAGGGCCCGTCCTGATCAGCCATGGTTTTCATTTGAGCCCTTTGCGAGGCTGAAGGCAAGTGGCGGACGGTGACCCTGCCCTGGTCCCTCGGCAGCCTTCACGATCCGCTCCCGAAGGTTCGTGCCGTGTGTCAAAGGTGCTGAGTCGCTGGGGACAAAGGCAAGGACCTTGAGCCTCCTGGACGATGGCGTAGGCATCAACCGGAGCGTCCGGAGGCGGTGGGGTTGCCCGCTGCGATCCTGCCATGCTGGGGGTGTGGCGACCCGGTCACCGGAAGAGCGCAAGGCGGACGCCCTGGCGAAGCTCACGGCGATCAAGGCCAACGTGTGGCGTCCACCTGGTACCGGTCGCTCATACTTGGAACGGCAGTCAGGTTGTCCTGACAACGGGGCCCAGATCACGGACGGTCGCCAACGTCACGACTAACCCACGGGTCCGCCTCGCCCTGGGCGAGACCCGGGAAGTGGTCATGGTCGACGCCGTTTTGGTCGAGGCCGTCCCGGCGGCTGAGGCCCCGGGGGTGCTGGCTGAGGCGTATGCCGCGCAGGCGGGTTGGGATCCCCGGACTGACTCCGGCGACTGCGTCTATCTGGTCTTCGGTCCCGAACGAATCCAGGTATGGCGAGAGGACGAGGATCTGGCCGGGCGCACCGTCATGCGCAACGGGGAGTGGGTGATCTGAGCCGACGCCCCATGGTGGCCAACCACCGTGCCGACTCTCGGCGAGCACCTCGGAGCAACCCAATTCTGTTCCATGAAATGACCCTCCACCAGATCCCGAACACCGCGCTGTAATAACGTTCGCTTCTGCTGCCAGGGCTGAGCCGCAGATCATCGAGATATCGCAGAACGATGTCCACCGAGCATGTGTTTCTGATGTCTGGCTGTCAACCCGTTACTGCCCCGACGCAGCGGCCAGCATGGCGAGCGCAAACCGGAAGCCCCCTGATGAATACACGTCGCACAGGCTGTACCAACCCTGGACTGTCGTGTTCCCATCCGGGCAGAAGTGGACGCCGTCCGGCGACCGCACCACGTTGGTGCCAGCAGGACCGGTGCAGGGCTCGAACGGAAGACATGGAAGCGTCAGGGTGAATTGGCCATTGGCCAGCACGGACTGGCCGGCATCGACATACGTGACCCCCGGATTGGCCGCCGCGAGGGACGCGTAGATCTGATTGAGGAAGTCGAGGTTGGCGGCCAGATTCGCCCATGCGCTGATGGGAGCTCCGATCAGGACCACGGGGATGCCGCTGTTGCGGAAGATGTCGATGGCTTGCTGCGCGTCAGCCTCGTACTTGTCGTAATAGGCCGTCGTGCCCATCGTGTACCCCGACATGCAATGCGTCACGGCGTTGCCCGAGAACTCAATCAGGGCGACCGACGGGTGCAGAGTCGCTGCATCGCTGGCCATGGCCTGCAGGTCGTCGCAGATCGCCCAGCCGTTGTAGGCACGCAGGAGCGTGGAATCTCCGGACACCCCGGCCAGGTACTGGAGGAACGGCGCCGCCTGCATCCCGAGTGAGTCTCCATAGAGAGCGATCGTTTCCCGCTGAGTGCCGAAGTACCGTGCATCGCCGAAGGTGGCGATGCTCCCTTCGGCGGTGACGAGCCAGTAGCCCGTGCCACCCGGTGTCCCCGTGATGCCCGCGGTGCGTGTCGTCGGTGCGCGTCCACCGGCAGGAGATCCAAAGAAGCCGGCGTCGCCGTAGGTGAAGACGCCCCCGTCGGACCCCACCTCCCAGTACCCGCCACCGTCGGGCGCGGACGCCATGCCGACCACCGGCGCGTTGAGGTGCAGGCCACCGGCCGAGCCGTAGAAGCCGGCGTCGCCGTAGGTGAACACACCGCCGTCGGACCCCACCTCCCAGTAGCCCTTGCCGTCGGGCGTCGACGCCATGCCGACCACCGGCGCGTTGAGGTGCAGTCCACCGGCCGAGCCGTAGAAGCCGGCGTCACCGTAGGTGAAGACACCGCCGTCCGACCCGACCAGCCAGTACCCGGCGCCGTCGGGCGTGGACGCCATGCCGACCACCGGCGCGTTGGCCGGGCCGGCACCGGAGGCTCCCGTCGGTGAGCCGGCCACGCCCAAGAGAGCGCCCAGCAGCAAGATGACCATGGAAATCGGAGGAATTCGGCGTCGCACGGGAGGATTGTGGGTCTTCCCGCGCTCTGCAACCAGGGTACTTAGACCCTCATTGACCGCAGACTGTGGAAGAGATGGGCCGGGGTTCTCGATGCGGCCTTAACCCCGCCGGGTCAAGGTGACGGGGAGTGGGTGCCTTCTGTGTCGGCACCTGATTCGATCTCTGTTGCGCCCTTGCCTGTTCGATCGCACAGAGCCACTTGCTCGTCCATGCTGAGCCCACCTGCTCGCCTTGAGTCGACGCCGGACAACCAGTCGTCAAAGGCCCGTGGGGTAGGTCTCCGGAGGCTCTCCCTGGTCCCAGAGCGACGTGCGCTCGAGGGGCTCGACCGCCTCGGTGTGGTCGAGATGGATCACCGCATCGAACTGTTCGCCGAGTCGGGCATGAAAGTAGTGACTCCTGCGTTCAGTGTCGGGTCGATAGATGACTCCGATTGCCCGCTCCAAGCGCGGGACCACCATCGCGTCGTGCACGGTCGGATCTCCCAAGTTCAACCAGAACCGCCCGACATTGGCGTCATGGAGGAACGATTCATGGCTGTCGATCATGGCGGGGCGCACCCGTTTGCGTTCGGCTGGACCGCCCCACTCGGTGGAGGCTGTCACGGTCCCGCCATACGTGGTGAAGCCGATAAGGGCGCATTCGTCTGCGTATCGCTGTCTGGCAAGTTGGCCGACGTTGAGCTCGCCGTGAGTCCCCATCTCGGTAGATCGAGCGTCACCGACGTGGGAATTGTGCTCCCATACCACGATCTTCGCACGGCCTAGCTGGTGATTGAGATGCTCAGCCAGCGAATCGAGCGTCGCGGCCATATGACGGTCGCGAAGGTTCCACGAGGATACGTCGGCCCGATACATCTGCTGGTAGTACTCCTCGGCGTCTCGCACCACAAGTGCATTCTGCTCGGCGAAGAAGAACTCGTCGTCGGCCACCCAGCCGTCTCGCCGAAGGTATCCGTCCGCTTTCCGTCGCAGCTCTATCAGTTGCGTGACGACTTCGTTCTCGCAGGGGATGGCACTCGAGTAAGCCAATGCGTAGCCGTAGGCCTGTCCCTCGCCACCTACATGGTCAAAGCATGAGTAGCGTGCCCGAGCCCGTGTGGCCTCGTCTGGATCGACCCGGTCGAGGTACCTCACCACGGCCTCCATCGACGCTCGGAGGCTGTAGAGGTCCAGACCGTAGAACCGCGCCTTGAGCCTCGGATTGACCTGAGTGTCGTTGTGGGAGCGAAGCCATTCGACAAAGGCCAGTACATCGCGGTTCCGCCACATCCAGGCCGGAAAGCGGCGGAAGTCCGAGAGTGCCGTATCGGCGTCCGCATCATCGGAGAGTCCCATGACGTAGCGGTTGACCCGATATGCATCGGGCCAGTCTGCTTCGACCGCCACGGCGTTGAAACCACATTTGTCCATCAGATGACGGGTGATACGAGCTCGTTCCGCGTAGAAGTCGTGAGTTCCGTGAGAGGCCTCTCCGATGAGCACGAACCTTCGATCGCCGACGAGATCGACGAGCGAGTCGTAATCATCCTGAGCGCGCGTGATCGGGCGAAAATGTCCCTCCAGCGTCGCGGAGATCGACGTGTCGACCATGTCACAGCGCCTCAGTCGTGGCCGAATTGCAGCAGTTGGCGGTCAAGAGATCGTTGATGGCTGTCAGGACGGTGTCGGTTTCGCACAGCAACCGGGCTCGGCGCTCCCGAGGGGTCTCCCGTCCATCGCGTGTCGGGGTCCGGCCCAAGTGTCTCCGCTGCGTAGGGCCTCTCACCGGTGGCTCCCAATGGGACCTGGCGCGTACCTGGGGGATCCATGAGCTGACGGCGGGAACGCGGTCGAGGCCGAGAGCGCATCGGTGACGACGACTGTCAACATGGGAATCATGTCGCTCTCCATGGATCCTTCCCTCGCTCCGTCCTTTGCACGCTCTCTGGAGCGCGTAGCCTGTGTGACCCTGTCAGTCTGGTCGCGGCGTGCCGGGTCGCGATAGGGACGAAGGTCCCGAGAGCCCCCGATGCCTCTGCGCGGCTCTCGGGCCCTTTGGCCCACCCGAGCGAGGACCCACGGCCCTATTGGGAATGGACTGGGGCTGCGTGAACCTGGATGGAGATCGGGAGCGCCTGAAGGAGGGCCGGGACTCGCCATGAAGACCGTGTTCATCAATCCGGAACGATGCATTGGCTGCCTCCAATGTGACTTGGCATGTGCGGTGGAGCACTCCTGAAGCAAGGACGAGACTCCCGCTTTCCTCGAGGACCCGGTCTCCTCCACGCCGACGCCTCTGTTCGTTGAAGATTGCGACGCCGGGCACGAGCTCCTGGATCTCGGGGTGGGTTCGACAAGGGCATCTCGCACAGCCTGTGCGTGAGGCGCTCCGGGGAGCCCTCCGCTGTCCGACCATCAACCGCGGCGTGGCGGGGTTCCGCGTAGCCGGCTCATTCCCTCACATTGGGATATCCCGCGGGCGTAGAGAATCTACGCTGATGGAGTGGTCAGCTCCAGCTCTGCACCTCGCGAAGTCCACCGGGCTCGAGGGCGACCTCCCTCTCTCACAAGGGCCGATATCGTCACCGAGGCCCTCAATCTGACGCGGGAAATTGGGCTTGCGAACCTGTCGATGCGTGCTCTGGCGCGGGAGATGCACGTACCACCGATGACCATCTACAACTATGTCCCCAGCAGAGAGGTGCTGCGCGGACTCGTTGTAGACCACGTCCTGGGCAAGATCAGCATCCCGACCCCGGAACTAGGGACATGGGAGGAGAGACTTCACACGCTCTTGAGCGACGCACGCCGTGTGTTCGTGGCCCACCCAGGGGTGCTCTCCGAGCTGGGAGACAAGGGAAGCGCTGAGACGTCACGCTTGGCACAAGCAGTGCTTACCATCCTGCGTGACGGCGGATTCAGCGATGACGATGCTGTGCTGTGCTTCGCCACCCTCTTCACCTTCATGACGGGCCAGATCGACCTTGATTCCATGACGGTGGCCATGGCGTCAGGCACGGCACACGCAACGTTGGAAGGCGTTACCGAATCCACCCAGTTCTCGCGCGACGAGCTGTTCGAATTCGGATTCGATACCATCATCGAAGGTTTGAAGAGCAAGTTGCTGCGGAATTAGCAGCTGTCAGACGTTGCCCCCTCGAATAAGGGCGAGTTTGGAGTATCGACCGCCGATCAACCATTCAGAGATGTAGAGGTTTCCGTCGGCATCGACGGTAACTGAGTGTGGCGAGTTGAGTCGTTCGGGAAGAGCTGGATCCGGTGCTTGCGCTCGTCCCTGGTCGTCGAGTGCATTGGGCCAACCCGGCCGCGCGGGCCAACCGTGGTCTTCTCGTGCCACCTCGTCTCCGCCGATGTATCCGACCAGTTCATCATCAGAGTCGAGTAGGGCGAGTCGCGAATAGAGCTCGGCGATGACTAGGAACTCTCCCCATCGAGCGAAACCACTCGGACTACTGAGAAACGGTGTACCGATAGTGCGCAGATAGCGCCCATCGAGATCGAATATTTGGACACGCCGATTCTCGCGATCCGCCACGTAGAGCTCCGGAGGATTGTCAGGTCTGCGGTTGATGAACACGGCGTGAGGACAGAGGAATCGCCCACCTCCCTCGTCTCCGGTTAGTGCGAGAAGGTGTCGGCCCTCCTTGTCGAAGCGGTGGACGACGCTGGATCCATAGCCATCGGCTACCCACACGTCTCCGGTGCCACCAAACCGCTCTTCGTCTATTGCCGACCCGCAGGGGCAGTACTGACCCATTATGCCCGGAGATGCGTCCGCATCGGTCGGAGGAAGGGGCAGCTCAAAAAGGATCTCGCCATCGAGCGTCATCTTCACCACCCGAGGAGCACGCGACTCCCGGAGAACGCCCTTGCCAAACAGGGTGGCCCACTCGTCGTCACCGTCGCCATCGTTGGTCAAGAAAACAAAGCCCGGGTCCGTGACCCAAAGGAGCTCTCGGTCTCCCTCGCGCACCAAGGTGATGCCGTGCCCCTCGGTCAGTCCCGGTCGCACCACTCGCACGACGTTTCCTTCCTGGTCGAACGCCACGAGCTGGCCGGCGTGGAAGCCAATGAGCTCGCCCCGGGTCGTGACGACGATCCCGTTGTGTGCCCAAGCAGCCTCTGCGCCTGGAACCTCCCTCTGGTGAGCCCAGTCGCTTCGCATGACGTAGGCGGGTAGAGAGGCGGGACCGCCAACGTGCTCGATCATGTGGTGAGAGCTCCCTTGCCTGTGTCCTATTTTCAGTATACCGTACGAGAATGAGGTGTGTTGAATGTTGCTGGCCGCAGCGAGCCGCTTACCAGCTCTGGGCGGGTGCGGATAGGAGACGGTGAGCACGGTGATCCCCGGAACCCAGCTCCTTGACCCTGTGGTGCTCGACGATCCCTATCCCTTCTACCGGCGGCTGCGGGACGAGGCGCCTGTATGGGAGATCCCCGGCACCGGCGTGTTCGCTGTCAGCACCTTCGATCGAGTG
>JBKQUM010000095.1:0-30629 GCA_052140165.1 Acidimicrobiales bacterium
CCGCCAGCTGCGCCAGGTACTCGTTGTACGCGGCCAGCTCGGCGTCCTCCTCCTCGCGCTGCGCCGCGCGCTCCGGGTCCGCCGTGGCGGAGGGGCCCGGGCCGCCGGCAGCGTCGCCGGCGGAGGCGGGCGGCGGAGAGCCCTCGGGCGCCTCGTGCACGAGACGCCACCACATGTAGACGGCGTAACCGGCGAAGAGGGGCCACTCGAAGACGTAGGCCCAACTGAGGGTGTTGCCGCCGAGGGCACGTGAGAGCTGCCAGAGGCACAACGCCATGAAGCCGGGGACGACGATCAGGATGACCACGTGCAGCTTCAGGGCGCGGCGCGAGAGCCAGACGCGGGAGTCCGTCATCCGCCCGCGAAGAGGAAGTCGTTCAGGATGGCAGCCAGCTCGAGCGGCCGGTCGCCCTGGATGCTGTGGCCCGCGCCCTCGACGCCCACCACGGTGGCGCCGGGCTGGCGGCGCAGGAGCTCGGCCACGTCGTCGTCGTCGACGACCGACCAGGCCAGCCCGCGCACGAGCAACAGTGGGACGGTGAGCCCTGAGATCGCCTCCCACCAGTCGCCGAACTCGGGATGGGCCGCGGCTCCTTCGGTGCGGAAGCGCGCGTAGCGCCAGACCCAGCTGCCGTCCTCGCGCTGGACGGCGTTGTGAAGGATGCCCCGTCGCAGCGACGACTCCGACCGGGTGGGGTTGTGCTCCATCGTGCGGGCCAGCAGCTCGTCGAAGCTGTCGAAGCTGGCGGGCCCGTTGACGAAGTTGGTCACCGGCGCCGCCTTCTCCGCGTTCACCCCGGGGGTGATGTCGACCAGGACGAGGGCGCGCACGAGCTCGGGAGCGTGTGCCGCCAGCGCGATGGAGGACATCCCACCGAGGGACATCCCCACCACGCCCCGTGCGTCGGGGGCCAGCTCGGCCACGACGGTCGCGAGGTCGCGGCCGTTGCTGCCGGCCGAGACGGAGCCCTCGGGCCCGCCGTCGGAGTGGCCGTGGCCGGGCAGGTCCACGGCCAGCAGCGGCCGGCCCACGGCCAGCGCGACCGTGTCCCACGTGTGGGCGTTCTGCGCCCCGCCGTGGACGAGCACCAGCTCGGGGGCGTCCGTGCCCCAGAGCAGGCTGGACACCTTGCGGCCGGGCGCGACCTGGACGTCGACCCGGCGCACCTCGGGGGGGCCGGGGTAGGGCAGGCCGTACTCGGCGGCGTTCTCGTGGAAGAGCCCGAACTCGTCGTAGGGGACCATCTCCGGCACGACACGAGTGTCCCATACGCACGCCGGACTGCCCGGCGGGCTAAGAATGCGCCGATGCCCGATCGCCGCCTCTCCGCTGTGGTCCTCGCCGCCGGGGAGGGCACGCGCATGCGCTCCGAGCGTCCCAAGCCGCTGCACCTCCTGTGTGGCCGCCCCATGATCCTGCACGTCCTGGACGCCATGGCCGAGCTCGACGTCCACCGGGTGGTCGTCGTGGTCGGGCACCGGGGCGAGTGGGTCACCAAGACGCTGGTGCAGCTGGCCCCGCCCGCCATGGAGATCGAGTTCGTCGAGCAGCTCACCCAGTCGGGCACGGGCGACGCGCTGGCCGTCGGCCTGACCGGGTTGCCCGACGACGACGACGAGGTGGAGGACGTGGTCGTCCTCCCCGGCGACACGCCGCTGCTCCGCCCCCAGACGCTGGCGGCGCTGGTGCGCGCGCACCGCGCCGAGGACGCCGGCGCCACGCTGCTGACGGCCGTCGTGGAGAACCCCTCGGGCTACGGCCGGGTCGTCCACGGCAAGGACGGCGACGTCGCCCGGGTGGTGGAGGAGACCGACGCCACCGACGGGGAGAAGGCGATCGACGAGGTCAACACGTCGATCTACTGCTTCCGGCGCAGCATCCTCGCGCCCACCCTGCGCCGGCTGAGCCCGGCCAACGCCCAGGGGGAGTACTACCTCACCGACGCCGTCGCCGTGCTCTCGAGCGCCGGGTACCGGGTGCGTTCCCTCGTCCTGCCCGACTCCATGGAGGCGGCAGGGGTCAACGACAGGGCGCAGCTGGCCGTGGCCGAGGCCGAGCTGCGCGACCGGATCAACGAGCGCTGGATGCGCCGCGGCGTCACGATGTGGGACCCCGAGCGGACCTACGTGGACGCGCAGGCCCACCTGGAGGCGGACGTCTCCCTGCTCCCGGGGGTGATCCTGCGGGGCGACTGCTCCGTCGGCGCGGGCGCCGAGATCGGCCCCAACAGCGTGCTGACCGACACCACGGTCGGCGAGGGCGCGGTGGTGACCGAGAGCGTGTGCACCCGGGCCACCATCGGGGCCGGCGCCCGGATCGGCCCCTACAGCGTCCTCGAGCCGGGCGCCGACGTGCCGGCGGGGTCCGAGGTCGGGCCCCACTCGGTGCAGCGGGGCCCCGACGCCTGAGCGCCCCGGAGCGGCTCGGACCCGAGCGAAGTAGCGTGGGTGTCGTGGAGCTGATCCCGCGGCGCCGACTCGAGCTCGTCTCCGGCCGCGCGCACCCCACCTTGGCGCTGGACATCGCGGGCCATCTGGGTGTCGAGCTGGGCGAGGCGAACCTGCGCGAGTTCGCCAACGGGGAGATCTACTGCAAGTACGACATCTCCATCCGCGGCTGCGACGTCTTCATCATCCAGACCCACGCCGCTCCGGTGAACGACTCGTTGATGGAGCACCTCATCATGATCGACGCCGCCAAGCGCGCGTCGGCGAAGCGGATCACCGCGGTGTGCCCCTACTACGGGTACTCGCGCCAGGACCGCAAGGCGACGGGGCGCGAGCCGATCACCGCCAAGCTGGTGGCGGACATGCTCTCCGCGGCCGGTGCCGACCGCGTCGTCAGCGTGGACCTGCACTCGGGGCAGATCCAGGGGTTCTTCGACGTGCCCTTCGACCATCTGGTGGCGACCCCCGTGCTCGAGGGGTACATGAGGGAGAACTTCGGCAACGACGTCGTCGTGGTGGCGCCCGACGCCGGCCGGGTGAAGGTGGCCGAGCGCTACAGCCAGCATCTCGGCTTCGACCTGGCCCTGATCCACAAGACGCGGCCCCGCGGCACCTTCAACGAGGTCAAGGCGCGCCACGTGGTCGGTGACGTGGAGGGCCGCCACTGCGTCCTGATCGACGACATGATCGACACGGCCGGGACCATCTGCGCCGCCGCCGAGCTGCTGGCCGACGCCGGCGCCTCGGACATCTCGGCCATGGCCACCCACGCCGTGCTGTCCGACCCCGCCGTCGACCGCCTGAAGGCGGCCCCGATCTCGCGGGTCGTCGTGACCGACACCCTGCCCGTGGCCGCGGACCGCACCTTCGACAAGTTGGAGGTCCTCTCGGTGGCCAAGATCATCGCCGACGCCATCGACGCCGTCTTCGAGGACACCTCGGTCTCCGAGCTCTTCGGCGGGGACAACCTGGTCTAGGGGGCCCGCTGGTCGACCGCCCTCCCGGGCGGCTACGCTGGTAGGCCGTTCGCCGGAGGCCCCGAGGCCGTCCGCGCACGCCGCTCTCGCCACCTGAGGAGATCCGTTATGGCCGAAGTCGTACTCGCCGCCGAAGTCGGGCGCCCCGTCGGCTCGCGCGCCGTGCGCCGCCTGCGGCGCGAGGGGAAGATCCCCGGCGTCATCTACGGGCACGGGACCGACCCCGTGCCGGTCGCCGTCGTGGCCCGGGAGCTCCGGGCCGCCCTCAACACCGACGCCGGGGCCAACCAGCTGCTGTCCCTCGACACCGGGTCGGGCACGTTCTTGACCATCGCCCGCGAGATGCAGCGCCACCCCGTCGGCCAGACGGTCACCCACGTCGACTTCGTGATCGTGCGGCGCGACGAGGTCATCAGTGCCGACGTGCCGATCACCCTGGTGGGCGAGGCGCTCGAGGTGCACCACGGCGACGGGCTCGTGGAGCAGCAGATGTTCACCCTCCCCATCCGGGCGCTCCCGGGAGCCATCCCGACGGTGCTCGAGGTCGACATCACCGCGCTGACCATCGGGGGCCAGGTGCGGGTGTCCGACCTCACGCTCCCGGAGGGCGTCACCACCGAGATGGACGCCGAGACGGCGATCGCCATCGGCCAGCCTCCCCGTGTCGTCGCCGCCGAGGGCGAGGGCGCCGAGGGCGCCGAGGGCGAGGAAGTGGCAGCGGGGGAGACCGCCGAGGCGACCGGGGAGGCATCCGAGAGCACGGGCGGAGAGGGCTAGGCCCTGCGCCGCGCCTTCGCCCGGCCCGAGCGCCGGGGGACCCCGGCGGACCTGCTGGTCGTCGGGCTCGGGAACCCCGGCACGGAGTTCGCCGGGAGCCTGCACAACGCCGGGTCCGATGCCGTCACGCTGCTGGCTGACCGCCACGGCGCCAGCCTGCGTGCGGAGAAGGGCGTGCCGGCCCGGGTCGGCGTGGCGACGGTCGAGGGGAAGCGGGTGGCCCTGGCCGTGCCGACCACCTACATGAACGAGTCCGGTCTCGCCGTGCGCGCGTTGGCGAAGCGCTTCGGAGTCACGGACCCGGCCGCCGTCGTCATCGTCCACGACGAGCTCGACCTCCCGCCCGGGACGGTCCGCCTCAAGGCGGGCGGGGGCCTCGCCGGTCACAACGGCCTGCGCTCCATTTCCGACCACCTCCACACGAACGACTTCCTGCGTGTCCGCATCGGTGTCGGCAAGCCTCCCAGCGCCGCGGCGGGCGCGGCCCACGTGCTCAAGCGCCCGCCCCGGGCCGTCAGGGAGCTCCTCGCCACCTCGGTGGAGATCGCCGCCGACGCGGTCGAGCGCATCGCAGCCGACGGCATCGACGCCGCCATGGCGTGGTGCCACTCGCTGCCCACCTGACCGATGGCCGCGCCCGCGCCCCCACCGAGCCCGCCGCCGAACCCGTCGGGCGGCAGCCTGGCCTCCGTCCCGCACCTGCTGCGCACCGACCCGGTGATCGGCGCGGTCCTCGGGGCGGCCGACGCCACCGTGGCCGTCCCGGAGGCGGCGCAGGCCGTGGTGGTCGCCGCGCTGGCGACGTTCACGGAGCGGTCCCCGCTGCTGGTGGTCACGGCGACGGGGCTCGATGCCGAGCGCCTGGGGGACGACCTGGCCTGCCTGCTCGCTCCGGAGGGCGACCCGGTGGACGGCGAGGTCGTCGGCGCCCTCCACGGGCCGGTCGCCGTCCTGCCGGCGTGGGAGACCCTGCCCTTCGAGCGCGTCAGCCCCGAGACCGAGACGATGGGCCGCCGCCTGGCCGTCCTGCACGCGCTGGCCGACGCTCCCGACGGGACACTGCCGGCACCGCCGCGGGTGATCGTCGCGCCCGTCCGTGCGCTGCTCCAGCGGCTCGGCCCCCCCGACGGGACGGCGCCGATCGTCATACGGCGGGGCCAGCACGTCGACGACGGCGCGCTCCTGGCCGATCTGGTGGCCCGGGGGTACCGCCGCGAGCACCAGGTCGAGCACCGCGGGGAGTTCGCGGTGCGCGGCGGGATCGTCGACGTGTTCCCCTCCACGGCGGACGCGCCGGTGCGCATCGACCTGTGGGGCGACGAGGTCGACCGGCTCACCGCGTTCGCCGTCAGCGACCAGCGTTCGCTGCACGACATCGGCGCCGTCGCGCTCTTCGGGTGCCGCGAGCTCGTCGTCACCCCCGCGATCCGCGCCGCCGCGGAGTCGCTCACGACGCGGCGGCCCTGGGGGGCATCGGTGTGGGAGCGCCTGGCGCGCGGCGAGCAGTTCGACGGCATGGAGTCATGGCTCCCGTTCCTCGAGCGCACCGAGCGGGTGCTGCCCGACCTGCTCGGTGCGGGCAGCCAGGTGGTCCTCGCCGAGCCGCGCCGGATCAGGGACCGGGGCACCCAGCTCCTGGACGAGGAGGAGGCGCTGGCCGAGACGCTGGCCGCGACGTGGGGGGCCAAGGAGGCGGAGGAGGACACCTTCCCGCGTCTCCACGTCAACTTCGACCGCCTGCTGCGCGACTGCGCGGCCGGCGTCGTCGCCCTGCCCAACGTCCCCGAAGGGCCGTCCACGAGCGCGCTCACGGTGCGCCGCTTCGACCCGGTGGCGGGGGACCCGGCCCGGCTGGCGGCTGGGGTGACGCGGCTGGTCGGAGACGGGTACTCGGTGACGCTGTGCGCCGCCACGGGCGCGGGCGCTGCGAGGCTGTCGGCCGCCCTGGCCGAGCAGGGTGTGCACGCGCCGGTGACGGCGGCGGCGACGGGCAGGCCGGGCGCCGTCGTGGTGGCGGCGCCGATCACCAGCGGCTTCATCCTCCCCGACGACAAGGTCGCGGTCCTCTCGGAGACCGACGTGACCGGCCGGCGCATGCCGCACCGGCGCGCCCGCCCCCGGGCCCGGGCGGCAGACGGGTTCTTCGACGACCTGGAGTCCGGCAGCTTCGTCGTGCACCGCCAGCACGGCGTCGCGCGCTTCGAGGGAGTGACGACGCGGACCATGGGTGGGACGACGCGTGACTACCTGATCCTGCAGTACCGGGGCTCCGACCGCCTGTACCTCCCGGTCGAGCAGATCGAGGCGATCACCCCCTACAGCGGCGGGGAATCGCCGACGCTCTCGAAGATGGGCGGCGCGGACTGGCAGCGCACCCGGGCCCGCGTCCGCGCCGCGGCCGCCGAGGTGGCAGCCGATCTGGTGGCGCTGTACCGGCGACGCCTGGCCGTCGAAGGCCGCGCCTTCGGCCCCGACACGCCATGGCAGGCGGAGATGGAGGCGTCCTTCCCCTTCGTCGAGACCGAGGACCAGCTCAAGGCGATCGCCGATGTCAAGCGCGACATGGAGGAAGCACGGCCGATGGACCGGCTGGTGTGCGGCGACGTCGGGTTCGGCAAGACAGAGGTGGCCTTGCGGGCCGTCTTCAAGGCGGTACAGGACGGGGCGCAGGCCGCCGTGCTGGCCCCGACCACGCTGCTGGCGAGCCAGCACGCGCAGACCTTCGCGGACCGCTACGCGCCGTTCCCGGTGCGGGTGGAGCTGCTGAGCCGCTTCCTCTCCCCGGCGCAGCAGAGGGCCGTCGTGCAGGGGCTGGCCGACGGGAGCGTCGACGTCGTGATCGGCACGCACCGGCTGCTGGCGCAGGACGTGCAGTTCAAGGACCTCGGGCTGCTGGTCGTCGACGAGGAGCAGCGCTTCGGGGTGTCGCACAAGGAGACCGTGAAGCGCATGGCCGAGGGCGTCGACGTGCTGACGCTCACGGCCAGCCCCATCCCGCGCACGCTGGAGATGGCGCTGACGGGCATCCGCGACCTGTCCATGGTGAACACACCGCCGGCCGATCGCCGGCCCATCCTCACCTACGTCGGGGAGCAAGACCCGTCCGCCGTGAGCGAGGCGCTCCGGCGCGAGCTGCTGCGTGAGGGGCAGGCCTTCTACGTGCACAACCGGGTGTCCGACATCGACCGCGTCGCCCGCGAGATCCGCGACCTCGTCCCCGAAGCCAGGGTGGCGATCGCCCACGGGCAGATGGACGAGGGGAGCCTCGAGACCGTGGTGTTCGACTTCTGGGAGCGGCGCCACGACGTGCTCGTGTGCACGACCATCATCGAGTCGGGCATCGACATGCCGTCGGTCAACACGCTGATCGTGGACCGGGCGGATCTCCTCGGCCTGGGCCAGCTGCACCAGATCCGCGGCCGGGTGGGCCGCGGCGGCCAGCGCGCCTACGCCTACCTCTTCCACCCGGCCGATCGCGTCCTCTCCGAGCAGGCCTACGAGCGGCTCCGCACCATCGGCGAGCACACCGAGCTCGGCTCGGGCTTCAAGATCGCCATGCGCGACCTCGAGATCCGGGGCGCCGGCAACCTCCTCGGCGCGGACCAGTCGGGGCACATCGCGGCGGTGGGCTACGACCTCTACGTCCAGCTGGTGGCGGAAGCGGTGGCGGAGGCCCGGGGCGAGGCCCGCACCGCCCCCCCCACGGTCTCCATCGACGTCCCGGGCGACGCGCACCTGCCCAAGGACTACGTGGCGGCCGAGGACGCCCGGCTCGAGGCCTACCGCCGTCTGGCGTCGGCAGGCAGCGCGGCGGACGTGGACGACATCGGAGTGGAGTGGGCCGACCGCTACGGCCCGCTCCCCGCCCCGGCCCAGGGCCTCCTGGCGGTGGCCCGGCTGCGTGCCAGCGCGATGGCGCGCCGGATCGGTGAGATCACCATGAGCTCCGTCCGCCCCGGTGGGACCCGCCAGCCCACGGTGCGGGTGTCGCCCGTCACGCTGCCCGCCAGCGCCCAGGTGCGACTGCGCCGCCTGGCGCCCGGTGCCACCTACCGCGAGGACCTGGCCCAGCTCCTGGTGCCGGTGGCCGCGGGGGCACCGGCCGCCGATGCCGTCCGCGATCTCATAGAGGACCTGATCCCGGTGGGCGATGCGGGACCCGGCGGGGACACCTTGTAGCATGCGCGGCGCGTGAAGCGGCTCCTCGTCCTCCTCATCGTTCTCGCCGGTGGCGTCGCCGCGGCCGCGCTGGCCGTGCCGACCAACGCGACCGACGTCAACGGCAGCACCATCAGCCAGGCGTCGCTCAATTCGGACCTGCACGCGATCGCCGACAGCACCTACTACCAGTGCTACCTGAACTCCCAGGCCTATCTCTCGTCGAACGGCGGCGAGGAGCTGGCGCCGGTCGACGGCGCGGGCCAGGGCCAGGACGGGGCCGGGGACCACCCCACGGCCACCACCGCCTTCGTCGCAACCTACGTCGACACCGAGGTCGGCCATCAGGTCGTCCTCGACGTGGCGGCGGCGCGCCACGTCGAGGTGACGCCCGCCGACCTCGCGGCCGCCCGCACCAACCTGAGCGAGCAGATCTCGCAGGTCATGTCCGAGGTGCTCCAGACGCCACAGGCCCAGAACGTCCGCTACAGCTGCAGCGTGACCGGCCAGCCCCTGAGCGGCGAGCAGGTGCTGGGCACCATGCCGGCGTCGTTCGTCGACCAGCAGGTGCAGTTCGTCGCGACGGCCAGCGCGCTGCAGGAGGACCTCGCCGGCGTGGGCTCCAGCACGGCCGACCTCGAGGGCTACTTCCAGCGTCATCTCGCCGAATTCGACACGGCCTGCTGGACGGTCGGGGTGTACTCCAGCGAGGCGGCCGCCCAGGCGGCGGCGGCCGAGGTGGCCTTCGGGACGCCGTTCTCCCAGGTGGCGGCAAAGGCGACCCAGGGCGGACCACAGTCGTGCGAAATGCTGCCGGTCATCGCGTCGGAGCTCCCGTCGACCGCCAAGATCGCGTCCCTGCCCACGGGCACGGTCTCGGCGCCCATTGACGTCAACGGGAGTTATGTCCTCGTGCAGATCACCTCGCGGACGGCGACGTCGTACTCCGACGCCGCGCCGGTCGTCGCCGACGTGGTGCAGCAGGCGGGGGCGAAGGCGACCCAGGCGGCCATCACGGCCAAGGAGCGCCACTCCTCGGTGACCATCGACCCTCGCTACGGCGCGTGGCTGCCCGATCTGGCGACCGTGTTCCCGCCGCTGGCACCCGCCACCTCGGACGTGCTGAACGCACCGGCGAACGAAGCCGCCACCCAAGCCGCCGCTGCGGCCGCCGCCCCGGCCCCCGCCGCCTCGGGCTCAGCGACCGGCGGCTGACCGTGGCGCGGCTCCGCCCCCACGTCACGGTGGTGGGCCTCGGGCCCGCCGGCACCGACCTCCTCGGGGACGCGTCCGCCGCGCTCCTGGCCGCGCCCGGGACTGTCTTCCTGCGCACGGCGCGCCACCCGGCGGCGCCCGTCGACGGTGCCCGTTCCTTCGACGACCTGTACGAGTCCGCGGCCACCTTCGACGAGGTGTACGCCGCCATCGTGGAGGAGCTCGTCGCGGCGGCGTCGGACGCGGCGCCCGTGCCGATCGTGTACGCGGTACCGGGGTCACCGCTGGTGGCCGAGCGCAGCGTCGAGCTGTTGCGGGCCGACGACCGGGTCGCGGTGACCGTGCTGCCCGCCCTCTCGTTCCTGGACCTGGCCTGGGCGGCGCTCGGCATCGACCCCCTCGCCGTTGGGGTGCGCCTCGTGGACGCCGCCGCCTTCGGGGAGGTGGCGGCACGCGAGCGCGGCCCCTTCCTCCTGGCGCAGTGCTGGTCGCGCCATCTCCTCTCCGAGGTGAAGCTGAGCGCGCCCGACCAGGCCGGGCCCGAGCTGCCGCGCCCGGTGATCCTGCACCACCTCGGACTCCCCGACCAGGTGGTGGCGGTGGTCGACTGGTGGGAGCTCGACCGCACGGTGGAGCCGGACCACCTCACCTCGCTCTACGTCCCGGCGTCGCCGGGGCTCGCCGGCGCGTCCTCCGGTGAAGAGGTGGCGCGGCTGGTCGCGCTCATGGACACGCTGCGCGAGCAGTGCCCCTGGGACCGGGCGCAGACCCATGCGTCGTTGATGCCGCATCTCGTCGAGGAGTGCTACGAGGTCCTCGACGCGCTGTCCGCTCTGGACGGGACCGGCGACGCGTCCGGGCACCTGCGCGAGGAGTTGGGCGACCTCCTGTTCCAGATCGTGTTCCACGCCCGCCTGGCCGACGAGGAGGGGCGGTTCGACCTGGCGGACGTGGCGCGCGGGGTCCACGACAAGCTGGTGCACCGCCATCCCCACGTCTTCGGCGACGTGGACGCCGAGAGCGCCGACCAGGTCGTGTCGAACTGGGAGGCGATCAAGAAGAGCGAGAAGGGACGGCGCAGCGTCACCGAGGGCATCCCCGCGTCGCTGCCGGCGCTCATGTTGACGACCAAGCTGGCACGCAAGGCGCGCGCGGTCGGCGTGGAGCCGTACCCCACCGGTGCCACGGGTGCGGCCGCGGCGGCGCTGGAGGCGCTGGGGCGGCAGGCCGCCACCGCCGCGCCGGCCGCCGACGATCCGCTGGCCGGCCAGACGGACGGACTGCACGAGCAGGTGGGCGAGCTTCTCTTCGCGGTGGCGAACCTCGCGCAGCGCCTCGGCGTGGACGCGGAACAGGCGCTGCGCGACCGCACACTGGCGTTGCGCGCGGACATCCTCGCCGCCGAAGGCGTCCCCGACCAGGGGATTGGCAACCGCTAACCTTGTGCCCCGGTGTCCCACCAGGGCCGGGCACCCAAGGAGTGATGTCGTGAGCACCATTGAGCACGTGATCGGGCGCGAGGTCCTCGACTCCCGCGGCAACCCGACCGTCGAGGCGGAGGTGGTGCTCGACTCCGGCGCCCGGGGGCGCGCCACCGTGCCGTCCGGCGCGTCGACGGGCATCCGCGAGGCGGTCGAGCTGCGCGACGGCGGCGACCGCTTCTCCGGCAAGGGCGTGCTGCGCGCGGTGGCCAACGTCAACGGGGAGATCGCCGACGCGGTGCGCGGACTGGACACGCTGGACCAGCGCTCCGTCGACCTCACGATGATCGACCTCGACGGGACGCCCGACAAGGGACGGCTCGGGGCCAACGCGATCCTGGCCGTGTCGCTGGCGAGTGCCAAGGCGCTGGCGGACGACCTCGAGATCCCGCTCTACCGCTCCATCGGCGGCGCCAACGCCCATGTGCTCCCGGTGCCGATGTTCAACGTGCTGAACGGCGGCGCCCATGCCGACAACTCCGTCGACTTCCAGGAATTCATGGTGATGCCCGTCGGGGCGGCATCCTTCAGCGAGGCCTTGCGCTGGGGAGCGGAGACCTACCACGCCCTGCGCGCCATCCTGGCCGAGCGCGGGCTGTCCACCGCGGTGGGCGACGAAGGCGGTTTCGCGCCCGACCTCCCGCACAACGAGGACGCCGTGAAGCTCCTCCTGGAGGCGATCGAGGCCGCGGGCCGCGTGCCCGGGGACGAGATCGCGCTGGCGCTCGACCCCGCCACCAGCGAGCTGTGGGACGACGGGTCCTACGTCCTGGCCGGGGAGGGCCGGACGCTGTCGCCGGCGGAGCTCGCCGACTACTGGGTCGACCTGGTCGACCGCTACCCGATCGTGTCGATCGAGGACGGCATGGCAGAGGAGGACTGGGACGGCTGGGCGGCCCACACCAAGGCGCTGGGAGGCCGGGTGCAGCTGGTCGGTGACGACATCTTCGTGACCAACGCCGAGATCCTCGAGCGTGGGATACGTGAAGGCGTTGGCAACGCCGTCCTCGTCAAGCTGAACCAGATCGGCACCCTGACCGAGACGCTCGACACGGTGGCGCTGGCGAACCGGGCGTCGTACGCCACCGTGATCTCGCACCGCTCGGGCGAGACGGAGGACACGACCATCGCCGACCTCGTGGTCGCGGTCAACGCCGGGCAGATCAAGACGGGTGCGCCGGCCCGGTCCGATCGCGTGGCGAAGTACAACCAGCTGCTCCGGATCGAAGAGGACCTGGGCGAATCCGCGACCTTCACGGGGCGCGCCGCGCTCTCGGGGGAGGGGGTCCGGCGTGGCGGGAGATAGCCGGCGGTCGCGACCCACGCAGAAGCCGAAGGCGAAGCCGCGGCGGAGGCCGAGGCAGCGCCGGGTGGCGGGCGCCGGCGGTGCCGGTCGCTCGCGGCTGGTGCTGCTGGGCGCCGTCGTGCTCTCGGCCGTCGTTCTTTTCGCCTGGTTCCCGGCCGGCTCCCTGCTCAGCCAGCGTTCGAACCTGGCCGACACCGAGGCGCAGCTGGCAGCGTTGCACAAGCAGGATGCCGCGCTGGCGCAGGAGAAGAAGAACCTCAGCGACGCCAGCGAGATCGGGCGCATCGCCCGGGAGCAGTACCAGCTGGTCAGCCCCGGCCAGCAGGCGTACGAGGTGCTGCCGCCGACCGGCGCGGCGGCCGCCGGCACCCCCTACGCGGGCGACCCGGGTTCGGACGGCCCGATCGCCCCGTCGGCCGCGGCGGAGCTCCCGCCCGGGGGCGTGACGACCACCACGACGCCCCCGCCCGCCGGTGCGGCCACTCATCACGCGGCGCCCACCAGCGCCCCGCCGGGCTCGGGCCTCCTGTCGCGCATGCTGCACTCCCTCGAATTCTGGCGTTGACCCCTCCGGTGCCCTTCGGGATGGCGCAGAGGGGCGACGACGAGGCGGTGGCCGAGCTGCTGGGCCGGGACCCCGGCGGCGCCTTTGCGGTGGTCGTCCGGGGCGACGACGGCCGGCCGGTGGTCATCGCCAACGAGCCCTTCCTCCGCGATGGCACACCCATGCCGACCACGTACTGGCTCGTCGACCCCGGGCTCCGGGCCCGTGTGGGGCGACTGGAGGCGGCCGGAGGCGTGCGGGAGGCCGAGGCGGACGTGGACGCCATCGCTCTCGCCGACTGCCACCGGCGCTACGCGGCCGAGCGGGACGCCCTCGTGCCCGAGGGGTGGAGCGGGCCGCGGCCGAGCGGCGGGGTGGGTGGCACCCGACAGGGGGTGAAATGCCTCCACGCCCATGTGGCCTGGTGGCTGGCCGGTGGTGACGACCCGGTCGGGGCCTGGGTGGCGGCCCGTCTGGGACTGGCGCGCCCCGCGAGCTGAGGCGCCCGGCCGGTGTGATAGGCCACAGCCGTGACGGACACCGACACGGTCGCCGCCGTCGACTGCGGCACCAATTCCACGCGGTTGCTCGTGATGGGACCGGACAAGATCGTGCTGGAGCGTGAGATGCGCATCACGCGGCTGGGGGAGGGGGTCGACGCCACCGGGCGGCTTTCGTCTCCGGCGATCGATCGGACGCTGTCGGTCTTGCGCGCCTATCGCCGGTCGATGGACGAGCATGCCGTGGCGCGAGCTCGCGTGGTGGCCACCTCCGCCGTCCGGGACGCACTCAACTCCGAGGAATTCATGGCCGCAGCAGAGGAGATCACCCGGCTGCGCCCTGAGATCCTCTCCGGGGACGAGGAGGGACGTCTTTCCTTCGCGGGCGCGACCGCCCATCTCCCAGCGGACCTGAGCGGACGAGGCCCGGTGCTGGTGGTGGACATCGGCGGCGGGTCGACCGAGCTTGTCGTCGGGCACAACCCGGCGGAGCACGCCGACTCGGCACCCGAGGTGGTGGTCCGGTCGCTGGACATCGGGTGCGTCCGCGTGAGCGAGCGCTTCTTGCCCCGTGACCCCCCGCGCCCCGAGGACCTGGCCCGGGCGCGTGCCGCGGTGACGGACGAAATCATGGCCGAGCGAAACGGTCTCCCTATGCTCACGCCCGACAGCCCGCTCGTCGGTCTCGCGGGCACGGTCTCAACGCTTGCCAGTCTGGAGGCCGGCGTCATCGAGTACGACCGTGCGCGCATCCACCATGCGGTGCTGCGCCGCGAGGACGTCGAGCGATGGTTGGCGATCCTCTCCGCGGAGGATGCGCACACGCGTCTGACGCGTCCCGGTATGAGCGCGGGGAGGGAGGACGTGATCGTGGGTGGCGCGTTGATCCTGGCGGTCGTCATGAGCGTGTTCGGGCGCGAGCGGTGCCTGGTGTCAGAGGACGACATCCTCGACGGCTTGGCCGCGAGTCTGCTCCGGCCACCGCGCGGGGCGAGATAGGAGTAGGAAGTTCTGCGATGGCCCTCATGGCCCTTAGGGTGTTCAACGGCTCTTTGGCGCCACACTCTTGACAGCCCGACCGCCGTGCCGCCGACGCAGCGGCGCCGACGTCAGGGCGAGGCCGGCCGCAGGACGGCGATGTCCTGGCCGTCGGTGACCCCCTCGCGGCCGCACCAGAATCCGCGATGGACGGGCTGATCGAGTTCGAACCCACCACGCTCGAGGATCCTGTCGAAAGCCGGCGGGGTGAAGCCCACAGCGCCTTCTGGATGTGCCTCATCGTTGATGAGGCACCCGTCGCCGAAGGCAAAGCGGAAGGTGAGCGGTCCGTCGGGCACAGACTGGGCCAAGGTGAGGCTCTCGTCATCGAGCAGGAACCACGATGCGAACACGCGACCGCCCGGGCGGAGCACCCGGCGGAACTCCGCGAGGTAGTGGACGATGTCATCCTCGAACATGTGGGTGAAGACGGATTGCAGGATGATCCGATCGACACTCGCTGACTCGACCGGAAGCGCGACCTGGCGGACGTGCAGCGCGCCCCCCGGATTGTGGATCTGGCTCTGAATGTCGAGATAGCGGAAATCGAAATTGGGGAACCGAGGCGTGATGTGCTGCTGGGCCCATTCGATGCTCGGTTGGATGATGTCGATACCGACGTACGCACCTTCGGGCCCCAGTACCTTGCTGAGCCCGATCGCGTCCCGGCCGACTCCGCACCCGATCTCGAGGACGCGATGCTCAGGACGGATTGGGCAGTACTGCTCGTACTCGCGCAGATGCCCGACCGTGATGTCATGCCACGTCTCCGGCCCGCCGCCGGTCAGGCGGGCGAGCTCGATAGGGATGTCGAAGCCGTCGTACGCGAATGTCGTAGTCGGTGCCTCAGATCGGCCTCCGCGGCGGCGCAGCATCATGACCTCATTTCTCGGGTGTCTGGGCGGTGGGCACGGCGACGCGGCAGCTTCGATCCGCTCGCGTCAGGTTGGGGTTGAAGAAGGGGTCTCCTCCGCCAAGGTACGGAGCGTATGCCCGCAGAGATTCCTGGACGTCATTCGCCGGCGGGTCCTTCTGCCGCGTGGCGGACTCCCGGTGCAAGAGCCGGGCGAAGGGTGTCATCACGTTCCACAGGCTGCGTTCGTACAGTCGGAGGCAGAGGTCGACATCTCCGCCGCACACGATGAACCGCTCGTCGAATCCATTGACCCCGTCGAACTTCTCGTGCTCCACCATCAGGCACGCCGCGGTGACCGCGAGGATGTCGCGGGTCCAGTAGGAAGGCCCGGTGGGCGTCCAGGCGTCGGGATGCATGCCTGCCCACGGGTGGTCGGCCAGACCTCCGATCCCGACCGCGACCCCTGCGTGTTGGACCAGTCCGTCCGGATAGAAGAGCCGCGCACCGACGGCTCCCACCTCCGGCCGTTGTGCGTGTTCGGCCAGTGCCTCGAGCCAGCCGGCGTGCAGCGCCTCGACGTCGTTGTTCAAGAACAGGAGGAGCTCTCCTTGCGCCTGCCGGGCAGCCCAGTTGTTCAGCTTCTGGAAGTTGAAGGGTTCGTCGAATTCGAGGACGCGGGCCCATTCGAACTGCCGTTCCCATTCCTGCATCATGGCGAAGGTGCCGTCCTCGCGGCTCTGGTTGGAGACGAGGAGCACTTCGATTGGCAAGACGGGCGTGCTCCCAAACAGCGACCGGACGCAGGCGTCGGTCAGTTCGGGTTGGTCGCGGAAGGGAATGATGATCGATACCTTCTCGTAGCGCAGTGGGTAACGAACTCGATGTGTCGACAGGTCGGCCCCGGGCTCGAGCCAGGCACCCGCGATGTTGTCGCGCGCGAAGTGCTCGAGCGCCCGGCGTCCGGCGGAGTGGGCGTCAGGCTTGACGCGCACGTCCGAGGCGGTTGAGCCCGGATGCTGACGCCAGTGATACAGGACGTCGGCCACGTGACCCACGTGGCGAGCCTCGGCCGTGGCCCGGAGCACGAAGTCGTAGTCCTGGGCTCCCTCATAGCCGGCGCGCAGACCACCCACGTGCTCGTAGAGCGTGCGACGGACGCCGACGAGGTGGCAGACGTAATTTACATTACGGAGCAGGTCAGGAGACCAGTCCGGCTTGAAGAAGGGAGCCACGTAACACCCCTCAGGGTCGAGCTTGTCCTCGTCGGAGTAGACGAGATCGGCATCGTCGTGGCCTTCGATGTAGCGCGCCAGAGCGGCGAGCGCGTGGGGCTCGAGGGTGTCGTCGTGGTCGAGGAAGGCGACCCACTCGCCGCCACTCGCCTTCACGCCGGCGTCGGTGTTCTCCGCGATGCCTGCGTTGGGGTGGCGCACGATACGGACGCGGCCGTCCAAGGCGGCAAACCGCTCGCAGATGGGACGGACGTGCGGGGCTCCGGATACGTCGACGAGCACGAGCTCCCAGTTGGGATACGACTGTGCTCTGACCGAGCGGATGCAGGCGACCAGGTGCTCGGCGACCGGATCAAAGACCGGCACGACAACGCTGAACAGTGGACCATCGCCTGGAGCAGACGCCGTCACTCGGGCGGCGCGCCAACGGCTGTAATCGTCGGCTGCCGACGGGCCGAAGTCATCAGGAGTGCCGGTGACCGGCGGCCCCACGACTGACGCGCGCAGGCCACTGGGTTCGACCATCAAGCGCTCCAGTGCGGCGACCGTCCGCTCGTCCGCGACGTCAAAGTCGTAGAGGTGCTCCAGCTCGTCGATCCGCACCGTCGCCTCCTCGAAAAGACCCTGGAGCTCCTCGGCGTGGATCGCGGTCTTCCTCCACTCCTCCTGGAGCTCCTGGGTGAACCCGGCGAACGCCTCGCGCATGCGCCACAGCATCCGTTCATACTCCGTGACCAGGTTGAGAGCATCGTGCGCGCCCTTCCGGAACAGGATGGCCTGTGGGGCGAGGTATGAGGCGTCGTGGTCGAAGTCCCGGATGAAGCCATGGGAGGCGAAGAGCTTCGCCCAGTATCCGGTTGTCTCGACGTTCAAGTGTGTCGGGTCGTCGAATTCGTCGGGAGTCGAGGAGAACAGGACGGCGTCGGCATGGGCGCACAGGTTCTCGATCACGGGATCGGCTTGCGAGACCGGGAGGTGTTCGAGAACCTCGATGCACGTGATCAGGTCGTAGTGGCCCTCGATCCCGTCGGCGATCGAACCGGCGCGACAGTAGGGTCGGATGGCGTCGGGCACCTGGTCGATGGCCCATTCCGAGATGTCGATACCGTAGGCCGCGACTCCCCGGTCGCGCAGCGCTTCGACGAGCAGGCCGATGGCGCAGCCGGCATCGAGCATCGTCCGGGGCCCGATCTTCGCCACGATGTTGTCGGCAACCTCGCCGAAGAACCTGATCCACTGCGGCTCGGCACGGCTGTAGGGGACTCCTCCGTCGTACTCGTGGTAGTAGTCGGCCGAATAGAGCTCCGTCAGGTGGGCAAAGGCGGACGTTGCGCCGCTGTCGCCGGCGACTCCGTCCATCACGTGGCCATCGAGATCGCGCAAGATCTCGTCCAGGACCTGATGGGCGGGGGAGAGGACGACATCGTGGCCCGAGGAGGCCACCGGTGTGTCGAGCGCAGCACTGATCGCCTTCGAGGCCGACGCGAGATCATGGCTCTCGAATGCGCCGAGGCCGTTCAAGAACGACGCCAGTGCCTGGGCGCCCGTCTCGGGATCGGCAGCCATGGCCTCATGGCTGAGGACGAGCGACGGCCACTGGCCGCACGACACGAGCGCGGCCCGGTTGTACCGCTCCCAGAGCATCAGGGCGGTCTCGGGCTCCACGCCGTGTTCCCGCACGAGCGCCGCCACGGAAGAGAGGGGGTCTCGGTGCACGTGCACGATGGCGAGCCCGATGTCGAGCGCACTGCTCCAGAACGGGGCAAGAAGGCTGTGGCGCGGATCGGCCCACACCCAGAGCTCGTCCGTGGGCTGCTGCCGCTCCTCCAGCGCGTCCCGCAGGTCGTGACGCGCCTCCTCGGCCAGAGGGCCGTCGATGTGTGCCAGCTCCGACGCGGCCGCCGGCGGTGGCTCTTCCCAAGTTCCCCCCGCCGCAGCGAGGACGCGACTTCCGAGCTCGTGGAGCGCATCGTCGCTCTCCAGGCCTCGGATCCCGAGCGCTTGGAGAGCAGCTCCCACCACGTTCGTGTCCTCGGCGATCACTCCACTAACCAGGACGCCCGAAAGCTTCCGGCCAGCCGCCGTGGTCATGTTGGCAGCTCCTCGGGGGGATTGGTCTCCCCTGTGATGAAGTGCCAGAGTTTGGCGAACTCCGTGTCCCACTCGACCGAGGTGACATCCGCGAATCCGCGAGCCGCCAGCTTCAATCGGAGCTCACGGTCTGTGACCAAGCGACCGATCGCTTCGGCGATGGCAATCGGGAACGGCTCGGCAACGAGGCTGTTCTCGCCGTCCCGGAGGAACCAGGAGGTCGCTGAGTTCGCGTTTGTCACGACCGCCGCCCGTGCGGCCAGGTACTCAAAGGGCTGATACGAGGGATGTTTCGAGAACATGCAGCAGACACCCACGTCGGATCGCGTGTAGAGATCATGGATCTCAGCACGCGAGCGCAGAAGCCCGGCGTTCTCGACGATGCCGTTCAGCCGGTATTCGCCGGGATCGAACTCCTCGCCGGCCGAGACGATGCGCACTTGGTTGCCGAAGCGCTCCTTCACGCGGCGACTGGCCTCGGCAAGAAGCTCGAATCCGTTCCGGTCAGTCTGTGGTCGGCCATAGAGGACGATCTGCACCGGTGCCCCCGGCCGGCTCGACGGCTTCTCCTCCTCGCCGGAGAGCTGTTCGACCGCGGGGACGAACGACGTGGCGGGATTCCCGTACGAGGCGTAGATCGTCTCGAGGCCGGGCGTGTTGACGAGGCCGGCGAACCCGAATCGATACGTCGCCTCGGACAGGGCGTACAACGTCCCGGCCGGGTAGAAGAGGGGCTCGTAGTCCTGCACGAAATAGTACTTGGCATCCGTGGCATTGAAGCGGGCGAGCGCGTAGGCGCTGTGCCAGATGGTGCACACAGCGATGTCGGTGAACGGAAGCTCTTCGAAGTCGGAAAACGGTGCATGCCCGGGCTCGGGCAACACGATGTCGACGTCGGCCAAAGCGGGAAATTCGCCGCGAAGCTCAGAGCGGAGGGCGGCATCCGTGGCCGTCGTACTGTCAAAGAGCACGATCCGGTGTTCGACGCCATGATTCACGGTCAGGTAATTCATGAACCGCAGGATCGTGGAGATGCCCCCGAACAGCACGTGCTCGAAGTAGGGGACGAACCACGTGGCGGTGTGCACCTCTGGGCCTCGACGTGCGAATCGCTCGACGACGGCGCGGTTCGCATCCAGGGTGGCCTGGTCGGGGTTGAAGTACGGCGCGGCAGCGACACCGAACGGCACGGTGGCGGTACGGTCGATCTGTGGGCCTGGCGGTTCCGGGGGAGCGAGCACGCGCGAGAGCTCGTAGCTGGCGCGATAGGTGACGCCGCGTACCCCGTGCCGGCGTCCCAAGCGCGCCAGGTCCGTCACTACTTCGTGGGTGGATCGGCCCTTGCGCACCGCCGCCAGCCGGGTGACCAGGGGGGATCGGGGGGTCTCAGAGTCCGGCATGGAGGGGGTTCAGGTGGGAGCGCACGACCGGCAGCCAGTGTCGGACTTCGCGACGGATCGCACAATATCACTGGTCCGGCCAGGCCAGGGCGTCTCATGCTGCGGACGGACTGGCCGAAATCGACGGGGTGGCGGGGGCACGCCGTCGCGCCGCCTCCACCCTTGCTGCGGGCCCGCGGACGGTCATTGTGGCCGCGTCATGACCGTCCGATCAGACCACTGACCTTCGTCACGAAGGTGGTCGGGTCGCCGAACAGGCGATCTGCGTAGTCGTAGCCGTGACCTGCGAACCTCTTCCGTTCGGTTTCGTCCAGGAGCTGGTCGACGCCATCGAAGAGGCTCAACGTGTCGGAGAAGGTGAGGCCACCGCCCGCGGCGGCGTGCATGGCGCCCACCGTGCCGCTCGGCACGACGATGGGCGTGCCGAATCGGAGCGCCTCGATGCACTCGCGGGCGATGATCTCCCCGGGCGCCAGATCGACGGTCATCGCGGAGTGCGCAAGCAGTCGCCAGAAGTCGGTCCTGGTGTCCACGCTGATCACTCCTCGGAGCGCACGCCCCTTCCACACTGCGGCGCTCCCTCCCTCGACAATGACGACGTACTGATCGTGAAATCGGGACGTGAGCCACGCCACGGCGGGAGTCGGGGGTTCGACGGGAGGAGTCGACGGGCGGTTCGTGAGCACCAGGATGTAGCCGGTGAAGCCGAGGCCCGCATGGCGGTGCGTGCCGGCCAAGGGGTTGACCGGCACGTGCAGGCCCAGCGCGGTCGTCGGCGCCGTCGCCGTATCCGGCGTGAAGACCAGTTCGCTCAGTGCCGAGCTCGGCGCGCCGGTCGGAGAGGTGATTACGTACCCGAATCCGGCTGCTCCGAAGTCATGGTGCAGAGCCAGCGCTCCATCGCTCAGGTCGTCCAGGATCCACGTCGCATCCGGTTCCGGTGGACGCGGCCATCGGGCCGTCCGGGCGTCGGGCCATCCCGACCCCCGGACCTCGCCGATGCCGATCACATCGAACGCTCCGTCGGCTTCCCTCGTCCCGGCCGGCATCGGTGCCACCACGGTGACATCGGCGTGCCGCGACAGCGCTGCCGCCACCGCGCGGGTGACGAAGGAGAGCTCGGATTCCGGCCGTCGCCACGACGAGGACAAGACCACGGCCGTGGGTTTTGTCCTCGCGGGGCTCATCGAACAGGCGGTGAGCTCTCCGTACCGTCTGCCTCCAAACGTTGTACGGCGGCTCGCAGCTGCGTCACTTCTTCCCCGAGGACCCGTGCCAGGTCGTCGGCGACGGCCTCGAGTCGTTCCACCTGGCCGGACAGCTCATCGCAGCGAACAGCCACTGCGTCGACGGCGCGAATCAGGTCGGCCAGGAGCTCGCGAGAGGCACTGCGTCCCACGCGGAAGGTGGCGGCCCGGGCACGTTGGCGGATCCTCGCGCCGAGCGGTGCGTTTGCGCCCGGGGTCGCGTGCAGACGGGCCCAATCGGAGTGCATTCTGACGATGTGCTCGCTCCCGCCGAGCGGCCGCAAGGGCTCCGAGGGATCGGAGGGACGACGGAACATGCCTGGGGGCCTGTCGGTCATGCCGGGCCGCTCACGTCTCGGAGAGGCCAGCGTGCCAACGGTGCCACCACTCCTCCTCACCAGGTCCTCGAAGTGCGCACGACGAGTCTACTCGGGTCAGGTGCGGACTCAGATAGGGATCACCCGCAACGATGGACGGTTGCCATCGATCGATGAAGTGCCTGATGTCGCGGACGTCGCCCGCCGTGCCCCGGCTTGGTGACTCGTGGTGAATGAGCTCAGCCCTCGACTCGTAGAGCACGCGAAGTCCAGCGCGCCGCAAGCGCAAGCAATAGTCGACGTCATTCAGGTCGATCCCGAGTGACTCGTCGAATCGACCCTGACTCTCGAACAGCTCCCGTCGAGTGCCGAGGCAGGCGCCGGTGACGGCGGAGCATTCCCGACTGGTGACTGCCATGGCCAGGTAACCAGGAGCGTGCTCGTCGAGTCCGACCAGGACATGGCCGGCGGCACCGCCCAAGCCGATCACGACCCCGCAGTGCTGAAGCCGTCGGTTGGGATAGAGCAGTCGTGCGCCGACAGCGCCCACGTCAGGTCTCTCCGCTTGGGCGCACAGGGCGTCGAGCCACCCGACCGCCAGCGCCTCGACGTCATTGTTCAAGAAGACCAGCACGTCACCGGTGGCATGTGATGCGGCCGAGTTGTTCAATACCGCCCAGTTGAACGGGCGGTCGTCAGCCAGGATGCGCACATCGGGGCGGCCGGCCAAGCGCTCGAGAAGCGTCGCCGTCTCGGGCTGCACGGAGCCATTGTCGACGAGAAGGTACTCGGGCGAGACCACGCCCCGGGTCCTGTCCACAGAATCGATGCAGGCGCGCAGAAGGCGGGGCTCATCTCGAAACGGGATGACGATGCTCGCCGTCGCCACGAGGCTCGGCCTTCGCCTGATGTGGAAGGTGCCAGTCGAAGGATCCATGTCGACGGAGCCGCGATCTCCGCGACGGGCCAGGGCTGCCACCACATGATCCGTGCCTCCGGACCTGTCCAGAGCCACGGGCGACGGAGCAACTCGCCGATGGCAAAGGACTTCGGGAATGTGTCGGACCGTGTCAGCCGCCTCGCACGCACGCAGCGCCAGGTCGTGATCCCTGGCCTGACGTACCGTGGCAGATCCTGAGGGCAGCCGTGCCACGACCTCGGCGGAGAGGGCCAGCGGATGGCCCACGTAGTCATGGTGCAGGAGGTACTCGGGGGAGAACGCCGGCTTGAGACGGGGGAGCACGTGATTCCCATCGTCATCGATACAGTCCTCATCCGCATACACCACGCCGTTCCGAGGCAGGGCCGTGGCCAGTTGCACGACGGCGTCCCGGGCCCAGAGGTCGCCCGGCGAGATGAAGGCGACGTCCTCCCCATGGGCCGACGCCAATCCCGCCGCGAGCAGTCCTTCGAAATCGGCTGCGTCGTCCCGCTCCTGAAGGTCGAGCATCTGGCCCATGGGTGAGGCGGCCAGGATTGCTGCGATGTCGGGTTGCCATCGGTGGTGGCAGGCGACGGTGAGCCTCCAGTGGGAGCTGGTCTGGGCACCCAGTGACCGCAGCGAATCGAGGGTCTGCACCGGTGGCCGGCCGTCGATGACCATCACCAGATGGAGCGCCCGCGTCTGGCGTGCCGTGGCCCGGCCGTTGGTGCACCGGGTCGCCTCCCGCTGACGGACCCAGGCGTCGTAGGGGCGTGGGTCCTGAGCAACGTCGGGGCGGAGCGGCGGCAGCGTCCTCTGGGCAAAGAGGACCCGATCCACGCAGGCAATCTACCGGGTGTCGAACCGGCCCTCCGGCGCGTTGGCGCAGGTGGGCGACGACCTGCCACGATGCGCCGGTGGGGATTTCCGACCGCCTGCTCATGGGGCCTGGGCCCTCGAACCCGTACCCCGAAGTCACCATGGCGCTGGCTGGACCGGTGCTCGGGCACCTCGATCCCCAGTTTCTCGCGCTGCTCGACGACACGAACGACCGCCTCCGCCAGGTCTTCGCGACGTCGAACTCCCTGACCCTGCCGCTCAGCGGGACGGGGTCCGCCGGCATGGAGGCGTCCTTCGTCAACTTCGTGCGGCCGGCAGACCCCGTCGTGGTCGGGGTCAACGGCGTCTTCGGGGAACGGATGTGCGAGGTGGCCACACGCCACGGCGCCGACGTCATCCGGGTGGACGCCGAATGGGGTGAACCGATCGACCCCGGGCTGCTCCTCGCCGCCCACCCGTCACCGGCGATCATCGCCGTGGTGCACGCCGAGACCTCGACGGGGGTGCGCAACGACATCGAGCCACTCGGGAGCGGGAAGGGGGACGCGCTGCTGCTCGTGGACATGGTGACCTCGCTGGGGGGGATCGAGGTGGCCGTCGACGACTGGGCGGTGGACGTTGCCTACAGTGGTACCCAGAAATGCCTGGGCGTCCCGCCCGGGCTCTCGCCGCTGACGGTGTCCGAACGGGCGATGGACCGGGTCGTCGAGAGGCCGTCGAGCTGGTACCTCGACCTCAATCTGCTCGCGCGCTACGTCAACGACACCTCCGGTGCAGGGCGGGTGTACCACCACACCGCACCGGTGGTGATGGTGGCGGCGCTGCACGCCGGCCTGGGGGCGCTCCTCGACGAGGGCATCGAGTCGGCGCGGCAGCGACATGCGGAGTGCGGTCGGTTGTTGCAGGACGGTCTGGTGGCCCTGGGGCTCGAGCTGCTGGTGAAGCCCGATCATCGGCTCCCGCAGCTGACGACGGTCCGCGTCCCCGAGGGCGTCGACGAGGCCGCGTGCCGTGGGGAGCTCCTCTCCTCCTACGGCATAGAGATCGGCGGCGGGGTGGGCCGGCTCGCGGGGCAGGTCTGGCGGATCGGCTGCATGGGCCACACGGCCAGACGGCGGAACGTGCTCGCGTTGCTCGGTGCCTTGAAGGAGGTGCTCGGTCGATGACTGCGGCCAGGGCGGTGCGTCATGCGCCATTGGAGCTGCGCGGCCGGCGGGTGCTCCTGCGCTCGCTGAGCGAGGACGACTTCCCCGCCTGGCACGAGGTGAGGACCCGGTGTGCCGACTGGCTGCTGCGCTGGGAGCCGCGACCCAAGGGCGCGCCGGTGCCGTCGGAGGACCGCCCCAGCTTCGCGGCCCGTTGTGGCATCCGCGAGCGCGAGAGGCACCTGGGCACGGGCTACGGGTTCGGCATCTTCGTGGGCGAGCGCTTCGCCGGTGAGGTGACGCTCTCGTCCATTCAGCGCGGCCCGTTCCAGAGCGCGTTCGTCGGCTATTGGATCGACGAGGCCATGGCAGGCCGGGGGCTGGTGCCCGAGGCGGTCGTCGTCACGCTGCGCTTCGCCTTCGAGGCGATATCGCTGCACCGGGTGGAGATCTCGATCATCCCGAGGAACCTCGCCAGCCGGCGGGTGGTCGAGAAGCTGGCTATACGGGAGGAGGGGGTCGCGTTGCGTTTCCTCGAGATCGACGGCGTCTGGGAGGACCACGTGCGCTACGCGATCACGGCCGAGGAATGGGCCGTCCGTGAGCCTGGCCTGGTCGCGGAATGGATCGCCGGCTGAGCGTCAGGGCTCGTTGGTGCCGATCACCGACGGCGAGTGGCGGAAGAACTGCTCGACGTCGTGCTCGTACGTGTACGACGTCGACTCCCGCCCGGACTGCCGCCGCAGCCGAAGGGCCCTGATGAAGGTGCGAACGGCGCCGGCGCTCGTGGCGTTGTAGGTGAACCCCGTGGCGGCGAACCGTCGCGTGTCCACGCCCCGCCCGTAACGGAGCAGATCAGCCAGTTCCGGGGGAAGGTCGAAGAGCCTGGCGACCGGGCGGATCTTCAAGGGGCTGTAGGGCGACAGCGGGACGAGCCGGGTTCCGCAGATGCTGGCCACCTCGCTCCAGGGGAGCCGGCCGTCCCCCGCCACGTTGTAGAGACCGGGGATGCTGCCCCGGGTGACGTGGGCGAGGGCGCGTACGACGTCGTCCTCCTCCACGAACTGCAGGAGCGGGTCGAAGCCGAAGATGGACGGGCACAGGGGCCGCGACAGGTTGCGGCTGATCGGCGTGGTCAGGTGCGTGCCGAGGACGTTGGCGAAGCGGAGGACGGTCACCCGCGTCGCGGGGTTGTCCTCCGAGAAGTCCCGCACCAGGCCCTCGGCTTCGACGAGCGCCCGTTCCACGCCGTTCTTCACCGGGCTGGTGCGTGGCGTGTCCTCGTGGAACGTGTTCGGGTCGCTGGCCGCGGAGCCGTAGACGAGCGTCGACGACTTCACCACGATGTGGCGGACGGACGAGCCGGCGGCCCCGGCCGCCGCGAGGAGGTTCATCGTCCCTATCACGTTGATCTCGTGCATCGCCCGACTCGACACCGTGGTCGAGTTCGTGATCATGAAGGTGTGCAAGATCGTGTCGACCTGCGTCGCCTTCACGATCCGGTTGAGGATTGAGTAGGTCTGATCGGCCCGGACGAACTCAGCCTTCTCGAAGGGCACCGACGGCGTGTGGGCGCCCATGCCAAGGATCATGTCCATGCCGGGGTCGTTCTCGAGGGCCTGGACCATGCGGCCGCCCCAGAAGGTGTCGGCGCCCGTGACCAGGACACGGCGGGTCATTGCGGGATCATCCGAACCAGACGCTGCGCCGGTCGCGCAGCATGTCGTAGACGGCCTCCTGGAGTCGTGAGCGGATCTGCTCCGACTCCTCCATGATCCGGCTCTTCGAGTACCTGTCCTGATCCGCCGGGACGTCGAAGTGGACCGGACGGAGGACGCGCAGCTTGAACTTGGCGGGGAAGGGGGTCACGACACCGAGCGGTCCGAAGGCCAGCAGGTTCGCGGTGATCGGGAAGTAGGGGAGGCCGAGCGCCTTGGCCAGCGTCGGCACACGCAGGAGCACCGGCATCGCCTCCTCCGAGCCGATGACGGCGATGGGGATGACGGGGACGCCGGCCCGCATGGCGATCTCGACGAAGCCACCGCGCCCGAAGCGACGGAGCTGGTAGCGATCCGTGAAGGACTTCGAGGGGCCCTTGGTCCCCTCGGGGAAGACGAGCGCGAGCTGGTGCTGCTCCTTCAGCAGGCGGTACGCGTTGGCGGGCCGAGCCGACACCCCGCCGGCGCGCGCCCACAGGGTGCCCACCACCGGCACCGTCCTGAAGAAGTAGTCGGCCAGTCCGTAGACCGGGCGACCGAGCTCCTTCTCAATCCCGTGCATGATCACCGGTGCGTCCGAGGGGATCGCCCCGGCGTGATTGGCGACGAGCAGGGCGCCGCCCTCGGTCGGGATCCGCTCCAACCCCTCCCACTCGACGCGGAACCATTTCGAGTAGATGGGTTCGTAGATCGCGCGTGTCAGAGCCCTGGTCCGTTCGGAGCGACCCCACTCGTCGACGTCGGACAAGCGGGGATCCTCCGGCTCGTCTGCGTCCTCAGCAGGCACGCGGATCGGGACGATGGCCGTCGATCGGTTCTTCTCGCCGACAACCGGGCGCCCGCTGGCCATCGGGCCATCGTACCGACCACACGGGTCCGGCGATCCTGGGGTCGCGCCTGCCGAGGGGGCCGAGGGGCCTAGGGCCGTGCCGCCCCGATGAGGCCCTCGGTGAAAATGGGTGAGTACGACACGGTCGAACCCGTGAACGGGGCCTGAATGACGGTGTCGGTCCCGTACGGACCCGAGCCGGTGTACATCACGACATGGTCCACCTGGCTGTCGCCATCGAGGTTGTAATAGAAGAGCAGGTCACCGGGCTCGAGGGCATCGAGCGACACGTGCTGGAGGGCCGGCCACTGCGTCTCGGTGGTCCTCGGGATGGACACGCCGGCCTGCGCCCAGGCCCACTGCACCAGACCCGAGCAGTCGAAGCCCACGCCGGGCTGCTCGCCGCCGAAGACGTACGGAACGCCCAGCTGCGAAACCGCGGCCTGCACCGCAGCCATGCCCGCGCCGCTCCCCGACGCCGACCCGCCCACCGGCCCCGTGGTCCCCGAGGTGCCCGAGGTGCCCGAGGTGCCCGAGGCCTGGTTCGCGGCGTCGGTCGCTGCCGCCCCGCTCGAGGACCCGCCGACGGCGCCCGCGACGGTGGCGGCGGCCTCCGCTGCCGCGGCCGCCTGCTGTTGCTGCGCCTGGCTGGCGGCCTTGGCCGCCGCCGCAGCCTCTTGCTGGGCCTCTTCGATGGCGGCCTGTGCGACTTCCTGGGCCAGCTGGCCCTGCACCTGGCCCAGGGTGGCCTTCGTCGTCGCCGCCTCCTGCTCGTTGGCCTGCGCCAACGACTTCGCCTGCGCGGCTTCCTGTTGGGCCTGCGCCGCCACCGTCTGCTGCTGCGCCTGTTCGGTCTGCAGGCGCGCCTCGGAACGCTGGAGCGCCGACTCGTCCCTCGTCAGGTTGCCGACGATCTGATCGGTGTACTGGTTGCGGGCCTCGTTGTCCGTCGCCGACGACGAGAAGTAGGAGGCGAAGCCGGTCTCAGGTGTGCCGTAGACGTACGCCGAGACCGCGTCGGTCGCGACGAGCCGCTTGTCCGTGTCGACCGCCGATTGGGCGTGGACCAGGCCGGTGTCGATCGTCTGGAGGGCCGTCTGCGCGTTCTGCAGGCTCTGGACCGCGGTGTTGTACTTGTCGTCGAGGATCGACGTCTGCTGCTCCTCCTGAGTCAGCGTGCCCTCGATCTGGGCGACCTGCGACTGCGTCGCGTTGATCTGCGACTGGTTCGGCGCCGCTCCGGGAAGGGTGGTGGAGGTCGACGAGCCGGTGGCGCCGGCCGCGGTGGCGGCCGAGCACCAGACACCGAGGAGCCCGGCGATGACTGCCGCTTGGGCGACAAGGTTCCGCCTGCGGACAGTGTTCCGACAATTCACTGCATCCACGTGGCAAAGCGTAACGGGTGCGTGGTTGCAGACTCGGCACCCCGGCGTTTCGGTCGGGTTGCAGCCCTCGTTCGCGCGCCGTTCACGTTCGCCACGATTGACCGTGCGGGCCACCGTCCGTAGGGTGCCGTCCATGGAGGGTGTCGTGTCCATCACTCAGGGGCGACTGAGGGGTGTGTGGCGCGGTGATCTGTGGTCGTTCTCCGGCATCCCCTACGCGCGGGCACCGGTCGGGCAGCTTCGCTGGAGGCCTCCGCTGCCGCCCGAGACATGGGACGAAGTCCGGGACGCCTCGACCTTCGGACCGATCGCGCCGCAATCGCCTTCCCTGCCGGGCATCACGAGCCCTTCGGACCCCGAGGTCTCCGAGCCGCACAGCGAGGACTGCCTGTCGCTGAACGTCTGGACGCCCGACCTGCCGGAGACACCGACGCACGGGCCCGGTCACGGCAGGCCCGTCATGGTGTTCATCCACGGCGGCGGCTTCACATCGGGCAGCGGGTCGGTGTTCCTCTACCGGGGTGGGAACCTCGTGCGCAACGGCAACGCGGTCGTGGTGACCATCAATTACCGGCTCGGCGCACTCGGCTTCCTCGGGCATCGCGAGCTGGCGGACCCGGATGGCCTGGTCGGCAATTGGGGCATCCACGACCAACTGGCCGCGCTGGCATGGGTCCGCGACAACATCGCGACCTTCGGCGGCGATGCCGACAACGTCACGATCTTCGGCGAGTCGGCCGGTGGGTTCAGCGTGGCCACGCTGCTCGGCACGCCGGCCGCGTCGGGTCTGTTCCGCCGAGCCGTGGTGCAGAGCGGGGGCGTGCACGTGCACTCCGTGGAGGAGTCGGAGCGATCGGCGGAGCGCCTCACTGCCGTGCTCGGGATCGCGTCCTGCGACAGGGCGTCGCTGGCGCGGATCCCGGCTTCCGAGCTCGTTGCCGCCACGGAGGAGATCGGGAGGCGGCGTCCTGACCCCGGCATGATCCCGCTGCCGTTCCTGCCCGTCGTCGACGGGGTCCTCCTGCCCGACGATCCACTGGCCACCGTGGCCAACGGCTCGTCGGCCGGGATCGACCTGCTGATCGGCACCAACCGGGACGAGCTGACCCTCTTCGGCCTCGGGAACCCGGCGCTCATGGCGCTGGACGAGGAAGGGGTCCAGCGCTGGGTTGCCAATGCCGTACCCGACATGCCCGCCGGCGAGGTGATCGACGCGTACAGGGCGGCCCGGGGCGTCCGCGAAGAGCCGGTGGACGCCAAGGACATCTGGGTGGCCGTCGGGACCGACGTCGTCTTCCGCTGGCCCAGCCTCCAGCTCGCCGCGACACACGCGGCACGCGGCTCACGGACTTTCGTCTACCTGTTCGACTGGGAGTCCCCTGCGTTCGGCGGGATGCTCGGAGCGTGTCACGCCTTGGAGCTCCCCTTCGTCTTCGGAGCCGTGCACCTCCCGGTGGTGCAGATGTTCTCCGGCGCAGGCCCGGCCGTCCAGTCGCTCTCCGACCAGATGCAGAGGGCGTGGCTCGCGTTCGCCGGGAGTGGGAGCCCCTCGCACGAAGGCATCGGAGAATGGCGTCCCTGGGACCCCGAGGGTCGCGCCACCATGATCTTCGGAGCGCACACCGAGCTGGTCGACGCACCGCGCGACGCCGAATTGGCGGTCCTGGAGCAGCATCGCCCCCTCGTCTCCGCCGTGCCCGGCTGATCGCCGTCGCCCGTGGCCCATGCGTCATACCGGTGCCCGCGTCGGTCAAGAATGGTGGCGTCCCGGGGGCGTAGCCCAACAGGCAGAGGCAGGGCGCTTAAACCGTCCCCAGTGAGGGTTCGAATCCCTCCGCCCCCACGGCCAGGTGTTCACGAAAGTCACGACATCGAGTTAACGAAAGGCGGGATTTGGCCCCGAACGCCACCCTGACGCGCTCTCGTGGCCAATGATGACGGCCATCGACCCTTCGGTGGCGGATACCGGGCGCGACGGCGCCCCGAGAGAGCTCGCTGGCAGCTGCAGCGGTCGTCTCGGGGCGCGCTGAAGCCGGCCCGGCGGGCCAGCCTCAGAAATAGGCGGGGGAGTGGCGGCTACGGACCGCCGATGGGCGTCGAGGCGAAGTCGAGGCCCGCGGGACCCTTCTTGTTCGCCTCGGACTCGGCGGCGCGCTGGCGGCGCTTGGCCTCGGCCAGGCCGGCCGGGGTGGTCGACGTTGGC
>JBKQUM010000096.1:0-3843 GCA_052140165.1 Acidimicrobiales bacterium
GGTCCCCCGTTTGATCCACGAACCCCGGGATGACCCGATGGAAGATCACGCAGTCGAAGAAACGGTGCTGAGCCAGGAAGACGAAGTTGTTGACCGTTTGGGGGGCATCCTTTGCATCAAGCGCAATGACGAATGTGCCCACATCGGTCTTCACCGTGGCGGTATAGGCCTTGGCGGCATCGATGATCGTGGCCGGTGCGCTGCTCCACTTCGGCTTCTGCAGCGCGGTTGCGGGATTCTTTGGACAGCCTGCAGCCACCGAAGCTGCGTTTGCCGATGCCTGCGCCTTGGTATAGGCCGCCGAACCGCCGGTCCCCGACGAGACCGTGACATTCGTGAATCTCGCACCCTGTTGTGTCGCTTCGTTTGCCAGCACCTGCTTGTCGTGCGCGCTAAGTGGAACCGGCGTCCCAACAGTTGTGCTTGTCGTGGAGCTCGAGGGCAGGTCCGTGGACAGGCCGGTCAGTTCGAACGCGGTGCCGCGACGCCAGGCGATGAGGTAGGTCGAATTCGACCCCAATCGCTCGATCGCTGTCGATCCGAGATTCTTCGGAGGACTCAGACCAACTTGCGACTTGGCGTTGGATTCAAGCCCCTTCAAGAGCGTGTCCGCATCTGCCGCTGATTCGCAGTAGAGCACCTCAGACAGCAACCCGAGGTTTCCAGATGCGCTCGCGAATTCCTCCTCCGCTCCTTCGGGGCAACCCGTGACGCCGGTATTGGTCGAGGTGGAGGAGGGAGCGCTGACGACTTTCGTGAATCCCGCTTCCTTGGCTGCAGATACGGGAACGAGCACGCTGGTCGATGGCTTAGACGCCGAGGACGTGGCCGCCGCGGCAGGCACGACGGAGATTGGGCCTACGACCGCGACAACGGTTGCGCCAATGCTTGCCGCGGCGACGAGATTCAGAGTCAGCTTTCTCACTAACACACGTCCTTCTAAAAGGGAGGAGGGCTCCCAAGCCCGATCGGGCTAGAGGCGATTCAATTCGGATGCCGGCTGGCTTCGGTGAGGAAGATAGCCGAACGGCGAGGTACTGATGCCGCGCCGGAGGCATTCGTGTGGGAGGCGTTCGTATGATTGCGTGACTAAATGGCCTGGAATGCTGCTGAGACGTCCGTCCTCCTGACCGGAAACGATGAATGATCATCGGGAAGGAAGAGTGAAGAGATGTCGATCCTCACTCCCTTTCTTGCCGATCAAGTGCGCATGGGGGGTGGGCGGCTCTTCCTGCTGTTCCGATCGGCCACGCCCCAGCCCGGCGTACTGGCACAGGGGCCGACGATGGTGCCACTCGCTACAGAGGTAGTTCTGTCACACGTTGTTCACCTACCTGTTCCAGAAACCGTCGCCCAGACGACAGTTGTTGCGAGGTGTGGCATAGATTCTTAAACGATGGAGATACTCCGACACTTAGAAGCCTGGGGATGGATTCGTCGTCACCTTCACGCGCTCCGAGAAACGTGGCACAGGACGGATGGCTGTGTAGCTCCTGATTGTGGAGAAAGGGCAATGCACTTCCCACCGTCGCGCTACTGCAAGACACACTTGGGCTACGTGACGTCCGAACGTGGTCGATGAGCCCCAGCGAAGGGCATCACCCCTAAGATTTATCACCGCCGAAATGGTCTACGAGACGGTCGGCTGATCTGATCGTGGGTATGTGTGCCCGCTCACCGCTTGGGAAACGCCAGCGCCCCGTCCACTGCTCGGCGATGGCAAGTGAGCGCGGGAGATGCGCCTGCAGCCCGGCGTAACCGAGGAGGGGCGGTGACGGCATCGCGGCACTCACCCCTTGTCGTACCCCGCCGGTCACCGCCCCTCAGTCAGGATGCTGACATTGAGGTCCATGCGGAAATAGGGCCGACAGGACTGAACCGTCACAATGTTCCAACAAAGTCGGCATGAGAGCCGTCACGGCGTGGTTCCGCCGTGGCCGTCTTGATCCCGGCCTCGTCGGGTCGTGGGGCGAAACTCAGGGAGGCCGAGCAGTGGCCGGGGGCTGGCGACAGCTTCTACGCCACACGCCGACGGTGGATCCGCCGCCGCTCGGCTTGGGTGGTGCCGCCCCACACCCCAAAAAGGTTGCGGTCGGCCAAAGCCATCTGCAGGCACTCCTGGCGGACCGGGCAGTTCTCGCAGATTGCCAGAGCATGTGCCACCCTCTCCTCGTCGTACGAGAAGAATGCCTCAGTCTCGCCTTTGCAAGCGGCCCGATCCTGCCACTCTGCGAACACTCTGCCCCCCGATCACCGCCCCTCAATCACGATGCTGACACCGCCGTGCACGGCCAAATAGAGCCGTACGGACTTACCCGGAACAACGGAACAACAAGACCTGGCCGAGGACGAGCGGCGGGTGGCGGGTGGCGGGGTGGGCGATTCATGGCCATTGTGCGGTTGCCACTGACCCAGCGACGGTCCGGGGCACCCTCAACCGGAATGTTTGCCGCGCGCAGTGGGGCACCCTTCGGACACCGGATCCGTCGAACTGGTCCATCCGCAGGATGCTCGGGCGGCCGATCCGACGGAACATTCAAACCGCTTGCGGAGAACAAGCAACCGGTCCTCAGAGCCCGAAGAAGTGTGTCCATGACCCGGCATCTGGGGCACTCCGGTGTGGCGATCTGCTGTGTCAGTTTAGGTTGACAAAATCAAGGATGTCAGTCTATACTGACAGGCATGGACATCGAAGAACTCAACGTGAATCTCTCGTCGGAGGACCCGGCAATTGGGCTTCGCGCCTCGGTGGCCCTCCATCGCCTGGCTGAGAGGGTCGAGGCGAACCACGTCGCGGCGGCCCGGGAAAAGGGCTGGTCGTGGCAGCAGATCGGAGACGCCCTGGGCGTCACCCGCCAATCCGTGCACACCAAATACAACAAGGAGTCCTCATGACCACCGAATCCGTTGTGCCAGGGGTGCTTCACGTCTGGGCCATCTATTTGCGGGCCAGTGAGGAGGCCCGTCGCCGAGGCGATCGCCGAACTGGCACCGATCACCTCTTGCTCGCCTTGTTGGAGGATCCCTCGATCGAAGTCGTGTTGGGCGTGAGCCTGCAGCAAGCTCGCCGGGCCCTTGAGTCGCTCGATCAGGAAGCCCTGGGTGCCCTGGGCCTGGGGTCGGGCACCGACGCTCCCCCACTGCCGATGCGCGCCGTGCCGAAAAAGCCGAGGATCAGAGACGTCGCGAAAAAAGATCGCCTCCGCATGACGCCCGCGGCAAAGAAAGTGCTTGAGGATGCGGTCAAACCCAATCGCCGGAAGACCCAGGTCACGGCCCAGCAGGTGCTGGCCCAGATCCTCACTCTCCAACCACCAGATCCTGCGGCGGTGCTGCTGGGCGCTCTCGGCGTGAACACGTCGGAGGTTGGGCGCCGATTGGATGCGGTCACGCCCGAGAGCTGAGTCCCAGCGACATTCACGACTTCGAGCGAAGGTGTCCGGATCGGGCCGTTCCAGGCGAGATCAACAGTTGCAAGCACTTGATCCCGGAGGACGGCCCTGGCCCTGGGACCTGGGAAAGTGAGCCCGCGAGGATGCGGTTTCTGTAACACAGCACCCTCAAACAGCATCAGAATTCCATTGCGCACTTGCCACAGTTGCATGCGCCTCAAACGAACGCACCATGGGGAACCCCACGGCATCGTCCGGACCGTCGTAGCGTCACTACTGTGAGCGAGATGTCCGGTGTCAAGGTCAATGGTGTGGAATTGGCATATACCGGCGCTGGAGAAGTCGGACTACCTCCCGTAGTCCTTCTCCATGCTCTTGCCGAGGACGGCAGCACCTGGAGCGAAGTGGTCGAGGCACTGGTCCCCATATTCCGCGTCTACGTAATTGATCT
>JBKQUM010000097.1:0-6369 GCA_052140165.1 Acidimicrobiales bacterium
CGGCCTGCAGTTCGACGTCGTCGCCGATGAGCTGCAGTCCCAAGGCGGCGGCACGGTGCAGTCCGACGTTCGTGCGACGGGGTTGCCTGCAGCCCTGGCCCCGGTGGTGGCAGCGGTAGAGCTTGCGCCCCTCGCCGTCTGGTCGAGCGCCATGAGCCGCTGACAGAGCCCGCAGCGGACCCGGCCGGACAGGAGGTCGGTGCCGCGGGCCCGCCCTCTGACCCGGCCCCGATGGGCGGCGGCGAAGGCCTCCGGCGTGACGATCGCTTCGTGGTGGCCGGGGAACCATTCCCCGTTCATCTGGACCTCGCCGAGATAGATGCGCGACCCCAGAATGCTGAGCACAGTGGAGTACTTGACGCCCGTAGCGTCGGCGATCTTGCCCTGACTCGCTCCCTCGCCTCGCATGGTGAAGATGCGCCGGACGACGGCCGCCATCTCGTTGGGTACAAGCTCGCCGTCGATGAGGTCGTACCCCGTCTTGGGGCGGTTGACCCACTTGCCCTGGCGCACCGCCTGCTGCATGCCCATGCGGACGTTCTCCGCCAATTGCTCCCGGTAAAACTGGGCGAAGGAACCGAGGATGTTGTAGAACATCCGGCCCGTCGCAGACGACAGGTCGATCTTCTCGGTGAACGAGTGCAGGGCCACGTTGGCCTGTCCGAAGCGGTCAGCCAACATGATCAGGTCGCCCAAGTTCCTCGACAACCGGTCGAGCCGCCAGGTGATCACGTTGGCGACATGACCCTCGTCGACCATGTGCAGCAGTTGCTGCAGCCCGGGCCGCTCGAGGTTCTTGACGGAGAGCCCCGGATCGGCGATGACCGTCACGTCGCCGAGGTCGTGCAGCTCTGCGTAGACGCGCAGCTTGTCAGCTTGCCCGGCGATCGAGAAGCCCTCCGCCGCTTGCTCCTCGGTCGACACCCGGCAGTAGGCCACCGTCAACATCGCTGCCCTCCTGTTCCGCCTTGTCTTCGTGCACTGTGCCCTCGTGCACCTTGCCTTCGTTCACCATGCGCAAGCCGATCCGTACGAGCACTGCCGCCGCCCGTTCGTAGTCGGGCCCGGCCGTGCTCACCGCAGCTCCAGTTCGCTGCGGCGGCGGGCCACCCGGTCGGCAAACTGCGTGTGACTGACGATCTCGTAGGTGTGCAGATGATGCCCGATGGCTCCCAAGGTGTCGTCGATGCCCTCTGTCCCGATGAGGGCGCCCAGCGACGCCAGGTAGCCGGTCAAGCCCGGGAGCAGCTTCTCGATGGACGTGGAGCGCCGGGCCAGGCGCAGACGCTCGAGCCCTACCGCCCGATGTCCCAGCGTGGCGGCTTGGACCTGCTGCCACTCGGGGGCCAGGGGCCAGCGGCAGCAAGTCTGGTCACCGGTGGGGGAGCGGTACGTCAGCCATTCCCCGGTTGCGTAGGCCCACAGGTCGCCGGCGGCACCCAGGACCTGGTCTGGCGTGTTGAGGTCGAATTCGACGAGTGACTGACGCCCGAACTCGAACTCGAGCCGGTGCACGGGCAGGCCGGGGATGTAGCGCTCGCTCCACACCTCGTGCCACCAGCCGGTGTCCTTGGCGGCGACGTCGGCCGTCTTGTCGTAGAGGCGGGCCAGCAGGGTCTTGGTCTTGCGGGAACCGAACTCGAAACCGGTCAGAGTGCCGCCGACGTCGTAGGTCCGGCGAGCGTCGGCGCGGCAGACGAAGCGGTGGGCATCGTCGAGAGTGAGCGTCCAGCCCTGCCAGTCGGCGAAGAGGTCGACCCGGTTGACCCAGAGACGCAGCTGCCCCAGTTCGGGTTCGAGTACTTCCCGCAGTGTCGCCACGGCCTCCCCGGGGCCAACGGCATGGAGGAATTCCGACCGCGGCTGCACACGCACGGTGGGGAGGTGGCGGCTGGTCGAGAAGCCGATGCGGGCCATGTGGTGGTCGAGGCAGAAGCGGTACTTCCCCCACCCGTGCGGAGCGATGCCGAAGGTGTGCTCGCCGATCTCGCACGGCGCCGGACGTTTGGCCTCGGCGGCCCAGGCCCGGCTGTCCTCGAGTCGGGCCAGGAGCCGCCTCGGGAGTTCGGCTCGGCCAGAGAGGTAGAGGGCGTCGACTCCCGACGCCAGCTCCCGGAGCCTGGGCTCCTGTAGCTGCATATTTGCGACTAGCTGATCAGACGTGTGCATGGGACGGAACGCCTTCGAAGTCAGCCGAAGAAACCGCGGCTGCGGGCCGCTTCCAGCTGGCGGGTGATCTGCTCGGACCACGCGGTGTCGAGGTCGAGCTGCATCCAGGGAAAGACGAACTCGTCGGGGTGGCCGCCGTAGGTGGCCCGGAAGCGGCGAATCTTGCGGAAGATGGTCGCTCGGTGCCAGCCCCCTCGTTCGAGATTGTCGAAGCCGCCGGCGAGATGCCAGGCCACCCAGAAGCCGATGAGTTCCGAACGCTCGAGGGCGTCGGCGGCGATGGCGTCACGGATCTCGGGATCGAGTTCCTCCATGCTCTGCCCCGGCGTCGAGAAGGCCTGGGCCACGATGTCCTCGTCGAGATTGTGGTGGTAGCCGGCCCAGCGATTGACGGCCACCCGGCCGCCCTCGGCACTCTCGCTCTTGTCGCTACGGAAATCGAGGTCTTCGGTCATGGCCATCAGTTTGTCGCACGGTTGCGACAACTCATTTGGAGGGAGGTAAAAGCGCAGGTAGGCCGCCCATCGGGCGGCCTGACCCATGGTGCCCGCGGGATCCGCCCGGACCCGTCAAGGCTTCTCCTCCGGGCGGCTGCGCCGGCCTTGACCGGCCCTGCCCGTCCGGAGCTCGGTTGAGGTGATGACTTTGTACGTCAAACGGCGTACACTTCCTGTATGGCATCGAAGACCGAGCGACTGAGCCTCAGACTCACCCCCGAACAGGATGCGGTCCTGCGCAGGGCCGCCGAGGCTCGAGGCGAGTCGGCTAACGACTTCGTCCTGCGCCATGCGGTCGAGGCGGCCGAGACCGAGCTGGCCGACCGGCGCGTGTTCTTCGTCGACGATGCCCAGTGGAGCCAGCTGCAGGAATTGCTGTCAGCTCCGCCGGCACTTCCGGCAGCGATGGTCAAGTTGCTCTCCAATCCCTCGGTGCTCGAGCAACCTGCTTAGTGGCCTACGTCGGTCCGGAGTTGCTGGCCGGTGACCATCTCCTCGAGGGGTTCGACTGCGGCAAGCCGGCTCTCAATCAGTGGTTGATCCGCCATGCCCGCAAGAACCAGGCGAGCGGCAGTAGCCGAACGTGGGTCGTCGTCGAAACGGGCACACATGAAGTCGTTGCCTTCTATGCATCGGCGACAGCGTCCATTTTTCGAAGATCTGCTCCGAAGAGCATGGGACGAAATCAACCCGAAGAAATGCCGGCCATCCTCCTCGCACGAATGGCGGTTGATTCCAGACACAACAGTCGAGGTCTTGGGGCGGCCCTCCTGAAGCACTTCATGCTCAAGGCCTTCGAGGTTGCGCAGTCGGTCGGGGTCCGGGTGCTCCTGATCCATGCCAAGGATGAAGAAGCCAAGAGTTTCTACACGCACTACGGATTCACCGAATCCCCATTCGATCCGCTCGTGTTGGTGATGTTGCTAGGGCAGCCCTAAACGGTTTCAGCTGCTAACAGAAGTAAGCGCGTGACCAATTCCATGAGGAATCGTGTGCCACCAGGCCGGCAGCGAACGGGGGCAGGCGGTAGATGCACCGATGATTTGGTTCACTATGCGCCGTCTCTATTGGTGATTAGATCAGAAGTTCCAGAGGGAAAGGACCACCGTATGTCTAAATCGGTGCTCTACATGTCGATGTCGCTTGACGGGTACATCGCTGGCCCAAATGACCAACCCAGCAACCCCGGCGGTGACGACTTCATGAGGCTGCACGAGTGGTACGGCTTTGCAGCAGACGCTGGGCCGAGCGAGGAGACCATTGATTCAGCCGGGACGATGCCGTCTTCTAAGGTCGGCTGCACCGTGACAGCTTCATCAAGTCGGGACTCGAAAAAGATCGACACCATCTACCCCTGGACCGCCTGGGCGCACCAGGCGCTCGGCGGTGCCATCGCCGTCGCCATGATCATGGTGGAGTTGGTCGCAAATCCCGACGACTTCTTCTGGCCCGTCGCCGCCGCTGTCGGTGCCCTGTATATCCTGGTCACAATCGCATTGTGTCTGCGTCCTCCCGGTGTCGAACTGTTTGACGACGAAATCCTCGTACGCCAGTTCGGCCACGGCCTGCGCATTGACCGTACGCACGTTCAAGAACCCATGTTGGTGCGCTCACAGAGAGTTGTTGGTGGCGACTCGCCCAGCACAAGTCGACACCTCCGCCTAGTTGTCTCGATAAACGGAGTCGAACGAGACATTCCGGCCGTATGGTGCGATTCCTTACTGGGCCGCCTGACGGCACATGAGGCGGAGGTCGCCGAGTCCAAGATCAGGCAGTGGATGGTCGCGGCTGAGTGACGAGAATGTCCCAGTACGCCGGGACATTGGGGCAGTTCGGCGCGAGTGGGACCAGTCGGGTCAGCGGGTCGTCACAGGCAAATACCGGGCTCAGCCCCCACCGCTCGACACGGTTCATCAGGACCCTGATGTGACGGTGCCAAGTGTTGTCGGGACGTTGTGCCTGTTCGGTCCGGTCGGCTCTATTCCGGTGTGCAAGGCCTTGTCAGCATGCTGACCTAAGGGCGGTGGGTAGGGGTAAGGAGGTCAAAGATGACCACCCTGAGATTCACCGAGGAGCGCGTCTGCCCCATCTGTGGGCGGCGCATGACACACGCTGGAGAGGTGTTTCAATGTCCTGAGTGCGGAACCACCGCACAGGGAGTGAAGTGCTGGAGTTTGTCACTGCAGAGGTCGATTGAAGGCGGGGCTTGACATGAGTGACACATCTCAGGGTGAAGGATGGTTTGGGCTTGATCCGGTTCGACGGACAGGTTGCTTGTGTTGATCGCCCACATGGCGGTCGGCGTTGTGGTGAACAGCTTCGTATTGAGCGGGGCTGAGGTAACCGAGCGTCGAGTGCAATCGGCGGGTGTTGTTATTGGCGGGCGTCCCTACTCGGGAGCAGTTGAGTTTATCCGTCCAAGATCCGCCTAGAGAGTGCGACCGCCTCCGATTTGTCGAAGCTGGGAGGACCTCTATCGGTGATTGATGGCGACGAGACCGTGCGGACCACTGACTCGTAGAAACTGGACGTATTCCTGCTGAGCCCCGCGTGGGCTCTTCAGGCGGTAGTGGCCGCGAGTGATTAGGTATTGGCCCGAATGCTCCGTCGATGCGCGTCCTGGGAGCCAGAGCACCATCTCACGAACGCTTCCGGCGCGACATCAATACCTCGCAGTTCGGCTATCTTCCTGCCGAAGCCAGCCGGCATCCGATCTGAATCGCCTCTAGGCCGATCGGGCTCGGGAGCCCTCTCCCTATAGAAAGACGTGTGTTAGTGAGAAAGCCGACTCCGAATCACGTCGTCGCGGGAAGCATTCTCGTAACCGTTGTCGCGGTCGCAGGGTCCATAGTCGCGGTGCCCGCGGCCGCGGCCGCGGGCACGTCCTCAGCGTCGAAGCTATTGACCAGCGCGCTCGTTCCCGTATCCACGGCGAAGCAGGCGGGATTCACGGAGGTCGTCAGCGCTCCCACCACCTCAACGAACACCGGCGTCACCGGGTGTCCCGATGGAGCCCGAGAGGAATTGGCGAGTGCATCCGGAAAGCTCGGTTTGGAGTCTGAAGTGCTCTACTGTGAATCAACAGCAGATGCGGAATCGCTCTTGAAAAGTCTTGGATCCAACGATAAGGCGCAAGCGGGACTCAACCCTCCGAAGAGTCTCGGAACAACAGCCGTCGAGCGGGTGGGCTCAGATTCGGCCTACATCATCGCCTGGCACCGCGGCGCCGCATTCGAGTTCACGGCCCTGTCCTTGGGCCTGCCCTCGAGTTCGACGACGAGTACCACCACGGGGACACCGGTTCCACTTACCGCGCACGACAAACAGGTGCTGGCGACCGCAGCGGCACAACAGAACTCGAGATTCACGAATGTAACGGTGTCCTCGGGGACCGGCGGTTCGGCAGCCGAGGAGAAGGCGCAGGCAGCCGCAAACGCAGCTTCGGTGGCTGCCGGCTGTCCAAAGAATCCCACCACCGCGCTGCAGAAGCCGAAGTGGAGCAGCGCACCGGCGATGATCATCGATCCCGCCAAGGCCTATACCGCTACCGTGAAGACCGATGTGGGCACATTCGTGATTGCGCTTGATGCAAAGGATGCCCCCCAAACGGTCAACAACTTCGTCTTCCTGGCTCAGCACCGTTTCTTCGACTGCGTGATCTTCCATCGGGTCATCCCGGGGTTCGTGGATCAAACGGGGGACC
>JBKQUM010000098.1:0-12795 GCA_052140165.1 Acidimicrobiales bacterium
CCGCAGTCGATGGAGAGGATGTCCCCCTCCTCGAGCACGTAGCCGCCCGGGATCCCGTGCACGATCATGGAGTTGGGCGAGGTGCAGATGACCGCCGGGAAGCCGTGGTAGCCGAGGAAGTTCGAGGCGGCGCCCCGGCGCTCCAGGACGTCACGGGCGACCTCGTCGAGCTCCAGGGTGGTGACACCCGGCCTGGCGGCGGCGCGAGTCGCCTCGTGCATTTCCGCCACGACCTTGCCGGCGCGGCGCATCTTGGCCAGCTCGGCCTCGTTGCGCCTCACAGGGCGCCGCGTTCCTTGAGGTGCTGGCGCAGCGTGTCGATGGCGCCCACCACGCGCCGGGTCACGGCGTCCGGAGAGCCGGTGCCGTTGATCTCGGCCAGGAGGCGGCGCTCCTTGTACCAGGTGAGCAGCGGCTCGGTCTCCTCCTCGTAGAGGCTCAACCGGCGCCCGATCGCCTCCTCGGTGTCGTCCTCGCGCTGGACCACCTCACCGCCGCACACGTCGCAGGTCCAGTTCACGAGCGGCGGGGCCGCGGTCGAGTAGTTGGCCCCGCAGTCCACGCAGACCCGTCGCGAGGCCAGGCGCTTCATGACCAGGTTCGTGGGGACCTGCAGGTCGATCACCAGGTCGAGACCGAAGGGCTCGACGATCTTCTCGAGCGATTCGGCCTGCCTCGTCGTCCGGGGGCAGCCGTCGAGAACGAAGCCGCGCCCGGTGGTGTCACGCTCGGAGAGGCGGGCGCCCACCATCTCCATGACCAGGTCGTCGGGGATGAGCTCGCCCTGCTCCATCAGCGACTGGGCGCGTTGGCCGAGCGAGGTGCGCGACTTGACCTCGCTGCGCAACATGTCCCCCGTCGAGACGTGTGGCACCACGTAGTGATGGGAGAGGCGCACGCACTGCGTCCCCTTGCCGGCCCCCTGCTTGCCGAGGACCACGAGCCTGACCCCGGGAATCACAAGCGCCTACTTGAGGAAGCCCTCGTAGTTGCGCATCATCAGCTGGCTGTCGATCTGGCGCATGGTCTCGAGGGCGACGCCCACCGAGATGAGGAGGGTCGTCCCGTAGAACGGGAAGCGGTTCAGGTGCCAGAGCGCCATGAGGAGAGAGGGCACGACGGCGACGGAGCCCAGGAAGATCGCCCCGACGACGGTGATACGGCTGAGGATGTGCGCGAAGTACCGCTCGGTGGGCGGCCCGGGACGGATGCCCGGGACGAACCCGCCCTGCTTGCGGATCAGGTCGGCCTGCTGGTGGGGGTCGAAGGCGACGTACACGTAGAAGAAGGTGAACATCACGATGAGCAGGAAGTACGCCGCGATGTAGAAGAAGCTCGTCGGCGTCAGGCTGTTGCGCACGAAGTTCTGGAACCAGTTCCAGGGGATGACGTTGGACAGCAGGACCGGGATGTAGAGGACGGAGCTGGCGAAGATGATCGGGATCACGCCCGACTGGTTCACCTTCAGCGGGATGTAGGTGGAGCTGCCCCCGTACATGCGCCGGCCGACGACCCGTCGGGCGAACGTGACCGGGATACGCCGCTGGCCCTGGTCCATGAACACGATGACCACCAGCAGGACCAGGGAGACGATGATGATGATGCTGAACTTGGAGATGCCGCCCTCCTCGTAAATGGCCTTGAACCCGGTCGGGATGGCGGCCACCACGTTGGCGAAGATCAGGATCGACATGCCCTGGCCGATGCCGCGCTGGGTGATCAGCTCGGCCAGCCACATGACGAAGGCGGTGCCGGCGGTGAGGATCAGCACCATGAAGAGGGCGAGCGGCCAGTTGAAGCTCGGGATCAGGTCGACGCTCGTACCGAGCAGGGCGGAGTCGTGGCCGTGGAAGGCGTAGACCAGGCCCGAGGACTGCATGACGGCCAGCGCGACGGTGAGGTAGCGGGTGGTCTGGGTGATCTTCTTCTGGCCGACCGCGCCCTGGTCCCGCCACTCCTCGAGCTTGGGGATCACCGTCGAGAGCAGCTGGATGATGATGGAGCTGGTGATGTAGGGCATGACGCCCAGGCCGAAGACGGCCAGCCGGACCAGGGCACCGCCGCTGAAGAGGTTGAGGAACCCGAGCACACCCGACGCCGAGGCCGAACTCTCGAGCCCCTGCAGGCGCGACCAGTTGACACCGGGCACGGGGACGTTGGCCCCGATCTGGTACAGGGCGATGATGGCGAGCGTGAAGACGACCTTGTTGCGAAGGTCGGGAACCCTGAAGATGTTGGCGAGCCGGGAGAGCATGGCCCTTCCTCTCAGCTGAGTCCCGGTGCGGTCGTCACTAGCGGTTCATCAGGGCATTGCCCGAGGCAGGCGGTCGCCCGTGGGCGAAGGGCAGCGGCACCCGCTCGACGCTACCCCCGGCAGCGGTGATGGCCGCCTCGGCCGCCTTCGAGAACGCATGGGCCGAGACCCGCACGGGCCGGGCCAGCGAGCCCTGGCCGAGGATCTTGACGAGGGCCTTCGGACGCACGACGCCTGCGTCCACCAGGGTCTGCACCGTCACCTCGTCGGTCCCGAGCGCGTCCAGGGCACCCAGGTTGACCGGGGTGTACTCGACTCGGAACGGGTTGGTGAACCCCTTCAGCTTGGGGATGCGCTGCATGAGGGGGAGCTGGCCGCCCTCGAAGCCGGCCGGCATGGTATTGCGGGCCTTCTGCCCCTTGGTCCCGCGGCCGGCCGTCTTGTGGCCCTTGCCCCCGGTGCCGCGGCCGACGCGGCGCTTGGGCGTGGTGGCACCCTTGGGCGGTGCCAGATCGTGGAGCTTCACTTCGCGACCTCCTCGACGCTGATCAGGTGCGGCACGCGGGCGATCATGCCCCTGATTTCGGGGCGGTCGGGCAACTCGTTGGTCTGGCCGATGCCGCGCAGGCCCAGCGCCCGCAGCGTGCCGCGGTGCTTGGGCTTGGTGCCGATGGCCGAGCGCGTCTGGGTGACGAGCAGGCGGGACTCCCCCGCGGCCTTCTTGGTGGTGGCACTGGGTGCCATCGTCAGCGCGCCTCCGCCGCGTACAGGTCGGTCTCGCGCTTGCGCTCCCGGTAGGCCCGAAGGACACCGCCGGGGGTCACCTCGTCAGCCGCCTTGCCGCGCAGCGCGGCGACGTCGTCGGGGCGCCGGAGCTGCTTGAGCCCGGCGATCGTGGCGTGCGCCACGTTGATCCCGTTCGAGGAGCCGAGCGACTTGGCCAGGATGTCGCGGATGCCGGCCATCTCGAGGATGTGGCGTGCGGCGCCGCCGGCGATGACGCCGGTCCCGGGTGCGGCCGGCTTGAGCAGGACCCTGCCGGCGCCGCTCTCGCCGATGACGGGGTGGACGATGGTGCTGCCGGCCAGGGGCACCTCGAAGAGGTTCTTGCGCGCCTCTTCGATTCCCTTCTGGACCGCCAGACCGGCCTCCTTGGCCTTGCCGTAGCCGAGCCCGACCTTGCCGTTGCCGTCACCGACCACCATGAGCGCGGCGAACGAGAACCGCCGGCCGCCCTTGACGACCTTGGCCACCCGGTTCACCTTGATGGTGCGCTCTTCGTACTGTGTGTCGACCATGCTCAGAACTCCAGTCCCTCGGCCCGTGCCGCGTCAGCGAGGACGGCGACCCGCCCGTGATAGACGAAACCCCCCCGGTCGAAGACCACTTTCGTGATGCCCGCCGCCTTGGCCCTCGTGCCGAGCAGGCGCCCGACCGATTCTGCGCCCGTCACGTTACCGCCACCGCCCTTGCCCAGTGACGCACGCAGGTCGGGCTCCACCGAGGAGGCCGCGGCCAGGGTGTGGCCCGTGGTGTCGTCGATGAGCTGGGCGGAAATGTGGCGGTTCGACCGGTGGACGGCCAGCCGCGGGCATGCGGCCGTGCCGGACACCTTGGCGCGGACGCGGTCATGGCGCCGGAGGCGCAGGCGGGTGCGGTCGCTGGTGCGTGCCATCTACTTCGCGGCCTTTCCTGCTTTGCGCAGCACTCGTTCGCCGGAGTAGCGCACGCCCTTCCCCTTGTAGGGCTCGGGCTTGCGCAGCTTGCGGATGTCGGCGGCCACCTGGCCCACCTTCTCCTTGTCGATGCCCTTGACGATCACGCGTGTCGGGACCGGGACCTCGAAGGTGATGCCCTCGGGCGCGTCCACCAGCACGGGATGCGAGAAGCCCAGCGCCAGCTCGAGCGCGCCCGGGCCCTTGGCCGTGGCGCGGTACCCCACGCCCACGATCTCGAGCTCCTTGGAGAAGCCGTCGGTGACCCCCGAGACCATGTTGGCCACGAGCGAGCGCGACAGGCCGTGCAGGGCACGGTGACGGCGCTCGTCGTCGGGCCGGCTGACCACGAGCGTGTCGCCCTCCTGGGCGACGGTGATGCCCTCGGGGAGCTGGCGCTCCAGGGTCCCCTGGGGGCCCTTCACGCTCACCGTGGGACCGCTCAGGGTGACGGTGACGTTGGACGGGACAGCGATGGGCGAGCGTCCGACGCGCGACATCAGGCCTCCCCTCGGGTCTCGGCGGAACGGGTCACGGGCCTACCAGACATGGCACAGCACCTCGCCGCCCAGGTGCTTGCGACGCGCCTCGCGGTCGGTCAGCAGGCCCTGGCTGGTGGACACGACGGCCACACCCATGCCGCCGAGCACGCGCGGCATGCCGTCGGCCCGCGCGTAAATGCGCAGGCCGGGCTTGGAGACGCGCTTGATCCCGGCGATGGTGCGGGTGCGGTCGCCCGAGTACTTCATGGTGATCTCGAGCGTCGTGCCGGGCTTGCCGACGTTGGGCTCGACCTTGTAGCCCGCGATGAAGCCCTCGCGCTCCAAAATGGAGGCGAGCGACTCCTTCAGCTTCGAGCCGGGCATGCGCACCGTGTCGAACATGGCGGAGTTGGCGTTGCGGATCCGCGTGAGCATGTCCGCGATGGGGTCGGTCATGGTCATGGTCGCCTACCAGCTCGCCTTCGTGACGCCAGGCACCTCGCCCGCGTGCACCATGACGCGCAGGCAGATGCGGCACAGCCCGAACTTGCGGTAGACGGCCTTCGGCCGCCCACATCGCTGGCACCGGGTGTACCCGCGTACCTTGAACTTGGGGGTGCGCCGCTGCTTCTCAATCAAAGCCTTTTTCGCCATGTTGCTACCGGGTCTCCTGTCGGAACGGAAAGCCGAACGCTGCCAGGAACGCCCGTCCTTCCTCGTTGGTGCGTGCGGTCGTGACGATGGTGATGTCCATGCCGCGGGTCGTGTCGATCTTGTCGTAATCGATCTCGGGGAAGATCAGCTGCTCGGTCACCCCGAACGTGTAGTTGCCGTGCCCGTCGAACGAGCGGGGCGAGAGGCCCCGGAAGTCCCGGATGCGGGGGATGGCCAGGCTGAGCAGCCGGTCGAAGAACTCCCAGGCCCGATCACCGCGCAGGGTGGCCTTCACCCCGATCGCCTGTCCCTCACGCAGCTTGAAGCCGGCGATGGACGTCTTGGCGCGCGTCACGATCGGCTTCTGGCCGGTGATGACCTCGAGGTCGCGCTGGGCCCCCTCAATGAGCGAGGCCTGCTGGGTGGCGCGGCCGACGCCCATGTTGATCACGATCTTCTCCAGCCGGGGCACCTCCATGACGTTGCCCAGGCCGAGCTCGTCCTTGAGACGGTCCCGCACCTCGGTGAGGTAACGCTCCTTCAGCCGGGGGCGCGCCGGCGCCATCACGGTGCTCACAGCACCGACCCGCACTTCTTGCAGATGCGCACCTTCTCGCCGTCGTCCTCGAAGCGGAAGCCGGCCCGCGTGGGCTTGTCGCAGCTCTTGCAGACCAGGGCCACGGTCGAGACGTGGACGGGCATGAACTTGTCGATGACGCCACCCTGCTGGGTGGCGCGCGTCGGCTTGGCATGGCGCTTGGCCACGTTCACCCCTTCGAGGATGACGCGCTCCCGGGACGGGATGGCGCGCACGACCTCGGCCTTCTTGCCCTTGTCCTTGCCGGACAGGACGATCACCTGATCTCCCTTGTGGATCCGCATTTAGAGCACCTCCGGGGCCAGCGACACGATGCGCATGAACCTCTTGTCGCGCAGCTCGCGGCCGACGGGGCCGAAGATCCGGGTCCCGCGCGGCTGCTGCTGGTCGTTGATGAGGACGGCGGCGTTCTCGTCGAAGCGGATGTAGCTCCCGTCGGGGCGCCGCTTCTCCTTCTTGGTGCGCACGACGACGCACTTGACGACATCGCCCTTCTTGACGGCCGCACCGGGGATGGCGTCCTTGACCGTGGCCACGAACACATCGCCGATGCTGGCGTAACGGCGGCGCGAGCCACCGAGCACGCGGATGCACAGCACCTCGCGCGCGCCGGAATTGTCGGCCACCCTGAGCCGGGATTCCTGCTGAATCATCGCGCCCGCTCCACGACCTCGGTCAGGCGCCAGCGCTTGAGCTTGGAGAGCGGGCGGGTCTCCTGCACCCGGACCCGGTCCCCCACCTTGGCGCTGTCCTCGGCATCGTGCACGTAGAGCTTCTTGGTGCGCTGCACCGTCTTGCCGTACTTGGGGTGGCGCACCCGCTCCACGACGGCCACCACCACGGTCGAGGACATGGCGTCGGAGACCACGATCCCCTCGCGCACCTTGCGCCGGTTCCCGCGCGAGCCGTCGGCCTCCGGCTCTGCCGCGGCACTCGCCGGCGGGGCCGCAGCCTTCACGGGCACCGCGGCCTCGATGTCAGTGGCGGGCAGCTCCACCGCCGCCTCGGCCTCGACGGCGTCGAGCGCCTTGAGGGCGTCCTGCGCCGCAGCCTTGGCCTCTTCGACGGCCGCTTCGTTGTCTGGGGTCTCGTCGGCCATCAGGCCTCATCCTCTTCGTCGTCGTCCAGGTGGTCGTGGTCGTGCAGGTTCAGCGGTTCGGCCTCTGCCTCGGCGGCGGCCACCTTCGCGGCGGCCTTCTCCTCCCGCTCGGCGTCCTCGGCGGCGAGCTTCGCCCGGGCGGCCTCGTGCTCCGCCGCGGTCGGGGCCACATAAGCCCCTTCTGCCTCGAGGATCTCGCGCCCCCGCAGTACGGTCAGCATCCGGGCGACCTCGCGCTTGACCTGCCCGATGCGCGAGGGGTTGTCGAGCTGTCCCGTGGCGAGCTGGAAGCGCAGGTTGAACAGCTCGCGGCGGGACTCGCCCAGCCGGGCGGCCAACTCGTCGCCGTCGAGCATGGCGAGGTCATGGGCGGTCGGCATCAGATCGCCACTTCCGCGTGGCCGTGCGTCCCGGGGCGCACGACGAAACGGGCCTTGAAGGGCAGCTTCTGAATGGCGCGCTCCATGGCGGCGCGGGCCAGCTCCTCGTCGACCCCGGCCAGCTCGAAGAGGATCCGGCCGGGGTGCACGACGGCGACCCACAGCTCCGGGTTGCCCTTGCCCGATCCCATGCGCGTCTCGGCCGGCTTCTGTGTGACCGGCTTGTCCGGGAAGACCCGGATCCAGACCTTGCCGCCACGCTTGACGTGGCGGGTCATGGCGATACGGGCGGCCTCGATCTGGCGCGCCGTCAGCCAGCCGGGCTCCAGCGCCTGGATCCCGAAGTCGCCGAAGGAGACCGACGTGCCGCCCTTGGCGGCCCCGGTGAGGCGTCCCCGCTGCGTCTTGCGGTGCTTGACCTTCTTGGGCATCAACATCCTCAGTCCGACTCCTTGCGGAAGTGCGGCGCCTCGTGGTGCTGGTGGCGGTTCTGGCGCTCCATCTCCTCGTCCCTGGTCAGCTGGCGCTCCAGCTCGTCGGGCTCGGCCGGCGAGGGCAGCAGGTCGGCCACCTCGGCCTCCGCCTCCTCGACCTCGGCCTCGGCCTCGACCTCGGCCTCGTTCTCGGGAGGGGCTTCGGTGACGGCCTCAATGACGGCATCGGCATCGGCGGGCTCGACGAGCACGTCCTCGACGAGCTCCTCCTCCACGGCACCGTTGCCGGCCGCGTCCTCCTGCTCCTCTTCCGTCGGGAAGGTCTCGGCGCGCCGACGCCCGCCACCGGCGGTGATGAGCCGGCGCGGGCCGCTCTGGCCCGACGTCTCGCCGACGGCCATGGCGGCCTCACGGGTGATCTTGTCCTCGATCGAGACCTTGTAGGGGAGGATGTCGCCCTTGTAGATCCACACCTTCACGCCGACCCGGCCCGACGTGGTGCGCGCCTCGCGGAACCCGTAGTCGATGTCGGCCCGGAGGGTGTGCAAGGGCACACGGCCCTCGCGGTACTGCTCCTTGCGCGACATCTCGGAACCGCCGAGGCGGCCCGAGCACTGCACCTTGATGCCCTGGGCGCCGGCCTTCTGCACCGTCTGGATGGCGCGCTTCATGGCGCGCCGGAACGCGACCCGGCGCACCAGCTGGTCACAGATGCCCTGGGCGATCAGCGCAGCGTCGAGCTCGGGCTGCTTGATCTCCTGGATGTTGAGCTGGATCCGGTTCTGCAGGCCCGTGATCTCCTCGAGCTTCTTCTTGAGCCGGTCGGCCTCGGCGCCGCGGCGCCCGATGACGATGCCGGGCCGGGCCGTGTGGATGTCGACACGCAGGCGGTCCCGGGTGCGCTCCACCTCGATGCGGCTGACGGCCGCCGCCTCGAGCTGCGTCATCAGGTAGTCGCGGATCTTCCAGTCCTCGACCACGAAGTCGCGGTAGTGACGCTCCTCGAACCAACGGGACTTCCAGTCCGTCGTGATCCCGAGCCGGAACCCGTAGGGGTTTACCTTCTGGCCCATTTACTCGTCGCCCTTCTCGTCCTCGTCGGCAGCGGCCGACTCTCCGTCGCCTGCCGCGTCCTCGACGACCTCGTCGTCGATGCCGTCGTCCACCGTGTCCGCCTCGGTACCCTCGGGCTCGGCGTCGTGCGCTGCGCCCTCGGCGAGCGCCTGGTCGGTGATCTCCTCGTCCGCCTCCGCCGCCTCAGCGGCTGCTTCCTCCGCAGCCGCCCGCTCCGCCTGGCCGGCCCGGCGGCGCGACAGCCGGCCGGACAGGTCGGCCCGGCGCCGTGAGGCGTCGACCCGGCGGGACCGGTTGGCGCTGACCGCCTCCATGCGGCGGCGGCGCAGCTCGAGCTTGTCGGCCGGGAGCCGGCTCACGATGATGGTGATGTGGCAGGTCCGCTTGCGGATCCTCGTCGCACGTCCGCGGGCCCGGGGACGCCAGCGCTTCATGGTCGAGCCCTCGTCGGCGTAGCAGGCCGAGACGTAAAGCTCCTCGGGGTTCTGCTGGTCGTTGTGGGCGGCGTTGGCCACGGCCGAGGTGAGGACCTTTCCGATGATCTCGGCCGCCTCGCGCTCGGTGCCGGTCAGGATCTCGGCCGCCGTCTGCACGTCCTGGCCCCGGATCAGGTCGAGCACCTGCCGCGCCTTGGACGCCGACATGCCGCAGTAGCGGTGGACCGCCCGGGTCCCGGGGCGCTCGTTGGTCTTGGTCGCCGTCATCGACGGGCTCCCCGCTCCTGGCCGGCGTGGTAGCGGAAGGTCCGGGTCGGGGCGAACTCGCCCAGCTTGTGGCCCACCATCGATTCGGTGACGTAGACCGGCACGTGGCGCCGCCCGTCGTGGACGGCGATCGTGTGCCCGACCATGTCGGGGATGATCGTGGAACGGCGGGACCAGGTCTTGATGACCTTCTTGTCACCGCTCGAGTTCAGGACGTCCACCTTCTTCAACAGGTGGTCGTCGACGAACGGTCCCTTCTTCAGGCTACGCGGCATGGCTACCTCAACCCTCGCCTACCGCCGCGCGCCGCGGGTGCGGCGCCGACGGACGATCATCGAATTGGACTTCTTGTTGCGGGACCGGGTCCGGCCCTCGGGCTTGCCCCACGGCGAGACCGGGTGGCGGCCACCGGAGGACTTGCCCTCGCCACCGCCGAGCGGGTGGTCGACCGGGTTCATGGCGACACCACGCGTCTGCGGCCGCTTGCCCTTCCAGCGGTTGCGGCCGGCCTTGCCGACCTTGATCAGCTCGGCCTCGGCGTTGCCGACCACGCCCAGCGTGCCCCGGCAGTCGATGGAGACACGGCGCATCTCGGTCGAGGGGAGCCGCAGGGTGGCGAAGACGCCCTCCTTGGCCACGAGCTGGACGCTCATGCCCGCCCCGCGGGCCATTTTGCCGCCGCCGCCGGGGCGCAGCTCGACGTTGTGGATGACCGAGCCGACCGGGATGTAGCGCAGGGGCAGCGCGTTGCCGGGCCGGATGTCCGCGCCCTGGCCGCTCTGGAGCTTGTCGCCCACCTTCACCCCGGCGGGCGCCAGGATGTAACGCTTCTCGCCGTCCGCGTAGTGCAGGAGGGCGATGCGCGCGTTGCGGTTCGGGTCGTACTCGATCGACGCCACCTTGGCCGGGATGCCGTCCTTGTTGCGACGGAAGTCGACGATCCGGTACTGCTGCTTGTGGCCGCCGCCGCGGTGGCGCGACGTCTTGCGCCCGTGGTTGTTGCGGCCCCCGCTCTGCGGGTTGGGGGCGAGCAGCGACTTCTCGGGGCGGTCGCGGGTGATCTCGGAGAAGTCCGAGACGGTCTGGAAACGACGACCGGGGCTGGTGGGCTTGCGTGAGCGAAGTGGCATGAGATTCCCTGATCAGCGCTCGAAGAGGTCGATGGAGTCGTCGGGGTGGAGCGTCACGATGGCGCGCTTGGTGTCGGGGCGCTTGCCCTTCACGTTGGTGCGCCGGTTGCGCGTCGCCTTCCCCTTGCGGTTGAGCGTGTTGACGTTGGTGACCCGGACGCCGAAGGCCTGCTCGACGGCGTGGCGCACCTCGATCTTGGTGGCGCGGGGGTCCACGATGAAGACGTAGACGCTCCTGTCCATGAGCGCGTAGCTCTTCTCGGACACCACGGGGCGGATCAGCACGGACATGGCGTCACGCATCGGCGTCGGCCTCCTCGGTCCCGTCCTCGGTCGATGCGTCCGCGTCGGCGTCGGCGTCGGCGTCGGGCGCCGCTGCCGCCTTGGCGCGCTTGGTCGCCCGTGCCCTCGGCTTGGTGGCTACCGGCGCCTCGACCTCGACCTCGACCTCGACCTCGACTTCGGCGTCGGTCGGCTCGGTATCGGTCGGCTCGGCATCGGCGACGACCGCGGCTGCCTTGGCGGGCTTCGCCGGCGCGTCCGCCGTCTCGACCACCTCGATCTCCTCGACCACGTGGGTCCCCGAGAAGTCCGAGACCGCCGTGGGCAGGGTGCGGTCCGAGAAGAGCAGCCAGTCGGCCCGCAGGATGTCGTGGGCCGAAAGCTCCCCGAACGTGGTCGTGTGCGCCTCGGGCAGGTTGGCGAAGGAGCGCTCCACGTCGACCTCGTCGTGGGCCACGACGATGAGGACGCTGCCCGTCAGCTTGAGCTTGCGCAGAATGGTGACGGCGTCCTTGGTCCTGGGCCCGGTGATCTTCCAGTCGTCGACGAGCGCGATCCGCCCGATGTCGGCGCGGTCGCTGAGGGCCGAGAGGAGGGCCAGGCGCACCATCTTCTTCGGGGTGCGCTGTGCGTAGCTGCGCGGCTTGGGTCCGAGCGCCACACCGCCACCGCTCATGGAGGGCGAGCGGCTCGAGCCCTGGCGGGCCCGGCCCGTGCCCTTCTGGCGGAACGGCTTGGCGCCGCCGCCGCGCACCTCGGCCCTCGTCAAGGTGGACTGGGTCCCGGCCCGGCTGGCGGCCAACTGGGCGGTGACCACCTGGTGCAGCACGGCGCGGTTGGGCTCGAGGCCGAAGATGGTCGGCTCGAGATCCACCGGGCCGAGATCGTGGCCGGCGGCGTTGCGCCTGGTCACGGTGCGCGTCACCGGCTCCGGGCGCTCCTTGGCGATCGTGTGGCGTAGCACGGTGCCCGTGCGGTCGCCTTCCGTGGCGGTCGCCGTCATCGTGACCTCCCGGCCCTGCTCGGGGTCTTGACCGAGTTGCGCAGCACCACGACGCTGCCGCGGGCCCCGGGCACGGCGCCCTTGACCAGCACCAGCTCCCGCTCGGCGTCGGCCGAGACCACCTCGAGGTTGAGCGCCGTCACCTGGTTGCCGCCCATCTGCCCCGCCATCCGGGTGCCCTTGAAGACACGCGACGGCGTGGCGCAGGCGCCGATGGAACCGGGGACGCGGTGGCTGCGGTGGTTCCCGTGCGACGCGCCCTGGCCCTTGAAGTTGTGCCGCTTCATGCCGCCGGCGAAGCCCTTGCCCTTCGAGACGGAGATGGCGTCGACCCTCTCGCCGGCCTCCCAGAGGTCGGCCGCCAGCTCCTGGCCGACGGCGTAGTCGGCCACGTCGTCGAGCCGCAGCTCCACGAGTCCCCGTCCCGGGTTCACGCCGGCCTTGGCGTAGTGCCCGAGCTGGGGCTTGGTGAGGGTGGAGTTGCGCCGGAAGCCCCAGGTCACCTGCAGGGCGGAGTAGCCGTCGGTCTCGGGCGTCTTGACCTGGACCACGCGCACGGGCGCGACCTTCAGCACCGTCACCGGTACGGCGCGGTTCTGGTCGTCCCAGACCTGGGTCATGCCGACCTTCTCGCCGACGATCGCCTTGCTTGCCACGTGTCTTCTCCCTGCGCTGGTTTCCCGTGCGCATGCCAACGCTCCGCCCGGGAATCCCGAGCGGAGCGCTCGAATTGTTCGGCGTGAGGTTCCGGCCGGAGCCGGCGATCACGCACATCTGTTGTCCTTGCAGCACCGGGGTGCCGCTGCGCCACCTCTGAGCAGCCCCAATCGGCGGCTCGCGAGGTTACACCATGGGCCGTCCCCCTGCCAGGCGTCCGGGCAGGTGGGCGGGGCCGTCAGGCCGTCTGGATCTTGATCTCGATGTCCACGCCGGCGGGAAGGTCGAGCCGCTGGAGCGAGTCGACCGTCTTGGGCGTGTGCTCGACG
>JBKQUM010000099.1:0-34018 GCA_052140165.1 Acidimicrobiales bacterium
GCACGTGCAGCGCGTCGCGGTCGAGGGTGGAATAGACGGCCACCGTCGCGATGCCGAGCTCGCGGCACGTCCGGATCACCCGGACGGCGATTTCGCCGCGGTTTGCGATGAGGACCTTCTGGAGCACTCCGAACCTTTCCTCCGTGGGGCGGGCCTTCACAATTGCACGCGCCGTATGGTGTCTGCCATGTGGGGCGGAGAATGGCAGATCCGCTGGCTGGACGAGGTGGACTCGACCAACACCTCCGTCCGTGACCAGGCGCGCCAGGGGGCGGCCGAGGGTCTGGTGGTGGTGGCCGACCACCAGACGGCCGGTCGTGGGCGCCTGGACCGCACGTGGGAGTCCCCGCCAGGGGCCAACCTGCTGGCCTCGGTCCTCTTGCGACCCCAGTGCGAGGCCGCCGACGTGCACCTGTGCACGGAGGCGGTGGCGCTGGCGGCAGCGGACGCCTGTCGGGAGGTCACCGGCGTCGAGCCGGTGCTCAAGTGGCCCAACGACCTGCTGGTCGGCGGGCGCAAGCTGGCCGGCGTCCTCGCCGAGGCGGAGTTCTCCGGCGGCACCCTGGTCGCCGTCATCGTCGGGATCGGCATCAACGTGGCCTGGCCGGGGCCGGACGGGGCAGGGGGGACCTGCCTGGACGACGTGGGCGCGACCGCGCAGCCGGTGGACCGCCGGGTGCTGCTCGAACGCATGCTGGGCGCGTTGGGGGCACGCCGGGCCCTGCTCGATGACGCCTCCGGGCGGCGCGTCCTGGCCGACGAGGCGCGCCGGCGGTGCGCGACACTCGGCCAGGTCATCCGGGTCGTCCTGCCCGGTGAGGAGCTCACCGGGCTGGCCGCGGCCATCGACGACGAGGGACGGCTCGTGGTGGAGACGGCGTCGGGACCCCGGCGGGTGACGGCCGGCGACGTGGTGCACCTGCGGCCGGGCTGACGCAGGGGGAGTCCAGGTCCCCGGGCTAACATGGCCCCTTATGCGCCTTCTCGTGACGGGAGGTGCCGGTTTCATCGGGTCGAACTTCGCCCGTTACTGGGTCGAGCAGCACCCCGAGGACCATGTCGTCGTCTACGACGTGCTCACCTACGCCGGCAACCGCCCCAACCTGTCCGACATCGAGGACCGGATCGTGTTCGTCCAGGGTGACATCTGCGACCCCGCGGCAGCGGAAAAGGCACTGCGGAGTGAGGGGATCGACACCATCGTCCACTTCGCCGCCGAGTCCCACAACTCCCTGGCCGTCCTGAACCCCGGCCTCTTCTTCCGTACCAACGTCATCGGGACCCAGACCATGCTCGAGGCGGCGCGCCAGGTGGAGGTGGCACGGTTCCATCACGTCTCGACCTGCGAGGTCTACGGCGACCTGCCACTCGACACCGACGAGATGTTCACGGAGGACTCGCCGTACCGACCCCGCACCCCCTACAACGCCTCCAAGGCGGGGGCCGACCACGCGGTCCGTGCCTACGCCGAGACGTACGACCTTCCGATCACGATCACCAATTGCGCCAACAACTACGGGCCCTACCAGTTCCCCGAGAAGTTGATCCCGCACTTCTGCGCGCTGGCGCTCGACGACGAGCCGCTCACCTTGTACGCCAGCACCGAGAACCGCCGGGAATGGCTCCACGTGGTCGACCACTGCACCGCCATCGACGCCGTCCTGGCCCGCGGCAAGGTGGGGGAGACCTACCACGTGGGCAGTGGCGTCGAAGCCTCCATCATGGAGGTCGCCGACCGGATCCTCGCCGCGTTGGGAAAGCCGGAATCGCTGAAGACGATCGTGCCCGACCGGCCCGGCCACGACCGTCGCTACATCCTCGACTCGTCCAAATTGCGCCGCGAGCTGGGCTGGGAGCCCTCCATCGAGTGGGAGGAGGGGCTGGCGGACACGGTCCACTGGTACGCGGCGCACCGAGAGTGGTGGGAGCCGCTGCGGGCTCGTGCCCCCATCGCCGAGGGATCCTGGGGAGCCGGAGGCGCCTGAGCGGTGCGGATCCTCATCACGGGGGCCGAGGGGCAACTGGGGCGTGACCTGCGCGACGCCCTGGCGGGGCGGGTCCCGACGGCAGGGCGTCGTTGCGCGTTGCTCGGACCCGAGGGGCCACGCCCGGGTCTCGACCACGAGGTGCTCGCCACCGACATCGACTCCATGCGCGTGGACGATCGGGACGCCGTCCTCGCCACCTTCACCGACTTCCGTCCCGAACTCGTGCTCCACGGGGGAGCGCTGACCGCAGTCGACCTGTGCGAGACCGAGATCGACACGGCCTACGCCGTCAACGCCATCGGCACCCGCCACGTGGCCGAGGCGGCAGCGCTGGTGGGCGCGCACATGGTCTACGTGTCCACCGATTACGTCTTCGACGGCTCGGCGAGCCGTCCCTACCGCGAGTGGGACACCCCGTGCCCGACCTCGGTGTACGGCGCCTCCAAGCTGGCCGGCGAGCGGGAGTGCCGTCCCGGGACGACGATCGTGCGCACGAGCTGGCTGTGCGGCGCCCATGGCGCCAACATGGTGAAGACCGCCCTCCGCCTCGCCGAGGGGGAGGGGGTGTTGCGATTCGTCGACGACCAGCACGGGTCGCCGACATTCACGGCGGACCTGGCGCCCGCCGTCGTGACCCTGGGCCTCGACCGGCGGCCGGGCATCTTCCACGTGACCAACGGGGGCGCCACGACCTGGTGGGGCTTCGTGCGGGCGGTGCTGGCCGAGGCGGGCGCGGACCCCGAGCGGGTGCGACCGATCAGGACGGCCGAGCTCGACCCGCCCCTTGTCGCCCCGCGCCCGGACTACTCCGTCCTGGACAACATGGCGCTGCGGCTGAGTGGGCTGCCCGCCCTGCCCGACTGGGGGGACGGACTGGCCAGACTCGTCCGCGCCCTCCGCTCGACGTCGCCATGACCGCACGCACCGACACCCGCACGACACCACACACCGTGGCGGTGATCGGCGCCGGTTATGTGGGCCTGCCGACGGCGGCCACGCTGGCGCACTTCGGGCACTCCGTCGTCCTGGCCGAGCGCGATCGCCCGAAGCTGGCAGCGTTGCGATCCGGGCGCGTGCCCATCGTCGAAGCCGGGCTGGACGAGCTGGTCGCAGGTTGCGTGGCGGCGCGCAGTCTCTCGTTCACCGATTCGGCCCTCGACGCGGTGGACGGGGCGGAGTTCGTCTTCCTCTGCGTACCGACGCCGCAGAGCGCGGACGGATCCGCCGACCTGTCCTACGTCGAAGCGGCGGCCAAGGAGATCGCACCGCATCTGGAGCCGGGCACCGTCGTGGTCAACAAGTCGACGGTGCCGGTGGGCTCGGCAACGATGGTCGAGGCGGTGATCGGCCGTCCCGACATCACCGTCGTCTCCAACCCCGAGTTCCTCCGGGAGGGCACCGCCGTGCTCGACAGCCTGAACCCGGACCGCATCGTGGTCGGCGCCGACGATCCCCAGGCGGCCGCCAAGGTGGGCGCGCTGTTCGCGGCGACGGGCGCGCCGCTGATGGTGACCGACGCCACCACCGCGGAGACGATCAAGTACGCCTCCAACGCCTTCCTGGCCACCAAGCTCAGCTTCGTCAATGCCCTGGCCGGCCTGTGCGAGGAAGTCGGAGCAGACGCCCGCGACGTCCTGCTCGGGCTCGGCTACGACAAGCGGATCGGCTTCGAGTTCCTGCGTCCCGGCCCGGGTTGGGGCGGTTCGTGCCTGCCCAAGGACACGCGGGCTCTGCTCCACATCGCCCGCGGGGTCGGCTACGACTTCTCGCTGCTCGCCGGGGCCATCGCGTCCAACGACGAGCAGCTGTCGCGAGTGGTCTCCAAAGTGGAGGCGGCGTGCGGTGGCACCGTCGACGGGATCACCGTGGCCGTGTGGGGCCTCACCTTCAAGGCGAACACCGACGACCGTCGCGACTCGCCCAGCCTGCAGATCTGCCACCGCCTCACCGCGCTGGGTGCGACCGTGCAGGCCTTCGACCCGACGGTCGAGGCCGAGGGGGACCCGCCCGACGACCTGCTCGGTCTGGACCTGCGCGCGGACCCCTACGAGGCGGCGGCAGGCGCCCGGGCGATCGTCGTGCTCACCGAGTGGGATGAGTTCCGCTGGCTCGACTTCTCCCGCGTGATCGCCATCATGGACGAGCCGTGCATCGTGGACGCACGCAATCTCCTCGACCCCGCCGCGGTGCGGCGCATGGGCTTCAGCTACTCGGGCATCGGACGTCAGTGAGCCGGACCGTCGTTGCCGGTGGTGCCGGGTTCCTCGGGTCGCACCTCTGCGACCGGCTGATGGGTCGCGGTGACACCGTGATCTGCATGGACGACCTCTCCACCGGCTCCAGGGAGAACGTGGCGCACCTGCTCGGTCACGAGCGTTTCAGCCTCGTCGTCTGCGATGTCAGCGAGAAGGTGGAGCTCGAGGACGGAGTCAAGGTCGACGCCGTGTGCAACCTGGCGTCGCCGGCGTCGCCGCCCGCGTATCTCGCCCGGCCCTTCGACACGCTGGCGGTCGGAAGCGAAGGCACGCGCCGCCTGCTCGAGCTGGCCAGGGCGCACGGCGCCCGATTCCTCATGGCGAGCACCAGTGAGGTGTACGGGGACCCCGAGGTGCATCCCCAGGTCGAGTCCTACCGGGGCAACGTCGACCCCGTCGGGCCGCGCAGCGTCTACGACGAGGCCAAGCGGTTCGCCGAGAGCATGACCATGGCCATGCACCGTACGCACGGGGTGGACGTGGGCATCGCGCGTATCTTCAACACGTACGGCCCTCGGCTCTCGCCGGGTGACGGCAGGGTCGTGTCAAACTTCATCGTGCAGGCGCTGCGGGGCGAACCCCTGACCGTGTACGGCGACGGCAGCCAGACGCGCAGCCTCTGCTTCGTCGACGACGAGATCACCGGCCTGGTGGCCCTGCTCGATTCATCCCTCACCGGGCCCGTGAACATCGGAAACCCCGACGAGCGGTCGATGCTGGACCTGGCGCGCTTCGTCCTGGAGGTCACGGGGTCGAAGTCCGACGTCGTCTTCGAGCCACTGCCCACCGACGACCCGACGCGGCGATGCCCCGACATCTCCCTGGCCAGGCGCGAGCTGGGATGGGAGCCGACGACGGCACTGCGGGAGGGCATCGAACGCACGATCGAGTACTTCGCACCGAAGGTGAAAGGCCCATGACAGAGACTGAACTGCCTCCGCAGCGGACCTACGAGACGCTGACGGTGATCTGCCCGGTCTACAACGAACGCTCGACCGTCGCCGAGGTCATCCGCCGCATGCGGGCGGTCGAGCTGCCGGTGGTGCTGCAGATCATCGTGGTCGACGACGGGAGCAGCGACGGATCGGACAAGGTGCTGGGTGCCATCGAGGATTCGACCGTGCGCGTCATCCGCCACAAGGTGAACCAAGGCAAGGGTGCGGCGATTCGCACCGGTCTGGCCGAAGCGCGCGGTGACCTCATCCTGATTCAGGACGCGGACCTCGAATACGACCCCTACGACTGGCCGCGCCTACTCGACCCGATGCTGCGGGGCAAGGCGCGCGTCGTGTACGGCAGCCGATTCACGGGTGAGCGCAAGAACATGCTGCCCCTGCACTGGATCGGCAACCGCTTTCTCTCACTCGTCACCAACGTGCTCTACAGCTCGACGCTCTCGGATATGGAGACCTGCTACAAGCTCTTCGACGCGCAGGTGCTCGACGGCCTCACCGTCGTGTCGAACAAGTTCGACTTCGAGCCCGAGATCACGGCCAAGGTGCTGCGGCGGGGTCACCGGATTTACGAGGTTCCGATCTCCTACGCCGGCCGCGAGCACGACGAGGGGAAGAAGATCACCTGGCGCGACGGCTTCAGCGCCTTGAAGGCCCTGGTCAAGTTCCGCTTCACCCGGGAGTACTGAGGGCACCGGTGCCGGACAGGATCGGTGCGATCGTGGTGGACCACGACGCGGGGCCGTTGCTCGAGCGATGTGTCGGCTCGCTCCTCGACGACGGTGCCGCACCCCTGGTCGTGGTGGAGAACGGCGCCCCCGGAAGCGCCGCCGCCGCGCTGGCGGAGCTCGTCGCGACCAGGGGAGCGCCGCCGTTCCACGTCGTGCGTCCGGGCCGCAACGTGGGATTCGGGGCCGGGGTCAACCGGGGCCTGGCCGCCCTGGCGGGCGAGCCGTCACCACCCGAGTGGGTCCTCGTCTCCAATCCCGACCTCGTCGTGCACGCGGGTGCGCTGGCGGCGATGCGCCAGGCCCTGGCGTCCCACCCGGCGTGGGCATTGGTCGGGCCACGCATCTTCACCGAGACGGGCGACGTCTATCCCTCGGTGCGCTGCTTCCCCTCGTTCACCGACGCTGCCGGGCACGCGTTGCTGGCGGTGTTCAACCCCGAGAACCCGTTCACCCGGCGCTACAACCCCGGGACTCCCGAGGGCGAGGTGCTGACGGCGGCCGGCTGGGTCTCGGGCTCGTGTTTCCTCGCCCGGCGCAGCGCGCTCGAGGAGCTGGGAGGCTTCGACGAGGCGTACTTCATGTACAACGAGGACATGGACCTGTGCTGGCGCGCCCACGACGCCGGTTGGGGCGTGGGCTTCGCCGGTACGGCCGGGGTCACCCACGTCCAGGGCGTGAGCACCGCCCGCCATCCCTATCGGATGTTGGCGGCCCACCACCGGTCGGCCCTCCGCTTCACGTTCCGGACCACGAAGGGCTGGCGGCGGGCCGCGCTGCCGCTGGCGGCGGTCGTGCTGGGAGCGCGCCTGGCGATGGCGACGGCCCGGCTCGCGCTCGCCCGCTAAGGAGGTGGCCGGCCGTCGGGGCCTGATGATCGTGGCCATCGTGGCCATCGCCGCCACGGTGCTGGTGCTGGTGTTGGCCGCAGCCGTGAGCGGCCCACGGCACCCGATGGTGCACGTGGAGCCGCAGGTCACGTTCGCGCTGCCGCCGGCCTCGACCGGGTGCACGGGAGCGACGGCGCTGCCGGGTGGCGCGACGCAGGTGCCGCTCACCGTGAGCACCGTCGCCGGCCAGGTGGCCGAATCCCTCGACGTCTGCATCGACGGCCACGGACCCTTTCCCTTCGTCCTCGACTCCGGTGCCGGGCAGTCGACGATCGACGCCGGCCTGGCGAAGCGACTGCACCTCCCGTCGGCGGGCCCGGCGAGCCAGTTCGCCGGCGTCGGCTGCACGGGCACGGCCCTGCCGGTAGGGGTCGGATCCTGGTCCCTCGACGGCGTCACCCTGGCGCCGCAGCAGCTGACCGCGGCGACCCTGCCCCAGATCGGCGGGAAGGGGGAGCCGGTCGGCCTGATCGGTTCCGACGTGCTCTCCCGCTTCGGTGCGGTGCGCATCGACTTCACCTCGGATGCGCTCGTGCTCCCCGGGCCCGAGGGACCGCCGCTCAGCGGCACGACGTCGTATACGGGGCCGTCGGGCCCGCCGCCGACGGCGCTCACCCGGGGGGAGGGAACCACGATCCCCTTGACGGTGACGCCGCTCGAGGGCGACGTCTCGCTCAACGTCACCGTCCGCTTCGGCGCCGGACCCAGGCGCAGCTTCGTGGTGGACACCGGGTCGTCGCAGAGCGTCGTGGACACCTCCGTGGCGCAGGGGTCGTCACTGGAGGGCACCGACCAGGCGCAACGCCAGTCGACGGTGTGCTCGGTCATCACGGTCCCGCTCGTGCACAGCGGCCCCTGGTCGGTGCCTGGGCAGCCGCTGCACCCCCAGCTCATCGGCAAGACCGACCTCGGGGCCATCAGCGTGGGCGGCATCGACGGCCTGCTGGGCTCCGATCAGCTCGAGCGCTTCGGGTGGGTCGTGCTCGACTACGCGGGGGGCCGGCTGGTGCTGGGCTGACGCGGCTTGGCTCAGGCCAGCGCTGCGCCGAGGGAGTCGAGGAGCTCGCCCGTGCCCTTCTCGCGGACGGCCGACGTGTCGCCCCCGTCGAGAAAGACGCCCTGCTCGGTGAGGGTGAGGGTGGTCCCGTCACCATCGGGGGCGAACTCCACCGTCGCCACCGAGACCGAGATCAGGTCGTCCCCGGCCTTCATCGTGTAGCCGTAGACGAGCCGCTGGCCGGGAACGATGTCCTGGTAGGTGGCCTCGTAGGAGTACACGGGCCCCCGGGGAGGGCCGCCGCGGTTGATCTCGGTGCCGCCGACGCGGAAGTCGAGCGTGTAGTCGCTCGCCCCCGGCGCACCGAACCATCGCGCCTTGGCGTCCCGGCTGGACCAGGCGGCGAAGACGCGCTCGGGCGGGGCGGGGTAGGTACGCGTGATCGTGAAGGTGCCGTGCTCGGTGGATCGGGTGGTCATGGTCATCGCCGTGGTCCTTTCGTTGGTGGCTGCTGCGTCTGCTCCGGCCCGTCGGCGAGGACCTCGCCCAGCCGGTCGAGGCGGCGTTCCCAGGTGGCGCGCTGACCGGCGAACCAGTCCTCGGCCAGGCGCAGCCCCACCGGCTCGAGCCGGCAGGTGCGGGTCCGCCCAACCTTCTCGGAGCGGACCAGCCCGCTCGACTCGAGCACCGCGAGGTGCTGGACGACCGCCGAGAGGGTCATGTCCAGGGGCTGCGCCAACTGGCTCACCGTGGCGGGCCCCAGGCTCAGCCGCTCGACCATGTCCCGCCGGGTGGGGTCGCTCAGGGCCCGGAAGACGCCGTCGACCGGTGGCCGTTGCTTAAGCATTGACTTAAGTATTTACGGGCGGCACGCCGGCGTCAAGGGGTCGCTCAGGCCGGGGCCGGCTCGGGGCCCGACAGCCCGAGCATCTCGGTGACGCCGTGGTCGCGGCCCGCCGTGTAGCCGCCGTCGACCGGCAGCGCGTGGCCCGTGACGAAGGACGAGTCGTCCGAGAGCAGGAACGCCGCGACCGAGGCGATCTCCTCCGGCTGGCCCATGCGATGGCCGAGCTTGTGCTCGCGGACGATGTCGGCCAGGGCCGCCTCCATGCCGGGCCCGAGCACGGACGCCGTCATCGGGGTCTCGACGAAGCCCGGGCAGATGGCGTTGACCCTGATGCCGCGCCCGGCGTAGTCGATCGCCATGTTCTTGGTCAGCAGGACCACGCCTCCCTTCGACGCGCTGTAGGCGCTGCCGCCCGCCGTCCCCTCCAGGCCCTCGATGCTGGCCACCGTCACCACCGAGCCGCGCTGTCCGTTGTCGCGCAATGGCTGGCCGAGCATCTGTGCGATGACGTGCTTGGCGACGAGGTAGGTGCCAGTGAGGTTGACAGCGATCACGCGGGCCCACTCCTCGGCCGGCAACATGTGGACCGGCCCGCCGCCTGCCACCCCCGCCGCGTGCAGCAGCCCGTCGACGCTCCCGCCGAACTCGACGGCCGAGCGCACCAGCGCGGCCACCGAGTCCTCGTCCGTCACGTCGACGTGGGTGAAGGCCCACCGACCCGATTCGTCCTTGTCCTCCGCGACGTCGTCGGGCGGCACGACGAGGTCGGCTCCCATCACGAGCGCGCCCTCGTCGAGAAGCCGGGCGGCCGTGGCACGGCCGATGCCCGACGCCGCGCCGGTGACGATGTAGGTCCGACCGCCCAGTCCACGCATGGCACCTCCAGAGCTTGGTTGCGCCCGGCCGACCCGGGCTGATAGGAGCAGTGCACTGTTCTAGCCCGGGACGGACCCGGGGCCACGGGGGAGCCCAGACCATGAAGTTCGCGCTGTTCTACGAGATCCCCGTCCCGCGGCCCTGGGGGGAGGACAGCGAGCTGGTCGCCTACCGGCACACCCTGGAGCAGGCGATCGCCGGCGACCGCTTCGGCTGGCACGCCTTCTGGACCGTGGAGCACCACTTCCTGCAGGAGTACTCGCACTGCTCGAACCCCGAGGTCCTGTATGGCGCCATCGCGGCGCGCACCGAGCGGATCCGCCTCGGCTACGGCGTGCGCCTCATGCCCAAGCCCTACAACCACCCGGTGCGCACCGCGGAGTCGGTGGCGGTGCTCGACCTGCTCTCGGGCGGCCGGGTCGACCTCGGGACCGGCCGCTCGGCCACCCGGGCGGAGCTCGAGGGCTTCGGCATCGACCCCGGCGAGAGCCGCCGGATGTGGCAGGAGGCCATCGAGCACGTGGTCGGCTGCTGGACGAACGAGGAGTACGAGTTCTCCGGCGAGTTCTGGCAGATGCCCCGGCGCCGCGTGCAGCCAAAGCCGTGGCAGAAGCCCCACCCGCCGCTGTGGGGCGCCACCACCAGCGACGAGGGCCACGCCCAGGTCGGCGACCTCGGCCTCGGCCTGTGCTCGTTCGCCGTCGGGCTGCCGCCGTCGGAGGTGAAGCGCAAGATCGACATCTACCGGGCGGCCGTCGCCGGCTGCAGCGCCCCCATCGGCGCCTTCGTACACGACCAGGCGGCCACCTTCACCATGGCGATCTGCGCCCCGGACCGTGACGCGGCGATCGCCGAGGCCCGCGAGTCGTTCGAGTGGTACCCCAAGACCGGCGCCCGCCAGATCGCCACGCTCACGGACTGGATGGCCGAGCGTAACGAAGAGCTCGGCTCCTATTCGTACGCGGCGGACATGAAGAAGACCGACGACGAGGGCACGCTCGACCTGCTCAACCTCGAGTACCTCATGGACGCCAACGCCTGCGTGCTGGGGACGCCCGAGGAGTGCGTCGAGGCGTGTCGTCAATACGAGGCCGCCGGGGTCGACCTGCTGCTCTGCCTGGTCAACCCGTACAAGGTCTCCCACGAGTCGGTGATGCAGACGATCGAGCTGATGGGCACCGAGGTGATCCCGCACTTCGCGCCATGACCACCGTCCCCCGATTTGGCAGGCTGGGGGGATGGCGAGGGACTCGGGTCGGCGGGGGGCGGCCGTCGTGGCACTGGCGGTCTCGCTTCTCGTGGTCGCACCGGCCGTGGCCGCAGGCAGGACGGGGGCGCCGAAGCTGGCCCAGGCCGGCCACGCCACGTTCTGGGACTGCCCGGCGAAGACGACCGACCTGCTCGTCGCGGTCAACACCCTGACCCTCCGACCGGGGGCCTCCCTCGACATCTCCTTCACCGTGCGCAACGGCGGGACCGCGTCGTGCAGCTACACCGCCCCCTACGCCGGCGTGGCGCCCGGGCCGACCTCCACCACCCTGACGGCGGGGCCGTGCGGCTCCGTCGGCTACGAGATCGAGGACTCGCACCACCACGACATCTGGCCCGGTGTCCAGGTCGTCAACTGCCCCGCACTGGGATTCGCCCAGCTGGCACCCGGCGCCACCGTGTCGGGCACGGGCTCGTGGAACCAGACCAAGCCCAACAGCACGCACCGGGTGCCGGCGGGGACCTACACCCTGGTCGTCGAGAACAAGCACTTCAGCTTCCCGCTCCGCGTCGCCAGCTCCTGAGGGTCAGGCCGCACCGACCTGGACAACCTCGCGCTCATGTGCGTGCACCACCATCACCTGGTGCACAGCACGGCCTGGACGATGACCGGCAATGCCAACGCTGAGCTCACCTTCGTCGGCCCGAGCGGCCGGCCCATGACCTCGCGCCCCTCGCCGGCGTGGACGCGGGTCAGCGCCCGAACCTAGGGGACCAGCGCGATCTTCCCCACGGCGCGCCGGCCCAGCAGGTCCCCGAGGGCACCGGCCACGTCCTCGAGCGGGTACTCGGCCGGACGGACCGGGTCGAGCGTCCCCGCCGCCACCATGTCGAGTAAGTCGCTCAGCAGCGCGCGCTGCTCGGCCGCGTGCGTCATGGCCCAGATCCCCCAGTCGATGCCGATGACCGAGCGGTTGCGTAGCAGGACCTGGTTCAACGGCACGGCGGGGATGTCACCCGAGGCGAACCCGATGACCAGGTAGCGACCGCGGTCCCCGAGGGCGCGCAGCGACGGCTCCGCCAAGGAGCCGCCGACGGGATCGACGACCAGGTCGACGCCGGTGCCCCCCGCCCAGGCCCGCGCCGCCTCCTTGAGCGGCTCGGCGGCGGGGTCGACCACGGCCTCGGCGCCCGCGGCGAGCGCCGCCTCCCGCTTGTCCGCGCTCGATGCCACCCCCAAAACCCGGCACCCGAGCGCCCGGGCCACGCCGATGGCGGCCAGCCCGACGCCGCCGCCGGCGCCGAGGACGAGCACGGTCTCGCCGGGCGCCGCCTGGGCGCGGTCGCGCAGGGCGAACAGGCAGGTGCTGTAGCTCTGGGTGAAGGTTGCTGCCCGGGGCGCGTCCATGCCCTCGGGCAGTGCGATGGCCGATGCCGCTGGCACCACGACGCGGCTCGCGAAGCCGCCCAGGCCCACCGAGGCCAGCACGCGGTCGCCCATGGACACCGCGTCGACGCCGGGCCCCACGGCCACGACGTGCCCGGCCACCTCGCTCCCCGGCACGAAGGGGAGCGAGGGTTTCATCTGGTACTGGCCCGCGACGAAGAGGCCGTCGACGAAGTTCACGCCGGCCGCCTCGACGGCGACCGCGACCTCGCCCGGCCCGGGCTCGGGATCGGGCCGCTCCTCTATGCGCAAGACGGAGGGCGGGCCGAGCTCGTGGCAGACGGCGGCGCGCACGGGCGGACACGCTACCGTCGCCGCGTGGAGCGCATCGAGTCCCCGCCACGCCGCGTCCGAGCCGATGAGCTGGCGCTGTTGCCCGCGCTCGAGGCCGCCGCAGACACCATGTTCGAGTCACTCGGCGCCGGCCCCCTGCCCGGGCCGGGCTCAGTGGAGGACTACGCCGCCGCCCTCGTGGTCCTGGTGGCCGGCGACCCGCCCATAGGGCTCTGCCGCATCGACCGCGTCGGGGGCGGTGCCCACCTGGAGCAGCTCTCGGTCCACCCCGACCACGGCCGCCACGGCGCCGGCCGGGCCTTGCTGCGCGCCGGCTGCACCTGGGCTGCCGGCGAGGGCTACGACGCGCTCACCCTCGCCACCTACCGCGACGTCCCGTGGAACGGGCCGTTCTACGCGTCGGAGGGCTTCGTCGAGATGGGGCCGGTCGACGACTGGCTCGTCGCCCGCGGCCGCCCGCCCGAGGAGCCCGTCATGGGCCGCTTCGGCGTGCGGGTCCTCATGCGCCGGCGCCTGTGAGCTCCGCGTAGCGGAAGCAGCTCACCAGGTGGTCGTTCACCAGCCCGCTGGCCTGCAGGTGCGCGTAGCAGGTGGTGGGCCCGACGAAACCGAAGCCGCGCCGGCGCAGGTCGGCGCTGAACGCCTCGGACTCGGGCGTCACGGCGGGGATCTGGCCCGTCCGCCGCCACCCCTTGACGATGGGATGCCCGCCCACGAAGCCCCAGATGTAGGTGTCGAAGGAGCCGAACTCCTCCTGCACGGCCAGGAAGGCCCGGGCGTTGCGCACGGTCGCCTCGACCTTGGCCCGGTTGCGGATGATCCCGGGGTCGGCCAGGACCTTCTCCACCCGGGCGGGTGTGAAGCGCGCCACCTTGGCGGCGTCGAACCCGGCGTAGGCCTTGCGGTAGCCGGCCCGCCGCTTCAGGATCGTCGACCAGCTCAGCCCCGCCTGGGCACCCTCGAGCACCAGGAACTCGAAGTGCTTCGGGTCGTCGTGCACCGGCACGCCCCACTCGGCGTCGTGGTAGGCGATCATCTCGGGGCCCTGCGCCCACTCGCAGCGTCGGAGCTCGGTACTCATCGGTCCACGGTCGCGCTCACGCTAGGGCGGGATCGCGGCGCGGTGGCGCGGTAGAACACGTGGCGCCGGAGGGGGCTGCCCTCGGGGACCCTGGGGTGGTCGAAGTCCGCGCCCGGGTCGCGCACCATGCCGATCCGTGCCATGACCGCCTGCGAGCGGGTGTTGGGGGTCGCCGTGAACGCCACGATCTCGGCCAGCCCGGCCTCGTCGAAACCGAACCGCAGGGAAGCCAGGGCCGCCTCGGTGGCGTACCCGTGCCCCCAGTGGTCGGGGTGCAGCCGCCACTCCACCTCCACGGCCGGCGCACAGGGCAGCTCCGCCCGCACCCGGTGCAGCCCCACCATGCCGGCGAACGGCGCGCCGCCGCCGGCCACCTCGACCGCCCACAGCCCCCAGCCGTCGCGGCCCATCTCCTCCTCGATGTGGTCGACGATGGCGTCGCTTCGGGCCCGGGTGGGCGACGAGCCCAGGGACTCGACCACGAGCGGGTGGGCGTTCAGCTCAGCGAAGGGCTCCCGGTCCACGTCGGTGAACGGTCGCAGGACGAGCCGTGAGGTCTCGATCACCGGCCCCGGCCCCGGGGTCGCCCCCGCCGTGGCTAGGCCCCCTCGGCGGCCTTGACGGCCGTCTCGGCGGCCCAGCGGTAGTCGGCCTTGCCCGAGGGCGAGCGCTGGATGCTCCCCACGAACACCACCTCCTTGGGCAGCTTGTAGCGGGCGATGTGGGCCGAGGCCTCGTCGAGGATGGACGCCTCATCGGCCGAGGCGCCCTCGGCCAGCTGGACCACCGCCACCACCTCGGAGCCCCAGCGTTCCGACGGGCGGCCGGTCACGACGACGTCGGCCACCGCGGGGTGCCCGGCGATGGCCCGCTCCACCTCCTCCACGAAGATCTTCTCGCCGCCGGAGTTGACCGTGACCGAGTCACGCCCGAGCAGCTGGATCTCGCCGTTGGCCAGGTGCCGCGCCCGGTCCCCGGGGATGGAGTAGCGGACGCCGTCGATCACGGGGAAGGTGCGCGCCGTCTTGTCGGGGTCACCGAGATACCCGAGCGGCACGCTCCCGCTCTGGGCCAGCCACCCGTTGCCCTCGTGCCCCGGCGCCAGCACGTGCGACAGCGACTCGTCGACGACGACGGTGCCCGGCCCGGGCAGGAACGTCCCGACCTCGACGTCGTCGACGGAGGTGACGTGCATCTGCGCCCCGGTCTCCGACGAGCCGGCCGAGTCGGAGATGACGAGGTTGGGCAGGCGCTCGAGCGCCATGGCCCGCACGGCCGGGGTCAGTGGCGCCCCGCCGTTGCCCACGGCGAAGAACGAGGACAGGTCGTAGCTCTTCTTGTCGAGCTGGACCAGCAGCGGCCGCAGCACGGCGTCACCCACGACGCTCATCGTGTTGGCGCCCTCCCGCTCGACGGTGGACCACACGTCGTCGGGGTCGACGCGCCGCGTGTCGTCGGGGAACACGATCGTCGCCCCCTGGGCCATCAGCATGAAGGCCGCCCACTGCGCCGCGCCGTGCATGAGGGGCGGCAGCAGCATCAGCTTGAGCGGGACGCTCTCGGCCAGCCGCTCCGTGATGCCCTCGTAGCTGGTCACGATCTCCCACGTGCCCACCTTCCGCCCGCCCATGGCCGCCATGAAGATGTCGTGCTGGCGCCACAGCACGCCCTTGGGCATGCCCGTGGTGCCCCCCGTGTAGAGGATGTACAGGTCGTCGGGGGACGGCTCGACCGGCGCGCCGTCGGGCGAGGATGCGGCCAGTGCCTCCTCGTACCACTCCGCCCCGGGGAGGAGGGGGTGGCCCGATTCGTCGGCGACCTGGAGCAGCACGTCGGGGGGCGAGTCCAGCGTGGGCAGCACGTCGGCCAGCGTGGGGGCGAGCGAGGAGTGCAGGATCAGCGCCCGTGGGCGGGCGTCGTCGAGCAGGTACCGCAGCTCCTCGCCGACGTAGCGGTAGTTGACGTTGAACGGGGCGGCCCTCGCCCGGTACGAGCCCAGCATCGCCTCGAGGTACTCGTTGCCGTTGTAGAGGGCCAGGGCCACGTGGTCCTGCCCCGACTCCCAGCCCTGGAGCTCGGCGCGCTCGCGGTGGACGCGCAGGCCCCGCCCGTAGAGGTAGGCGGCCAACCGGCGCGAGCGCTCGTCCACGTCGCCGTAGGTCAGGCGTCGGTCGCGCCACACGATGCACTCCCGGTCGGCCAGGGACCCGACGAGCGTGTCGAAGGCCTTGGCCAGGTTGAATTGGACGGTCGAGTCGGGCACGGTCCCGCACTGTACCGGCGCAACCGCGCCCCGGTTGAGGGCCCCGGGTCGCCATCGGCAAAGATCAGGCCATGGACGTCCGCAACCCCGCCACCGGAGAGGTGATCACCACGATCGACGGGCTGACCGCGGAGGAGGCCGACGAGGCCATCGCGAGGGCCGCCGCCGCCTTCGGGCACTGGCGCGCCCTGGCTCCGGGCGACCGGGCCCGGCTGCTCCGGCGCTTCGCGGCCGAGGTGGACGCCAACCGTGACGAGCTGGCGGCCCTCGAGGTGGTCAATGCGGGCCACGTGATCGGAAATGCGCGCTGGGAGGCCGGCAACGTGCGGGACGTGATCGAGTACTACGCCGCCGCTCCCGAGCGCCAGAGCGGCCGGCAGATCCCGGTGAAGGGCGGCCTCGACGTCACCTTCTACGAGCCGCTGGGCGTCGTCGGGGTCATCGTGCCCTGGAACTTCCCGATGGCGATCGCCGGATGGGGGTTCGCGCCGGCGCTCGCCGCGGGCAACACGGTCGTGGTCAAGCCGGCCGAGTTGACCCCGCTGAGCGCGCTCCGCATCGGCGAGCTCGCGCTCCAGTCCGGCCTGCCCGAGGGGGTCCTCCAGGTCCTGCCCGGGAAGGGCAGCGTGGTCGGTGCGCGCTTCGTCGACCACCCCGCCGTGCGCAAGGTGTGCTTCACCGGCTCGACGGAGGTCGGGCGGGCCGTCATGGCGGGCTGCGCGGAGGGGATCAAGCGGGTCACCCTCGAGCTGGGCGGCAAGAGCGCCAACATCGTGTTCGCGGACGCCGACCTCGAATTGGCGGCGGCCCGGGCCCCCTACGGGGTGTTCGACAACGCCGGCCAGGACTGCTGCGCGCGGTCGCGCATCCTCGTCGAGCGCTCCGTCTACGAGCGCTTCATGGCCCTCCTCGAACCGGCCGTGGAGGGCGTGGTCGTCGGCGACCCCATGCACGAGGCCACGGAGATGGGCCCGCTGATCTCGCCGGGGCACCGGGAGACGGTGGCGTCGTTCGTGCCCGAGGACGCCCCGGTCGCGGTGCGCGGCTCGTGCCCGGACGGCCCGGGGAACTGGTTCGCCCCCACCGTGCTGGCACCGGTCGACCCGGGCGACCGGGCGGCGACCGAGGAGATCTTCGGCCCGGTGGTGGTGGTCATCCCCTTCGAGGACGAGGCGGATGCCGTGCGGCTGGCCAACGACACGCCCTACGGGCTCTCGGGGTCGCTGTGGACACGCGACGTCGGGCGGGCGCTGCGCGTGGCGCGGGCCGTCGAGACGGGGACGCTGTCGGTCAACTCGCACTCGTCGGTGCGCTACTGGACGCCGTTCGGGGGGGTCAAGCAGTCGGGGATCGGCCGCGAGCTCGGCCCCGACGCCCTCGACGCGTTCTGCGACGTCAAGAACGTCTTCATCAGCTCGGAATAGGAGAGCCATGACCGAGACAGTCCCCTACGCACGCCGACTGGTCGACCGTGTCGCCGTGGTCACCGGGGGTGCCAGCGGCATCGGCCGCGCCATGTGCGAGCGCTTCGCCGCCGAGGGCGCGTCGGTCGCCGTGGTGGATCTCGACGAGGACGCCGGCGGCGCGGTGGCGGACGCGGTGGGCGGCATGTTCGTCCGGGCCGATGTGACGTCCTCCGACGAGGTGGAAGCCCTGTACGCCGAGGTGGCCGGCCGCTACGGCGGGATCGACATCTGCTGCAACAACGCCGGCATCAGCCCGCCCGACGACGACTCGATCCTCGAGACGGGGATGGACGCCTGGGAGCGGGTGCAACGGGTCAACCTGACGTCCGTCTATCTCTGCTGCAAGCACGCGCTGCCGCACCTGCTGGCCCGCGGCAGTGGGTCGATCATCAACACGGCGTCGTTCGTCGCCGTCATGGGCGCGGCGACGAGCCAGGTCAGTTACACGGCCTCCAAGGGTGGCGTGCTGGCCATGTCGCGTGAGCTGGGTGTGCAGTTCGCCCGCCAGGGCGTGCGGGTCAACGCGCTGTGCCCCGGCCCGGTCAACACGCCGCTGCTCCGGGAGCTCTTCGCCAAGGATCCCGAGCGGGCCGCCCGGCGCCTCGTGCACATCCCCATGGGTCGCTTCGGGGAGGCCTCGGAGATCGCGGCCGCAGCGGCCTTCCTCGCCTCCGACGACTCCTCGTTCATCACGGCGTCGACGTTCCTCGTCGACGGGGGGATCTCGGGGGCGTACGTCACGCCGCTGTGAGACATCTACGACTTCTGCTCGGCGGTCTCGCCGCCTGCCTGCCGCTCTGCGTCGCGGGCGTCGCCTCGGCGAGCACGAGCGTCGTGCTGGCGGGCAACGGTCTCGGAGTCGCCCGCTTCGGCTCCTCGGCCGCCTCCGTCACGAGCGCGGTCTCGGCGAAGCTCGGCGCTCCGACGGGACACCCCGACGCGGGCTGCGTCGGCGGCTACACCGAGGTGGCGTGGCACGACCTGATCGTCCAGTTCCGGCACGGCCGCTTCACCGGGTACCGCTACTGGGTCAACAGCTCGGGATCGCCCCCGCCGTCCGCCTCGACCGTCGCACCGAGGCTGCAGACGGCCAAGGGGATCTCGCTGGGCAGCACCTTCGCGCAGGTGAAGCGCCGCTACCGGCTCGCCCAGACGGGTACGGACTTCTGGAAGACGCCGAACGGCATCGTCTTCGCCATCGACAGCGGGACCTATCCCTCACCACCGAGCTCGCCCGTCTACGAGATCAAGACCTACGGCGTGTGCCCGGCCGCGCTCTGAGCGGTCAGCCCCCGAGGCTGGCGCGGAGCTCCTCGAGCTCGCGCCGGAGCTCGGCGACCTCGGACCTGAGGGAGGCCACCTCGTCGCGCTGCGGGGCGTGCAGCACGGCGCCGGCGGCCTCGTCGGCGGACCGCTCGACGTCCTCGGTGCCGACGAGAGGGCTGGCCCAGCGCTCCTCCTTCTGGCCCGGGCGGCGGCCCACGTTCGTGACCAGCGGCTCGTCGCGTGAGCCCAGCAACTCGAGCTCGTGTTCCACCTCGACCAGCCCCTCGAAGCGTGCCATGCGCTCGGTCCGTGTGCGCAGCTCGCCCACCGTCTGCGCGCCGCGCAGCATGAGCACGGCCAAAACGGCGCACTGCCGGTCGTCGAGCGCGAGCGCCTCGTCGAGCACCTGCCGGTAGCGGACGACGGAGCGGCCGTGCGAGGGCAGGACGAAGCGGACCAGTCGCAGGTCCTTGAGGTCATCGAGGGCCGATTGCACCGTCGCCTCGTCGTAGCTGACGACGGGCTCGCGGTTCGACGTCTGGTTGCAGGCGGCGACGAGGGCGTTGATGGTCAGCGGGTACTGCTGAGGGGTCGCGAGCCCCTTCTCGACCAGCGATCCCAGGACCCGCGCGCACTGCGCGCTCAGCTGCATGACACGGAGCATACGGGCAGGGAAATCGCCGCCCGGGCTCAGGCGCTCAGGTCGGCCCGGTGACCTCCAACGGCGCGGCCAGGTAGGGGCCCGACGGACCGAAGCCCAGATGGGCCATGGCGACGGGACGGGGTGGTCCCGGGAGGGGGAGGGTGGAGCGCGACGGCGTGTAGAGGAGCCACACCCCGGCCGCGTTCGAGAACACCGACTCCTCCCCCGGTCCCTGGCCCTGCGCGTTGGAGGCCAGGAGCGGCGAGGGCGACCCGTCGGCACACGGGCCCGTCGGGCCGGCGCAGCGGGCGACCCCGACGGAGTAGCCGGGCTGGTTGAACCACCCTCCGGAGTAGAACAGGTAGTACGTGCCACGCACGAGGGTCATCTGGGGCGCTTCGACGATGTGGCCCTGCCAGGGCTCGTCGGGGCCGAAGATCACGGTCGGCTGCCCCAGCAGTTGCATGCCGTCGGCGCTGAGCGGCTGGCTCCAGATCTGCGTGTCGACACTGTACGAACGTGCGTTCTGCTCCGATTTCCAGATCATGTAGGGCTGTCCGGACGCGTCGACGAACACGCGCGGGTCGATCGACCCTCCGAGCGACTGTTGGCAGATGAACGGCATCGGCGCCGCGATGTAAGGCCCGGCCACGGCGGTGCTGATGGCGTCGCCGATGCACATCGTGCCGGGCGAGACGCCCTGCAACATGGAGCTGAAGTAGAGCATGTAGTGGTCACCGAACTGGGCGACGTCGGGGGCCCACATGACGCCCGGCTGCGCCCACGGGGGCGGGTCGGGCAGGGCGTCGGTGGGAGCGCCCCAGCGACCCACGACGGTGCCCGAGCGCACCGGGACGTTCGTCGGGACGCGATCCTGCGAGGTGAAGAGGTAGTACCGCCCGCCCTGCTGGTACATGAACGGATCGGGTTGGTCGGCTCCCGAGTTGATGGTGAAGCCGGGCTCTGACGGGTCCGCCAGGGCGGGTGGCTCGTAGTACGGGGTGCGGAAGCCCAGCGCGGCGTCGCCTGCCGCGGCGCCGAGCGCGCCGGTCGACAGATAGAGCACGGACGACACGCTGTCCTCGGACGCGGTGCGAGCGCCGGCGGTGCGGGAGTCGAGCCCGACGACGGCGACCCCGGCGAGCGCCAGTACCGCCAGGCAGATCGCCACGGTGGCGCGAGGGCTCGGGGACGCGCTCACTTTGGGGAAGAGCTGGGGATGGCGGCGGTGCCGCTTGGGGATGACGTGAAGAAAGGTGGGGAGAACGTCTGGATTTCGCGAATGCGTATTGACCTTGGGTGACGCGAAGCGCAACCTGTCTCCAGTTCGGAGACGAGAGCCCACCGAACCTCAAGCGAGCGCCGAAAGGTGTGAGTGAGGGAAGCCCGAAGGGAAGCCGCAAGGCGGAACGGGGGGAAGCCGAGAGAACGCTGCAAGGCGGGATCGAGGGAAGGAAGCGAACCTCGCAAGGGGAACGTGACCGGAGTGGGCAGGAAGATCCGATCTGAGATGGTCCGTGGTGCGTCGCGGTGGCTTCCCTGGAGTCCCTGCGGCCGGCCCGGGCAGGGGTTGTCCGACACGACCTCGGCACGGCGCCAGCGGGTCGTCGTTGACGTGGCCCCGAGGAGCACGGGAGGCTTCGGCCGAACGGTTACTCGGGGTCGCGTCGCGTCCGGGCACCTCTTCGCCGACCCTCCGTTCCCCATGCAGCGGTAACGGGGCAGGGAGGCAATCCCCGCGCCGGAATCGAATTCGTCAGCTCAGCGCAGGGAAGGCCAGAGCCCGGCTGGGCGCTCGCCCGCCGAAACCTGGCGGTTCAGCTCCTCCTGCACCAGCGAGAGGTCGTCGGGATGGGTCACCCCGATGCAGCGGCCCTGGGCCGGCAGCACCGTGAACGAGCTGCTCGGCAGTGACTGGGCGACCACCTCGGGCAGCAGCACCTCGGACTCCTCCGAGGCGCCGTCGGCGGCGTCCATGGCCGCATGGAGCAGCTTGTGGAAACCCGGCGTGAAGCCCCACAGGTTCATCGACACCCGGGCGTCCGGTGAGAGTGTGGCGGGCTCGCGCCCATCGGCGGCGGTGAAGCCGCCGATGGGCGTCGCCGTCACCTGGCGCCGCTCGTCGACGCCCAGGAGCTCGCCGTCGGCTCCGACCCGGCAGATGCCGCGGGTCACCGGCGAGAAGCCGATCACGGCATCGGCCAGGCGGTAGCCCACCAGGGCGTTGAGATCGCTGTGGGCTCTCAGGTGCTCGGCGAGCAGCGCGCACCCCTCGCGCCCGTAGATGTCGTCGGCGTTGCCGACCCCGTAGGGGGAGTCACCGACCTCGTCGGAGGCGCTGAGGACGGCATCCACGGTGCCGCGCGGCGACGGTTGGGTGGCGAAGCGCACGTCGACGGCGTCCGGCCACGTGTGCTCCACGTGGTAGCGGATGGCGGGACCCGTGCTCGGTCCCAGGACCAACACGATGGTGTCGAACCCCGCCGCCAGCGCGTCGGAGGCCACCAGGTCGATGACGGCCTCGCCGTGCGGCCCGACCGGCGCCAGGGGTTTGCAGCCTCCATAGCGCCTGGCGCGGCCGGCGGCCAGCACGACGAGCGGCAGGCTCGTCTCGTCGGTCATGCGTTCCAGCGGAAGATGGCACTCGCCCACGTCATGCCGCCGCCGAACCCGGTCAGCAGCAGATTGTCGCCGTCGTGGACACGGCCACTCCCGATGGCGTCGTAGAGCGCGAGGGGAATGGACGCCGACGAGGTGTTGCCGTAGCGGTCGATGACCACCACCGTGCGGTCGTCGGGGATGCCCAGCCGCTGGGCGGCGGCCTGGATGATCCGCAGGTTGGCCTGATGGGGCACCATCAGCGAGATGTCGTCGGGTCCGAGGCCGGCGTCCGCCATGGCGCGCTCGGCCGACTCGACCACGACCCGCACCGCCTTGCGGAACACCTCTTTGCCGTCCATGAACAGGGTGCCCCCGTGCTCGCACTTGAGCAGGTGCCTCAGAGAACCGTCGGCGTTCATGTTCCAGCTCAGCAGGCCCCCGGGGCCGTCCACCGGCTCGACGACGACCGCACCGGCGCCGTCGCCCACGATGATGGCGATCTTGCGGTCGTCCATGTCCGTGATGCGCGAGAGCGTCTCGGACCCGATGAGCAGGACGGGCCCCGACCCGACGGCGATGAGGCCGGCGACGATGACCAGGCCATAGACGAAGCCCGAGCAGGCCGCGTTGATGTCGAAGGCGCCGCCACGCATGCCGATGCCGTGCTGCACGCTCGGCGCCGTCCCGGGGACGATGCCATCCGGTGTCGTGGTCGCCAGCACGAGGTGGTCGATCTCCTCGGGCGTCCTGCCCGCTGAGGCGAGCGCCGCCTGCCCCGCCTCTATGGCCAGACCGGAGGTCGTGCCCCCGATGTGGCGCTCCCGGATCCCGGTGCGCTCGACGATCCACTCGTCGCTCGTGTCGAGCCGGACCGCCATGTCGTCGTTGGTGACCACCTTGTCCGGCACTGCGATACCCCAACCGGTGATACGGATCCCCCTCACGCGGCAGACCCGGCACGGACGGCGTGGATTCCGACGAAGCCCGCATCCCCGTAAATGATGCCCCCCGTGTTCACGGCGATCCCGGTGCGCGCCCCGGCGACCTGGCGGGCGCCCGCACGGCCCCGGATCTGCGTCGCCAGCTCGACCACCTGGGCCAGGCCGGTGGCGCCCAGCGGGTGTCCACGGCCGACCAGCCCGCCGCTGGAGTTCACAACGAGCCCGGGGGTGTCGATGCCGGTGGCGCCGGCCTCCGTGGCCGGCCCGGCCTCGCCGGGGGCGAAGAACCCGAGCGACTCCAGGGCGTAGAGCTCCTCGGCAGCGGTGGCGTCGTGCAGCTCCACGAGATCGAAATCGTCGGGGCCGAGTCCGAATGCCTCCCAGGCGGACTCGGCAGCCTGCGTCAGCCGGTCGTGGTAGTCGAGCAAGCCGTTTCCCGAGCGCGCCACCGAGCCGATGATACGAGGTGCGGTGTTGGGGGTCCGCACGGACGGGCCGCCCAGCACGAGGGCGGCGGCGCCGTCGGTGAACGAGCTGCACATCAGGCGGGTCAGCACGCCGGCGACCTGCGGCGAGGCCAGCACCTCGTCGACCGTCACGCTGCGCTGGAATTGCGCCAGCGGGTTGCGTGAGGCGTGGTTGAACGCCTTGGCGGCCGCCGCCGCGATCTGGCGCACCGTCGCGCCGACCTCGGCCATCAGCCGCTGGGCCCACGAGTTGTTCAACCCCATGAGGATGCTCCCCGCGGGGTTGTCGTCCTCGTGGCGCCGGTCGTGCAGGTCGTAGCGGTACTCGGCCGGCAACCCGTCCTCTATCCCCGCGATCGTCTCGGAACGGTTCCCGGTCCACATCTTCTCGACACCGAGCGCCAGCACGGGGCGGTCCTGAACCGTCGCCGCCATGGTCGCCAGGTGCAGGGCCGAGCTCCCGCCCGCGCACGAGTTGTCCACGTTGATGATCGCCGCCTCGTTGAGTCCTGCTTTGCGCAGCCAGGTTTGCCCGCGCACGCAGCCCTGGTCGCTCAGCCGCCCGGCCAGCGCGTTGCCGACGATGACGAGGCCGAGCTCGTGGGGAGACACGCCGGCGTCATCGAGCGCCTCGTGGACGACTTCGTACGCCATGGTGTCGAGCGCCAGGTCGCGCCGGCTCATGTCCGTCATGCCGGTGCCGAGGATGGCCACGTCCGCTGCGCTCACGCCGGCACCCCGGCGAGGACCCGCTGCTGGTCCCGGGCGAACGCGCTGCGCAGGAGGGCGAAGTGCTCCACCGCGGGCGACCCGGCCACCATGACGACGATGTGGCGCGCCCCGGCGTCGGCATAGCGGCGCAGGGCGCTGGCGCAGGTCTCGGGTGACCCTGCGACGAGGTGCCGCTGGAAGGCCTTGGCCGGCAGGCGGTACAGCTGCGAGAGCCAGGCGGCGCCGTCGGCGGGCGCCTCGCCGTCGTCACCCACGCAGGCGAAGACCACGACGGCGGGTTCGACGGCCTCGGGATCGCGTCCGGCTTCGTCCGTCTCACGCCGGAGTGCAGCCAGGGCGGTCGCGTACTCGTCCGGGGCGAGGAACAGCGGGACCCAGCCGTCGCCCGTGGCGGCCGCGCGCCGCCGCGCCGCCGCGCTCGATCCGCCGAACCACAGCGGAATGGGCGCCGCAGCCGGCTCCTGCACGTAGTCCGGGGTGCCGTCGCCGGGTCCGGACCAGGCCTCCCGTATGCGGGTGACACCCTCGTCCATCAGCCGACCCCGGCGGTGGAAGTCGACGCCGGCCCGCTCGTACTCGCGCTGGTGGCTGCCGACGCCCAGGCCGAGCACGAAGCGACCCCCCGAGAGGAGCTGGAGGGCCGTGGCCTGTTTCGCCACCGCAGCCGGCTGCCGGAGCGGCAGTTGCAGGATGCACGTGCCGAGCGTGACCCTGCTCGTCGCGACGGAGGCCACCGCCAGGGTGGTGAGCGCCTCGCCGATGGGGTGGGGCCAGTAGAGGTGGTCCACCGCCCACAGCGAGTCCGCCCCGCTCGCCTCGGCCCGCCGGCACAGCTCGGCGAGCTCGGAAGCCCCTCCGGTAGTACCAGAGGTACCACCAGCTTCGGACGAGAGTTCTCCCTGCGTGGTGGCGGGGAGGATGAACCCGAGTGAAGGACGAGGTGCTCCACTTCCTACCGGGGTCACACCGACATAATACGTCGGCCGCGTCGGCGCATCTATTCGGAAAACGCCGGAGGGCGCACCGCGCCCGCGGCGCCGCCGGGTGCTCCGAGGACGGCCAGGGAGCAGCGCGCCTCGCAGATCGCCCTTCCGTCGTCGTCGGTGAGGCTGATGCGCCAGACCTGGATGGTCCGGCCCACCCGTACCGGGGTGGCGTCCGCGGTCAAGTGGCCGTCCCGAAGGGAGCGGAGGTGGCTGGCGTTCAGCTCGATCCCGACCACGCTGCGGTCGGGCCCTGCGGCCAGGGCCGCCCCGAAGCTGGCGGCCGATTCGGCCAGGAGCGCCGAGACGCCCCCGTGGAGGATCCCGTAGGGCTGATGCACCCTCCAGTCCACCGGGAGGCGCAGGACGACGCGGGTCGGACCCGCCTCGACCACCTCGACGTCGAGCAACTCGTGGATGCTCCGGTGGCCGTCGGGCAGCGAGGCAGTGTCGCCGCCGGGCTGGGACGGGGGCGTGGTCACCGCCGGATGTTAACGGTGCCCCGTTAGCCTGAGTGCGTGCCCGACGTTGTCGACTTGCGCAGCGACACCGTCACCCGGCCGACACCGGCGATGCGCCGGGCCATGGCCGACGCCGAGGTCGGCGACGACGACTACGGCGAGGATCCGACGGTGCGGGCACTCGAGGAGCGGTTCGCGGAGCGGGTGGGCAAGCCGGCCGCGCTCTTCGTTGCCTCCGGCGTCATGGGCAACCAGATCGCCTTCCGGGTGCTCACCACGCCGGGCACCGCCGTGGTGGCCGGCCGCCGCCAGCACGTGGTGGCCTACGAGTACGCCGCCGCGGCCATGAACGCCGGGATCCAGTTCGTCGCGGTCGACGACGGCGACGGCATGGTGCATGCCGACGACGTCCGGCTGGCGCGCCAGGGGTCGGAGCACCATCAGCCCGCCATCTCACTGGTCAGCATCGAGAACACGCACATGGCGGCGTCGGGCGCGCCGTGGTCGCTGGAAGGACTGCGTGCCCTCGTCGCTGCCGCGGGCCCTGTTCCCGTGCACATGGACGGTGCGCGGCTCTTCCACGCGGAGGCCGCCACAGGTGTGCCCGCCGCGGACTGGGCCGCTGGCGTCACGACGGTCATGTGCTGCCTGTCGAAGGGGCTGTGCGCGCCGGTGGGCTCGTTGCTGGCGGGCGACGCCGACGTCATGGCCGAGGGGAGGCTGGCGCGCAAGCGTCTGGGTGGAGGCATGCGGCAGGCGGGCGTCCTCGCGGCGCCGGGCCTGGTGGCCCTGAACGAGATGATCGAACGACTTCCCGAGGATCACGCGCGCGCGGCGCGCTTGGCGGACGCGGTGGCGCTCCGCTGGCCGGGTTGCGGCCTCGACCCCGTCGACGTCCGGACGAACATCGTCACGTTCACCCACCCGCAGCCCGACAAGCTGCTGGCGCACCTGGAGGGCCACGGGGTGCTGGCACACTCCATTGCGCCGGAGACGGTCCGCTTCGTGACACACCGCGATGTCGACGACGCCGGGGTCGCCCGCGCCGTGGCGGCGTTGCGCGACGCGCCAGGACATGATGCGCTGTGAAGGTCCGGATCGGGATCAGTGCTGGTGGCGAGAGCCTCGGGCCCGAGGCGATGGTCGCATTGGCCGAGGGGATCTCCGAGACCGGTTTCGACTCCCTCTGGCTTCCCGAGGTGCTCACGCGACCTGGACCCGACCCTCTGGTCGGGCTGGCCTGGGTCTCCGGTGCCCGCCCGGGGCTCAAGATCGGGACGACCATGCTGCTGCCCGGCCGCAACCTGGCATGGCTCGCCAAGGCCGTCGCCACCCTCGACGTGCTCTCCGGCGGGCGGTTCCTGCTCACCTTCGTCCCCGGGCTCGCCATCGACGGGGAGCGCAGCGCGATCGGGATCCCGTCCGCCGAGCGCGGGGTGTTGATGGACGACGCGCTGCCGGTGTTGCGCCGCCTGTGGGCCGGCGAGACGGTCAGCCACGACGGCCCTGCCGGATCCCTCGCTGAAGTCTCGGTCTCGCCCCGGCCCGTGCAGGATCCCTTCGACGTATGGCTCGGTGGCAACGTCCCCGCCGCGCTGGAGCGCTGCGGGCGCCTGGCCGACGGGTGGATCCCGGCCTTCTGCACGCCCGCCGACGCCGCCGACGGCAAGGCCGTGATCGAGCGTGTGGCCGCGGAGCACGGGCGCGCCATCAGCCCCGAGCACTTCGGGGTCAGCCTGGCCTATGCCCCCGAGGGGACGGACGTGTCCGCCCTGGCGTCGTCACCCCTGGCTCGGCGTGCCCGGGGGCGGCCGCTCGAGCAGTTGATCCCCGTCGGGCTCTCCGGCCTGCGGCACATGCTCGAGCAGTTCCTCGAGGTCGGCTTCTCCAAGTTCATCGTGCGACCGGCGGCGCCGCCGGCGGAGTGGCGGTCCGAGCTGGACCTCCTGGCCGACGCCCTCGGCGGCCTCCAGACGTGACGGCGACGGCTCGAAACGGCAGGGAGGCGACGCTCGCGTTCCTGGACGCGCACGAGGCGGGGCGGACGCCCCATCTCTTCGGTGACCTGCTGATGGCCCCCGGCCTGGTGACGCTCTTCGTGGACCTGACATACGCCAACGAAGGTGAGCTGGCGGCCGGCTCGCCCGGAGGGGCCGCCGGATGGACGTGGATGGCGGACTTCCGCCGCCGGACGCGGCACTGGGCCACACCGGAATTCACCGCCGGACTGGGTGAGTTGCTCGGGTCCGATCGCTGAAGGGACGAGCGAGGACCCGGCTCCCATACGCTGCCCGTCATGGCCGAACGACCCCTCACTCTCATGGCGGTGCACGCCCATCCCGACGACGAAGCGATCGGGACCGGCGGAATCCTGGCCCGTTACGCCGCCGAGGGCGTGCGCACTGTGCTCGTCACGTGCACGAACGGTGAGCTGGGCGACGCGCCCGGAGGGCTGAAGCCGGACGATCCGGGGCACGACGAGAGCGTCGTGGTCCCGCTGCGCCGCCGTGAGCTCGAGGCCAGCTGCGAGATCCTCGGCGTGTCGCACCTGGAGCTCCTGGGCTACCACGACTCGGGGATGGAGGGCTGGCCTCAGAACGAGGCGCCCGACTCCTTCTGGCGTACGCCCGTAGAGGACGCGGCGCGACGGCTGGCCGACATCATGCGCGATTACGAGCCGCAGGTCGTCGTGACCTACGACGAGAACGGCTTCTACGGGCACCCCGACCACATTCAGGCGAACCGCGTCACGCACGCCGCGCTGGCTGAATGCGGGATCCCGTCCAAGCTCTACTACACGGCGGTGGCGCGCTCGGCGATACGGGGTTTCCGTGACGTGCTGGCCCAAGCCGGCGTCGATGGCCCGGCCGAAGTGGAGGACAATCCGGATTTCGGCACGCCGGACGAGCTGATCACGACGACGATCGATTGCAGCGCGGTGGCGGGACGCAAGTACGCGTCGCTCGGCGCGCATGCCAGCCAGAGCGACAACATCTTCTTCCTGCAAATGGGCGAGGAGCTGTTCTCGACGCTCATGGGATCGGAGAGCTTCGTCCGGGCCGTCGACTCGACGAACGCACCCGTCCCCGAAGACGACTTGTTCGCCGGGCTGCGCTGAGCCGCGAGGCTCCGGGCCGGCCCGCGTCCCAGCGGGGGAGAAGGGACGCCGGCGGGCCCGGTGTGGTCCCTAGGTCGCGGTTCCGGCCGGGGTGGAGCCGGTGCGGACGCGGGGCGCCGATCCCACGAGGCAGCGCGTGGCGGAGACGGGCAGGACGACGGTGTCAGGCGTCACGGGGGGCACGGTTGGAATACGGCCCGCAGGCGGGCGGGGATTGAATCCCATCGGCGCGACCGCCCGTACATCCCGTGATGAGACAATCGCGTGTGGCCGAGGGCGAACTGTCCGACGAAGGCCTCCTGGCCGGCATGGCCGTGGGAGAGCAGGCCGCCGCCGTCTCGTTCACCCGCCGCTACCAGCGGCGGGTCTTCGGCCTGGCCTATTCCATGACCGGCGACGCCGGGGTGGCCGAGGACGTGGCCCAGGAGGCGATGATCAGGGTCTGGCGCCACGCACCGGTGTTCGACCCCAGGCGGGGCTCGGTCGCGTCATGGGTGCTGACGATCACGCGCAACCTGGCCATTGACGCCCTGCGCCTGCGGCGCGCCGTGCCGACGGATCCGGACGACTTCGCAGCGTCCGTCATGCGCAGCAACGAGCACAATCCCGAGGACTCGGTGCATCGAGGCGACGTGCGCCACACGGTGCGTACCGCCCTCGAGGTCCTGCCCGAGGAGCAGCGGCGGGCGGTCGTGCTGGCTGCCGTCTACGGCAGGACGGCATTGGAGATCAGCGAGGCCGAGGGCATACCGCTCGGCACGGCGAAGACGCGCATCCGGACGGCCCTCATCCGCTTGCGCGCGGCAGTCGAGCATGCCGAGGGGGTGGACCATGAGCGATGACATGGAAGAGACCGGGTGCGACCGGTTCGCGGACGAAGTGGCCGAGCTCGCGCTCGGCGTGCTCACGGGGCGGGACCGGGCGGAGGCCCTCTCCCATGTGGAGTCCTGCCCCCGGTGTGCCGAGGAGCTCGAGCAGCTGTCACGGGTGGCCGACACCGTGGTCCAGGCCGCCCCCGAGGTGGAGCCACCGATGGGATTCGAGGTGCGTCTCTTCGAGCGGATGGGCGTGGCCGATATCCGGCCACGCCGCCGCCTGCGCCCCTCGCGGTGGGTGCCCGCGGTCGCGGCCGCTGCCGCTGCGGCGTTGGCAGTCGGCCTGGGCTTGAGCCTGTCGTCGTCCCCGGCACCGACCGTGACCGCGCAGGGCCACCAGAACGGCGTCGTGTCGGCCAATCTCGTCGAGAGCGGCGAGACGGTCGGGCATGTCGTCGCCTTCGGAGGTGCCCGGCCCTGGATGTCGATGATGCTGGCTGATTCGACCGCCCGCGGCACGGTGAACTGCGTTGTCGTGACCGACGACGGGGTCACCCACCACGTGGGGACCTTCGTGGCGCGGCGGGGCTACGGGGCGTGGATCGCCCCCTTGCGCGTGAACCCCGAGGACCTGCGTACCGCCGAGGTCGTGTCGCCCAGCGGGACGGTGATCGCCACCGCCACGCTGGGCTGACGCAACCGCTGCTCAGTACCGGTAGGTGTCGGGCTTGTAGGGGCCCTCGACCGGGACGCCGATGTAGTCGGCCTGCTCCGGGGTGAGCGCCGTGAGCTTGACGCCGAGCGCGTCGAGGTGGAGGCGGGCCACCTTCTCGTCGAGGTGCTTGGGCAGGACGTAGACGTCGTTGACGTACTGGCCGGTCTGGGTGAACAGCTCGATCTGCGCCATGGTCTGGTTGGTGAACGAGTTGGACATGACGAAGCTCGGGTGCCCGGTCGCGTTGCCCAGGTTCAGGAGCCGGCCCTCGGACAAGATGATGATGGCGTGGCCGTCGGGGAAGACCCACTTGTCGACCTGCGGCTTGATGTTCACCCGCTCGATCCCGGGGGTCCTGGTCAGGCCGGCCATGTCGATCTCGTTGTCGAAGTGACCGATGTTCCCGACGATGGCCTGGTGCCTCATGCCCGCCATGTGCTCGGCCGTGATGATGTCCTTGTTGCCCGTCGTCGTGATGATGATGTCGGCCTCGGGGAGGATGTCCTCGAGCGTGGTGACCTGGAAGCCCTCCATTGCCGCCTGCAGGGCGCAGATCGGGTCGACCTCGGTCACGACGACGCGTGCTCCCTGGCCGGCGAGGGACTGGGCACAGCCCTTGCCGACGTCGCCGTAGCCGCAGACGACCGCGACCTTGCCGCCGATGAGCACGTCGGTGGCGCGATTGATCCCGTCCACCAGCGAGTGGCGGCAGCCGTACTTGTTGTCGAACTTGGACTTGGTGACCGAGTCGTTGACGTTGATGGCCGGGAAGAGGAGCTCGCCCTTCTTGGCCATGTCGACCAGGCGGTGCACGCCGGTCGTCGTCTCCTCGGTGACGCCCTTGATGCCATTGGCGATGGACGTCCACCGACCCGAGTCCTCGGACAGGTTGCGGGCGAGGAGCTTCAAGACGACCTCGAACTCCTCCGAATCGGCGGTCGAGGGGTCGGGTACCGCACCGGCCTTCTCGAACTCGACGCCCTTGTGGACGAGCAGGGTGGCGTCGCCACCGTCGTCGAGGATCATGTTGGGCCCTCCCTCGCCGGGCCACAGCAGAGCCTGCTCGGTGCACCACCAGTACTCGTCGAGGGTCTCGCCCTTCCAGGCGAACACGGGCACGCCCTTGGGGTCGTCGACGGTACCGTCGGGCCCGACGGCGATGGCGGCCGCGGCGTGGTCCTGGGTCGAGAAGATGTTGCAGCTGGCCCAGCGGACGCGAGCGCCGAGGGCGGTCAGCGTCTCGATGAGCACCGCCGTCTGCACCGTCATATGCAGGGAGCCGGTGACGCGGGCGCCGGCCAGGGGCTGGCTGGCGGCGAACTCGGCCCGCATGGCCATGAGGCCGGGCATCTCGTGTTCGGCGAGCTCGATCTCCTTGCGGCCGAACTCGGCCAGGGACAGGTCGGCCACCTTGTATGGGAGGGGTGAAGTCATGATGCTGCTCCTTTGGGTCGGTATGTGCGTGCGCAGGCGCGCAAAATTGCGGCGGGCCGGACGGCGGAAGCGCAACGCACGTGCTCCGACCTCTGTCGGAGGCCGCGTACCCAGCCCCAACAATACGCCCTGCAGCGACGGCGGCCGGTAGCCGGGCCGGACCAGCCCGCGCCAGCTCTCGCTGTCCCCCTACGAGCAGCCAAGAGCGGTCAAACTGACCCCGAGTCGGACGGCGGTCCACGGGGGAGATCCCCGCTATAGGCCGGCCGGCCGGTCAACCCCGCTTGCGACACGCGTCACCGTGGCTCCCACCTACCGAGGTGACGGTACTGTTCAAGGCGATTACAGATGACCTGGGCCCCCGTAGCTCAGGGGATAGAGCATCGGTTTCCTAAACCGTGTGCGAAGGTTCGAATCCTTCCGGGGGCGCTCTGAGGCCTGTGCGGTTGATTGTGTTGACTGTGTGTGCGGTTGACTGTGTGAAGTTGACTGTGCACCCCGTTTTTGTGATGTCGCGCGACATCGAGGAGTCGATGTGTCGCGACGTCGTAGACCTTGTCGGGCCTCAGGGCTGGGGCTGATCGTTCTTGGCCGGATCGAGTACCAGACGACGCAGCGGGACCCGTCGAGGCCGACGATCTCGATGTTGCGTCCCTCGATGAGCATGACGACGCGCCAGCCCCGATAGGCCGCTCCGATGCCGACGTGGTGGAGCTTGCCGCGATAGCGCAGCGTCACCGATCCGGGCAGGAGCGCATGGCGCACGCTGGACCGTGAACAAGGCGTGACGGTTACGCGAACTTCTGATCGACAGCAATTGAGGACCGTTCACTCGGATCAGCCCACTGAGAAAACGTCAATCGCCGCAGCGCCTGGCGAGAGCCACCGGCCGGGAAAAGCACTCATGGAGCTATATGAGGCCAGGTGGTCATACAAGGCCTTGTAGTCGATTGCAATCCGTGTTACACCCTTTGCACTTGACCTCTCTTGCGATGCCAACCCGGCTCCGTAGGCAAGGCCACACGGCGTAAAGGAGTCGGCATGAGCGACATTTCGCAAGGACCCGGCTGGCGGTCGATCCGACGGAAAGCTGCTCCTGGGAAGGCGCCCTCGGGAGGTCCGCCGCGCACATCGCATGTGGCCGGTCGGACGAAACGCCTCTGGCGCCTCTCCGGGCCGATCGGAGCGATCGTGCTGTTGTCCGGCATCATCGTCGCCTCCCCGGGATTCTCCGGTTCGGCGTCCGCCGACACGACGGCGCAGACCATCTCGTTCGCTCCGTTGGCCGATATGCAATTCGGCGACGCACCCTTCACCGTGTCGGCCACGGCGACCTCGGGCCTTCCCGTCAGCTTCTCCATCCCCGGCTCCGCATCGGGTGTCTGCACGTCGACGGGGACGGACGGATCGACGATCACCCTGGTCGGCGCCGGCACCTGCACCGTGCAGGCCGACCAGGCCGGCGACGCGACCTATGCCCAGGCCCCGTCGGTGCAGCAGGCCTTCACCGTCTCGCAAGCCACGCCTACCGTCAGCATCACCAACATCCCCTCTTTGGGATCTGCCCTCGTCGGCTCGACCTTCTCCCCGTCGTATGACTACGCCGGGGACGGCGCGACTTCCACGACGTCGAGCACCCCAAGCATCTGTGCCGTGGGTGGGACGACCGTCTACCTCGAGGCCGCCGGCACCTGCACGCTGACCGCCGAGGCGGCCGCCACCACCGACAACGCGGCCGCCACCGGCGCGGCCCAGTCTTTCGCCATCACGTCGCCCACTCCCTCGTCCTGCACCAAGACGTGGGCATCCGCAGTCAGCGGGAACTGGTCCGACGCGTCCATGTGGTCGCCGGTCGGCGTGCCGAGCAGCTCCGACACCGTGTGCATCACCAATGACGCCGCCAGCTACACCGTCACCGTCGACACCTCCGCGGTTGCAGGTTCCCTGCTGGTCGGAGGCACGGCCGGCACCCAGACACTCGACATCTCCGCCGGTGAAAGCCTCCAGCTCTACGGTGACTCGGCCACGAGCCCCGACGGCACGATCACGATGGAAGCCTCCTCGACGCCGGGGGCGTCATATCTCTACCTCGACGGCTACACCCTCACCAACGCCGGGACCCTCGACGTCCCAGCCAGCGACGGCACTCCCGCCTACCTCTACTACGACGGGTCCGTGGTCAACACCGGCACCGTGGAGGTCGACGGCATCCTCAATATCTACGGCGGCGTGACGTTCACCAACGCCGTTGGCGGTTCGGTCGTCAACAACGGGACCTTCACCGACGGCACCTACGTCCAAGACGGCGGGTCGAACTCGGGCACCCCCCTGTCGCCCTCGACGCTGGTCCTGAGCGGGGGCGGCAGCGCCTCGTTCGAGGCGGTGGGCATGAGCGTGCAGGGCGGCCCGCTGATGGCCGGGCAGTCCATCGACATCCCCGCCAGCGGCTCCATGTACCTGGACAACAACCTGACCAACGACGGCACCATCACCATGGACACCTCGGCGTCGGGGTACTCGTATCTCTACCTCGAGGGCTACACCCTCA
>JBKQUM010000100.1:0-32722 GCA_052140165.1 Acidimicrobiales bacterium
CGTTCCACACCGAGAAGACGCCGTCGTTCAGCGTCAACGCCGAGGAGGGCTTCTACTACTGCTTCGGCTGCCAGGAGTCCGGTGACGCCATCACCTTCGTGCGCGCCATGGAGCACCTCGACTTCGTCGACGCGGTGCGCCTGCTGGCCGACCGGGCGGGCATCACGCTGCACGAGGACCAGGAGCAGGGCCGCGACCACAAGCGCCGCTCGGAGCTGCTCGAGGCCATGGAGCGCGCCGTCACCTGGTACCACGAGCGCCTGCTGCGCTCGCCCGACGCCGGACCGGCCCGCGACTACCTGCGCTCGCGCGGCTACGACGGCGACGTCGTGCGCCAGTTCCGGCTGGGGTGGGCACCCGACGACTGGGACGCGCTGGCCAAGGCGTTGCAGCTCCCGGAGAAGGTGCTGTCGGACTCGGGCCTCGGCTTCATCAACCGGCGCGGCCGGGCGCAGGACTTCTTCCGGGCCCGCGTGCTGTTCCCGATCTGTGACCCCTCGGGGCGCCCCATCGCACTGGGCGGGCGCATCCTGCCGCACCGGCCGGGGTCGGCGCCGCCGGAGCGGCCGGAGCCCAAGTACAAGAACTCGCAGGAGTCGCCGATCTACTCCAAGCGCCGCACGCTCTACGCGCTCAACTGGGCCAAGAAAGGGATCATCGCCCAGGGCGAGGTCGTCGTGTGCGAGGGCTACACCGACGTCATCGGTTGCTTCCAGGCCGGCGTGCCGTGGGCCGTCGCGACGTGCGGCACCGCGCTGGCCGAGGAGCACTTCACGCTGCTGCGCAACTTCGCCAAGCGCATCGTGCTCGCCTACGACGCCGACGCGGCGGGCCAGAGCGCGACCTCACGCGTCTACGAGTGGGAGCGCAAGCACGAGGTGGACGTCGTGGTGGCGGACATGCCCGGCGGCAGCGACCCCGGCGACCTGGCCCGCACCGACCCGGCTGCGTTGGCCGGCGCCATCAAGGGAGCCCGGCCCTTCCTCCAATTCCGGGTGGACCGCATGCTCGCCGCCGGCGACCTCAAGACGGCGGAGGGCCGGGCGCGGGCGGCCGAGGCGGCGTTGACGGCGGTGGCGGAGCACCCGGACGACCTGGTGCGCGACCAGTACGTGATGCAGCTGGCCGACCTGTGCAAGGTCGACCCGGCCCGGCTCCGCGAGCGGCTGGACCATCTGCGGGCCCACCCTCCCGCCGAAGCCCCGGCCCGACGTGGCCGGGTCCGGAGGGGCGACGAGCCCCCGCCGGTGGAGTACCCGGAGGACGACGGGGACCACTTCGCACCCGAGGAGAACGGCCGCGGTGCCGCCGTCACCGCGGCGCTGCGACCAGGGCCTGGGCTCGAGGCACTCAAGTTGGCGGTCCATCGACCCGAAGATGTAGCGGATCGAGTGCATGCGGTCCTTTTCGCCGACCCCCTGCAACGCCAGGCGTTCGTCGCACTCTTGGAGAGCGACAGCGTGCACGAGGCGGTGGAGTCCGCGTCACCGGAGGTGGCGAGCCTGTTGCGACGCGTGATCGTCGAAGAGCCCATGTCGGGCGACCCTCAACTGGGTGACCCGGTCGACTCCGTGGTCACCGTGCTGTTGCGCGGCGCGGCCCGGCGCGCCCTGGCAGACATCGAGATCGAGTCACGGGCGGGCGGCGACTCGTGGCAGGCCTCGGCGGCCGAGACCGTGCAGGTGCGTCACTGGCTGGACGAACTCGAAGAATCGGGCTCTGGGCGCGATGCCGCCGACCGGTTGGTAGCGTGGTTGGTCGAGAGGGATCCAGAGGAGTGACGGATTTGGCAGGTCGAGGGTGAGCGAGGATTCAGCAATCGCTATCGACGACGAGGGTCTGGACGCGCCTGACGTTCCGCCCGTAACGAACGGGTCTGCGACGAACGGGTCTGCGACGAGCGGATCACTGGCGTGGGTGGCGCACGTCGCGCTGCCCGAAGGCGTCTCGCAGGTGGACTTCGACGCCGCGCTCGCGGCTGGCCGCGAGAAGGGACACCTCACACAGGACGAGCTGATCGACGCGCTGCACGCGGTGGAGCTGACCCCCGAGGTGCTGACGACGCTGATCCAGCGCGTCACCGCCGAGGGTGTGGTGCTCGTCGACGAGGACGTCGAGGAATTGGCTGTCGAGTTCACCGCGCCGCGCAAGGCGGCACGGGCGACGCAGCGGGAGAACGGCGCCGCGCCGGCCCGCCGCGAGACGAACGGCACCCGGCGGGCGCTCTCGGCCGAGTCGAGCGGCAGCGCCGAGGACCCCGTGCACACGTATCTCAAGGAGATCGGCCGGGTCCCGCTGCTGAACGCCGAGCTCGAGGTGGAGATCGCCAAGACCATCGAAGAGGGCAACGCGGCGGCGCTCACCTTGGCCGCCCACGAGGCGGCCGTGGCGGGGGAGGGGCCCAAGGAGGACCTGCTCGACGCCGGTGGGCTGTCCCGCAACAAGCGCCTGGTGCGCAAGGGGCTGCAGGCGAAAGACGAGCTGATCGAGGCGAACCTTCGCCTGGTGGTGTCGATCGCCAAGCGGTACCGCAACCGCGGGCTGGCGTTCCTGGACCTCATTCAGGAGGGCAACCTCGGGCTGATGCGGGCGGTCGACAAGTTCGACCACACGAAGGGCTTCAAGTTCTCCACCTATGCGACGTGGTGGATCCGCCAGGCCATCACGCGTGCGATCGCCGATCAGGCGCGCACCATCCGCATCCCGGTGCACATGGTGGAGACGATCAACAAGGTGGTGTGGGCGCAGCGCGCGCTGCTGCAGGAACTGGGTCGCGAGCCGACGATCGAAGAGGTGGCGCAACGCGTCGAGCTCCCGATGGAGCGCGTACGCGAGATACTGCGCATCAACCAGGACACGGTCTCGCTCGAGCAGCCGGTGGGGGACGAGGACGACTTCAACCTGTCCGACCTGATTGAGGACAGGGGAGCGGTGGTGCCCGACGACGCGGCGACGCGCTCGCTGCTCGACGCGGCGGTGCGCGAGGCACTGGGCCACCTGTCCGAGCGCGAGCAGGACGTCGTACGGCTCCGCTTCGGGCTCGACGACGGCAAGATCCGCACCCTCGAAGAAGTGGGCAAGGAGTTCGGCGTCACGCGGGAGCGGGTGCGCCAGATCGAGTCCAAGACCCTGGCCAAGCTGCGCCGGCCGGATGCGGCCCATCTGTTGAGGGACTATCTCGAAGAGTCCTGAACCGACCGATACTCGGCTGTGCCCCTCGACGGTGGTGGTGTGAGCCGCTGATATCGTTCGGGGGCTGTTTTCCTGAACCCTTCCGGGGTAGCTCAATGGCAGAGCAAGCGGCTGTTAACCGCTAGGTTGAGAGTTCGAGTCTCTCCCCCGGAGCATTTCTCTTCGACTTCCGATTGACCTGTGGGCAGGTCGGCAGTTCTCGATCGTTTGGCCGGGGGTAGCCTCCTAGAAGGAGCTCGGCGCGCCACGAGGGTGCCCGCCAGGGATGCCATGGCCGATCCCGTGAGAGGAGTTGGATGTCAGCCCAAGGACCGGACCACCTGAGCAGCCACCATCGCGACACGCTCCTTCGGATTTTCCAGCACCCGACGAGCCATAACATCGAGTGGCCGGACGTGCTGTCCTTGCTGGAAGCCGTTGGATCAGTCGAACGGCAACACGACGGCAAGTACGTGGTTACCGTTGGGACCGAGACCGAGGTGCTCACCCCTCCGAAGCACAAGGACATCGATGTGCAACAGGTCATCGATCTGCGTCGGATGTTGACCAGTGCTGGATACAGGGCCATCGTGGACAACTTCCAGGCCAAGGGTCAAGAGATCTGACCATGGTCGAGGACATCGAACTTGTACGGGGTAAGAACGTTGTCGCAGTCATCGACTTTCACGAGACCGCGATCTACGCCACCGACGCGTCACCCGGTGAACTGCCGGAGCATATTGTCGCCACTGACCCGAGAGGTCGCCACCACAAGGTCCACCATTTAGCGGGGAACCCCAAGGGTGCCTCTGAAGAGGATAACTCAGCGTACTGGCGCGAGATAACCGATCACCTGGCAACGGCCGGGGCGATTCTGTTGTTCGGACACGGTAGAGGCAAGGCGAATGCGTCTCACCAGTGGGTGGCATACGTCGAGAAGCACCGTCCGGATGTTGCCGCCAAAGTGGTGGCGGACATACGGATTGACATCGATCATCTTGATGACACACAGGTGCTCCGGCTCGCCCAGTACTACTTTGGCGCACCCCTCGTGCGAGATTTCGGGGACGCTCGTTGGGGAGAGCCAAGTGGTTCGAAGCCGGAATCTTGATGAAGCTCAAATACCGTGCGCAATTCGTGCGCGAATGAGTGCAGAACAGTGGTCATGAGCGGCCATCTGCGGACACTGCGCACCACCGTTTAGTAGGGATCGTTCGGGAGAGTGGCGGCACTCTAGAAGTGCTTACGACGATGCCACCGACGTTTTGGATGGTGGCCTCGGTTGCGAATCCGTCGTTCCTCCATCTTCCTCGAGAGCGTTTCCCAATTCTCCCAAATCAGGGAAGTATCCGACTGCCCGGGCATCTGCGACTTTCGTTCCTCGATGGCAGCAAGTTCCCATTTCTCCCAGTACCCGGTGACGAGGGATCCGAATGCGACTTCAATCCATTCGATATCAAGGCTGCCACGAGACTCCAGCACGCCAAGGTCCTCGAAGAAATTGGCGAGCCGCTTCAACTTGAACGACTCCGACCGTCGGAATGTCGATCTCGGCTCGGACCTGGAGCAAGTCGTCACTGTCCCATCTTCGAGAGATCTCTGCATACACCTGTGTATTGCGAGCCTTTGCAGACTCAAGCGCTGCTATGCGTGCAGAGCGGAGCCCCACGACGGTGATGACCACCCCAAGGGCCAGTACGCTGGTGGCGATCGCCAAAAGAGCCGACGACCAGTCGACGCCCCACCACAGCGGCGCAGCCGCCAGGGCTCCCATGCGTAAAGGCTACGTCGGCTGCAGGCCATTCCGCACCTGTCGAACAAGAGGACGACGGCCTGGGCGGCGCAACAACGCTTTCTACCTCAACCGAATCAAGTGAAACGTCAACGCCTTGAATTAGTGTGCGCTCAACGGCACCGACCACCGGAAACCATGATGACCAGGCCTCTGTCGTTGCATCGCCTGGCGAAACGGCCACACCGACCATGAAGAACTTTGCGCCTTCTATCTGCGCTTGGCCCGCTGATTGCGCTCGGGCTGGGTCGACCTTTTAGTTCGCTATGCCAAATCGAGACGACCGTTTCGCCAGGGCGTACATTCGCAGGAGTCCGCGGGAGGAGCGCTCCGGCGGCAGCGGGATTCGGGCGCGCTTGATGAACGGTCTTTCCGGCCGCGTCCTGGAGGTCGGGGCCGGCCAAGGACACAACTTCCCGCAATTCGAATCACCAAGGGTGAGTCACGTGTGGGCCCTGGAACCCAATGCAATCCTGCGAAATGCGGCGAAGGCTCGGCTGCAGGAGCTCGACCTTCGAAAGGTCTCGCTCGTCGCGGGACGAGGGGAGGCCCTTCCCTTTGCCGACGGGACGTTCGACAGCGCCGTCGTCACGCTTGTTCTCTGTTCGGTCGAGCGACCGGTCGATGTCCTCTCTGAGATACGGCGAGTGCTCAAACCCGAAGGCAGGCTCTTCTTCTACGAGCACGTCGGGTCAGACAGTCAGATCTTCGCCATGGCCCAGTCCGTCGCCGAACCTCTCTGGAGGTACATCGCGGGCAATTGCCATCTCACCCGCGACCCGGTAGCGCTTCTCTCCGAGGCTGGGTTCCGGGTTACTGAGAGCGAACACTTTTGGTTCTCGCCCCGCCTCACGTCATGTTGCACAGGGCCTCGGGTACTTGGCTCGGCAACTCCCGACGGAGACGGTTCGATGCGGCCTCAGCTCGGGACCGACACCATCCAGTAGTTCAAGACCCCTCCCACGTAGGGGATGTTCTGGAGGTTCTTCACGTCCTTGGCCGCCCCGGTCACGTTGGGGGAGTAGTCGACGTTGACAGAGAGGGCGTTCTTGATGATGAAGTCCTGAATCTGTGTCCAGACGCTCTTGAGCTTGGAGCTGCTCGGTGGGAGCGCCTCGAGTTCCTTCGTCACGTTGTTGAGGGTGGGGTTGTTGTAGTTGCACAGGTCACCCACATCGCCGGGAATGTATTGGGTGGTGATCTTTTGGATGCCTGGCAATCCCTGCGGGTTGAGCCCCATCTGGGCCTTGCCACCGCATTGCCGCCATTCCACCTCACCCTCGCCCGAGCCCGGCACGGAGAAGAGGGTGACAGTGCGGCCGCAATCACCAACATCGATTGCGTGCAACCGTCGTCGCGTGACGTTTGCCCATCTCTCACGGGGCGTTCACTCGTCCAGCCCATGACGGCGTCGTGGCCGTCGGCGGGCTAGAAACGGGGCCGCCATGGGGAACGCCGGTGTCAGAACGGGTCTGGACGCCTTCAGGGACGAGCTGTGCTCGTGGCTGGGCGACCACCTCACCGACGAGGTTGTCCGGGCCGGCAGCCGTCCGGTCGAGGGGGCGAACCTCGAGGTGCTGCGCGCCTGGAACCGGACGCTCGCCGACAGCGGGTGGGCGGCGCCGTCGTGGCCCGTCGAGTTCGGCGGGCGCGGCGCCGGCGTCGACCAGCAGCTCGTCTACCTCGAGGAGATGAACCGGCGGCGGGCCCCGGGGCCGCTGAACGTGATCGGCGTCTCCAACATCGCCCCGGCGATCATGCACTTCGGCACCGCCGAACAGCGGGAGCGGTTCCTCGGCCCGATGTTACGCGGGGACGAGATCTGGTCACAGGGCATGTCGGAGCCCGACGCCGGCTCGGACCTCGCCGCGCTGCGCACCCAGGCTGTCGAGGACGGCGACGACTTCGTCATCAACGGGCAGAAGACGTGGAACTCCATGGGCCATTTCGCCGACTGGTGCCAGCTCTACGTGCGGACGGATCCGACAGCCAGGAAGCACCGGGGCATTACGTGCTTCCTCGTCGACCTCACGACGGCTGGCATCGAGGCCCGGCCCCTGACCACCATCACGGGCGGGCAGTCCTTCGCCGAGCTCTTCTTCTCCGACGTGCGCGTCCCCCGTTCGGCCATGCTGGGTGCGCTCCACGAAGGCTGGGGGGTGGCCATGACGACGCTCAGCCACGAGCGCGCCGGCGTGGCGAGGCTGCACCTCAGCCTGGCCAACAAGCTCCATGACCTCCTGGCCGATCCGAGGGCCGGCGAGGGGTTGCGCGATCCCCGACTGCGGGATCGCCTGGCCCGGACGTACGCCGAGATCGCGTGCATGCGCTTTCTCACCGAGCGGTCGCTGGCCGACCCGTCGGCCCCGGGCGCGGGCGGCAGCCTGGCCAAGCTGGCCTGGGCCCACTGTGGCCAGGAGCTGGCGAACCTGGCGGTGGACCTCATCGGCCCCGAGGCACTCGGAGACCGCTGGGGGGAGAACCTGTTGGCGGTCCGCCAGGCCTCGATCGCCGGGGGAACGTCGGAGATCAACCGCAACATCGTGGCCGAGCATGTGCTCGGGTTGCCCCGGTGACGGTACCGTTCACCACGTTCGGCCGACCGAAAGGAGGAGCGCATGGCCCGTGTCCCCATTGAGGAGGGGTTCTTCCGGATCCCCGAGGACCCGGCGGAGCTGCCGCGCCTGCTCGGGAGCCGTTGCCCGGCCTGCAGTGAGGTGTTCTTCCCGCGACGGCTCGTGTGCGCCAAGTGCCTGCACGAGGGGACGGAGGACACCGAGCTGTCGACGTCGGGGACCATCTACACCTGGACCTACTGCCACGTGCCTCTGTTCGGCAAGAAGGACGCCGATGTGTCGGGGTACGGCGTGGCCCAGGTCGACCTGCCCGAGGGACCGCGGGTGCAGTCGATACTCTCCGGCGAGCGCGACGAATTCTCCATCGGCATGACCGTGGAGATCGACCTCGAGACGCTGCGGCAGAACTCGAACGGGGATGATGTGGTGATCTATCGCTTCCGGCCACTGCGCAACGCGCCGGTTGGGGGTGGGGCGTGACGCACGGCCTGCGCTTCGACGACGTCGCCGTGGCCGGAATCGGCATGGTGCGCTTCGGGATGTTCCGCGATGTTCCGGGGGCTCATCTGGCTCGCGACGCAGGGTTGCTGGCACTGCACGACGCCGGCATGACCCTGGCCGACGTCGACGAGGCGTTCGTGGGCTACATCCAGCCCGCCTCGATGCTGGGCATCAAGGCCATGAAGGAGCTCGGGCTGACCGGGTTGCCCGTGACGCACATCGAGAACGCGTCCGCCACCGGGCTCGTCGCCTTCCGCGAGGCGGCGTGGGCCGTGTCGTCGGGACGGGCCGACGTGGCCATGGCGCTGTGCTTCGACAAGTTCACCGACATGACCGGCACGGGCGGCCGGGGCGCGGGGCGGGACCAGATCGACGCACCGATCCTGCCCGCCGCCTACTTCGCTCTCTGGGCGCAGCGTCGCATGCACGAGCGGGGGACGACGCCCGAGCACTTCGCCACCATCGCGGCGAAGAACTGGAACTACGGCGCCGTGTGCCCCTTCGCCCACCGCCGCTCCGATCACGTCGTCACGGCCGAGGAGGTGCTCGCGGCCAGGATGGTGGCCGAGCCGCTCACCACCATGATGTGCTGCCCGCCGGACGACGGGGCCGCCTGCATCATCGTGGCCCGCGAGGACCTGGTGCGTTCCCGCCAGCCCGGGCGTCCGTTGGTGCGCGCGCTGGCGTCCGCCCTGACGTCGGAGACCTACTCGCCGGGCCACACCTTCGTCGGCCCGGTCGTCGGCCCCTCGTCCATGACGCGGTTCACCGCGTTGGAGTGTTACGAGGCGGCCGGACTCGGACCGGAGGACGTGAGCGTGGCCTATTGCCACGACGCCTTCGTCAACGAGGAGCTCGAGTACTACGAGCTGCTCGGGTTCTGTGCCGAGGGCGAGGGTGAGAAGCTCGTCGTCGAGGGCGAGACCGGGCCGGGCGGGCGCATCCCCTTCAACACCGACGGGGGGCTGATCGCCCGGGGACACCCGGGCGGGCCGACCGGGGCGGCTCAGCTGCACGAGGCGGTGCTCCAGCTCCGGGGCGAGGCCGAGGGCCGGCAGGTCGAGGACGCTCGGGTGGCACTGACGCATCTTGTCGGGGGCGGCAGCATCGCCACCGTCAATCTCTTGGGTGTGGAGAGGAGTCGAACATGACGACGAGCGACGAGCGCCGGGCCGCAGGCCGGGAGATCCAGGGGCAGCTGTGGCCGGCGACGCTCAAGGGCCCCACGGGCCAGTTCCCGGCGGGCAAGCTGGCGCCCGACTATTTCGACCACGTGCTGCAGAGCGCGTTCGGCGACATCTGGACGCGCCCGGTGCTCCCGGTGCGTGACCGGTCCATGATCACCGTGGCCCTCCTGGCGGCACTGGGGCAGCCCGAGGAGCTGCGGTCGCATCTTGCGGGTGCCTTGAACGTGGGGATCTCGCGTGAGGAGATCGTCGAGATCCTCATGCACGTCTCCATCTATGCCGGCGTGCCGGCAGCCGGCTCGGCCCTGCGGGTCGCGGCCGACGTGCTCGGCACGGACTGAGTGCGGGGCGGGAGCGCGTCCGCCCTCCCGCGCCATCGCTCCTGCCTGGTCGGCCCCGCCGACCGCTTCTGATCCCTAGGAGGGGTCCCAGCGCAGCGCCACACCGGCCTGCTGCTCGGCGAAGGCGACGAGCTCGCTCCAGTCGGCACCGCCCAGGCCCTGGGCCACCGCGCCGTCGAGGACGCCGCGCACGGCCGCCGCCACCGGCGTGGGCACGCCGAGCGCGTGGCCCGAGTCGACGATGAGGCCGGCGTCCTTGGCGGCCAGAGCCAGAGCGAACTGGGTGGGCCGGCCTCGGCCGTCGATGGTCTCGACCTGGCGGTCGAGGTAGAAGTTCGACGCCCCGGCCGTCCGCAGGATCTCCACGGCGTCGCGGACTTCAATGCCCGCCTTGAGAGCCATCGACAAGCCTTCGAGACTCACCCAGGTCGTCGTGAACGCGATGAGGCTGTTGAGGAGCTTCATGGTGTTGCCGAGTCCCAGGGGGCCGACGTGGAACGACGCCCGGCCGAGCGGCTCGAGCACGGGCCGCACGCGGGCGACGGGCTCGTCATCGCCGCCGATCATGAAGACGAGCATCCGGCGTTCGGCACCGATGGCCCCACCCGTCAGGGGCGCCTCGACGAGATGATGACCAGTCGCGGCCAGGCGCCCGCCGAGCTCGCGCACCACGGCCGGGCTGTTGGTGGAGAGGTCGACGAGAATGGAGCCCGGCGCGGCTGCGCCGGCCCAGGCCGCAGCGACGTCCGCCACGACGTCCGGAGTCGGCAACGACAGCAGCGTGACCTCGGCCCGGTTGGCAACGGACGCGACGTCCGCGACCGGCGATGCGCCGGCCACCGCCGCCATGGCCGACGGGTCGACGTCGTGCACCACGACCTCGTTGCCGTCCGCCACGAGGTTGGCCGCGATGGCCCCGCCGATGTTCCCCAGCCCGATCACACCTGTCGCCATCGACCCTCCCGAGTACCGAAACTCCCTGGCAGCGCCCCTGAGCGCCTGTGGGACGAGAGCGTATAGTGGAAACTCGCTCGAGTGTCAGAGATCCCCGGGGGGTCAAGTTCATGGGCCTGCGCGACCACGTCATCTGCGACAGCGACCTCCACGTGATGGAGCCGCCCGACCTGTGGGAGCGCTACATCGACCCGGCCTACGCCCACGCGGCACCGCGAGGGCTTTCGGAGATCACGCGCGACATGCGGGTGCGAGTGAAGAACCACGTCATGCTCCGGATGGGCGCGACCCGTCCGATGCGCGTGGAGGGTCGCAAGACGGGGTGGCAGAAGGAGCACGACACCGTGTACGCGGCGTCCGAGGCCCGGGGCTGGGACGCACGGTCGCAGATCGACGCCATGGACACCGAGGGGCTCGACCTGGCCGTGCTCTTCCCCTCACGCGGGCTGTTCGTGCTCGGCCTCGACTCCTCCGAGCAGATCGGCGCCGACGGGCTGGAGCCCGAGTTCGCCACCGCGATCGCCCGTGCCTACAACGACTGGCTCAACGACTTCTGCCACCACGCCCCGGACCGGATGTTCGGCGCCGGGATGGTGGCGGCTCACGACGTCGCCGGCGCCGTCGATGAGGCGCGACGTTGTGTCGAGGAGCTCGGCTTCAAGGCGATCTTCCTGCCCCCGGCGGCGGTGAACCGGCGGCCGTGGCACCACCCGTCCTACGACCCGCTGTGGGCGGAGATCCAGCGGCTCGGCGTGCCGCTGGCCTTCCACGGCGGCGGCCAGACCTACCTGACGCCCGACTTCGGGCTCGAGGTGCTGGACCGGCTCATGCTGTGGCACACCTTCAGCCAGCCGCTCGGGATCCAATTCGTGACGGCGTGCCTCTGCGGCGGCGGCGTGCTCGAGCGCTTCCCCGACCTGAAGGTGGCGCTGCTCGAGGGCAACTGCTCGTGGGCGCCGTGGTTCCTGTACCGGCTCGACGAGCACTGGGAGTGGACGGGCTGGTACGAGGCACCTGAACTGACGATGCCGCCGTCGGAGTACTTCAAGCGCAACTGCTGGGTCTCGGTCGAGGCCGACGAGGTGACGGTGCCCCACTTCGTGGAGACCTTCGGCGACGAGCGTCTCATCTTCTCCACCGACTACCCCCACGGCGACTCCAAGTACCCCCACGCCGTGGACACCTTCGACAAGCTCCCGCTCTCCGACGCGAGCAAGGCCCGCATCGTGAGCACCAACTGGTCAGCGCTCTACGACATCCCGCTCGTCAAGAAGGACTGACCGCCGGCATCTGTGGGGAATCGAGACGAGCCTATGCGGCAATGCCGCGCAGCTCCGCGTCCTCGGGAAGGACGAGGTCCGCCGCCGAGACGTTCTCGTGCAGGTGCGCGACAGACGAGGTCCCCGGGATGAGCAGGATGTTCGGCGAACGATGGAGCAGCCAGGCCAGCGCGACGGCCATCGGCGTGGCGCCGAGACGTGCGACGACCGAGTCCAGCTCGCCGGCCTGCACAGGAGTGAAGCCGCCGAGCGGGAAGTACGGCCCGTAGGCGATCCCCTGCGGGGTGTCAGAAGCCCACGCCCCCCGATCCCGGGTTCGTCGTGGTCGTGACGGGCTGGGTCGTCGGTGTCGTGGTGGGCGGAGAGGTCGGCGGCGTGGTCGGGGTCGTGGTCGGCGGCGCCGTGGGCTCCGTGGTCGGTGGCGTCGTGACCATCGTCGTGGGCGGCGCCGTCGGCGAGGTGGTCGCCTTGGGAAGGGTCGCACCCGTCGATGACGGCGTCGTCGTGGTCGAGCGGCTGGGAGCCGTCGTGGTGCTCGGGGCGGCCGGTGTGGAGGCGTTGGCCGCCTTGGCCGTGACGACCACGGACCACTTGCCCCAGGTGTCGGTGACGTTCCCGTTGACCTGGCCGGGGCCGGTGTCCTCGGCGAACCAGAACAGCGCCTTCCCGCCGTAGGTCACCTGGCGAGCCCCTTTGCCCCGGGTCGCCGTGCCGAGCTTCGCCGCGTTCACGCCTGGTCCGGCCTTCGCCTTCTTCACTCCTTTCGGGAGCAGGACCTCGGGCCAGACCTTCAGGCATTGGGCCCTGCAGGGGACCTTGCTCGCCTTCAACGTGTAGACGGCCGTGCCGCTGACGAGGATCGTGCCGAACGTGGCACTGTCGGCGGTCGAGATGACCAGGGTCTTCGGCCTGTGTGCGGTTGCGGCGCCGGCGTCGCCCGTCGCCAGGGCCGAGGCGGAGAGCGCGCCGAGCGCGAGGGCCGCAGCCGTGGCTCGAAGTGTGACCCGACGAGCAGATTCCCGGGCTCGCGTGACCTGTTCCATGTCGGCTCTCCTCAGCTCGTGGACACGGGTGGTACGGGCCGATCTCGCGAATGGATCACTCCGGGCCGATCACGAAGAGGGCCGCAATTGGAGGCGCACGGAACCGTCCCGTCGTAGAATTTCCGGCGGGCGATCCCTTGTCCGAGCTCGTGCGTAATTCATGCTGGGAGAATCCAACGAGTGGAGCAGGAGACGAGATCCATGAGACAGGTATTCGGCGCAACAACCCGTGGAGTGCGAGTCGGATCAGCGGCCGTCGCGATCGTGGCCCTCGGTGGCATGGTGGCATCCGTGGCGGCCGAGGGCACCGCCGCCGCCACCACCAGCTCGGCGGTCTCGACGACCAAGAACGCCAAGTTCGGGACGATTCTCGTGAGTGGCAAGACCGTCTACACCCTGAAGGCCAGCAGCACGCCGTGCACCGCCAAGTGCCTGAAGGTCTGGCCCGAGGTCGTGCTGCCCAAGGGCGTCATGGCGCCCACGGCCGGGTCGGGCGTCACCGCGTCGATGCTCGGCACCGTGTCCCGGAGCGGCGGCGTCGTACAGATCACATACGGCGGCAAGCCGCTCTACTGGTTCGTCGGCGACAAGCACGCCGGCCAGGCGAACGGGAACATCACCGACAAGTGGGGCAGATGGTCCGTCGTCGTGCTCGCGAAGCCGGTCGCCTCGAGCACGACCGGCTCCACCTCCAACACGGGAAATTCGAGCGCCGGCACCGGGGGAGTGTCCTTCTAGTGGTGGCCGGTCGATCCGGGCCGTGGTCATGACGTCCGTTCTCGTCGGCACCGCCCGCTCCCGCGCTCCCCTCGCCACGGACCGGGGGGAGCGGAGGGCCAGCCGTGCCTGGGGCGCGCTGTCGTCGCGGGTCTACCTTCCCGCCTGTTCGATCGCCGCCCTCGCCGCGCTCCTGGTGGGGATCGGCTGGTCCGACCACTGGGGCGGTGCGGCCTTCGCCGGGTCGTTGGCCAGCCTGCGGATCGTGATCGTCGGTCCGGCGACGCTCGCCTTCGTCGGGCTGATCCTCGTCGTCGAACGGGTCTGGCCGGCACAGCAGCGCCCGCTCGTCGCCCGGGGGCACCGTCAGGACGTCCTCTTCACCGTGATGAACGCCACGCTCGTCGCCCCCCTCGTGACCGCGCTCACGCTGTCGTTCTCCGAGGTGGTCCGCCGGTCGGTCCCGTGGATCGTCCTGCCGAGGATCGGCACCCTGCCCCGTTGGGGCGCCATCGTGCTCATCTTCGTGGCCATGGACGCCTGCAACTGGTTCGCGCACCTCGCCAACCACCGGGTCCGGATGCTGTGGCGCTTCCACGAGCTCCACCACTCGCAGGAGGACATGAACGTTCTCACCGTCTTCCGCACCCACCCGCTCATCCACGTCTCGTATCTGGTCGCGCTGATCCCGGGGTTGGTGCTGCTCGCCAACGGCGCGCTGTCCGTGAGCCTGCTCGTCGTCTACGGGGTCGTCGTGGCCTTCGCCCACTCGAACACGCGCCTGGGCTTCGGGCCCCTGGGCCGGGTGTTCGTCAGCCCGAATTACCACCGCATCCACCACCGGCTCGACGGACCGCAGGACGTCAACCTCGGCTTCGCGCTGACGGTCTGGGACCAGCTCTTCCACCGTGCCGTGTTCCCGAGTGCCGAGACCGTCGGGATCGACACCGGTCTGCCGGGGCGACCGCTCACCGTCGAGCAGGAGGGCGCGCGGCCACGTCATCTGGCCGTCCTGGCCGCGCAGCTCGCAGGCCCGTTCCGACCGATGGGCGAGGCCGGGGACCCCTGGCGGACGCCGTCGGGTGGCGACCGGTCCGGGAGCGGGGCGTCCCACCCGTCGCGTCCCGAGGCCGTCGTGTCCGTCGGCACACCCGGCCGCGGCGCATAGGGGGCCCGATGGTGACGGCGTCACTCGGGACGCAGCGCCGTCCGGGCCGCTCGGTCCTCGAGGCGGTGGTCGCGACCCGTACGGCGCCCCTCGCCGCCGACCTCGCTCTCATGGCCGCCCGGATCTCCCTCGCCTGGGTCTTCATCTACTACGGCGGCGGCAAGCTCTTCGGGTGGTTCAACGGGCCGGGTATCCACCGGACGGCCATCTACTTCTCGCAGACGGCGCACCTGCACCCGGGTGGGTTCTTCGCCGTCCTGGGCGGCCTGATCGAGTTCGGCGGGGGGGTCGCGCTCGGCCTCGGCCTCTGCTCGCGCCTGGCGGGCATCGCACTGTTCGGCGACATGGTGATGGCGATGATCACCGTGACCTGGGCCACGGGTATCAACTCGCAGACGTCGCCGCCCGGCTACCAGCTGAACCTGGCGCTCGGGGTCCTGGCGCTGGTCGTGGCGGTGTTCGGCTCGGGCCGGCTGAGCCTCGATGCGGTCATCGAACGCCGTCTCCTGTCACGCCGGGCGCCCCAGCCGGCATGAGCGGTCCGCCGCCCGCCGCCGTGCGACCCGGCCGGCCAGCGCGATGACGCTGCTGCGGAGCGACGACGCGGCCGGCGCACCGATCGGCCCTGCCCTCGCGCCGGACGGCTCACCGAAGCCGGCCAGCACGCTGCGGAGGCTCTGGTCGGAGCCCGGTGCCCTCTCCGCCGGGCCGGAACGGGCGATCAGGATCGCCGCCAACCTGATCGGGGCGGCCGGTGCGGCCTACTTCGCCTACCTCACCCTTGCGGTCTACCTGCACACGCACCAATGGATCGGCGGGGCCTTCTGCCTGGAGCAGACGTGGGTCGTGGTCGCCTACCTGATCCGGCGGCCGGCCCGCACGGTGAGCAGGCGGTCGAGAGACTGGCTCCTCGCCTTCGGGGGGACCTTCGGCGGCGTCCTGTTCCGCCCGACGGGCCTTCACCTCCAGTGGGGGATGACCGCGGGCCTCGTGTGCCAGCTCATGGGCCTCGGGATCTGCGTCACGTCGTTCCTCGTGCTCGGTCGGTCCTTCGGCTTCGTCGCCGCGGACAGGGGATTGGTGCGGCGCGGCCCGTACGCCGTCGTCCGGCATCCGATCTATGCGTCGTACGTCCTCTTGCAGTGCGGCTACGTGCTGCAGAGCCTCTCGCTGCGGAACGTCGCCGTGATGGTGCTGGCGTCAGGCTGCAACGTCGGCCGGGCGCGCGTCGAGGAGCGCGTCCTCCAGACGGGTGACACGTACGGCGCGTACCGCCACCAGGTCCGCTGGCGGCTGCTGCCCGGCGTCTGGTAGCCGCCGCCGAAGGACGCGAGCCGCCCGAGGCGTGATCCCGCCGCATCCGGTGGAGGGTCAGACGGCCGGATGACCCTCCACCGGATGACGGTCAGACGATCCGACGGTACGCCGTCTGGGTCGTCACGCCTGCCCCCTTCGGGGTCACCCTACGTCCGTTGCAACCGCCGCTCCAGCGGGACCGTTCGTCACGGTCCGGTTTCCCGTCAGTCGGGTGGGCCGGACCAGTCGGCGTGGGGGTCGGAGGCCGGGAAGGACTCCTCTTCTTGCTCGTCGACGTGGCGGTCCCTGCGGTCGCGCTCGTCATCGACCGTGTGATCGGGGCGCTCGCCGTGCGGGTGGCGGGCGTCCCTCTCGCTGGGATCTGAATCGGCCATGAGGCTCTCCTGGTGCAGGCCGGCCCGGTTGCTCCGGCTCGTCCGAACGGACCGCGCCAGATTAAGCCTCGATCCACCGCGTAGCCATTGGCCGTAGACCAGTTCAGGCCGCGAGGGATGAGATCGCGAAAGTTCGCTTCGGGGGGTCCGGGAACAGGATCGGGGGCGTGCGAGGCCAGAGGCGCTTGACTCTTGGGCTCCGATGTCAGCGTGAAGGTGTTCGTCTGCGGCCACGCCGGTCCGCTGTGGGTCGCTCAGGTGGGGGCGAAGGCGACGGCGCGCAGATTGTCGAGTGCGGCGCAAAAGCGCAGCGCCCAGGGCCAGCGCTCGGGCAGGCGCAAGGTGGGCCGACCGGAGCGGTTGACCAATCGTCCGGGCACGGCGAAGTAGCGGGTGCGCAAGGTCCGCGCCACGACGAAGGTCTCGTTGTCTTGCACCAAGTCACCGATCGATGCCGTCCAGCGCATCAGGTTGTGCGCCAGCACTGCGCAACACAGCCACGCTGCGTTGGCCGAGAAGCTCCCCGAGGGGCAGTGCTCCATGCCCGCACCCTCCTTGAGATCGTCGATGACGAGTTCGACGACGGCGTGGTGACGGTGGAAGGCGTCGAGGTCTGTGGCGGATCCCTCGAGATCGGTCAAGAAGGCGAAGTGGCGCCAGTCAGGCCACAGCGTGGCCTGGGTGCCGACCAGGCGGGTGCGGCGCACGATGAGACGCCGGCCCTTGTAGGTGCACTCGACCACTTGGGCCCGCCCGCCTTCGGGGTAGTTGATCTCCACCCAGGCGTCCTCGGCGATGGCGGCGATCGCCTTGGCCAGGGTCTTGGTCCCTGTGCGCACGGCCATGGTGTAGTTGACGCCGAGGCGCCCAAGGGTTGCGATCGTCTCGTTCGACCAAAAACCCGAGTCAAAGCGCATGACGATCTGTCCGCTCGCGCCGGCCCGGCGCAGGCGCGGGACGAGTTCTTCGACGAAGCGCTTGATACCGCGCTGGGTGTTGGCCGAACCCTTGCGCAGGCGGGCGTGGAGGATCTCGCCGGTCTTGGCCCAGGTGGCGAGGATCGGGTGGTAGCCGAGCTTCTTGGTATAGCCGTAGGCGGCACCGTGCTTCTTCTTTCCGTGCACCTCGTCGATGGTCGAATCGATGTCGACGACCAGGCGTTCGCCCTCGCCCGGTCCCGCTCCGAGCGCCCACGCGGCACCGAGTGCCTCGCCGATGACCCGCTCGAACTGGCGGACGTGGCCAAAGGTGAACGAACGCAAGAAGGTCCCGAGCGTCGACGGTGCCATCACCCGGTGCGAGAGCACCTCTGCGCTTGCACCGGCGCGCAGCATGTCGGCGTGGTCGATATGGCTGGCCCCGGCCACCATGGCATGGACGAGCGTCAGGATCTTCCTTCCCGGTCGGAACCCGCCGACGCGCCCGGACAGCTTGATCGTGGCGTCACAGAGCTTTTCCAGCCCGAGGCGCCCAGCGAGGGTGGCGATCAGCACCAACCCGGCATTGGCCACCAGGTTCGGCTCATCGAAGGTCACCGCGACGCGGTCGATTCCGCGCGATACTGGCTTCACAGAAAGTGCCTCCTTTGTTAGGCGAGAACTACGGCGTCAGTAACCGCAATTCTCCCAGCAACGGGGGCATTTTCCGCGGATGCGCGCGTGTCAGATCACGTGGCTACGCGGTGGTTCGAGGTTAAGTGCCGCGCCGGGGCGGCGCTCAGGCGCTGAGCATCGGGGTCCGGCTCGCGGCGGCGGATTCGGCCCGCGCCACCCAGACCCGCTGGCCGGCTTCGAGCCCGAGCTCGGACGCGGTGCCCCGGCTCAGCTGGACCCAGCACTCGTCGTCCCCGGCCAGCGCCACGTCGACCTTGACCTCGAAGCCGAGGTGCGTCACCCGCGACACCGTGCCCTCCACGGCGGCGGCGGCCGGCTTCCCGTCGGCGACCCGGTGGACCACGAGGTCGTGCGGGCGCACCCACTCGCCGTGCAGCCGCGTGGCCGGGCCGAGGAACGTCATCACGAACTCGTTGGCCGGGTGGTCGTACATGTCCGCCGGGGTGCCCACCTGCTCCAGGCGGCCGTGGTTGATGATGGCCAGGCGGTCCGCCACCTCCATGGCCTCCGCCTGGTCGTGGGTGACCAGCACCGTGGTCACGTGCAGCGTGTCGTGCAGCTCGCGCAGCCAGCGGCGCAGCTGCGTGCGCACCTGGGCGTCGAGCGCACCGAAGGGCTCGTCGAGCAGCAGGACCTTGGGCTCGATGGCGAGCGCACGGGCGAGCGCCATCCGCTGGCGCTGGCCGCCGGAGAGCTGCGAGGGGTAGCGCTCGGCCAGATGCGCCAGGCCGACCAGCTCGAGCAGCTCGTCGACCCGTGCCTTGACCTCTGCCTTGGGGCGGTGGCGGATCTCGAGGCCGAAGGCGACGTTGCGCCGGACGGTCAGGTGGCGGAACGGCGCGTAGTGCTGGAAGCAGAAGCCGACGCCGCGCTGGCGGGCCGGGGCGTCGGTCAGGTCCTCGCCTTCGATCCGCACGGTGCCCGAGTCCGGCGTGTCCAGGCCGGCGATGATCCGCAGCAGCGTCGACTTGCCGCCGCCGCTCGGGCCCAGCAGCGCGGTGAGCGATCCCGACTCGACCGCGAGGGAGACGTCGTCGAGCGCCACGGCGTCGCCGAACCGCTTCGAAATCGAGGTCACGCGGATGCTCACGCCACCACCCCCTTGTGCCAGTCGTCCCGCTTGCGGTCGGTGACCGTCAGCAGGGTGAGGACGATGAGCGCCGCCAGGCACAGGGCCACCGCGCCCACGTAGGCGCTCTGGGTGTCCAGGCTGTCGATGCTGTCGGAGATGAACAGGGTCAAGGTCTCGGTCTTCCCGGCCACGGCGCCGGACACGATGGCCACGGCACCGAACTCGCCGAGCACGCGGGCGGTCGTGAGCGTCACACCGTAGGCCAGACCCCGCCGGATGTTCGGGAGCGTGATGCGGCGGAAGACCGTCAAGGGTCCCGCCCCGAGGGTGCGGGCGGCCTGTTCCTGCTCGGTGCCGATCTCCTGGAGCACGGGGAGGACCTCGCGCACGACATAGGGGAGGGACACCGCGGCCGACGCCATCACGATGGCGGGCACGGCGTAAATCACGGTGATGTGGTGGCTGGTCAGCCAGCCTCCGAACCAGCCCGTGCGGCCGTACACGAGGATCAGGGCCAGGCCGATGACGACGGGGGAGATGGCGAGCGGAATGTCCACCAGGGCATCGAGCAGCCAGGCGCCCGGGAAGCGGTGGCGGGCCAGGATCAGCGAGACGCCCACCCCGAAGACCGTGTTCAGGGGCACCGCGATGCCGGCCACGAGCAGCGTGAGCACCAGCGCGTGCAGGGCGTCGGTCGAGGTGATGGCGTCCCACGCTGCACCGAGCCCGTGCTGAAAGGCGCGGTAGAACACCGTCGACACGGGCAGGATGACGAGCAGCGTCAGGTAGCCGAGCACGCCGAAGCGGAGCGGCAGGCGCCAGCGGGAGCGCCTCACATCGTGTCCGGCACGTCGAAGCGGCGGCGGGCCCAACCGATGGCGATGAGCACGAGCAGCGCGATGGCGACGAGCACGACCGACACCGCGCTGGCCCCCGGCAGGTTGTCGCTCTGGGACTGGTTGTAGATGAACGAGGAGGCGACCTCGGTCTTGAACGGGATGTTGCCCGAGATGAGCACGACCGACCCGAACTCGCCCACGGCCCGCGCGAAGGCGAGGCCGGCGCCGGCGAGGACCGACGGGAGGACGCTCGGGAGGATGACGCGACCGAGCACCTGGCGACGGCTGGCGCCGAGGGAGGACGCGGCCTCCTCGGTCTCCGCATCGAGCTCGGCCAGCACCGGCTGGACGCTGCGGACGCAGAAGGGCAGCGTCACGAAGGCCAGGGCGCACCCGATGCCGAGGCGGGTGCCGGCCAGGTCGACGTGGAACGGGCTGTTCGGGCCGTAGAGCGCGAGCAAGGTGAGCCCCGCCACGATGGTCGGCAGCGCGAACGGCAGGTCGATGACCGCGCTGACGAGGGCCTTGCCCCGGAAGTCGTCACGGACCAGCACCCAGGCGATGGCGAGACCGGCGACGGAGTTCACCAGCGCGACGGCGAAGGCGATGCCGAGCGTCAGCTCGAGCGCGGCGACGGCCTCGGGCTCGGTGATGGCGCGCCAGAACTCGGACCACCCGCCGCTGAACGCGTTGGTGACCAGCGCGGCGAGCGGCAGCAGGACGAGGAGCGACAGGTAGGTGACGGCGAGCGCGGGGCCGCCGACCCGGGCGGCCATGCGGCCGGCTGCGGCCAGAGCGGGGGGAGGCGCCGTGGGGGGCTGACGGTGCCATCGCCTCCGCCCCGGCCGACCTTCGGCGGGCGTGGGTGTCCCGCCTGGGAGACCCAGGTCGCCGACGGTCGCGCTGACGTCGGTCACGGGCCGGTTCCCGCCGCTCCGCTAACCGCTCGCCGTGGAGACGCCGAGCGACTGCTCGTCCTTGGCCACGATGCCGGTCTGCGGGTCGAAGAACTTCGTGTTCACCGCCGTCCATCCACCCAGGTGGTCGATGGTGAAGAGCGTCTTGGGCTGGGGGAACTTGAACTTGGCCGCCACCGAGGGCAGGACGGGGCGGTAGCCCTGCTGGCCCCACACGGTCTGGCCGGCGGGGGAGAGGAGGTAGGTGAGGAACGCCTTGGCGGCCGGGCTGGCGGTCTTGGTCACGGCGATCGGGTTCTGAATCAGGATCGTCTGCGGCGGCGTGATGATGTCGACCGGCTCGCCCTTCGACTTGGCGTACAGCGCGTCGTCCTCGTAGTCGAGCAGCACGTCGCCCTGCCCCGAGAGGAAGGTCTGCAGTGCGGCGCTCGCGCTGTCCGGCTGGGCGACGGCGTTGTGCAGCAGCTGAGAGAGGTACTGCCCGGCCTGCGCCGGCGTCTTGCCCTGGGCGAGCTCGGCGCCGTAGGCCGCCATGATGTTCCACTTCGCGCTGCCCGAGCTGAACACGTTGGGCGTGATGACCTGCACGCCCGACTTCACCAGGTCGGCCCACGTCGTGATGTGCTTGGGGTTGCCGGGGCGCACCACGAAGCTGACGATGGAGTCGGTCACCATGCCCTTGGTGCTCCCCTTGTCCCACGAGCTCGACACCAGACCGGCCTTGACGACCTTGGCCATGTCGGGCTCGAGCGAGAAGTTGACGAGGTCGGCCGGCAGGCCGTTGACCACTGAGGTGGCCTGGGTGCCCGACGGTCCGAAGGACGGCGAGACGGTGACGCCGGCTCCCGCCTTCGTCTTGGCGAAGTCGGTGGCGAGGACGGCGAAGGCCGGCTTCGGTGTCGAGTAGGCGACCAGGTTGACGGTGCCGCCGCTCTGCGCGCCGGCGGGGAGCGCGGTCAGGGCCAGCGCGGAGACGGCCAGGGCGCCGACGGCGGCGATGCGGCGGGACGGCAGGCGGGTCCGGGACGGGGTGTCACCGGGCGCGTCGGCGGGGTGGGGGGTGATTTGGAGCATCCGAGTATCCTATTCCCACGGATCTGGTGGGATTCATCAGGTTTTGGTGCAACCGGCGTGGAGCTGGAAAGACCCCGATCCGTCGGGAGGGGAGGGACCTCAGTCGTGGGGGAGGAACGAGCCGGCCGGGTCACGCGAGCGGTTGGCTGCCTCCCTCGCCTCCTTGGCCTCGAGCATGGCCCAGTCGGAGCGGGCGACCAGTTCCTCGAGCGACGACCGGTCGCCACCCGGGCGCGTGGTCCATCCGAACGACACGCGGACCGCGGCGCCGACGAACTCGGTCGTGTCTGGTGAGGAGAGGTGGTGGAGGATGCGGGCGGTCACGTGGGTCCAGTCGGGTGCCCGGAGGTTGAGGGCAAGCACGAGGAATTGGGTGCCACCGATACGAGCGAGGACGTCGTTCCTGCCGAAGACGACCGAGAGCGCGCGCGCCACGGCTTGCAGTGCCGCATCGCCGGCGCGGTGACCCAGGCTGTCGTTCAGCTCCTGGACGTTGTCCACGTTTGCAAAGAGGACCTGGACGTCGCACGCCTCTCTGTCAGCGAACTGCAGTATGCGGTTGCCGGCAACGAGGAGACCCCGACGGTTCTGGAAGCCCGTCAGCTCGTCGCCGCGGGACAATTGGAGCAGCCGCGCGCTCAACTCCTCCATCTCGCGCTCTATGGCGGAGCGGCCAGAGATGTCGTGGAGGATGCTGCAGATCTGGGTCGACCCGTCGGCGTCACGAAACCGCAGTGAGGTCACCTCGACGTCGATCATCCGGCCGTCGCCGCCACGCAGCCTCGCCACGCTCACCGTCGACCCGGTGCGGTCTCGCTCGGCGACCCCGAGTTTCCAGCGGGGGTCTTCCTCGTCGAACAGGCCCGCATGGCCCAGACGGCAGATCTCGTCGAGGGTGTGGCCGAGCATGGCACCCGCCGCGGGGTTGGCGGCGGTGATCCGGCCGTCCGCGGTGGACAGGAGCACACCTTCGGAGCTGTGCTCGAACATGACGCGGTAGGCGCTGACCCCGATCCTCTCGGTCGACACGGCGTCCTGCATCACCATTCGCGTTCCTCCAACACATGCCAGACATGCACTGCGGAGATCTTTTCCCTTTCGGGCGATGGTACCCAAGGGGACCCGCCAGAGTGGTGATCGGGTCGGCGATGTGACTTTCGGCTCTATTGAGTCCGCCCCTCGTCGTGCCGATAAGAGTGGCGGGAGCGCGTCTGTGTGTCGTTCGACCTCGAGTGGCCATTGACGTGCGCCCGCTCGTGAACCCGGCGTCGCGGCGGAGCGAGCGCCGCCGGGTGGCTCGACGTCAGTAGACGTTGGGGAGCAGCCGGATGGCCTCGTTGCTCAGCTCCCACAGGACGGCGAACAGCACGGGTGCCCCGACGAGCCACGTGCGCAGCAACCCCCAGTAGGACCAGAGCCACCAGCACGCCGCCGAACCGGCGAGCAGGAGACCGAACCAAAGCGCCACGAACGGCCACGCCGCCGGGTCGCCTTGGCCCGGTACGTCCTGCCGCGGCACGGTGTGCGGCCGCCCGTGGGGCGTCGGCGCCGCGTGGCCCTGCAACCTGGCGTAGGTGTACACGACGTGGCTCGGGGTGAACCCGCCGGGCGCGACCGTCCCGCCCGAGGTCCCGAGGAGCAGGAAGCCGGAGGTGGAGGGCACCGAGGGAAGCCGCCCACCGCTGACGAGGCGGCCGCGGACGACGTAGCGGAAGCCCCCCTGGCCGGTGCGGACCGTGATGACGTCCCCGGGCCGCAGCCGTGCCAGCTCCCCGAACGGTGCGCCGGCAGTGGTGCTCTTGCCGAGAACCACTGCCGCGCCGGACTGTCCCGGCAGTGGCGTGTCGGCGAGGTGTCCCGGCCCCGCCAGCAGGTCACCCGACGACGTGCCCTCGACGATCACCGCATCGTGGAGGCCGGCCTGGGGTGACGTGAGCAGCGCCACCGGCGCACCGGCGGGGATGGTGCCGCCGATCCAAGGCGCGACGGGGCTGGACGGACTGAGCAGGCCGCGCATGGCGGAGTAGAGCTGGTGCTGGCTGCGCTGCTCCTGCAGGCCGCTGAGGCCGTAGAGGAAGGCGCCGAAGAAGAGGGCGGCGACGCTCACCACCATTACGAGCGAGAGGAGGACGGATGCGAGCCTCGGCGCCGGCGGACCGGTCCGCGGCGTGCGTCCGGTGAACTCCTCCTCCGCCCGCTCGAGCTCCTCCGGCGGGACCGAGACGACGTCGATCACCATCGGCCGCGGCGGCGTCCCAGGCGGAACGTCAGGGGAACGCTGAGCGCACCGAGCGCGGCGAGCCCGAACAGGAGGGTCACGGGGAACCCGGAAGTCCACAGCAGCCGGGCCGGCCGGAGGAGGCTCGAGACCATCTCGACCGGTACGGGACGCCCGGTGACCCCGCTCTGGGCCCGCTTGGCCGTCGACGCGAGCGACGAGCTCGAGAACAGCGGCAGCACGAAGCCATACTCGCCTGGGACGAATGACTGTTCGAAACCGGCGCCGGACGCGCCCGCGGCTGGCGCGTTGGAGGCGGAGGCGGAGGCGGAGGCCGACGCCGCTGCCGACCCGCCGGACGGGCTGCTGCCGGCCGTGAGCACGGGCACCTGCCCGTTCTGCGCCGCCACGTCCTGCGCCGCCGCTTCCGTCTCGGCGACCATGTCGCCGAGCCCGTCGGCTTGCGTCATCGGGAGGTAACCCGGTGGGAGCTGGCTCACCCCCGAGCCGGGGGTCTGCCCGGTGGTCGCCGCGAACTGCAGGAACGAGGCGTACTCCTGTGCATCGGACGCCGGCAGCCCCTTCGTGGGGATCGCGGCGTACACGACCATGGTGCCGGGGTAGGCCGACGCGCCGGCCGATTGCTGGAAGGCGCCGTAGGGGATGGGCCAGGTGCCCGACGACGTGTCCGGGGTGAGCAGCGACGTCGCTGCCTGGAGCGAGGCGTTGCCGGGAGCGACGAAGGTGCCGCCCGTCGTCTGCAGTGAGGCGGGTTGCAGCAGGTAGCGCTGGTCGTCGCCGAGAGGCGTGATCCCGATCATGAACCGGCTGCCGGCGGGTTGCTGCCGGTCCGTCGTCAGCTTCTCTCCGAGGGATGAGTCGGGAGTGGGCTGGCTGCACTGCGTCGTCGAGTTGGGCTCGTTGTACTGCAGCGACTCGCTGATGTCCGCCAGGCTCGCCAGCGGGGCCGCCACGAGCGGTTGGTAGGGGACCGGGTCGTTGTAGAGACAATCATTGTCGTCGGTCTGGTAGTAGGCAGCGGGCTCGAAGGTGGAAAGGAGCGGCCACTGGTCCACCGGGAGTTGTATCCCCTTGTATGCGGGGTTGACGACCATGCCCCACTGGTCGGGAGTGCCGTTGAGCCAGGCCCGGGCGGTCGGGTCGTCGTTGATGTAGGTGGTCAGGGCCTCCATCACGTCGGAGTCGCTGGACAGTGCCATCAGCTCAGAAGCGGCTTCGGACGCTGCGCCGCTGATGACGATCGGGCTGATCCCCGGGTTCAGCGCGGAGAACTCTGGGTCCTGGGTGATGTTGAGCGGGTTGTGCGCCAGAGCGGGGTCCTCCTGTTGCATGAAGAGCTCCCCGGGATACGACTCGGTCAGCAGCTTGGCCAAGAGCAGCGGCGTCAGCTTGAGCGAGGTGTAGGGCTGCCCGTTGGCCCCGTCGATGTCATAGGAGATCGTGAACCCCGAGATGGCGACAGGGGCGTTCACCACCGGTTTGCCGTAGCCCCCCGGTTGGGCGTAGCTCGTGAACGCGGCCTCGGCGCTGCCGGTCGCCACCAGGTTGCGCGCCTCCGGCTCGCCCGACACGACGTGCACCACTGAGAAGACGTCTGACCCGCCCTGGCAGAAGCTGGGGTCCCACTGTCCGGTGGCTTGGGTCATGAGCTCGGACCCGTAGACGTCGATCACGTTGCTCGCCGAGGAACCGGTCAGACTGCAGGCGTCGGGTGGCGGAGCGAAGGTCAAGGGCACGGTGATCCGGTTGCGCCAGTTCGACGGGCTCCACCAGAGGCTGCCGGTGACGGCCAGGTCGGCACCGTTCTCGTAGGCGCTGCTGTCCGCCTCGGACCCGGGCGCGTACGCGCCGGTGTCCTCGCACTGGGCAACGTCGGTCTGGCTGGGAGCGGGCGACGCACTGGTCGGGTCGCAGCTGATACCCATGATCGGAACCGCGACCAGGGCACACGGCACGGTCTGGGAGCAGCCGAGTGATGCATTCTGGTCGGACGTGAAGACGTCGAAGTCGGCGCTGCCAGTGCCGTCGAGGCCGGTGACCCCGAACGTCTCGTTGCTGGGCAGCGCGGAGCCACCCACGTCGTCGGACTCGGGGGGCTCGCCGGCACAGCCGGCGTTGCCGCCGTAGTAGACCTGCCCGTCGTCGGCATCGAAGGGAACCCAGTCCTGCACCGGCGCGTCCTCGTCGCCATCGCACGACGCGGGGAGGGGTGACGGTGCGCCGACGATGGGCGCCCGCTGGGCTGCGGACGCGTACTCGTCCAGGCGGTAGGGCGGGTAGGCGTCACCGAGGCTGTCCTGATAGTGCTCGCTCCATGTCTGCGTCCAGCACGTCTCGGGGGTGAGCTGCTGGGCCGGGCTGACGCCGGTGGAGTCGATGCCGCGGCACTCGAGCAGAACGAACGGGTACTCCTCGTATTGGGCCTGGGCGGAGTTCTGGTCGGCCACGATGCCGCCCGTCGGGTGGGCGCCCGACCACGACACCTGGATCTCCTGGCGGCCCTGGAGGTTGGCGGTCTGGCTGACATCGAGGGTCACCGTCCGGGTGTCGACGACCTGGTCGGTGCCGTTGACGACCTCGTCGCGCGAGACGGTCTGGGTGGCCGTGAACGCGCCGGCGTCACCACCGGCGGCCCCGGCATCGGGGCCGAGCAGAGCGGGCGCGGCCAGTCCGAGGCCGAGGCCGAGCGCAGCCACGATCGCGGCCAGCGCCCTCACGACTCGGCCTCCTCTCGCCGCCGCGACATGCGGCGGCGACTGATGACGACGGGGAGGACGAGGGCGACGAGCAAGGGCAAGACCGCGTACGGTCCCCACCGGGCGAGCACCGACCAGGGACGGTAGCTGGGCAGCGTGGCCGACACGAACTCCGGCTCGGTCGTGGTCGTCGTGCGGGAGGCCGCGCTGCTCGCCGCGGCCTCCCCCGCTGCGGCTGCGGCGGCGGCTGCGGCTGCGGCTGCGGCTGCGGCTGATGCAGCACTGCTCGCCTCTGGAGTAGACGCGGTGGACGCCGGAGCCGGCGCGCCGGAGGCTCCGCTGGCCGTGGCGGTGGTGCCGTGGGTGGTCGTGCCGGGGTAGGCACCCGACGAATCGGGCGTGGCGCCGATCCCGTTCGGCGTCACCCCGGCTGCGCACGGCCCCGCGCCCTGCTGGTCGCACGGCGGCGGCAGCGGCGCGATCGTCGCCAGGTAGTTCGTGTCGGGCTGGCCCTCGACGAAGGTCGGATTGTCGCACGTGTCGATGTTCATGGAGGTCAAGTCCACGCCGGAATCGGCCTGCTGGAGCTTCTGAATCTGCCCGAAGCCCGCCTCGACCAGGTTGACCGGCAGCGGTGAGTACCCGATCGGCCCGATCTCCTTCTGCCCCTGGCAGATGGAGTAGTACTCGAAGTCGGCGATCGATTGCCGCTTGGCAGTCGTGATCTTCGACTCCGGGTTGGGGTACGTCCCGGTCGGCTCAATCATGTAGACGTACGACGACAGCGGGTACGTGCGGGGGTCGGGATCGGTGTAGACGTTCACCAAGTTCTGCAGGAGGTAGTCGGGCGACGTCGGGTCCATGTTGATCTGCGCATCCTCGAGCGCGACGGCGACGTTGTACTGCGTCGGGAGTGTGAAGTAGCCGGCGCTGTTGAGCACCTTCGCGACGGGATAGTTGACGCTGAGCGGGTACGAGTACTCCACGTAGCCGATCGATCCGTTTGCCTGGCTTGACGCCACGTAGTTCATGGCCGAGTTGGAACCGTTCTGGGCGATCTGGTCGCCCTGGCGCGGGAAGTACTCGGTCCCGCCAGCCTGTCCGGCGAAGGGATTCCAGATGCTGGGGAACTCGGCGGCGAAGTAGCTGGTGAGCTGATATGTCGATCCGGAGCCCTCCGACTGCACGACGGGGATGATGGGCAGGGAGGGCAGCTGCACCCCGTTGTTGTCCTTGGTGATCTCGGGGTCGTCCCAGTTGGTGATCTGGTCGGTGAAGATCTTGGCCAGGGTCTCACCGGAGAGCCGGAGGTTCTCGACCTGCTGGCCGTCGATCTTGATCTGGTAGGGGAACGACGTCCCCCCGGCCGCGATGGGCAGGTAGGCATAGGGGCGACCCCCGGAGTTGTCCGACACACCGGTCACCGGGTCGACACCCTGGTAGCCCTCGGCCGTGACCGCGAAGTCGGACGTCCGGTTGGCGAAGTCCTGTCGGCCCTGGGCGTCGCCATCCGGCGTGAACACCACCTGGACCCCCTGTGAGGCCACGTCGGCCACCCACTGGTTGACCGCGTTGGCCGCCCAGCTCGATCCGGAGCCCTGAATGAGCGCGGTGCCGGCGTCGGCCTGGGCCGCCTGCCCGCCCCACAGTGACGCGGGCGCGATGATCGCGCCCAGCAGGGCGAAGATGGCGATGCCACGACCGGCCGACCGTCTCACCGGCTCTTCCTCTCGCGGAGCAGCACGCGCATGACCACGAAGAGCCCCAGCACCATGATGAGCAGGACGCTGGCAGCTCCGAAGGCCCGCGTGATGGCGTTGGACTCATGTGTCGTGTAGGCGGTGTAGATGTAGAGGGGCAGCGAGTTCATCGGCACCCCCGTCGGGTTGAAGGTCAGGAAGCTCGAGGCCCCCGAGGTGATGAGGACCACGGCCGTCTCGCCGATGCCCCGGGCGATGGCCAGGATGACGGCGGTGCCGAGGCCGGCGCGCGCACTCGGCAGCACGATCTTCCACACGGTCTTCCAGTGGGTCGCGCCGAGCGCCTGACTGGCCTCGCGCAGGCCACCGGGCACCACGCGCAGGGCCACCTCTCCGGCCCGGGCGATGATGGGGACCATCGTCACCGCCATGGCGATGGAGGCGGCCAGACCGCTCTTGGCCATGCCGAACTCGACGATCAGCACGACGTAGACGAAGAGGCCGGCCAGGATCTCGGGGAGCGCCGTCATCGATTCGACCACGGTGCGCACGAGGCGCGAGCCCTTGCCCCCGACTTCCATCATGTAGACGGCGGTGGCGATGCCGAGCGGCACCGAGATCACCACCGCGATGCCCACCTCAATGACCGTCCCGACGATGGCGTGGAAGATTCCGCCCTGGGTGAGCGGTGCGGTCGGCGCCACGCCCGACATGTCGTGGGTGAAGAAGTTCGTGTGGACCAGGGCGCCCCAGCCCTTGAGGAACGTGTAGACGAGCGTCGTCCCGAGGGCGAACAGCACGACCGCCGCCGCCAGCCACAGTGTCACCGTGACCAGGCGCTCCACCACGATAGGGCGGGGTGTGGACACCGAGAGGACCACGGCGTACACCACCATGAACGTCAGGTAGAGGCAGATCAGGAAGCCGAGCGTCCCGCTGAAGTCGAGGATGTGCTCGTAGCCGATCGTCACCAGTGCCAGCGACGCCAGGGCGGACCCGACGAGCGACAGCCATTCCTCGCCTGTGAGCGCCCGCACGCGCCGCGGGCGGCGTGGGGTCGGCGCCGGCTTGGTGCGTTCCTTGACGGGGGGCGGGGCTTCGATGGTCGTCATCGTCAGATGTCGGAGGTCGCGCCGCTGCGGCTACGCCGGATGACGGTGGCCGCCACCATGTTCACGACGATGGTGATCAGGAACAGGACGAATCCCGCGGTCAGCAGCGCGGAGAGCTGCGACTTCGTTGCGTTGCCGAAGTTCGACGCGATCAACGCAGAGGTCGTCTGGGTACCCGCCTCCAGGATGCGATCCTTGATGATGAAGTCGGGCGAGACGATGATGAGCACGGCCGCGGTCTCACCGAGCGCCCGGCCGAGCGCCAGCATGGTGCCGCCGATGATGCCTCCCTTGGCGAACGGCAGGACGACGGTCCTCGCCACACCGAACCGCGTGCCGCCCAGCGCGGTGGCCGCTTCCCGCTCGCCGATGGGGGCCTGGTCGAAGACAGCGCGCATGACCGCGCAGGCCAGCGGGATCGTCATCATGGCAACGGTCAGGCCGGCCACGAACGCCGAGCTCGTGTACCGCGACTGCTGCCACACCGCGGCGCCCGGGTCCGAGTCCACGTGGAAGATCGGAATGAAGCCCAGGTACTCGCTCATCCAGCGGGCCAGGTTGATGGCCTGGGGTTGGAGCAGGAAGAACCCCCAGAGCCCGTAGATGATGCTTGGCACGGCCGCCATGAGGTCGACCATCGTGACCAGCCAGGACTTCATCCGCCGCGGTGCGTAGTGCGAGATGAACAGCGCGAACATCAGCGCCAGGGGGAAGCTCACCACGAGCGCCACCAGGGCGACCTCCACGGTGCCCACGAGGACCGCGGCGATCCCGATCTTGTCGAGTTCCGGCTGCCAGGTGGCCGTGGTGAAGAAGCTCAGTCCGTAGTGGCGCAGTGTCGGGATGGACTGGTAGCCGAGGAAGAGCCCGATGGCGCCCGTCACGCACAGGACGAGCATCCCGATTGTGCGCGCGCCCCAGTGGAAGATGCGGTCCGACGGCTGCAGCTGCGCCGTGGTCTGGCGCGGTACGGCGGGCGGGCGGGCCGTGATGGTCATCCGAAGCGACCGTGCACGTAGTCGGCGGTCCGGGAGTCCGACGGGTTGCCGAACAGGGACTCGGTCGCTGCCTGCTCCACGATGCGGCCGGGAGCGCCCTGTTCGGCCAGGAAGAACGCGGCCCGCTGGGAGACCCGGACCGCCTGCTGCATGTTGTGGGTGACGATGACGATGGTGACCAGCGAGCTCAGCTCCCGTATCGTCTCCTCAATCCGGTTGGTCGAGGTGGGGTCGAGGGCCGAGCAGGGCTCGTCCATCAGGAGCACCTTGGGGCCGACGGCGAGGGAGCGGGCGATGCAGAGCCGCTGCTGCTGGCCGCCCGACAGCGCCCCGCCCGGACGCCCCAGCCGATCCTTGACCTCGTCCCACAGACCCGCCCGCAGCAGGCAGGTCTCCACCAGCTCGGCCCGCTCGGAGCGGCTGACCTTGGTGCCGTTCAGCGTCAGTCCCGCCGTCACGTTGTCGGCGATCGACATGGCGGGGAACGGGTTCGGCTTCTGGAAGACCATGCCGATCTCCCGGCGGGTCTCGGTGATCCTGAAGCCGGGCGCGTAGACGTCCTGCCCGTCGAGGAGGACCTCGCCGGCCATCTTGGCCCCCGGCACAGATTCGTGCATGCGGTTGAGGATGCGCAGGAAGGTCGACTTGCCGCAGCCCGACGGGCCGATGAGCGCGGTGACGCTCCGGGGCGCGACCGACAGGGTGACGTCCTCCAGCACCATCGTGTCGCCGAACCAGGCGTAGACGCCCACCGCGTCGAGCGCGGCGGCGCCCCGCCACGGGTGTGCACCCGTGGCAGGGCCGCGGCGTCCGCCCTTGCGCTTCCCTCCGCCCGATCCGATCGGCACGATGGGGGCGTCGTCGACTCCGATGGTCATGGGGTCCTCCCGCTTCTAACCGCCACTCGCACCCACGATGGGAGCGTTGAGCGGGGTGCCGCCCGCCGAGCCATCGAAGCCGGCGTCGCCGTAGTTGAAGATCCCGCCGTCGGTGGCGACCAGCCAGTAGCCACCGTTGTCACCCGTCGCAGCCATCGCCACGATGGGCTTGTTCAGCGGCATGTCCGACGCGTCCCCGTAGTCGGCCGCATCGCCCATGTGGGCGACCAGGCCCTTGGCGTTCACCATGTAGTAGCCGATCCCACCCGTGCCCGAGAGGCTCACGGTGACGCCAGCTCCGGCGTCCGCCGAGCCGCTGATGGTCGCCGTGGCTGGCCGGTCCCCGACCGCACCGGGGAAGAAGTAGACGTCCATGGTGCAAGAGCCACCCGGCCCGAGAACGACGGTCGAGACGCCGTTGCCAGGGCAGTCGGAGCCCGGAAGGATCACGTAGTCGTCCGCACCCGGGCCCGAGAAGGTCAGGTCATTGGTCAAGAGATCGATGGTGTCTCCGGTGGGACTACTGGTCTCCAGTATGAAGGTTTGCGGACCGGCGTAATCCCCGAGGGTGGTCTCCGCGAAGGTGAAACTGCCGGGGACGACGGACAGTGTCGTGGTCGGGGACGCGCCCGCACTGGTGGCCGCGACGGCCCCCTGGAGGGCCACGACCGACAACGTCGTGAGCAAGAAAGCGGCAAACCCCACGGCCGCCAGCCGGCCGGCATGACCCCACATATGGCCTCCCTTGCGTCGGTGCGGCTCCAGTTGGCTGAGAACCTAACCGATCGGCGGGTGGCCCGTGCGGGTCGGGTGAGCGCCTCCGCCGGCGTCCGTTCGCAGCCGATCGGGGTCGGCCACGGTTTCGGGAGGATGGCGCCGTCGACCCACGGCCCGGAGGGCCGCAGCAGCTCCACCCCCTCATCGCCCTTGTTCGCCACCACGGAGGGGACTCGCACTCCTGCAGCCGTAGCCGGCCGGCCACGATCCCACTCCCTTCAGCCGCTCGCCTCACGCGGGGCGATACCCGGGCCCGGGCACCGAAACCCCCCGCAGATGCGGACCCCCTTTTCGGGGAGGGGTACACTGGTGCGTAATCCGAAGCGACTTGGCGAACGGAGAGACGCGTGCCCGCAACCGTGGTGGTCGGGACCCAGTGGGGCGAC
>JBKQUM010000101.1:0-3924 GCA_052140165.1 Acidimicrobiales bacterium
TCGGGGGTGGCCGCCATGCCCACGATGGGCGCGTTGAGCTTCAGGCTGCCCGTCGAGCCGTGGAAGGTGGCGTTGCCGTAGCTGAAGATCCCCCCGTCGGAGCCGACCTCCCAGTAGCCCCCGTTGCCCGGGGTGACCGCCATGCCCACCATGGGCGCGTTGATCGCCTGCCCGCCCCTCGAGCCGTGGAAGTTCGTGCTGCCGTAGTTGAAGATGCCGCCGTCGGAGGCCACCGAGTAGTAGCCCTCGGGCGGGGTGTAGGTGTCGTCCAGGCCGAACTCGTTGCCTGAGGCGTCCTCGAAGTCGCCGACGGCCTCGCAGGCGCTCCTCGAGCCGCAATCCACTGACTCGAGGAAGGACGATGCCTGGGCACCTGTGCCGGCGTTCGCCGGCACAGGTGCGACGACATTGCTCCACGAGCCCCCCGAGGACGAGTCGATGAGGGCCACGTCGTTGCTCGAGTTCGAATTGTTGCGGTAGTCGCCCACGGCCGTGCACTGAGTCCCGGACACGCACGAGACGGAATCGAGCTCGGCGCCCATGTGGGTACCGGTCGCAGCGTCGGCCGGCTGCGGACCCTCCGTGGCGGTGATGGTGGCGCCGTTGACCGTGTCGATCAGTGGGCGGGAGACGTCGTTCGCCTGGTCGTCGTAGTAGCCGACTGCGTTGCAGATACCGTCGAAGGTGCACGACACGTCGGCGAGGCCGGCGTCCTGGTTGCTCCCGGTCCCTCCATTGGAGGGCTCGGGAGCCATCGCCGTGCTCCACGTCCCGCCGGCGTACTGCGCGAGCAACCCGTGGTCAAAGTCCGACGAGTCCGCGACCTGACCGGCCGCCTCGCAGGTCGCCGAGGAGCACGAGATCGACGTCAGCTCGCTGTACTCGTTCGCCCCTGTGTCGGAGCCCGGGGGCAAGGCAAGGGCAGCGACGGTCCAGGCCGTGCCCATGGGCTGGAAGACGAGAGCCTGCTCGTCGTCGCCGGCGTTGACGTAGTACCCCGCAGCGGCGCACGGACCCACGCTCGGGCACGAGACGTCCTTGAGGTAGACCTCCTGATGGGTGCCCGCGTCCGCCGGCTGTGGCGCCGCCTGAGCGCTCCACGCGCCGCCGCTGTAGGTGTCGATCAGGCCGTACTGGTGGTCACCGGCGCCGTTGACGCTCTTGTAGTCCCCGACGGCGACGCAGCTCTGGGCGGTCTGGCAGTCGACCGACTTGAGAAAGGCGCCGAAGCCCGAGCCGGTGGCCGCATCAGGAGGCAGCGGCGCCTCCATGTCGGACCACGTGCCGCCGGTCAGCGTCTCGATGACAGCGTGAAAGCGGTTGGCCGAATCCTCGTAGGTGCCGACCGCGACGCACGTGCCCTCTGACGGGCAGGTCACGGTTTCGATGAACCCGGCCTGGCTCGGTGCGGCGTCAGAGGGAAGGGGTGCTGCGACCACAGACCATGAGCCCCCCGACTTGACGCCCAGCAGTGCCTGGTCGACGTGGGCCGAATCCTCGTAGGACCCTCCCGCCCCGCAGAACGCTGCCGACACGCACGACACCGAGGCCCATCCGCTGCTCGGGTCCGGCGACGCAGGGGCGTTCGGCCCGCTCGGCAATGGGGTCTGCGCCCCGGTCCAACCGGGGGTGGGTGCGGTCGCCGTCGCGGTGCCGGTCGCGAAGAGGCCGCCCAGGGCTCCGGTGCCGAGCGCCAGGACGCCGTCAACGGCGATGACCGTGTTGCGCCGCAACCGCGAGCGGGTCACCCGACCCGAAGCGTGTCGGCGGGTGCGGGTTTTTCTGGCCTTGGACACGAGCTACCTCCGCAGTCTCGATCCCCCGACGCAATATAGGGAAGAAAGTGACCCGGGGCAACGACCTCTTTCCCGATTGTGTGATCTTTGCCTCGACCGCGCCCGCCAGACACGGACGCGACGTGACGACCGGAGCTCAGGCCCCCTCGTAGGCGAACCCGAGGTCGGGCGCGGTCAGGATGGCCCGGAAGGGAATCCCCTCGGCCGCCGCCATGGCTTCGACCGTCCCGCCGCGGTCGACCACGGCGACGAGCAGCACCACCTCGCCCCCCGCCTCCTGTACGGCGTGCGCCGCCTCGAGGAGCGAGGTACCCCGGGTGACGGTGTCCTCGGTGACGACGACCTTGTCGCCCGGGTCGAGCGCGCCGGCGATGCGCCCCCCGGCGCCGTGGTCCTTGGCCTCCTTGCGCACGCTGAAGGCCTTGAGCGGGCGACCCCGCGTCGCCGCCACGCCGGCGGTGACGAAGGCCACCGGGTCGGCGCCCATGGTGAGGCCGCCGATGGCGGTGGCCTCGGGAGGGATCACCGAGAGCACGGCGTCGGCCACGAGGAGCATTGCCTCGGGCCGGCAGACCGTCTGCTTCGAGTCGATGAACCAGCTGCTCTTGCGCCCCGACTTGAGCGTGAAGTCCCCGGTCTTCACCGAGTGCGCCAGCAGGTGGTCGCGCAGCCCGCCGAAGGTGTCGCCCCCACTCACACGATCTGCACGCCGGGCCCGCCGGCGGTGACCTCGCCGATCACGCTCGCGTCCCGGCCCGCCTCCGCCAACGCGGCGAGCGCGGCGTCCGCCGCAGCGGGCTCGACCACCAGCGCCATCCCGACGCCACGGTTGAACACGCGGTCCATCTCCTGCTCCTCCACGGCGCCGAGGCGCTGTATCTCGGCGAAGACGCGCGGCTCCTCCCAGGCCGAGCGGTCCAGCCGCGCCCCCAGGTCGTCGGGGAGGGCCCGGGGCAGGTTGCCGACGATCCCCCCACCGGTGATGTGCGCACAGCCATGCAGCGCGCCGCCGAGGGCGGCCCGGGCGGCGAGGACGGCCGGCGTGTAGATCAGCGAAGGGCGCAGGAGCTCGTCGGCCACGCTGTGGTCCGCCCCCTCCCAGGCCGGGTCCCCGAGGTCGAGGCCTGCCCGTTCGAGCAGCACGTGGCGCGCCAGTGTGTAGCCGTTGGAGCGCAGCCCGGGTGAGGCCAGGCCCACGATGGCGTCGCCCGCACGCACCCTCTCGGGCCCCAGCTGGGTGCCCTGCTGCACCACGCCGAGAGCGAAGCCGGCCAGGTCGAGCTCGTCGGCCGCCATGACGCCGGCGTGCTCCGCCGTCTCGCCGCCGATCAGCGCGCAGCCGGCCTGGCGGCAGCCCTCGTGCACGCCGGCCACCACCGTGGCGACCTGGTCGGGGTCGACCTTGCCGGTCGCGATGTAGTCGAGCATGAACAGCGGCTCGGCGCCGACGCACACCAGGTCGTCGACGCACATGGCGACGAGGTCGATGCCGACGGTGTCGAAACGGCCGGTGGCCCGGGCCACCACCAGCTTCGTGCCCACCCCGTCGGTCGACGCCACCAGCACCGGCTTGGTGAAGCGGTCCGTGTCGAGCGGGAACTGGCCACCGAACCCTCCGATGCCCGCCACCATGGAGCGCAGGCGCTCGACGGCGGCGTCACCGGCGGCAATGTCCACACCGGCGCCGGCATAGGTGGCGCCGCCCTGTCCCACGGCGTTCAGACCCCGGGCAGCGCGCCCTGGTGGGCCATGGCCGTCGCCGGCGCGGTCCGTCCGAGGGTCACGGGCGCGGGCGCCGCGTGGGCGACGGGCGTCGGGTAGTCGCCGGTGAAGCACGCGTCGCAGAATCCCCCGTCGGCGCCTATGGCCTCCTTCAGGTTCTCGATGCTGATGTAGGCCAGCGAGTCCGCCCCGAGGATCTCGGCCATCTCCTCGACGGTGTGGTCGGTCGCCAGGAGCTCCTCGTAGGACGGCGTGTCGATGCCGTAGAAGCAGGGCCAACGCCACGGAGGGGACGAGATGCGCAGGTGCACCTCCGCCGCCCCGGCCTCGCGCAGCATGCGGATGACCGAACGTTGCGTCGTCCCGCGCACGATGGAGTCGTCCACCACCACCAGCCGCTTGCCCG
>JBKQUM010000102.1:0-32721 GCA_052140165.1 Acidimicrobiales bacterium
TCATGGCGTCGCTGCCCATCATCGCCCTCATGATCCCGACCTACGACTTCTACGTGTCGGCCAACCTCATCAACTCCAAGTTCTGGGCCGTGTGGTTCCTGACGGCGACCTCGCTGCCGTTCGCCACGTGGGTCGGGTGCTCGTTCATTGACGCCGTGCCCAAGGAGCTCGAAGAGGCGGCCTGGATCGACGGCAATTCGCGCTTCGGCTCGCTGCGGCGGATCGTCATGCCCCTGATCATCCCGGGCCTGTGCGTCATCGCCGTCTACACGTTCGTGAACGCATGGGGGAACTTCTTCGTGCCACTGATCCTGTTGTCGGGCAGCAACGAGCCGGCATCGGTCACCATCTACGGCTACTTCAGCCAGTACGGCGTCAACTACGGACAGGTGGCCGCATTCGCCCTGCTGTACTCGCTCCCGCCCGTCCTGCTCTACCTCGGGGTGACGCGCTGGGTGGGAAGCGGCTTCGCACTCGGTGGGGCCATCAAGGGCTGACGCTCAGCCGGGGATGGAGGCGCGCAGGCCGGCGATCTCGTCCCGCAGCAGCGCCGCCTCCTCGTAGCGGAGCTCGGCCGCGGCGGCCTTCATCTCGGCCTCGAGCTGCCCGATCAGCTCCATGGCCTCCGCCGGTGTCGAGGCATCCCCATCGGCCAGCAGCTCGGGCCGGCGGTTGCCCCGCACCGCGGCGTTCCTGCGCACCTCGGCCCTGCTGCGGCCGGCCTTCGTCACTCCGCCGCCGGACCCGCGCAGCCGTTCGAGGATGTCGGTGACGGACTTGCGGATCGTCTGGGGGTCGATGCCGTGCTCGAGGTTGTACGCCGTCTGCACCTCGCGCCGCCGTTGGGTCACCGAGACGGCCTCCCGCATGGAGTCGGTCACGGTGTCCGCGTAGAGCACCACCATCCCGTCCACGTTGCGGGCCGCCCGGCCCATGGTCTGGATCAGCGAGGACGCCGAGCGCAGGAAGCCCTCCTTGTCGGCGTCGAGGATGGCGACGAGCGCCACCTCGGGCAGGTCGAGCCCCTCCCGCAGCAGGTTGATGCCCACGAGCACGTCGATGGACCCCAGCCGCAGCTCACGCAGGATCTCGATGCGGGTGATGGTGTCGATGTCGGAGTGGAGGTACTGCACCCGCACGCCGGCGTCGGCCAGGTAGTCGGTCAGGTCCTCTGCCATCTTCTTGGTCAGCGTGGTCACCAGGACCCGCCCGCCGGCGCCGACCGTGCGCCGGATGCGGGCGATCAGGTCGTCCACCTGCCCCTTGGTCGGCATGATCGTGACCTCGGGATCGACCAGCCCGGTGGGTCGGATCACCTGCTCGACCACCTGGGCCGAGTGCTCGAGCTCGAAGGGGCCGGGCGTGGCCGACACGAACACGCACTGGGGCACCCGCTCGACGAACTCCTCGAAGCGCAGCGGCCGGTTGTCCTTGGCCGAGGGGAGGCGGAAACCGTGCTCGACGAGCACGTCCTTGCGGGAGCGGTCGCCGGCGTACTGCCCGTGCAGCTGGGGCACGGCCACGTGGCTCTCGTCGATGACGCACAGGTAGTCCTTGGGGAAGAAGTCCAGGAGGGTGTAGGGCGTCTCCCCCGGCGCCCGGCCGTCGAGGTGGCGGCTGTAGTTCTCCACCCCCGAACAGACGCCCGTCTCGGCCAGCATCTCGAGGTCGTGCTCGGTGCGGACCCGCAGGCGCTGCGCCTCGAGCAGCTTCCCCTCGCGCTCGAATTCCTGCAGCCGCTCCCTCAGCTCCACCTCGATGGTGCCGACGGCCCGCTGGATGATGTCGTCGCCGGTGACGTAGTGGGTCGCGGCGTAGACCGCCACGTCCTCCATCTCCTCCCCCATCTCGCCGGTGAGGACGTCGAAGGGCACGATCCGCTCCACGGTGTCCCCGAACATCTCCACCCGCAGCGCCTGCTCCTCGTAGGCGGGATGGATCTCGACGGTGTCGCCGCGGGCCCGGAAGGTGCCGCGGACGAGGTTCACGTCGTTGCGGGCGTACTGGAGGTCGACCAGACGGCGCAGGATGTCCCGTTGGTCGAGCTGCTCCCCCACCGCCAGGCCGAGTATCCGGTCGCGGTACTCGTCGGGCGAGCCCAGGCCGTAGATGCAGGAGACCGAGGCCACCACGATGACGTCGCGCCGCATGAGGAGCGAGGACGTGGTGGCGTGGCGCAGGCGGTCTATCTCGTCGTTGATGGACGAGTCCTTCTCTATGTAGGTGTCGGTCGTCGGGAGGTACGCCTCGGGCTGGTAGTAGTCGTAGTAGGAGACGAAGAACTCGACCCGGTTCTTCGGGAAGAGCTCCCGCAGCTCCGAGGACAGCTGGGCCGCCAACGACTTGTTCGGCTCGATGATCAGCGTCGGCCGTTGGACCTGCTCGACCATCCAGGCGATCGTCGCCGTCTTCCCGGAGCCGGTGATCCCCTGCAGGGTCTGGTACCGGTCGCCCCGCCGCACGCCTTCGGCGAGCCCGGTGATGGCCGCCGGCTGGTCACCCGAGGGCTTGAACGGCGAGACGACCTCGAATTCGGGCATGACTCCCGGAGGCTACCCGGGGGCTGTCACAGGTCAGGCGTGCGCCCGCTGCTCGGCCGCCGCTGCCACCAGCCAGTCCCACAGCCCGGCCACCTCCGCCACGAGGGCGGCCCGGTCGCCCGAGTTGTCCACCACGTAGTCGGCCTCCTCGATCCGCTCCTCCCGCGAGATCTGGGCCCGGATACGCGCCTCGGCGTCCGCCCGGTCGAACCCTCGCTGCGAGACCAGGCGCTCCAGCGCGATGTCGGTCGGGCAGTCCACGACCACCACCCTGTGCAGTCGCACGGTCTCCCGGTGGGCCGGCGTCAGGAGCGGGATGGCGAGGATCACTATCTCGTCGGTCTCGGCCAGGGCGTCGCGGGCCTCGATCATGGCGATGCCGATGGCGGGGTGCGTGATGGCGTTGAGCGCCAGCCGGGACTCGTCGTCGGCGAACGCGACCGCCGCCAGCGCCGGGCGGTCGATCGTGCCGTCGGGCGCCACGATCCCCGGGCCGAAGCGGTCGATCAGCGGCTGGTAGGCGGGTCCACCGGGTGCGACCACCTCGCGGGCGACCTGATCGGCGTCGATCAGCACCGCTCCCCGTTCGACCAGCAGGTCGGCCACCGCCGACTTGCCCGAGCCGATGCCGCCCGTCAGGCCGACGGCCAGCATCAGGCAGCGGCCTCCCGACGCGGCGCCCGGGCGATGGCGAACAGCACCAGCGTCGTGTCGTCGGGGTCGTCGGTGACGAACCAGTCGTCGGCCGTGATGCCCGTGACCCCGCCGGTGTCCTCCCGGGCCACCAGCTTGTAGGCCAGCGGCAGCAGCCTGGTGTAGGCCCAGACGTACCACTCGTGCGGCATGCGGTGACGCAGGTCGAACGCGTCGAGCTTCAGTAGCTTGGCCGCCCTCGTCCGACGGGCCCGGAAGTCGGACTTCACCTGCGGCGCCCCGTCGACGCCGCCCAGCCACACGTCGCCGAAGTGGCGCTCGAGGATCGCCCGCAGTGCCTCACGGTCGAAGAGGTGGAGGTGGAACGGGTTCTCGAAGTCGGTCGGCTGGTTGGGGGTGAGGACGCACGCCAGGCCGTCGTCCTTGAGCACGCGCGCCAGCTCGGCGACGTGGGGCTCGGGGTCGGTGAAGTGCTCGATCAGGTGGGACGAGCAGGCGCCGTCGAAGCTGGCGGGACCGAGCGCCAACTCGAGCGCGTCCATCTGGGCCACCCGCAGGCCGTCGGCCCCGTAGCGGGCGGCCGCGGTTGCCACGGCATCGGAGGAGTAGTCGATCCCCACGACCTCGCGGCCGGCGCCCAGGAACCTGGCCGACTCGAAACCCTGACCACACCCGACGTCGAGGATGCGCCCATCCCCGATACGGTCCAGGACGGCGCGATATCCGGCTTCATGCAGCGCAAGCAGGGAATCGGGGGTCACGCCCTGTTGGGGTCGCTCGCCCGTCAGCCGGCTCTTGGTGCTGATGGCCACGGGCGCTCCAATCGAGTGACACGCCGGGGTGGCGCTGCCTGCTTACACTACCCGGCGACCTTTCAGCCCCACTTCATGACCACGCCAACCACCGACACCGCCCCCCGGGGGCGGCACGCCGCCAAACGGCCAGCGGCGATCGGGAGGGGCGGCCGGTGGTGGTGGATCGGTGGCGCGTGCGTGCTCGCCGGCCTCGCCTACGCCCCCCTACTGGCGGTGCGGCCCGGGGTCGTCACCCCGGACACCAAGACGTACCTGTATCTCGATCCGACGCGCTTCCTCAGCCAGGTGGCGTTCATGTGGAACCCGACGGTCGGCCTCGGCGGCGTGACCCACGAGTACATCGGCTACCTGCTCCCGATGGGCCCGTTCTTCGCGGCCTTCCACCTACTCGGCGTGCCCGTGTGGGTGGCACAGCGCCTCTGGCTCGGCTCCATCCTCTTCGCCGCCGGGCTCGGCGTCCTCTACCTCTGCCGCATCCTCGGGCTGCGCGGGCCCGGGCCGACGGCGGCCGCGCTCGCCTACATGCTCTCGCCGTACTTCCTGCAGTACGCGGGGCGCATCTCGGTCATCCTGCTGCCCTGGGCCGGCCTGCCCTTCATGCTGGGCCTGACCATCGTCGCCCTCCGGCGCGGCGGCTGGCGCGAGCCCGCCCTGTTCGCGGTGGTCGTGGCCGTGGTCAGCGGGATCAACGCCAGCTCCATCATCTACGTCGGCGTCGCGCCGGTCCTGTGGATCCTCTACGCGGTCGTGGTCCTGCGGGAATCGACCTGGCGGCACGCGCTGGGCGTGGCGCTCCGCATCGGCATCCTCACGCTCGGAAGCTGCCTCTGGTGGATGGCGGGTCTCGAGGTGGAGGCGGCCTACGGCGTCAACGTCCTCAAGTACACCGAGACCGTCCCCTCGACGTCGGCCACCTCCAACCCGGCGGACATCATCCGGGGCCTCGGCTACTGGTACTTCTACGGAAGCGACCACACGGGCCCGTGGACCAACGCCGCCATCCGCTACACCCAGGACATCTGGCTCCTGGCGACCTCCTACGCCGTGCCGGCGGTGGCCCTGGTGGCCGCCGCGTTCGTGCGCTGGCGCGAGCGTGCCTTCTTCCTCCTCCTCCTCTTCGTCGGCCTGGTCCTGTCCGTGGGGCCCTTCCCCTTCTCCAACCCGACCGTCATCGGCGCCCAGCTCAAGGCGTTCATGACCGACACGACGGCGGGCCTGGCCCTGCGCTCCACCGACCGGGCCACCCCGCTCGTGCTGCTGGCGCTCTTCATGCTGCTGGCCAGCGGGCTCACCGCGCTGTGGTCACGCCTCTCCGTCGTCGGCATCGTGACGGCCGTCCTCGTCGCCGGCCTGGTGGTGGCCAACAATCCTTCGATCTTCCTCGGCGACACCATCGCCAACAATTTCACGCAGCCCGCGTCGCTGCCGTCCTACGAGGTGGCCGCTATCGACCACCTCAACGCGACGCACCCTGGCACGCGCGTGTTCGCCATCCCCGGCAACGACTTCGCCGCCTACCGCTGGGGCGACACCGTCGACACGCCCCAGCCCGCCCTGCTCGACCGGGACTTCGTGACCAGGGAGCAGCAGATCATGGGCTCCATCGCCACGGCGGACACGCTCTATGCGACGGACGGGCCGATTCAGGACGGCACCGCGAACATGAACGCGCTGGCGCCGATGTCGCGGCTCATGGGCGCCGGGGATCTCATGGTGGAGTACGACCAACAGTACGAGCGATACGGCGTCCCCCAGCCCCAGCTCCTCGCCCTCCAGCTGCTGCAGACGCCGCTGGGCCTGAGCGACCCGGTGTCCTTCGGCACGCCACGGGCCAACGCCTCCATCGACTCGACGCTCAACGAGCAGGACCTGTCCGTCCCGGGCAACGTCGGCTGGCCGTCCCCGATCGTCACGTACACGGTCCCCGACCCCCGGCCAATGGTGCGGGGGGAGTCCGACTCGGGCGCGCTCGTCATGGAGGGCGATGCCACCGGCCTCAACAATCTCGCCGGACTGGGCCTGCTGAACACCGACAGTGCGGTGTACTACGCCGGCACCCTCGCCGACGACCCCGCGCGCTTGCAGGACCTCGCGTCCCAGGGGGCGCAGCTCGTCCTCACGGACACGAACCGCAAGCAGGCGTTCCGCTGGGACACGCTCACCGCCAATGCCGGCTACACCGAGACGCCCGACGAGAACCCGGCCAAGACCGACCTCAGCGACAGCCCGGTGGAGCTGTTCCCGGGCACCACGATCACGAGCAAGTCGTACGCGTCGTACGTCGGGGCCGTCAACGTGACCGCCAGCAGCTACGGCAACTCCGTGTCCTATACCCCCGAGGACCAGGCCTACAGCGCCATCGACGACAACTTCGACACGGCCTGGATCACCGGCACCTTCGTGCCGGACCCGGCCGGGCAGTGGTGGCAGGCGCAACTGACCACGCCCGTCACCACCGACCACATCACCCTGGTGCAGCCCCAGCGGGGCGACCGCTCCCGCTGGGTGTCCGGCGTGACCCTCACCTTCGACGGGAAGGACCCCGTCCATTACGCCCTCACCAGCGCGTCGCACCTGACCTCGGGCCAGACCCTGACCTTCCCGACCCGGACGTTCCACACCCTGCGGGTGACGATCGACGGCACGACCGACGACACCGCACCGCCGCTGACCGCGTCGGCCGTCGGCTTCGCCGAGGTCGAGATCCCCGGCGTGCAGGTCCACCAGGTGATCCAGATGCCGACCCAGATGCTCTCCGCGCTCGGGGCCGCCTCGGCCGCCGACCGCCTCACCGTCGTGATGACCCGCGAGCGCACGTCGCAGTACCCGCCCCGCAGCGACCCCGAGACGACCATCTCGCGGTCGTTCACCCTCCCCACGGCGCGCACGTTCACGCTGTCGGGCAGCGCGAGCCTGTCCGCGTTGATCCCCGACGACGAGATCGACCGGCTCGTCGGCCGGACCGCGGCGGCGTCGACCGACCTCCAGGATGCGTACTCGAGCGGGCGGTTGCCGGGCGACCTGCAGGCCACCGCGTCGGCCACGCTCGACGGCGACGCCGAGACCGCCTGGATGCCCGGGCTCGGCTCCAAGGCCCAGGTCGGTTCCACGCTCACCTACGACCTGAAGAAGCCGCAGGCGCTCAGCAGCCTGGCCATGCAGGTGATCGCGGACGGACGGCACTCCGTCCCCACCGCCATGACGATCACCTCGGGCAACCAGGTGCGGCAGGTGACGCTCCCGCCCATCGCCGACAGCAACGTCCCCGGGGCCGTCACCACGGTGCCGGTCTCCTTCCCGGCGGTCACCGGCTCGCACTTCTCCATCACGTTCACGGGCGTGCGACCCGAGTACGCGGCGAACTACTACTCCGCCGGACCGCTGGCGCTGCCGCTGGGGATCGCGGAGATCGGCATCCCCGGCGTGCGGGCAGCCCCGGTGCCGGCGAACCTTCCTGGGAACTGCGTCTCCAACCTGCTGACCATCGACGGCCAGCCGGTCTCGGTGGCGATCGTCGGGTCGGCGCAGCACGCGCTGGACAACGGCGAGGCGCAGGTCGTGCCCTGCGGTGCCGACGCGAAGGGCATCACGCTCGGCGCGGGCCCCCACGTCGTGGAGTCGGTGGTCGGCCACAACCCCCCTTGCGCGAGCACACCCACCACCTGCACCGGGTGGAACCTGGACCAGCTCGTCCTCGACTCGGCGGCGGGTGGCGGCCCCGGCCCCGCGGTGTTCCCCACGACGGCCGGCACGCCGCAACTGGCGGCGACCCAGCCCGGTCCCGCCCCGACGGTCGCCGCGACGTCGTCGCACATCGACAGCCATGGCGCCGCCGTCTCCGGGGCAACGCAGTCCTTCGAGCTCGTCCTCGGCCAGAGCGTCAACAAGGGCTGGCAGGCGGTGGCCGAGCCGGGGCCCGGGGCCGCCGCAGGGTCGCATGCGGTGGACCTCGGACCTCCCCAGCTCGTCGACGCCTTCGCCAACGGATGGCACGTCAGCGCGGCGGAGCTGCACGAGCTGGGAGGCCCGGACTTCTCCGTCGAGCTGACCTGGACACCCCAACGCGAGGTCTGGGCCGCCCTCGCCGCGTCCGGGGCGGTCCTGTTCCTGTGCCTGGTCCTCGGCTTCCTTCCCGCCCGCGCCCGCCGCTGGGTGCGCGGGAAGCTCCCGCGTCGGCTGCGCGGCCCGGCCGGCCCCGACGCCCCCGAGCGGCCCGCCGAGCCCTTCGACCCGGCGGTGCTGGCCCTGCCCGGCGCGGCACCGCCCAGGGAGCAGCGCCAGCGGGGCTGGCTGCGCTACCCGAGGGCGCTGCTCATCGGCATCCTCACGGGCGGGGTGGCGGCGCTCGTGACGCCCCCGGTGGACGGGCTCGTCGTGGCGGGGGTCGTGACCCTCGGGCTGCTCGTCCCGTGGGCCCGGGCCGCCGCCACCGTGGGAGGGGTGGCCTTCATCGTCGCCGGCGGCATCAACGTGGTCCAGGGCCAGAACGTGCACCACTTCCTGCCCGGCTCCAACTGGGCGGGGTCGTTCATCCACGCCGGGAGCCTCATCTGGCTCGGCATCGTCCTGCTCGTCGCCGACGCCGTCATCTCGGGCCTCGGGCTCCGGGTCAGGAAGCCGCTCGGACGCCGCGCCCTGAGGGCGCAGTCGGCGTCCGCCCGCACCATGCGCCGCCTCCCGCCCGACACGCCCATCGTCGGGATCGACGGCTGAGCGTCAGGAGCTCGCGGCAGCCTCGCCCGCCAGCGCCTCGAGAGCGCGCCGCGCCGTGACGTCCCAGGTGAACCAGCGGGCCCGCGCCAGTGCCCCCTTGGAGAGGCGGCTGCGCAACACCTCGTCGCCCAGCACCCGGCAGAGCGCCACCGAGAGCTCGGCCGGGTCCTCCACCAGCAGGCCCGACTCCCCTTCGAGCACCGCGTCCGCGTGGCCCGCGATGGCCGTCGCCACTGCCGGGGTCCCGCACGCCGCGGCCTCGGTCAGGGTCATGCCCCACCCCTCGCGCTGCGAACTGCTCGCCACCACCCAGGCCCGCCGGTACCACGCCACGAGCTCCTGGTCGTCCACGCGCCCAGGCATGCTCACCCAGTCCGTCGCGCCCAGCTCCTCGCGCAGCGCCTCCAACGCGGGGCGCTCGTTCCCCTCGCCGATCAGGACGGCCTGCAGCTCGGGCTGATCGGCCTTCACCTTGGCCAGTGACCGCAGCAAGGCGTCGAAGCGCTTGACCGGCACCAGACGCCCCACCGCCACGACGAGGGGCGTCGGCGAGCGCTGGCCGCCGGGCGAGTAGCGGGGATCCACCCCCGGTGGCGCCACCGTGACGCGGTCGGGGCGGAGGCCGAGCAGGTCGATGATCTCGGTGCGCGAGGACTCCGACAGCGTGACGACGCGGCTCGAGCGGTAGATGCGCGGCGCAATCCGGCGTTCCATGGTGTCGCCCAGGTAGGCCAGGAATCGCGGGAGCACCATGCCCCACATCTCGGCATGGACGTGGTGCAGGAAGACGATGCGCGGGCCGCGGTACCACAACGGTGACAGGAAGGGCATGCCGTTCCAGATCTCGACCAGGGCATCGCCCGTGCGGTGCCCCATGCGGATGCCCTCCCAGGCCGCGCCGGGGAACACGGCGTAGCGCCCGGCCCGCCGCTCGACCCGATAGCCGTCCCGGGTCAGCGCCCGGGGCGCGTCGGGGACGGCCGAGGTGCGGAACGTCACGTCGAGGCCCGCGGCGGCCCACAGCGACGCCACCTTGTGGGCGTGCAGCTCGGACCCGCCCGCCTCGGGATCGTCGAGGTCCCGCCATGCCACGAGATGGATGCGCCGGATGCCGGCCTCGGCCGCGATGGACGCGAGGACGTCGGGGGCGGAGGGCGCGTCATCGGGACGGTGTCCCCCGTCGGCAGGACGGTGTCCCCCGTCGGCGGCCGCGGCCACCGGCCCGGAGTCGTCACCCATCGGGTCAGGTTAGCCCTGCGACCTCCTTCCCGACCCGGACCCTCCGGTGCACCAGGATGAACCCGGTCACGATCACCAAGAGCACGCCGGCCTGCACACCGAGATCGACCAGTGCCGTGGCCCGCGGCGCCCCGTGCGCCTCGAGCACGGCAACCGTCAGCGCCGCCGCCCCGCCCACGAGGATGCCCGCCACCCAGCGCCGGCCGACGGCGAGCAGGTACATGGTCAGGACCACCGAGATGCTGAGCAGGATCATGGCCAGGACCAGTGGCGCCAGCGCGTCGGCGGCCGAGGTGTAGTCGTGGTGGAACACCACCTGGAGCAATTCCTCGGGCGCCGCCAGGGCCACGCCCAGCAGGAGCACCGACGGGACGGCGAGCAGCAGGAGGACGACGGCCAGCTGCCGCAGCGCATGGCCGCCCTGGCGCCACCGGATGGCCGCCTCGGGGAGCAGGTAGCCGCCGAGCACGACGGCCCCGAACACGATGGCCTTGCTCGTCACCGAGACCGCGGCATAGGCACCGCTGTGCGACGGGTTGTCCCGCCCCATCACCAGCACGTCGACGTTCTGCAGCACCGCCACCATGGACAGGGAGACCGAGGCCACGACGAGGTCGGTCACCACGGTGCGGCGCACGGCCGCGCCGCCACCCAGCACCGGGTCCGGGCGTACGGCCGCGACCCAACCCCCCGCGGACCGCAAGCGCGGGGCCTTCCCGTCCGACCAGGCCTTCACCGCGACGTAGCGCGCGTGTCCCGCCGCGACGACCTCGGCGATGAGGACGCCCACTGCGGCACCGGAGGGACCGAAGCCGGCCAGCACGAGCGCCAGCACGGCGGCCAGGCGCACGCCCATCTCGACCAGGAGGTTGACCCCGAGCGGGCGGTAGGCGCGATGAGCCTGCAGGAGGCCGCGGTCGAGCGAGAGCAGCACGAAGAAGGCGGCCGCCGTGAGGATCGCCGCGATCCCGATGCCGCTCTGCTGGTTGAGCACGGCCGCCACGCTGTTCCGGCCGGCGAACATGACGACGGCCCACAGGAGGACGAGCATGGTGCCCTGCCGGTGCACCCGTCCGGCCCAGCGCCGCACCAGGTGGCCGCTGCCGTCCTCGTGCCAGAGCGTGACCCGCCGGACCACCGCCACGACCACGGCCGAGCCGGGCATGGAGAGGATCAGGTACAGGCCGGTCAGCTGGTTGAGGACGCCGTAGCTGTGCGGCGTGAGCAGGCGGGCCAGGGCGACGGTGAGAACGACACTGGCGCCGTTGGTCAGCACTCCGGCTGCCGCCAACGGGCCGGCCTGCAAGAGGCCGGCCCGCATCGACTCGACGCCGGGCCGCGCCTCGGAGTCGAGAAGGAGCTCCGCCCCGAGGTTCGGACCGACCGCGTTGGGCGCGAGCGACATGGCCGCCGGCACGGACTCGACGACGACCTCGGCCGCGGGCGCCTCCGGTGCCTCGGGGCCGGTCACCCCTCGGACCTGGCCGCCGTCTCGTCCTCCATGCCGATGCGATCGATCTCGGGCAGGATCTGAGGCTGCAGCAGCTGGCCGCCTGCCGTGCTGATGTGGACGCCGTCGGGCCAGCGCACGGCGACACCGTCGAGTGAGGCCGTGTAGACCCCCGCCGGGCTGAGCATCCGGTTGAGGTCGATCACGCTTATCTCGCCCGGGTCCGAACGGGCGACCTGCCGCACGAGCGCGTTGTAGGCCCGCACGCGCGACGGCATGTTCTCCGACCAGGGCAGGCCATCGGGCTGCCGGTCACTCGGGTCGACGTAGGGCATGGTGAACAGCACCACTCTGGCACCAAATCTGTCGAAGATGGAGACGGCGGCCCGAAGGTCCGCGGTGAGGTGCGCGTTCCACGCCGGCTCGCCGATGTGCACCCACTGCCCGTCCAGCAGGTGGTCCGACACCTCCCAGCGCCCCAGCCCGAGGGCGACCACCTGCGGGCGCTCCCGGGCCACCACGAAGGGCCACAGGGCCTGCCAGTCGTCGCACCCCTGGGTGGACGGACCGGGCGTGCCGGCGATGAACACCTGCAGCCCCGGGTCCAGGTCACAGCCGAGGGAGGCGTGGTCCGAGATCGTCACGCCGTACTGGGCCTGCGAGTCCACGGAGAGTCCCATGCCCAGGGTGAGGGCGATGGAGTCGCCCAGGATCAGGACCCGCACGGGGTCCCGACCGTACGCCCCCGATCGCTCCAACGCGGCGTGCTCCGACGCGTCGAGGCCCGGCGGGAGCGGGAACGCCACCCGCACGCCGCCCGGGGAGCCCGCCGGGGCGTCCGCCCGCGCTGCCGGTGCCGCCCCTGCGGGCGCGACGAGGGGCAGGCCGAGGAAGGCCAGAAGACCGCCCGCCACCAGCAGGCCCCGCACCACCGCTCGCGTCACGTCCTTCCGCCCTCCCCGTCCAGCTACTCCGAATCGGCCGGACACGGCCGCCCCTTGAGCGTCATGAGCACCTCACGGCCTCCCCTGGGCGCTGCCCACGACGCACTCGGCCACGCCCGGACCCGCTGCGATCCGGCCCGACGGGCCTTCGGCCGCCCGTACGCAGGCCGCCAGGGTCCCCGCCCCCACCTGGAGTGCGGGAGGGAGCCCGAGCTCGACGTGGTTCCACACCCACGCTCCCGCCTCCACGGTGGGCGGACGCCCCAAGGCGGCCGTCATGAAGGCCGCCGCATAGGTGGGGTCACGGCCCTGCTGGACCAGCGGCGCGGCCGGGTCGGTGGCGATCACCACCGTGGTGACGCCCCAGGTCGCCAGGGCATGACGGACCGCGGCGAACTGGGCCGGACTGCCGGCGGGCTGGGTGGACCCCACCCCGAACGCGAGGGCGCTGAGCACCTCGAACCCGGGCCGGGCCGGGCCCGCCCGCCACGCCACCCCCTGGGGCCCGCCGCCCCCCGCCTGGCTGTAGTGCATGCCGTTGACAGCCTGCCACGCCATGGCCGACTGGATCCCCGAGAAGGGCGGCGGATACGACAGCAGCACGCGCCCGGCGGGCAGGGTCGGTGCCACCTCGGTGTACCAGCGGGGCAGGATCACCGGACGCATGGTGAAGGGGAGGCGCGGCCCGAACGTGGCGGCCACCGGCACGAGGGCGACGCACGCTGCGGCGAGGGCGCCGCCGGCGCCGCGCCAGCCGGGCGCCGACGCATGCACCCGGTCGAGGATGACGGCGAGCATCACCGCGGCGGCCAGGAACCCGACGACCATGAAGCGTTGCTCAATCACGTTCTCGACCACCGGGAGGTGACCCAGGATCCGCGCCGGCTCCCACCACTGGCCGCGGCGCTCGCCGAGCGAGAACACGACGCACACGACCAGGACGAAGCCGAAGAACCACAGCCGGCGGTCCCGCCAGAAGGCCGCCGTGCCCGCGACGAGGACGGCCAGCATGCCCCAACCCAGCAGCGCCGCTGACGCCAGCTGCGGGCCCTCGTACCCGCCGAGCGCGGCGAAGACGTTGTGCGCGGGCGGGTAGTTCGCCGACACGAAGCTCGAGGGCACGAAGCCTCCGATGATGCCGACGTTGGGCCACACCAGCCCCGAGAGGTGTGCCGGGCCGTCCAGTGCAAACCACACCGGCCAGGCCAGCAGCGCGATGCCCGCGCCCAGGCCGATGGCCAGCGCCTTCACGGCGTGCGGGGCCAGGCGCCGCACCGCCTCTGCATCGGCCACGAGCGCGACGGCCGCGAGCGCGACCACCGAGATGGCGGCGACCACGGCGGCGATGGCCAGGAGCTCGGAGGAGAGGAAGAACTGCGCGAAGAGGAGGAGGCCCAGGAGGAGGCCGGCCCCGACGGCACCGTGGCGCTGCCGGACCAGGATCTCGTCGAGGACCGCCAGAATGAGCGGAATCAGCATGAGCGCCGCCGTCATCAGATGGGCGAACTCGAGGCTCGTCAGGACGAAGGGCGAGAAGCCGTAGACCAGCCCACCGAGGAAGGCGGCCGGCGTCCAGGGTGCCCAGCGCCGCACGACCACGAAGGCGGTGAACGCGGTGAGGGCCGGGGTGATGGTGGAGGCCACGTTGAGCGAGGCCACGGGCCCCCAGATCCACGTCACCGGGACGAGCGGCAGGCTCAGTCCCGTGACCGACGTCTGGGCCAGCAGGTTGATGCCCGTCGGGTGGAAGAGCGCGGTCGAGTAGAAGGGGTTCTCCCCGTGCGCCAGGGCGGTCGCGGGCCACTGGAAGAACCACAGGAACAGCGCCGGGTCCCCGCAGCCGCACAGGGTGTGCGTCGAGGCGCCCTCGGTCCAGGCGTGCACCCACAGCACGAATCCGAGGGCGAGGTACACGAGGCCCACCGACGCCAGGGTCATCCACGGCCGCCACCGCAGCGCCCGCGCCGGCGCGTGTTCAGCCAGGGTCGATCGTGCTCGCCGTGGCGGCCGTGCGCCGCGGCAGCACGGGAGCGTCGCGTCCGGTCGACCCCGCCTCGTGGTACTCCTCCTCCACGTTGACCGACCAGATGTCGCGATCAGCCCCGTACATGTTCTCGACCGTGAGCATGGCGGTGTACATGGAGTGGTCCTGGTTGTTGTACTTGTGCATGCCGTTGCGCCCGACGGGGTGGATGTTGGGCGCCTCGGTCGCGATCCACTTGCGGATCGTCTCCACGTTGGCCTTGTAGCTGAAGTCGTAGTACGGGTAGGCCTTGGGGACGCGCACCACGTAACCCCGCTCGACGTCGCCCGCGGCGGCCAGGCCGAGGGAGATCAGCTCCTTGGTGCCGAGCGCGATGAGGTCGTCGTCCGGCATGTTCCACATGTCGTCGCCCTCGAAGACGAAGTACTCGAGGCCGAGGCAGGTCCGACCGTCCTTGACGAGGTACGGCGACCATGACCCGTAATTCTGGATGCGCCCGACCTCGACGTCGGTGGCGTGGATGTAGATCCAGTTGTCGGGGAAGCTGCGCGCCTCGGGCACCACGAGCGCCACGGTCAGGTAGTCGCGGTAGTGCAGGTCGTCGGCAGCGGCCACCACCTTGGGCGGCGGGGGCGGCGTCACGGCGTTCACCAGCTCGCGCATGGGCATGGTCGAGACGACATGGGAGGCGGCGAGCGTGTGCTCGGTGCCGTCCTGCACGTACGTCACGCCGACCGCCCGACCACCCTCGACGTTGATCCGGGCCAGCCGCGCCCGCATCTCGATCGTCCCGCCGGCGGCCCGGACCTTGTCCGCGCAGACCTCCCACATCATCCCGGGGCCGTACTTGGGGTACTGGAACTCCTCGATGAGGGTGGTGATGTCCGTCTGGCCGTGCTTGGGGAGTATGGCGTTGACCACCGCCTTGCGGAGGTCGAGGTTCTTCACCCGCTGGGCCGCCCAGTCGGCGGGCATGTCGGCGACCGGCACCCCCCACACCTTCTCGGTGTAGGTCTTGAAGAAGGTCCGGTACAGCCGCCAGCCGAAGCGCGCCACCAGCCAGTTCTCGTAGTTGGACTCGTCCTTGGGCGGCCGGATGCGCGCCCACAGGTAGGAGAAGCCGCACAGGATCGCCTCCCACAGGCCCAGGTTGCGCAGCGCATTGACCGCCTTGAGGGGGTAGTCGTAGAACTTGCCCTGGTAGTAGATGCGGCTCATCCGCGGGCGGAGCATGAAGTCGCCCTCGGGCAGGATCTCGTGCCACAGGGCCTCGACCTCCGGGACCTTGGTGAAGAAGCGGTGTCCCCCCAGGTCGAAGCGCCACCCGTCGCGCACCACGGTGCGGCTGATGCCGCCCACGACGTCGTCGGCCTCGAGGACCACCGGGTGCTCGCCGCGCTTGGTCAACAGGTAGGCCGCTGTCAGCCCCCCGGGGCCCGCGCCGACGATCACGACGGGCGGTTCGGCGGGGGTGACCACGAGCAAGGCAGGTTAGTGGACCCCGCCCGCGCCCCCGGGGAGGGAGGCGCCCTGCCAACGGAGGTTGGAACGGCGGCCGCGGCGAAACCGCGATGCGGTCAGGGAACCGAGATGTTGAGGAAGGCGAGGAGCGCGTAGCCGGCGAGCCCGGCCGCCAGGAGGGCGAGGACGGCCCGCTCGACCTGCGACTCCCGGAGGACCAGCGCGGCGGCGATCGAAAGGGGGAAGGCGCTCAGCGCGTAGCGCTCGAACGAGTCGAGGTTGGACCCGGCCACCGCGGTGGCCAGGACGGCGGCCGCGAAGAGCGTGTAGGGCGCCGGCAGCCGCCGCCAGCAGACGACGAGCATCGCCAGCGCCAGGAGCACCCACGGCACGTGCAGGGCCGTCCCGACATGGTGGTGCAGCACCCCCGTGGCGTCGTGGTACAGCGTGGTGAGGGGGTCCGACAGCCCGCCGTGGTGCGAGCTCTGGAGCTGGACGCGCAGAGGCGCCAGCCAGTCGCCGACCGTGTGCCTGGACCAGGCCAGGAACGCGACGACACCGACGAAGGGCGCCGCGACGGCGCCCAGGGCCGCCAGCCGCTCCGTGCGGCCCAGCCGCGGCCACCAGCGCACCAGCTCGGCCACGACGGCCAGCGCGAGGAGCACGCCGATGGGGCGGGTGAGGGCCGCCGCGAAGGCGAGCGCCCCGGCGGCGGCGAAATGCGGCCGGAGCCCGGCGGCGCCCGGCGGCGGCCGCAGGGCGAGGAAGCACCCGATGGCGAAGACCAGCAGGACCGCCTCGGCGTAACCCATGACGAGCACGAAGGCAGCGGGCAGGAGGCTGAGGATCCACAGGCTGCGCCGGGCGACCGCGCCGTCGCCGGTTTCGCGGCGCACCAGGACGTAGAGCATGGCGGTGGCGGCCAGCGCGGCCGCGTTGGCGAGGAGCACGAGCGCCGGGCCGTCCCCCAGTCCCGGCACCCAGGCCAGTGCGTGGGTCAACAGCGGGACGGCGGGGAAGAAGCGCAGGGACTGGCGCCCGAGGGGGCCGTAGCCCTCGCGCGCGATGGTCTCGTACCAGCCGGCGTCCCACCCCAGCAACCCGGCGTGCACCCGGGCCGCCACGCCGGGCGCCGACGGATGCGTGCGGTCCACGACGAAGTGGGCCAGTCCCAGCGTGCCCCCCACCACGATCCGGGCCACGGCGAACGGCAGCAGGGCCTCGCGCACAGACTCGGGGAGCCGTGCCCAGGCTCGGCCCAGCGCCGCTCCTGCAGTGCGACCTGGCCCCCGGCGCCCGGGGTTGCGGGCTGCTGCCACCCCCGCCCCCGTTGCCTGGGTCGCCCCCGTCACGTCAGGGTCCCGTCGCGTACTCGGTGAGGCTCATGGGCTCGTAGAAGAGGGCGTCGTGGCCGGTGACCACGTTCCGTCCGCCGCCACCCGCCTTGCCGGACGCGGCCAGGAGGTCCGAGGCGATCGTCTCGCACTTGGTCTGGTAGGTCTGGTACATCGGGTACCAGACCAGCCAGATGTGATGGGTGGTCCCGGCCCGCTGGAACACCGCGTCGGCGTAGGCGTTGGGGTCCGCTGCGCCGACGGTGGCCGCGTAGTCGACCCAGTCGACGATCTGCGGCCCGGTGCGGCGGGGGAAGGTAATCATATCGTACTGCGATGGATCCCGGATCTGCCGGTAGACCGCCGGCCCCAGCTGGTCGGGGCAGAAGGCGATGATGTCGCCGGGCTTGGCCTCGGCGTTGATCGCCGCCGCCACCTGGCCCGCCTGCGTGCGCTGCGTGGTCACGTTCTGCGCCGACGACACCAGCCCGGCCGCCACCGCGAGCGCGACCACGATGACGCGGACCCGCGGGTTGAGCAGAGTGGTCGTCCCGAGGGCCACCAGGAGCAGGAAGGGCAGGAAGACGACGGCCGCGTAGCGCGAGGAGAAGGCGCTGGACGTCAGGATGCCCCCGGCGATGGCTGCGAAGAGGGTCCCGATCACGACGAAGCCGACACCCCGGGCCCGGGGACGGGTCCGCAGGTCCAGCTCGATGATGCGACCGCTGAGGCCCACGCCGAACACGGCGAGAGCCAGCATGGCGAAGTAGATGACCGCCAGCAGCCGGCCCTGGTTCGTGGCCGTCATGAGCGTCGAGCCCTGGTTGTCCGTGAAGCCGGTCAGCGCGTTGATCACGGCCGAGAAGTTGGGCGGTGCGGCCCATGGCGTGCCGGTGTGCTCCGTCTGGAAGAAGAACGTCGGCAGCCACGGCACGAAGAGCAGGCCCCCGACCGCGACGGCGATGAGCGCGGCCCACGGCGCCGCCTCGGGATGCCCCTGACGGCGGCTGCGCACAATGGACACAACGAGCCAGATGACGACCATGCCGGCCAGGTAGAGGGACCAGTACTGGGAGTAGAGCAGCGCCGCCGTGACCACGGCGACTGCAACCAGGTTCGCCGGACGCGGTGCCGTGATCGCCCGTTGCAGAGCCAGGAACCCGCAGCCGGTCAGCAGGATGACGAGCGCGTACATGCGAGACTCGGTGGCGTAGTAGACCGCGAACGGCGCGCTCGCCAGGAGCACGAGCAACGTCCACGCCACGGCGCGGCCCCCGAAGCGCTTGCCACACAGCCACGCCACCGGCAGCGTGATGACGGCGATCACGCCCGACAGCGAGCGCACCGCGACGTTGGACTGCCCGAAGAGCACGATCCAGAAGTGCAGGAGGTAGTAGTACAGCGGGGGTGCGCCGTCGTGTTTCAGCGCTTCGGGGATCTGGTTCAGCGGGAGACGGGCGATGTCCACGGTCAGCGCCTCGTCGAGCCACAAGCCCGACCGGGTCCAGAAGCGGAGGATCAAACCGGCCGCGATGACCAGCCCGACCCCGACTCCTACGACAATGCGCGTGCGTCCGCTGAGAGCGGGAACCTCCTCGGGCATGGGCGCATGGTAGGACAACGGGGTCGCGGTCTAGGATCATTCGCCGCCGGGAGGGGTCGGCTGAACCGAGGGGAACCGAGACAGACCGAAGGGGGGAAAGAGGCGCCGTGGTCCGCTACATCCTGAAGAGGTTGGTGCTTCTCATCATCATCATCCTCTTCGTCTCGGTCGCGGTGTTCTACCTGGTCCACCTGCTGCCGGGAAACCCTACGGACACGATCCTCGGGCCCAACGCCACAGCACAGAACGTCGCCACCCTCAACCGCCAGCTCGGCCTCAACAAGCCCCTGTGGCAGCAGTACTTCATCTGGATGGGCCACGTCTTCCAGGGCAACCTCGGGCAGTCCTACACGACGCACCAGTCGACGACGAGCATCATCTCCGAGTCGTTTCCCATCGACCTGGAGCTGATCATCTTCTCCCAGATCATCGCATTCGCCATCGCCTTCCCGATGGCGATGCACTCGGCGCGGCGCCCCAACAAATTCTTCGACCAGGCGTCGAACAGCACCACGTTCGCCTTGCTCGCCCTGCCGCCGTTCGTGATCGCGCCCGTCCTGGTGCTGCTCTTCGCCGTGCACTGGCACGTCTTCCCGGGGCCGGCCTCCTATGTCCCCCTGACGCAGAACTTCTGGTCGAACATCCACACGATGATCCTCCCCTCCATCGTCCTGGCCCTGGGCGGCATCGTCGTGTACTTCCGCCTGCTGCGGAACGACCTCATCTCGACCTTGCAGGAGGACTTCATCACGATGGCCCGCTCCAAGGGCCTCTCGGACCGGCGCATCATGTGGCGTCACGCCCTGCGTCCGTCGTCCATCTCCCTCCTGGCCTCGGCGGGCGTCACCATCGGCAGCCTGATCGCCGGGACCTTCATCGTCGAACTCCTGTTGCAGATGCCCGGCCTCGGCTACCAGCTGATCTCGAGCGTGAACCAGGACGACTACACGGTCGTGCAGGGCATCACCCTGTTCGTCGCCATCGCCATCGTGCTGATCAACTTCATCTTCGACTTCCTGTTCACCATCGTCGATCCGAGGATTGCCCGTGAGTAGCGTCATCACAGACGACATTGCCGAGATCAAGCAGGAGGTCCACGCCGAGGAGGCAGCCGACCCGACCAGGAAGAGACTGGGTCCGCTGTTCTGGATCTGCGTGGGCTGGATCGTCCTGGTCGCCGTCATGGCCACCATCGCCAACCTGCTGCCGCTGCCCAATCCCGACCTGGGGAACTACAACAGCGTGCAGAACGCCGGCCCGGGGTGGGGCCACCTCCTCGGCACCGACGACCTCTACCGTGACATCTTCAGCCGGCTCGTCTACGGGGCCCGGGTCTCGCTGGTGGTGGGCTTCGGCGGCGCGCTGATCGGCCTGCTCGTCGGCGGCATCCCCGCCATGATCTCCGCCTACCGCCGGGGGCGGATCGACACGGCCCTCAACACGGGGTCGTACGTGGTGCTCGCCTTCCCCGCCATCGTGGCCGTCATCGCCATCGTGTCCTTCTGGGGCAAGTCGCTGTTCAAGATCACCCTCGTCATCGGCCTCTTCGCGGCGCCCCTGATCTTCCGGGTCGTGCGGGCGTCCACGCTGTCGTACGCCACCCGCGACTTCGTGCTGGCCGCCAAGGCGCTCGGCGCCAGCGACACGCGCATCCTGACCCGCGAGATCCTGCCCAACATCATGCCGACGATCGTCTCGTTCGGCCTGATCGCCGTGGCCACCATCATTGTCCTGGAGGGCTCGCTCGCCTTCTTGGGCCTCTCGGTATCCCCCCCGACGCCCAGCTGGGGCAACATGCTCAACGAGGGGTCGAGCCTCCTCACCGGCGCCAAGGGGCAGACGAACCCGTGGCTGGTCATCTTCCCGGCGAGCGCCATGTTCCTGCTCCTCATCAGCCTCAACGTGGTGGCGGACAAGCTGCGCGCCTACTTCGACGTCTCCGAGATCAAGCTGTGAACGACCCCACACTCCTGGAGGTCGAGGAGCTCCATGTCTCCTTCGCCACCAGCCGCGGCTCGGTGCAGGCCGTGCAGGGGGTGTCGCTCTCGCTCGACCAGGGCAAGACGCTGGGGATCGTCGGCGAATCCGGCTCGGGAAAGACCGTCCTCTCGCGGGCCATCATGGGGCTGCTCCCACGCTCCTCGACGACGCAGACGGGGTCGGTCCGCTACAACGGCACCGAGATCCTCAACGCACCGAACGACGTCCTGCGCAAGCTCTGGAGCACGCACATCGCCATGGTGTTCCAGGACCCGATGACCTCGCTCAACCCGGTTCAGCGCATCGGCAACCAGATCACCGAGCCGCTCAAGATCCATCTGAAGCTGTCAAAGGTTGAGGCCAAGGAGACGGCCCTCTCCCTCCTGATGCAGGTGGGGATCCCCTCCCCGGTCGAGCGCTACGAGGCCTACCCGTTCCAGCTCTCGGGCGGCATGCGCCAGCGCGTCATGATCGCCATCGCGCTCGCCTGTGCCCCGCGGCTCCTGATGGCCGACGAGCCCACCACCGGGCTCGACGTCACCGTGCAGGCGCAGATCCTCGACCTCCTGGGCCAGCTCCAGCACGACCGCGACATGGCCATGATCCTCGTCACGCACGACCTCGGCGTGGTGGCGACCCGCACGGACGAGATCATCGTCATGTACGCCGGGAACGTCGTGGAGCGCGCGCCGACCAACGTCCTCTTCAAGAGCATGGCCATGCCCTACACCGAGGCCCTGCTCAAGTCGACACCGCGTCTCGCCAATCCGAGCCATACGCGGCTGACCGCCATCGAGGGCCGGCCGCCGGACCTGCTCCACCCCCCGGCCGGCTGCCCCTTCTCCCCGCGCTGCCCCTACGCGCAAGAGAAGTGCCATCGCGAAAAGCCGCCCCTCGTGGAGGCGGCCCCCGGCCACAGCTACGCCTGCTGGTTCCCGCTCACCGCGGCGCGGTCCGAGGAGCCCGAGGAGGTGACGGCATGACCGATACGGCCATGGAGGCCGGGGCGGTCGGGACCACCGAGCCTCTCCTGTCGGTGGAGGACCTGCACGTCTCGTTCCACCGGGGCAGCCAGACCGTCCAGGCCGTGGCCGGCATCACCTTCACCCTGCAGCAGGGAGAGACCCTGGGCCTCGTCGGCGAGTCCGGCTGCGGCAAGTCCACGACCGGTCGCGCCATCATCCAGGTGGAGCGGGCGACCTCGGGCAAGATCCGCTTCGGCGACACCGAGCTCACCGCGCTCAACCGCGGCGACCTGCGCACGCTGCGGACGCAGGTGCAGATGATCTTCCAGGATCCCATTTCGTCGCTCAACCCGCGGCGGCGGGTCAACGATATCGTGGCCGAGCCCCTCAACATCTGGAAGATCGGCACCAAGGAGGAGCGGCGGGAGAGCGCCAATGCGATGCTCGACCAGGTCGGCATCGATCCCTACCTGCTCGGCGGTCGCCGGCCCCGCGAGTTCTCCGGCGGGCAGTGCCAGCGCATCAGCATCGCCCGCGCTCTGGTGCTCAAGCCGAAGCTGCTGGTCTGCGACGAGATCGTGTCCGCGCTCGACGTCTCGGTGCAGGCGCAGATCCTCAACCTGCTCGAGGACCTGAAGCAGGAGTACAACCTGACGGTCCTCTTCATCGCGCACGACCTGGCGGTGGTGAAGAACGTCAGCGACCGGGTGGCGGTCATGTACCTGGGCCGCCTGTGCGAGATCGCACCTTCAGACGTGCTCTACGAGGCGCCGGCCCACCACTACACGGCGGCGCTGCTCGCCTCGGCCGTGGAGCCCGACCCGGAGACGGCGCGGTCGTCGGCCGCACTGCTCGGGGAGCCGCCCAGCCCCATCAACCCCCCGTCGGGCTGCCGTTTCCGGACCCGGTGCCCGCGGGCGGAGCCCCGCTGCGCCGAGGAGGTCCCCGAGATGCGACAGATCGCGTCCGGCCACCAGGTGGCCTGCCACTTCCCCATCGGGAATTGAGCGGCCGGCCGCTGATCCTCTTCGCGTCCTCGCCGCAGTTCCCGGACCTCCACGACGATTGGCCCCTCGAGCGCGCCGCCCTCGACGACGTCGGGATCGACGCCCGCACGGCGGTGTGGAGCGACCCGGCGGTGCACTGGTCCGCCTGCGATCTCGTCGTGGCCAACGGCGTCTGGGACAACATCCACCACGCGGCCGCATTCTCCGCCTGGCTCGACCGTCTCACTGCGGAGGGCGTGCCGGTGGTGAACCCTCCCGCCATGCTGCGCTGGAACCTGGACAAGCGCTACCTGCGCGACCTGGAGGACGCGGGCCTCCCCACGGTGCCGACGCTCTGGGTGGAACCGGATCGCGGTCCGTTCGACGGCTCGAGTCTCACCCTCCCCGCCGGCGAGGTGGTGGTGAAGCCCTCCATCTCGGGCGGCGGCTACCGGACGGCGCGCTACCGGCCCCACGAGCACGACCAGGCCCTCCGCCACGTGGCCGCCCTGGTCGACTCGGGTCGCACGGCGATGGTGCAGCCGTACCAGCCCGCCGTCGACGCCCGGGGCGAGGCGGGGCTCGTGTTCCTCGGGGGCGTCTTCAGCCACGCCTTCCACAAGGACCCGCTGATCCGCCGCGGCGTGGGTCCCACCGACAGTCTGGTGGACAACCAGGTCACCCGGGCCGCGACCGCCACGGCGGGCCAGCTCGACCTGGCGCGCCAGGCCGTGACCGCAGCCGAACGCCTCCTCGGCCCCACCACCTACGCGCGGGTCGACATCGTCGAGCGGGCGGACGGCGCGCCGGCAGTGCTCGAGCTCGAGCTGCTCGACCCCGCCCTCTTCTTCGTGCACCACCCCGAAGGGGCGGTGCGCTTGGCCGACGTCCTGCGGCACCGGCTGGCGGGAGAGTGACCCGACCGCTGCACCGTCGACTGCTGGAGTACACACGCGCACGGTGCACAGGCTCGGCGGGACCATCGGATCGGCAGTCGTGGGGGTCCTGCTCGTGTCCACCGCCATCCTCGGCCCGGCCGGTCCGGCCTCAGGCGCCCAGGCCCCGTCCCCGGCCGATCCGGTCGGTGCCGCTCCGGGAGGGCACGCGACCTATTCCGAGGGACTCTCCACCAGCTTCTGACCCGGCATCGAGGGCCGCTCAACCCTCCGGCGGCGCCTCGGCGGCCGGTGCCGCCTCCGCAGGTGCTGCGACCTCGGCCACCGGCTCGGCGGCTTCCGCGACGGCAGCCTCGGGAGTTGTGGCCTCTGGAGCCGCGGCCCCTGGAGCTGTGGCCTCACCGGCCTCGCCCTCGGCCGGCTTCTCGCCCTCGGGCACGACCACCGGGGTGCCGATCTCCTCGGCGAAGTCGGCCCAGGCCGCCTGCGCCTCGGTCTCGGGGGTGAACTCGCCCTCGGCGTAATCGAAGCCGATGTAGTTCCCCTCCTCGTCGTAGGCGTGCTCGCCGAAGGCCTCGCGGTACTCCTCGGAGACCTCGCCGCCCTCGGCCGCCTGCTTGATGGAGAGGCTGATACGGCGGCGCTGCAGGTCGATGTCGATGATCTTGACCCACAGCTCCTCGCCGGGCGTCACGACCTGCTCGGGCAGGTCGACGTGGTGCACCGCCATCTCCGAGATGTGGACCAGTCCCTCGATCCCGTCGCCCACCTGCACGAAGGCGCCGAAGGGCACCAGCTTGGTGATGCGGCCGTAGACGAGCTGGCCGACGGCGTGGCTGTCGGCGAACTCCTGCCACGGGTCGGACTGGGTGGCCTTCAGCGACAGGCTGATGCGCTCCTTGTCGAGATCCACGTCGAGCACCTCGACCTCGATCTCGTCGCCGACCGTCACGACCGACGACGGGTGGTCGACGTGCTTCCAGCTGAGCTCGGACACGTGGACCAGTCCGTCCATCCCGCCGAGGTCCACGAAGGCCCCGAAGTTGACCACCGAGGAGACGACGCCCTTACGGCGCTCCCCCGGCTTGAGGTTCTGCAGGAAGTCGCCCCGCTGTTCCTTCTGGGCCTCCTCGAGCCAGGCCCGGCGCGAGAGGACGACGTTGTTGCGGTTCCGGTCGAGCTCGATGATCTTCGCCTCGATCACCTTGCCCACGTACGGCTGCAGCTCACGCACGCGGCGCAGCTCGACGAGGGACGCGGGCAGGAAGCCGCGCAGGCCGATGTCAACGATGAGCCCGCCCTTCACGACCTCGATGACGGGGCCGGAGACCATCTCACCGTTGTTCTTCTTCTCCTCAATGGTCGTCCAGGCCCGCTCGTACTGGGCGCGCTTCTTGGACAGGACCAGCCGCCCCTCCTTGTCCTCCTTCTGGAGGACGAGGGCCTCGACGTGGTCGCCCAGGGAGACGATCTCGGTGGGGTCGACGTCGTTGCGGATGGAGAGCTCCCGGGCGGGGATGACGCCCTCGGACTTGAACCCGATGTCGAGCAGGACCTCGTCGCGGTCGATCTTGACGACCGTCCCCTCGATCACGTCGCCGTCGTCGAACTCGATGATGGAGTCACCCATCGCCTTTTCGAGATCGGCGTCCGCCAGGTCGTCGTCGACGATGGTGCGGGGGGTGTAGTTGCCCTCGGCGTCGAAGCTGCCCATCGCTTCGGGGGAGAGGAGGGAGGTACGCGCTGCGTCAGCCATGGTGAAGCTCCTTGCGGCGGTTGCGAGGTGCAACCGCCGGACCGCGCCGGGGTCGGTTCTCGATGGATACGGGATGCGCCGCCGCCGGTGCCGGCGGGCAAGGGGATAGAGCGTACCAGCTGCTCAGGCGGGCTCTCCCCTCGCCGTCACCCCGTTGCCGTCACCCCGTTGCCGTCACCCCTTGGCCGTCACCCCTTGGCCGCGGCCCAGCTCGGTCCGGTCGCCATCGAGATGGTGAGGGGGACCTTGAGGTCCGCCGCCCCGGTCAGGGCGGACTCGGTGAGGCGGCGCACCTCGTCCTCCTCCCCGGCCGACACCTCCACGATCACCTCGTCATGGACCTGGAGTACGAGGCGGCTCGACAGGTCCTCTCCCTCGAGGTCGCGATCGAGACGGACGAGGGCCAGCTTGAAGATGTCGGCCGCCAGCCCCTGGATGCCGGCGTTCATGGCCTGCCGCTCGGCCGCCTGGCGCAGCCGGAAGTTCGCGGCGTGCAGATCGGGCAGCGGACGCACCCGGCCGAACGGGGTCCGGGTCGCGCCGCGGATCTTGGCCTCGGCCACGGTCTGATCCATGTAGTGCTTGACCAGCGGGAAAGCGCCGAAGTAGCTCTCCATGATGGCAGCGGCCTCCTCCACCGGCACACCGAGGCGTTGGCTCAGCCCGTAGGCCTCCATGCCGTACGCGAGGCCGTAGGAGACCATCTTGGCGAACTCGCGCTGGGTGTGCGTGACGTCGGCGGGGTCGATGCCGTACACCGCGGCCGCCACGGTCCGGTGCACGTCCGACCCGCTGGTCAGCGCGTCGATGAGTCCGGGGTCCTCGGAGAGGTGGGCGATGCAGCGGAGCTCGACCTGGTCGTAGTCGGCCACCAGGAAGGTCGAGCCCTCGGCGGGGACGAAGGCCCGCCGGAACTGCTTGCCGAGCTCGGTGCGCACCGGGATGTTGTGCAGGTTCGGGCGGTCCGAGGAGATGCGCCCGGTCCGGGCCACGGTCTGGCCGAACGACGCGTGGATCCGCCCGTCGGCCTGCACCTCGGCCAGCAGGCTCTCGCCGTAGGTGGAGCGCAGCTTCTCGACCTCGCGGTAGGACAGCAGCGCGTCGATGATGGGGTGGGCGCCGCGCAGGCTCTCGAGCGTCTGGGCGTCGGTCGAGAAGCCCGTCTTGGTCTTCTTGCCCGGCGTGAGCCCGATCTCCTCGTAGAGCACGGTGCGCAGCTGCGGCGTCGAGTTCACGTTGAACTCGTGACCTGCGCACTCCTGTACCTCGGCCTGCAGCGTCGCCGCGGAGGCCTTGAGGGAGTCGGCGATCGCCTGCAGCTCGGCCCGGTCGATGCCGATGCCGGCCACCTCCATCTTGGCCAGCACGCGCACGAGGGGCGTCTCGATGTCGTCGTGCAGCATGACCATGTCCTCGGACTCGAGGCGCTGCCGGAACCCTGTGGCCATGCCCGCCACGTCGGCGGCCTCGCCCGCCGCCTCCCGGGCCACGTCGAGGGCTCCGGTACCGGGCTCGGTGATGTCGAGGCTCAGCTGGCCGGTCTGCTCGCGCAGCTGCGCCAGCTCGTACTCGCCGGTCGACGCATCGAGCAGGTACGCCGCCACGCCGGTGTCCATCACGAGCCCGGTCGCGTCGACGCCCAGTGGGAGCAGCGACCGCATGGCCTCCTTGACGTGATGGCCGACGAAGGGGCGGGCGAGGACCGCGTTCAGCTCCTTGACCACCGCGGCGGCGCCGAGCTGGTCGCCCGGGACCATGACCGCCAGGCCGGCCTCCTCGCCCTCGGTCGCCACGAGGGCGAGCCCGACCAGGTCGCTGCGGCCCGGCATGCCGTTCCAGCGGGCCGCCATGGCCAGCGGGCCGCTGCCCAGCTCGCTCAGGTGCTTCGTGACGTCCGACGCCGACGTGGGCAGGGCGACGTCGCGCAGCTCCAGGGCCGGTGCCGCCGGGTGGGCCTGGGCCCCGACCGGGGCGGCGGCAGCCGCCGCGGCTCCCTCCGCCTTGGGACCCGCACTGCCCGGCGCGGGATCGCCCAGTGCGCCGGCGTCGAGCAGCTCCGCCAGGCGTTGCCAGACCGTCCTCATCTCGAGGCGCTCGAACGTGGCCTCCGCCGTGGCGCGGTCCCACCCACCCAGCTGTAGGTGGGCAACGTCGACGCCGAGGGGCACGTCGCGCACGAGGGGGATGATGCGCGCGTTCGAGCGGGCCAGCTCCTCGTTGGCCGCCAAGTTCTCGCGCAGCTTGGGCGTGAGGGCATCGAGGTTCCCGAAGATCCCGTCGAGGTCGCCGTAGTTCGTGAGGAGCTTGGCTGCCGTCTTCTCCCCCACCCCGGGCACGCCGGGGAGGTTGTCCGAGGGGTCGCCGCGCAGCGAGGCCAGCAGCACGTACTGGGAGGGCGGCACACCGCAGCGCTCGAAGATGCCGGCCTCGTCGTAGAGGGCGTAGTCGCTCACGCCCCGCTTGTTGTAGAGCACCCGCACGTAGGGGTCAGAGACGAGCTGGAAGCTGTCGCGGTCGCCGGTCACGATGACCACCTCGCACTGACGCTCGGCCGCCTCGGTGGCCAGCGTGGCGATGACGTCGTCCGCCTCGAAGCCCGGCGCCTCGATGACCGGGATGGCGAGCGAGGCCATGACGGCGCGGATCATGTCGAACTGCGGAGGGAGCAACCAGGGCGTGTCGGCCCGGCCCGCCTTGTAGTCCTCGAGCATCTCGTCCCGGAACGTGTCGCCCGGGGCGTCGAAAGCCACCGCGAGGGCCGAGGGGCGCTGCTCCCGGATCAGGTACACCAACATGGACGTGAACCCGTGCACTGCGTTGGTGACGAGGCCCGTCGACGTGGCCAGCGTGTCGGGGAGCGCGAAGTAGGCCCGGAAGGCCAGCGACATGCCGTCGAGCAGGAGCAGCGGGCCCGATCGCTCCCGGCGTGTCGCCATTACTCCGACACTACGGGGTGAGGGTGCCGTCGACGACCTGTTGCGCCACGTCACGCATGCGCGCCCGTGTCTGCATGGCCGTGCGCTGGATGAAGCTGAAGGCCTCCGTCTCGGGAAGGTCGTCCCGGTCCATCAGGACCTGCTTCGCTTCGTCGACGAGCCGGCGCGTGGCGATCTTGTCCTCGGCGCCGTCCCCCGACTGTTCCGCCTCGATGGCCCAGTCCTGGCGCGCCTTGGCCAGCACATCGGCGATGGCCGGCAACAGCTCCCGGGGCTGGAACGGCTTGACCAGGTAGGCGGAGACCCCCGAGTCCCGGGCTTCTTCGATGAGGTCCCGCTGGCTGAAGGCGGTGAGCAGCAGCACCACCACCTGATGGCGGGAGGTGATCTCGCGGGCGGCCCGCAGGCCGTCCATGCCGGGCATCTTCACGTCGAGGATGACCAGGTCCGGCTTGTGGTCCTCGACGAGCTTCACCGCCTCGTCCCCGCGGCCCGTCTCCCCCACGACCTCGTAGCCGGCCGTCACCAGGATCTCCTTGAGGTCGAGGCGCACGATGGCCTCGTCCTCGGCGATGACCACGCGGGCCAGGCTCGGAGCGCTCCCGCGTCCCTCCGTCATGCCGTCCCCCTTCGGTGTCTTCACTGCGTGCGTGTCTTCACTGCGTGCCCGAGGCCACGTGGCCCAGGAGCTCGTCCTGGCGCTGCTCGAGGTCCTGCACCGTGCGGAGCAGCGCCTCGCGGGCCCGCACCATGGCGTCGGCGTGGCGCGCCGCCTCGTTGTGCTCGCGGGTGGCCAGCGGCGTCTCCGAGACCAGGGAGCGCACCCGGGCCTCGTCGGCCTCCTCCTGGACGACCGCGAGCTGCTCGTCGAGCACGGCCAGCTCCTCCCGCGCCCGGACGAGCCGGGCGTGGACGTCTCTGATCCGCCGTTCCAACAGGGCTCGGTGCATGGAGCGTCAAGTGTACGTGGCAGGGAACCAGCGACGCCGCGCATCGAGCCTCCCGAGGACGGTGTCGTCGGGCCGGCTCCCGACGCCCGGCCGGTCCGGCACGTGCACCCACCCGCCCACCACCGCGGGATATCCACAGGGGTCGACCGACAGGTATTCGGCCGGGTCGCCGACGTCGCTGACCAGGCCCGTGGCGTCCTGGCTGAGGCGCGACGCCAGGGCCAGGTTCGAGGTACGGCCCAGTCCCGCCTCGAAGAAGCCACCGACGAAGGCCGGCACCCCGGCCGCCGCGCACGCGGCGTGCGCGGTCCGCGTGGCCCGCACGCCCCCGAGGCGGGCGGGTTTCAGGCAGGCCATGGCGCACGACCCGTTGCGAAGCGCGTCGCGCACGCGTCGCGGGGTGGAGAGCGATTCGTCGAGGCAGATCGGCACGCGGAGGGCACGGGCGAGCTGCGCGTGCGCGACGAGGTCGGCCGGTGGGAGCGGCTGCTCGATGCAGAGGACGTCGAAGTCGGCCAGCCGGCTCAGGACGGCGACGTCGTCATCGCTGCCGCAGAAGGAACCGTTCGCGTCGACCTGGAGCACCACGTGCGGGTGGTCCCCCCGGACGGCGCGCACCGGCTCGAGCTCCCACCCGGGCTGTATCTTGAGGCGGATCCGCGCCGCGCCGGCCCGCACTGCGGCATCGACCTCCTCGCGCAGCGCACCCACGTCCCTGTCGGCGGGAATGCCGACGACCGCCCCCACGGGCATGATGTCGAACGCGGGTCCCGTCCCGAGCGCGCGGGCCATGGAGCGGCCCTCGGCGCGCAGCTCGGCGTCCGAGACCGCCATTTCGAAGGTGGCGGCGAGCATGCGGTCGACGGCCGTGCTCCCGAAGAGCTGCGCCACCTCCGCGCCGCTGGGGAGGTGCCCTCCTCTCGACCGGGTGGCCCCGTCCAGGCGGGCCACCCCGAGGTCGGCCGCCGCCCGCTCGACCTTCTGCAGTGCGGGGTCGACCGCCGTGCCCCCGTCGAGGGCGGCGCACTCGCCCCAGCCCTCGCCCTCCTCGGCCACCACCCGCACGAAGAGCAGCGGGCGGGTCCGGTGCACGCCGGAGGCGGTGCCGATGTCGCGGCGGAAGGGGAGGTCGACCCGGACCAGCTCCACCCCGACGAGCTTCACGGTGACGGGGCTCCCACCCCTTCACCGTAGATCGCAGCTTGTACGATCTGGCGTTCCCGCCCGGATGGCGGAATGGCAGACGCGGCGGCCTCAAAAGCCGCTGTCCGAAAGGGCGTGCGGGTTCGAGTCCCGCTCCGGGCACCGCCAGGACCAGCGAATTCGTCCCCGGTCACCCGTCGCACCCCGCCCGGCGGGCCCGGCCGGGGCACCGGCGTCGCGGGCGTCGCGCGGGCTCCGACACCCATATTTCGCACAACGGGATCAAGCGCCCGGCCGGGCCGCCGATAGACCCGGAGGACGACCCGGCCCGGAACGTGCCAATCTTGCATGCCGCAATCGGACTCACCTCCCGGAGTCCCGCACCTGACACGCCTCGCCGGCAAGCCACGGACCGCCAACCACCGCCCATGACACGCATCCTCCGAAGCGTCGGCCTCGCTCTGGCCATTGCCGCCGCCGGGCTCGGCGTGTCCGCGCTCAGCGGCACTGCCGGAGGGGCCACCGGCACCCAGAGCTCCGGCACCACGCCACTGCCTCCGGGCTGGGAGCTCTGCATCCTCGCGGGAGTGGACGCGCCGGCGACACAGGCGGACGTGGCCGATCTCGACGCGTGGCAGGCCGCCGAGGGCGGATCGACGAACAACACGGCCGCGTACAACCCGTTCAACACGGGCCGCACGATCGACGCCAGCGGAGCTGCGATCGCCGGGCAGGTCTCCTCGAGCGGGTTCCCCGCCTGGGCCACCTGGCCGGAGGGCTGTGAGGCGACCGTGATCACGCTGCTGCAACCGAACATGTGGTCCATCACGGCCGCGCTGCGCGCCGGGGGCGTGAACCCCCCGGGGGCGTTCCTCGCCGTCGTCGACCAGAGCGCGTGGTGCGCGCCGTCGGCCGACGGGGTGCCGTGCTACGTGAACAGCATCCTCGGTGTCGCCGGCAACCTCCCCGATCTCCTCACCAGTTCGTCGGCCCTCGACGTCTACGGGAAGGTCAGATCCGACCTGACCGCCTACCAGCAGGCCATCACTGCGGTGACAGCCGACCAGGGCATGCTCGCAGCGTGGGAGCAGCAGCTTGCCGCGGCGCAATCGCAGACGGCGGATGCGCAGGGCCAGTTCGACGCGGCCTCACGGGCGCTCCGACGGTTCGCGATCGAGGAGTACGTGAGCAGCGGCTTGTACGTGAGCAGCTCGGTGGCGGATCCGAGCAGCCACGTGACCCCGCTCGGGCCTCAGGATGCCGACGGCGTCGTGGCGCAGCAGTACCTGAGCATTGCGGCCTCCAACCTGCTGGCCCGCGTCAAGGCTGCCGACGCGGCGATCCGGGCGTCGCGTGCCGGGCGCACCGACGCGGCCAGATCGGTCACGCAGGCCGCGTTGAAGCTGGCGTCCGACAACACCGCCGAGCGCCGGTCCCTGACCCAGATGGTCACCGATGTGGCGACGCTGCAGAACGCCGGCGCCTGCACGTCGGTGACGATCACCGCGTCGGCCCCGGCTGCGTCACCGGCCGGGCCGGGGGCCACGGTGGCGACGACGATCCCATCGACCGTCCCCACGACCGTGCCGGCGACCACGGCCCCGACGACCACGACGACGACCGCGCCCGCGGCCACGACGACGACCTCGACGAGCACCACGAGCACCACGACCACGGTGCCGGGGAGCACCCCCGCCTCCACCGCGCCGACCACGAGCACCACGACGTCGACGTCGACGACGACCACGACCACAACCACGCTGCCACCTACGAGCACGACCACCACCACGGTGCCGGGGGCGACATCGACCGCGAGCCCGCCCAAAGCCAACCCCGCCGGGGTGGCTGCGCTGCAGGGCTGCGTGGCGGCGCTCGCCCCATCCACGAGCGCCTGACCGCAGGACGGCGCCGGGGCGGAACCCCGGCCGGGCTTCAGCTCATGGTCAGAAGCCGGTGGCGGCGATGATGGCGCCGTTCAGCTTCGTGCCGGCCATCCCTCCGTCATTGGGGGCGTCCCCGTAGGGATCCACCGCTCCGGCGGCGCTCACCACCCAGTAGCCGCCGCCGTCCGAGGTGGTGAAGACGGCCGTGGCCGGATTGAGGCCGCCCAGCTGCCCCCCGGGGCTGCCGTAGTTGACCGCATCGCCGAAGCCGTAGACGGTGCCGTTGGCGACGAGCACCCAGTAGCCCCTTCCGTCCGGCGTGCGGACGGCGGAGGTGACGGGCGAGCCCACGCCGCCCGGAGCGCCGAGGTAGGGGGCGTCGCCGAAGGTGTAGACGTTCCCGGTGGCGGTGAAGAGCCAGTACCCGCTCCCGCTGGAGTCGGGGATGACCGCCACGGCGGGGCCCGAGCAGCCTCCGATCCCCGGGCA
>JBKQUM010000103.1:0-83853 GCA_052140165.1 Acidimicrobiales bacterium
CGGGTTCATCATCGTCGCCCTCTTCGCCGCCACCTGGGTGGTGGCGTTGGCCATCTGGCGGTTCGGCCGGATCGAGGCCCGCTGGGAGGGGGCGGCGGCCCGCACCCGGGCCGAGGCCGCCCGCTGAGGCTGACCGCGGCCCTGGACGCGGCTCCGGACTTTGTGCGGCCGCCCACCGACCGGCCCGCGGCGGTCCCGCGGAGGCCTCTGGGCCGGCCGTGACCGTTTCCCGCTCCTCCCGACCCGGGTCGCCGAGTATCGGTTCCCTGCGCCACTTGGTAGCCCTGAGAAGAAGAGGCCTGCCCGGCCGTCGACACCAAGCGTCCTACGCTGAGATGAGAATCGGTCAAGCTCACCCCCTCTTGATCTGGAGATGCGATGGACCAAAGCAGCGATGAACCCGGTGACGCATTCGAGCAAGGCGACGAAGCCATCGATGAAGAATCCCGAATCGACCCCAACTTCATTGAAGAGTTCGAACTCGACCCCTCGCTCGATCCGACGCTTCAGGTCGATGAGCGTGAGCTCGAAGAGGCGGGAGCCGTCTTCGACGACCCGGAGACAAAGGTGACCCTCGAAGGGGGCATCGACGACCCCGACGGTCTCGGGGCGCCGGTAGGAAGGACCGGTGAAGACGACGCTGGCTGGGATCTCGACGCATCAGCGATACCCGACGGCGACGACGGATCGGAGTGACCGACCCGCGATCGGGGGGCCGCTTGGACCGCGAGAAGGCTTCGCCCTCACCCGCTACCGTGGCCCCGTGAGCAGCCCGCGAGTGCCCGGGGGGGTGGTGCACGGGCTTCCAGCAGACCTGCGCCACGCGCTGATCACCAATCCCACGGCGCTCGATGCCTGGAGGGACATCACGCCTCTGGCCCGAAACGAGTTCATCTGCTGGGTCGAGGATGCCAAGCAGGAGACGACTCGAGAGCGCCGCATCCGCCGGACCCAGGAGGAGCTGGAGGAGGGCCAGCGCCGGCCCTGCTGCTGGCCAGGGTGCACGCACCGCGAGCGCACCGGCAGGTAGTGGTCGCGGCCGCTGGGTCCGCCCCGCCGCCGTCCGCCGGCCCTAGGGCTCGATGGCAGTCCATCCGCGACGACGAAGCTCACCGGCGAGCTGTTCTGAAGGTAGCGCACTCAACATTTGCTCCTGGGCGGATTGCCGCCACGTTGGAGCAGTATTGGCAACACCCCCGTCAGACTCGGCGTCCAGCAGCCGGGCGATGAACGCCTCCGCTTCATCGCGTGAGAACTTTCCTGCAGCCTGACGCTGGGAAAAGCCCATTGGGCCGCGTGCATCGCGGAAGTCGGAATGTCCGGCTCCCTTGAGGAGCTCCAAAAGGTCTCGTACCTGTTTCGCCGAGGCCGGTGGACCTGACTGCTGACCGAACGCCATTTGCCGCAGTCTTGCCCATTTGGCGATGACACAGTGTGACCGTTCCCCTCACGGGCTCGGGGCTGGCCTAGGTGTACCTAGGTACTGGCCCATTCGACGGTAATGCCGTCTCGGCGCATCATCGCCATGAACCGGGAGATGGAGAAGAAGATGGCGATGGCGGTGAGCCCGTAGGTCACCGCCGAGCGCTCGAGGACGAACGAACGGAGCGACGATGACACGAGCAACCAGAACACCAGTCCCGCGTTGAGCATGAGGACGGTCGCCCAGAGCACCGAGATGCGAATGAAGAATCGGCGGACCAAGGGTCGTCTCATCATTGCCGGGTCCATGGGGCAAAAGTCGTGGGCAAAGCGTTGTGTGAAAGGGCGGCCGAACACCGCGGAGACGAGCAGCGCCAGCGAGATCACGACAGTACCGGCTGTCGGTTGGGCGAAGTAGAGGAATGCGCTTCCCGTGAGGAAGGCGATCACCGTCCTCAAGGTGATCAGGATGGTTCCGAACAGCAGCAACATGGATACCCGCTCACCCTTCAGCAGGCGCCGACCCAGCGCCAGATACGACCAGGTGAGCGCCGCGATCAGTGCGCCTCTGAAATCGCTGAGGACGAGGAGCAGATAGAACAGGACGAGAGGACCCACGACACCCTCGAGCACAACGGGAAGGGCGTGGAGAAGAGCTTTGCGCGGCCGAGGCAAGAGAAGCAGTGAACCCTCTCGCCCGTCACTGTGGGATGTCGGGTGCAGGCGGAGCAGATGCCATGGCTCGACGGTCCCGCCACCCGATCTAGTAGCCACGGCGCCGCCACTCTTGCCGCCGTAAGCGACGGCGCTTTCACCCGAGTTGAGGTGCCCAAATGCTACACCGACCCGGGTGATGGATCCTCTTCACCCGGGCATGCCGGAGAACGGCGGATGGCTTCTCAGAAGTTGCTTTGGAATTGCCCCGGTGGCAACTGCCAGATGCCCTGGCTCTCGGTAATGGGGACGAGTTCGTTTGCCACGCAGGTCCCGAAGCCGAAGTTGTGCTCGGCGGAGACCCCGGGCGACGTCGTATTCAGCTCGAGCGAGCTGTAGTCACACGCTGAGCTGGGCAAGGTCCCGATGTAGAAGGACACTCCGTCGACGACACGGACGGAGGGTGACGGAAGGGCCGGGCCGATGTCGAAGGTTCCGGTGTGGCTCTCGCTCAGGGAGATCGTCGCCAGGCCCGGGTAACCGACCACCCCCGTCACCACCCCGTTCGAGCCAGCGTCAATGAGCTGCAATTCCGCCGGATTGGGATAGCCAGGGCACAGGCCGTACGCCCGACCGTCGAGGACGAGGCCTCCGTCCTCCAAGCCGTCCGCCCCCGACTGGCCCTTGGCGAACCAGAGGCTCCACGCCTGTCCCTGGACGGCCCCGCTGGCGACCTCGATCCCTGTGGACATGATGGAGCCCGGCGGCCCACCGGATGACGAGGGGCTCGTCGTCGGCGTACATGTCGAGGTGTCGTCTGGAACGCCCACCGAGCTTGCACCCGAGCCCGAGCTGGTGGCGCCACCGCCGAAATTGCCCTGGAACTGTCCCGGTGGCAGCTGCCACACGCCCTCGCTGTAGCTCAGAGGATCGAGTCTTCCCGTGACGCACGAGCCGGTGTTGCCGGGATTGTTGGTGATGACGTACCCCTGTCCTGTGCCGTCCCCTCCGAATCCGATGTTGTGCTCGGTCGAATAGCTGGGCGAGGTCGTGTTGATTTCGAAGTAGCTGTAGGTGCACGCCGACTTCGGCAGCGTTCCGATATAGAACGACACCCCGTCGACCACCGAGACGTGTGGTGAGGGCAGTACCGTGCCGACAGCAAGGCTGTTGAGAGCGCCGGTGCTCATCTGCACCTTGGCGAGACCGGGATAATCGACGACGCCGTAGATGATCGCGTCGCCGCCCGTGTCGATCATCTCCGTCTCCGACGGATTCGGGTAGCCGGCACAGAGTCCGTACTCGCGTCCGCTGAAGACGAGACCGCCGTCCTCGAGTCCGGCAGCACCCGGCTGGCCGTGCGCCGCCCAGAGACTCCATTCCTTTCCCTCGATCGTGCCGCGTGCCACCTCCCTCGCCGAGCCGGTCAACTTCTGGGGTGGTCCGCCCGAGGTGGCGGCGTCGGTGGTGGGAGCGCAGATGGCGGGCCCGTCATAGCCCACGCTCGCCGGCTGAGGCGACGTCGTGGTGGTGACGGCGTCTTCATGGCCCACCGTGGCCGCGCTCGCCGTCATGGTCGTGCCGAAAACTGGTCCGCCGCCGATGGGAGCCACTCCGAGCACGACGAGCGACGCAAGAGCGGGGGTTCCGAGCGGGGCGAGGAGACGGCTTCGCATGTGGCGCCGGAGGCGTGAAGCTCGAGTGGTTGCGGGTTCGATCATGACGCGCCTTCTGTCACTGCCATTCTTGCGAAAGACCCGTTTCGATTTCAAGGTTGCCGGAGAGGGTCAGGACCCGTCGAGCAGCGCCTCCTGTATGTCGGACGTCTGCTCTGTCATCTCCTTCGGGCACAGGTACCGGGCGGCGAACTCGGACACGACATAGGACTCGAAGTCGCTGAGGTGGCGGCCCGTGAGCGCGCCCACGATCCGGGCCTCGCTGTCGTCCATGGCGAGATCGGTGCACGCCAGCTGGCCGTCGCCGATGGCCGCGGCACTGCTGACTCCGGAGAACGAGCCCGGGACGGTCGTCAGTAGGTGCAGGAACGCCCGGCGGGGCTGTGTCGGGAGACTGGGGTCGTCGTCATAGAGCGTGGCGTCGGCCACCGCCGCCGCGGGCGCCCGGGCAGCGACGCGCGGCAGCCCCTCGGGCGGGAACACCAGGAGGTCGACGTAGAGACGGCGGTGGGCGTAGTCGCCCGTCTCCCCGGGGACGAGCCCGTGGTGCACCATCCAGATGAGGTCGCCCGTCTGGAAGAACTCCGAGCCGCCGTACCCCTGTCCGTTCGCACTGTTCGTGCTTGTGTGCCACGCCCGGTCGAGTGGCTTCACGCAGGGGCCGATGACCGAGGTGCAGGCGGCGATGCCGATGCTGTAGTCGGGGGTCCCCCAGAGATTGGCCGAGTAGAAGAGCCAGTAGATGTTCCCCTCCTTGATCATCGATGGTGCCTCGACCAGGCCGCCCTCCCAGGCCTGCGTGGCGCCGATGAGCTCGTGGGGTCCCCCGACCGTCGACAGTCCGTCGGGGGAGAGCTGTTGGGAGTAGATGTACGTCGGCTCGTTGCAACAGTCGCCGTCGCTCTTCCACAGGAGCCAGGCGGTGCCGTCCGACCTCACGTAGATGCTGGGATCGATCGCCCCGCCCTGTGCGTACGGGCACACGAAGGGCGACGCGGAGTCATCGACGAACGGGCCCGCCGGGTTGGTGCTCGTGGCCCGGGAGATGCACATGGCCGTGTTGGGCCCGTGCGTGGTCTCGACACAACCGTACGACGTTGGCTTGGCCACGCAATTGATGGGATGTGTCGCCGGTGTGGCGTAGTACAGGACGTAGGTCCCGTCGGGGCGGGCCCACACCGACGGGGCCCACTGGTATCCGGACACGGTCCACGTGGGCACGGTGGGGAGCGCATCGCCGAGGTAGTGCCCGCTGAAGCCCGTCGCACGCGTGATGGCGATGACGGGGATGTGGGCCCCGGGTATGTGCACGGAGCCGTAGGTGTCGGTGGCGTACGCGTACACCGAGTCGCCGACCACCAGCGCGAAGGGGTCGGCGAAGTCGGCGTTGAAAATCGGCTCGCCGTGGAGGAGGCCGTTGAGGACGGTGAGCTCGATGCCGTGTGCCTTCGACGGGTTGCTGCCGACCGGCCCTTGTGTCGCCTGGTGGCCCGGGGTGACGTAGGGCTGTCCGGCACGGACCGGGTGGCTGAGCGAGAGGCGCTGCGAGGTCGATGTCGACGGTCGCGCCGACGAGATGGTCCCCGCGCCGGCCGTTGATGGCGCGCCAACCACCAGTGCGCAGGCGGCGGCGGCCCCGAGGGCAGCACGAAGAACCCTCTCGCGGGCCCGGAGCATCCTCGCCGGATTGCGCCCAGCCGGACCCGCCATCGAGGTCGGCACGGCCTCATCATGGCCGATCATTGGCAGTGGGAGTTGCAACCCACGAGCACGCCGCGCCCTCCGGATCTAGTGTTCGGGACCAGGAACCCCTATGTAGATAGGAGCGTCACGTGTACAACGTCATCGTGGTTGGCACCGATGGTTCGGAACGGGCGGGGGTTGCCGTCAGGCAGGCACTGTCGTGGGCCAAGGTGAACGGGGCCGAGCTGCATGCGGTCAATGTGGTGCACCCCGCCGCCAACTCCGAGTTCGCCGACTCACTGCAGACTCAGATGCAGGTCAGCGGCATGCGTGACGAGAAGGACAGGGTCAAGGCGCAGCTGCTGGCCGACGCCGAGGCGGAGGGCGTCCCTGTCGAGATCCACACCCCGAGTGGGGACCCGGCGGACGCCATTCTCGGCATCGCCAAGGCCGTCTCCGCCGACCTCATCGTGGTCGGGAACCGGGGCATGAGCGGAGTGAAGCGGTTCGTGCTCGGTAGCGTGCCCAACAAGGTCGCCCATCAGTCCGATTGCAGTGTCCTGATCGTCGACACGGACGCCGCCTGAGGACGCCGGCACGGGCCGGCGACGGCGGTCATCGGCCGGACCACACCGGAGGCCGCTTCTCCAGGAACGCCGCGACACCCTCACGGGCATCGGCCGAGGCGGCGGCCGCGGCCAGTGCCCCGCTCGTCTCCTGCCAGCCCGATTCGTCGTCGGCGGCCGTGACGTTGTTCACGGCGCGCAGGCAGGCCCGGACGGACACCGGCGAGTTGGTGCAGATCTCCCCGGCGAGGTCCAGCGCACTGGCCAGCGCGTCGCCCGGCTCGGCGAGGACGTTGACGAAGCCGATCTCGTAGGCGCGCCGGGCGTCGATCGGGCGGCCGGTCAGGATCAGCTGCCGGGCGATGTTGAGGGGGAGTGCCCGCGGCGTTCGGAAGAGGCCGGCGCACGTGGGCACCACACCGATGCCCACCTCGGGAAGGCCGAAGCGGGCGGTGCTCGAGGCCACGACCAGATCGCACGCGAGGACGATCTCGAGGCCCCCGCCCAGCGCCGGTCCCTCGACCGCAGCGATCAGAGGCGTGCCGCGGGGGCGCCGGATGATGCCGTACTCACCGCCCCGTTCGGTGAGGTAGTCCCCGCCTGCGGTGAGATCGCTGCCGGCACTGAAGACGTCGGTGGTTCCCGCCAGCACACCGGCCCACAGGTCGTCGTCGTCCTCGAGCTCGTTGAGAGCGGCATCGAGGGCGTCGGCCATGGCCCGGTCGATGGCGTTCCGCTTCCCCACGCGTTGCAGGGAGATGATCAGGACGTGCCCCTCGCGACGCGTCCCGACGAGTTGTCCCGGATCCTCGCCGATGCTGTTCACCTGCGCCCCCGATCGATGCCGAGCTTTCCCGATGTGGTCAGGATACGTCCCGCATCCCCGACGCCGCCGCCCGAGAGGAACGGACCGACGTCCGTGCGGACATGCCGTCCGGGTCAGGTTGCGTCGGGGGTCGCGCCGGGCCGGCTCAGCCGCGACGGCCACCAATTCCATCGGCCCAGCAGCTCGACGATGGAGGGGACGAGGACCGTGCGGACGACGAACGTGTCGAGCAGGATACCGACCGCCAGGCCGACACCGATGACCCGGATCTCCTCGTTGCCCTGGCCCGACCCGCCGACGACGGCGAGCACCACGAAGGTGCCGGCCAGCACGAGTCCAGCGGAGGTCACGGTGGGACCGGTGGCGCCGACCGCCCTGATCACGGCGCCGTCGAGACGCTGCCCCCGCGCCTCTTCGCGGATGCGGGTCATGACCAGGATGTTGTAGTCCTCGCCCAGGGCCAGCAGGAAGATGAACATGAGGAAGGGGAGGAGGAACACGATGCCGGAATTCCCCGGGATCTTCATGAAGACGATGACGGAGATCCCGAGCGAGGCCAGGTAGGAGAGCACCACGCTGAGGATCAGGTACGCCGGCGCGACGAGGCTGCGCAGGACGAGCGCCAGCACGAGCCCTATGGCGAGGATCGCGATGGGGACGATGGTGCCGACGTCGCTGTTCGAGATGGAGCTCACGTCGTAGAGCGCGGGAGCCTCCCCGGCCACCCCGCTCGCGTCGGCGCTGGCGCGCTCCGCCACGGCACCCACCCGCGCGCGGATGGCCGGCACGGCGCTGATGGCGGCGTTGCTCCCGGCCGACCCGGCGGTGAGGCCCGTCGACCACTGGACGGTGTGCCCGTCGGCGCTGACATAGCGGGCGGTGGTGAGGTACGTGACGTAGTCGGCCAGTGAGATCCCCGACCCGGCCGGCGGCACGAGGGGACGGGTCACGAGGTCGCGGGCCGAGCCGTACGGATGGACGCGGACGTACAGGGACTCGAGCTGGCCCGGGCTGAGCACCGTGCCGTTGGGGTTCAGGGGACCGGTGATGGTGCGGAATTCACCGCTGCGCCTGAGGCCCTCGGTGGCCGCGGCGAGCTGGTCCGTGTGCTCCCAGACGGACGTGGGGAAGTGCATGACCACCGACGTCGGGTCGGAGCTCGCCTGCGGGAAGTGGGCCGCCAGGGCGGCGTTGCCCTTGGCGGCGTCGGTGCCGGCCGGCGCGGTGAGGTCACCGCCGAAGCCGGTCGGGACGAAGTCGAGAGCGAAGACGGCGAGGATGCCGAGCGCGGCCACCCCGACGAGGAGCGTGAGGAGGGGCCGGCGGACCAGGCGGGCCGCCACACGGCCCCAGATGCCGTCGGCCTGACGCCTGCTCGCGGTTCGTGTCGGCCAGAAGACGGCGCGGCCGAAGATGGCGAGCAGCGCGGGCAGCAGCGTGAGGCCGGCCAGGAGCATGGTGGCGATGCCGATCGCGAGCGGCACCCCGAGGTCGTGGTACAGACCGAAGCTGGCGGCCAGCAGGGTGAGGAGGGCCACGATCACAGTCGAGGCGGACGCGGTGATGGACTCGCCGACCCGTCGCAGCGCGTAGGCCACCGCCTCGTGGGGCTCGCTGCCGGCGTGCAGCTGTTCGCGCACCCGGAAGACGAGGAAGAGCCCGTAGTCCGTCCCGGCGCCGAGGACCAGGACGATGAGGAGGATCTGGGTGAAGAACGAGACCTGCAGTGCCCCCACGCTGCCCAGGGCGCCGATGAACGAGCCGGAGAGCAGGAGGACCAGCGCGGCGGGCACCAACGTGACGAGCGGCGCCATCAGCGAGCGGAAGATCAGCAGGAGCAGGACGACGATGAAGAGGTACGAGGCATCCTCGATCTCCCGGCTCTGCCGGGCGGACTGGGCGTTCGCCGCCGCGTTCGTGGCCAGCTGCCCCGCCAGGTGCGCCTGCAGGCCGGCCGGGAGCGGCGTGCGGGCGATGGCGCCGTGCATGTCGTCGATCAGGGTGTCGCCCTGGCCCTGGTTGAACGGGGACGCCGCGGAGACCAGGAGGAGTTGGGCCGCCTCCCCGTCGGGCGAGGTGCCGAGATACTCGACCGAGAGCGTGGTCGGGACCTGGCGCAGGTTGGCCAGGAGCGAGCGGAGGGCCGTCTGGTCGGCCGCGTCCAGCGGGCGGCCGTCGGTGAAGGCGACCACGGGCACGGAGCTTTGCGTCACCGGCCCGATCAGCGGCTGTGCGAGCAGGGCGGCCTGGTTGCTCGGTGCGCTCTCGGGCAGGAAGGCGCCGTTGTTGTCGTTGACCTGACTGGCCAGTGACGGCAGGGTGGCGACGGCGGCGACGGTGCCGACGATCCACACGGCGACCACGAGGTAGCGGTGGCGGACCACCATGCGGCCCAGCGCGCCGAAGAAGTCGCTCACGCTCGTTGCAGCGGGTCGATGGGAGTCGGTCCGGGTCGGGGGAGCACGAGAGGGTTCGGGGTGTGGGCCGAGGCGGCAGGACGCGTCATGCCTGGTCCAGCGGCAACTGGCCCCGGCCGACTCGATGCTATCGGCGTCCCCGGGGGCTTGAGGTCCCCGCCTGGCATGAAGTCCCGCGGGGGGCGCTGACGCCTACCATTCTGGGCGTGAGCGGGTCGTCGATGGAGCGGTTGCCCCACTGATGGGACGCCGCATTCGCTGGCTCGGGGTCGTCATGGTGGTCTGCCTCGGCCTCGTGGTGGTCCAGCTGGTCAACATCCAGCTGGTGAAGGCCAAGCAGCTGCAGGCGTCGCCGTTCAACCCGCGCGTGTCCGCTCTGCAGTACGTGAATCCCAGGGGGACCATCTACGCCGCCGACGGCACCGTGCTCGCCAAGTCGGTCCGCACGCCAGCGGGGACGAACACGGCGGACTACCCCTACCAGTACGTCCGCCAGTACCCCGACGGACCGCTCTACGCCGGCATCACCGGCTACGACTCGGCGCTCTACTACGGGACCGCGGGGATCGAGGAGGAGTACGACTCCTACCTGAGCTCGCACCAGCAGCCTCCCCAGACGCTGAGCCAGCTCATCTTCCGCCAGTCGATGCCGCTCACGACCGACGACGTGACGCTGACCGTCGAGCCGAGTCTGCAGCAGGCCGCGTGGAACGCACTGACCACCTTGCCGCCGGGGGAGAACAAGGACGGCGCGGTGGTGGTGCTGGACCCGTCGACCGGGGCCGTGCTCGCCATGGTCTCGAATCCCACCTACGACCCCAACGCGCTGGTCGGCACGTCGCTGAACTCCGAGCAGCTGGCGTACTTCAGCTACATCCAGCCCGATCACGAGGGGTACAAGCCGCTGCTTCCCATCGCCACCGGCGAGACCTTCTTCCCGGGGTCGACGATGAAGGTGGTGACCTCCACCGCGGCCTACAACCTCAAGCCCTCCCTGGCGGACTTCAACTACCCGGTGCAGGCGTGCCAGGGGTTCTCCGACTCGAACAAGCAGCTGTGCGACGAGAGTGGGCCCTGCGGGGGGACGATGACCCAGATGCTCCCCTTCTCGTGCGACCCCGGCTACGGCGAGCTCGGCGTGCAGCTGGGCGTGGACACCCTGCAGAAGCAGGCCGAGCTGTTCGGCTACAACTCGGTGCCGGGCATCGACCTCCCCGGCGTCGCGGCCTCGCCGCTGACCTCGCTGCCGGCGAACTCCCAAGCATTCTTGGCCTATACCGCCATCGGTCAGTACGGCGTGCAGGCGACCGCGCTGCAGAACGCGATGGTCGCGGCTGGCATCGCCAACGGAGGCTTGCTGATGACGCCGCACCTCATGTCGAACATCCGCGACTCGCAGGGGGCCCAGGTGGAGTCCTACACGCCGAAGCTCGCGAGCACGGTCGCGACGCCACAGGCGGCGCAGCAGGTCACGTCGCTCATGCAGGGCGTCGTGGCCACCGGCACGGCAGCGGGCGTCGGGTTCCCGTCGTACCTGTGCGCGGCCGTCAAGACCGGGACGGCACAGACGAGCCCGACCCAGCAGGTCACCGAGGACTGGATGATCGGCTTCGCCCCCGCCAACCACCCCAAGGTCGCGGTGGCCGTCGTCGTCCCCGCGCAGGCCATCTACTCTGACGGCGCCGGGGTGGCCGGCCCGATCATGAAGGCGGTGCTCGAGGCGGCGGTCCCGCCGGGCTCGGTGTCCCAGCCCTGCAACGTGTCACCCGTGCCCACGTCAGCCTTCACCTCGGGGCACTGACCTTCACCTCCGCGCATTGAGCAGCCCGGCGCCCGCGCCGCCGGAGCCCGTGTAGCATTATCTGCGTGCCTACGCAGATAGTTGAGAGTCCCGCCACCGAGGAGTTCCGCTCCGCCGTCGGGATGCTCAAGCTCCTCGGTGACGAGACGCGCCTGAGGGTCATCTGGGCGCTGCTCGAGGGCGAGCACTCGGTCAACGAGCTGGCCGAGCTGGTGGGCGCCCAGCCGGCCGCCGTCTCGCAACACCTGGCCAAGCTGCGCCTGGCGCGCCTGGTCCGCAGCCGGCGCGAGGGGACGCGGATCTTCTACGTGGTGGACGACGCCCATGTCCGCCGGCTGGTGGAGGAAGTGCTGACCCACGCGGACCACGTGACGGCCCATGGGTGACGGCCACGACCACTCGCACGGACCCTCCTCGGTGGAGGCCGATCGGCGCGCCCTGACCATCGCGCTCGCTCTGCTCGTCGGCTTCATGGTCTTCGAGGTGGTCGCGGCGGTGGCGTCCAACTCGCTGGCGCTGCTGGCCGACGCGGGGCACATGCTGGTGGACGTCGGCGCCATCGCCGGGTCCCTGGTGGCCATCCGCCTCGCCGAGCGTCCCGAGACGGGCTCGCACACCTACGGCATGAAGCGGGCCGAGATCCTCGCCGCCGCGGCCAACGGGATCGCTCTCCTCATCGTCTCGGCACTGGTGACCTACGACGCGGTCGTCCGTCTGGTGCACCCGTCCCGCGTCGACGGGGCGGTCCTGATCGTGGTCGCCGCAGTCGGGGTGGCCGTCAATGTCGTCGCCACGGTGACCGTCGCCAAGGCGAACCGCCGCTCGCTGAACGTCGAGGGTGCCTACCGCCACATCCTGACCGACCTCTACGGCTTCGCGGGCACGCTGATCGCCGGGATCGTCATCGTCCTCTCGGGCTTCAACCGTGCCGACGCCATCGCGTCCCTGCTGGTCGTCGTCCTCATGCTCAAGGCTGCGGTGGCGTTGCTGCGGCCGGCGCTGCACATCCTCCTCGAGGCGACCCCCGAGGACATCGACCTGGAGGAGGTGCGCCGGCATCTCCTGGAGCTGCCCGAGGTGCAGTCGGTCCACGACCTCCACGCGTGGACCCTCACCTCGTCGCTGCCCATCGTCACCGCCCACGTCGTCGTCACCGACGAGTGCTTCAACACCGGAGAGGCGGGCCGGGTGCTCGACCACCTGCAGGATTGCCTGTCGGGGCACTTCGACGTGGCGCATTCGACACTGCAGTTCGAATCGGCCGGGCACATTGAGCACGAGCTCGGAGGGCACCCTTGAGCGGGCTCAACGTCCCGTGGGTTCGATGGCCGCCACGAGCTCCACGTGCTCGGTCATGGGGAAGATGTCGAAGGCGCGCAGCTCGGCGAGGTGCCATCCCACCGTGAGCATGGCCCGCAGGTCACGGGCGAACGACGACGGGTCGCAGGCCACGTAGACGATCCTCCGGAGGCTGCGGTGCGCGGCCAGTGCCCGGACGACCTCGGTGCCGGCGCCCTCCCGTGCGGGGTCGAGCACGACGATGTCGGGGTGACCGATGCCCGATGTCACGAGCCGTGGCGTGACCTCGGCCCGCTTGACCCGCATGGCCGGGACGCCGCCGGCGTTGTGCCGCGCGTCCTCGCACGCGCGCGCGTCGCGCTCCACCGCGAGCACCGTCCCCGCCGGGCCCACCGCCTCGGCCAGCGGGACCGAGAAGAGCCCCGCGCCCGCGTACAGGTCGACGACGGCTGCACCGCGGCAGTCGCCGGCCATGGCGAGGACCGCCGGGAGCAGGGCGTCCGCCGCACCGGTGTGGACCTGCCAGAAGACCCCAGCCGAGATCCGGTAGGTGCGGCCGCAAACCGTGGCGTGCACGGCCCCGGGCTCCTTGGTCACCGTCCCCCGCACGACGACCCCGGCATCGACGTCGGGCAGGCGCGGCACCCCGCGACCCCGCGGCGTGACCGAGACCACAGCTTCGGCGGGCCGCGAGCCGACGACGACCTCCACGTGGGCGACGCCGGGCCACCGCACCCTCAGCGCCCCGGTGGCCGCCACGGCCGGGCTGGCGATGGGACACGTGTCGACGTGCTCGAGCTCGTGGGAGCGGTGCCTGTGGAAGCCGACGGCACCGTGGTCGTCCACGGCGAGGCGCACCCGGCTGCGCCAGCCGAGGCCGCGCCCGTCCCCGGCGACCGGCTCCACCTCGACCGCGCGCTCCACGCCGGCGACCCGCTCGAGCTGCTCGGCCACGCGGAAGGCCTTGAGGCGGCGCTGCGCCGAGAGCTCCACGTGCTGGAAGTCGCAGCCGCCGCAGCGGCCCGGCCCGGCGTGTGGGCACGGTGGGGGAACCCGGTCGGCCGAGGGCTTCAGGATGTCCACGGCGTCGGCCCGCAGGTACGAGGTGGTGGTGGCCGTGACCCGGGCCACCACCACCTCGCCCGGGAGGGCGTGGCGCACGAAGACGACCCGTCCGTCGGGTGCCCGGGCGACGCAGCCGCCGCCGGCGGCGATGGCGCCGACCTTGAGCTCCAGGAGTCCCACCGCACCCGGGGTCGTCATGGGGGCAGCGTACGGCGGCACAATGGCCAAGATGTCCCAGACGGGTGTCGATCCGGGGTCGGCCCGATCGTCGTAAGAGCGACACCAACCTACAGAGGAGGACCGATGCGATACCTGTTGCTGATTGCCGGAGACGAGAGCCAGATGCAGCGCGCCACGGCCGAGCAGGCCGAAGCGATGACCAACGAGTACGCCGAGTTCGGCAAGGCGATGGCCGAGCGGGGCGTGCTCCAGGGCGGCGAGCGGCTGCGGTCGGTGAGCGACGCCACCACGGTGCGCGTGCGCAACGGCGAGCTGCTGGCCACCGACGGCCCGTTCGCCGAGACCAAGGAGCAGCTGGCCGGGTACTACGTCGTGGACTGCCAGGACCTGGACGAGGCGATAGAGGTGGCGTCGAAGATCCCGGGCGCCCTCACTGGCAGCATCGAGGTGAGGCCGATCTGGGAGCTGTGACGGCCGAGATCGAGGCCGCGGTCGCCGATGCCTTCCAGGCCGAATGGGGCCGGGTCGTCGCGACCCTGGTCCGCCTCACCGGCGACTGGGACCTGGCCGAGGAGTGCGCGCAGGATGCCTTCGCGACGGCGCTGGAGCGCTGGCCCCGCGACGGCATCCCGCGCCGCCCCGGTGCGTGGCTCACGACGGTGGCCCGCAACCGCGCCATCGACCGGGCGCGCCGCGCCCGGTTGGGTGCGTCCAAGGAGTCGGAGGTAGCCGTCGTGGAGCCGGTCGAGGCCGACAGGGGCGAGGAGGAGGAGGTGCCCGACGACCGTCTGCGCCTGATGTTCACCTGCTGCCACCCTGCGCTCGCCTTCGAGGCCCGGGTGGCGCTGACCCTGCGCACCCTCGCCGGCATGACGACGTCCGAGATCGCCCGGGCCTTCCTCGTGCCCGAGGCCACCATGGCCCAACGCCTGGTCCGGGCCAAGCGCAAGATACGCCACGCGCGGATCCCCTTTGTCGTGCCGCCGGCCCACCAGCTCGTCGAGCGGACGGCCGCCGTGCTGGCGGTGCTCTACCTCCTCTTCAACGAGGGGTACTCGGCCAGCTCCGGCGCCGACCTGGTCCGGCGCGGCCTCACCGCCGAGGCCATCCGGCTCGGCCGGGTGCTGTGCACACTGATGCCCGACGAGCCCGAGGCCCTCGGGCTGCTGGCGTTGATGCTGTTCCACGATGCGCGGAGCGCAGCGCGGGTCGACGGCGACGGGGACCTCGTGATCCTGGCCGAGCAGGACCGCACCCTGTTCGACGCCGCCGCCATCGCGGAGGCGCACGACCGCCTCGACGCCGCCCTGCGCCTTCGCCGCCCCGGGCCCTTCCAGGTCCAGGCCGCCATCGCCGCCTGCCACGTCGAGGTGGACGGCGGGACGGACTGGGCCGAGATCGCCGCGCTCTACGACCGGCTCTTCGACATGGCCCCCTCCGCCGTCATCGAGCTCAACCGGGCCGTGGCCGTCTCCTTGTCCGAGGGGCCCGAGGCCGGCCTGGCCCTCGTGGAGCGGATCTCGCCCGGCGGGCTGCCGGATTACCACCTGCTGCCGGCGGCGCGGGCCGACATTCTGCGCCGGCTGGGCCGCCGTGCCGAGGCGGCCGAGGCCTACCGGGAGGCCCACGATCTGGCGGGCACGGATGCCGAGCGCCGCTATCTCGAGCGCCGCTGGCGCGAGCTGTCGGCCTGAGGCCGGTTTGACAGGCCGGGACGCCGTTGCAATCGTCTCGCCCGGACCGCCGTCTCGAGGGCGGGGACGAGAACCGAGAGGACGACTGAACCATGTTGCAGGACAGAGTGGCGATCATCACCGGGGGTGGGCGGGGCATCGGCCGCGAGCACGCGCTCCTGTTCGCGTCCCTGGGGGCCAGGGTCGTGGTCAACGACCTGGGCGGGGCGGTCGACGGCTCAGGCGCGGACGTCTCGGCGGCCCAGTCGGTGGTCGACGAGATCACGGCGGCCGGCGGCCAGGCGGTGGCCAACACCGACAGCGTGAGCTCCTTCGACGGGGCGAAGGCAATCGTCGACCAGGCCGTGTCCTCCTTCGGCGACCTCCACGTCGTGGTCAACAACGCGGGGATCCTGCGCGACCGGATGCTCGTCTCCATGAGCGAGCAGGACTTCGACGACGTGATCGCGGTCCACCTCAAGGGCACCTTCAACATCTCACGGCACGCGGCCGGCTACTGGCGCGAGGTCGCCAAGAGCGGGACCGTGACCGATCGCGCCATCGTGAACACCAGCTCGGGCGCCGGACTGCACGGCAACGTGGGCCAGACCAACTACTCGGCCGCCAAGGCGGGGATCGCGGCCATGACCGTCGTCAACGCCATGGAGCTCCACCGCTACGGCGTGCGCGCCAACTGCATCGCCCCTGTGGCCCGCACCAGGCTCACGCTCCAGACCCCGGGGATGAGCGACTCCATGGAGCAGCACGTGTTCGACCCCGAGTGCGTCTCGCCGCTCGTCGCCGTGCTGGCGTCGGAGACCTGCCCGTTCAACGGCCAGGTCTTCAGCGTGTACGGCGGGTCGGTGGGGATTTACGCCGGGTGGTCGATCGCCGAGTCGGTGGAGACCGACGACCGCTGGAGCCCCGAGACGCTGGCGGCGGCCATGGACAAGCTGCCCCGGACGGTCGAGGTGAACAGTCAGATGGCCGAGCTCGTGAAGCACATGGGGCGCTGACGGGTCGGCGGCTGACGCCATGGACGCGGCGGGGGGCGGGCCCAGCGCGGAGCTGACCGGCATGCTGGCGCTCGTGCCACCGGACTTCGCCGACCCGCAGGCCGACTACCGGGCCGTGCGGGCGATGCTGGCACCGTTCCACGGCCACCCGGTGCCGGCGCACGTCACCGTCTCCGAGTCGGTGCTCGGCGGGGTGCGGTGCGCCTGGTACGACGACGACCGGGCGCCGCGACGCGAGCGGGTCGTCTTCCACTGCCACGGCGGCGGCCTCGTGTCCTGCCCGCTGGACGACTACCACTTCTACGGCGCGATGCTCGCCGAGCAGTTCGAGGCGCGGGTCGTCATGGCGGACTACCGCCTGGCGCCCGAGCACCCGTTCCCCGCCGCGCACGAGGACTGCCTGGCCGCGTACCGCGGCCTGCTGTCAGGCGGCGTGGCGCCGCGGCAGGTGGCTGTGAGCGGCGACTCCTGCGGCGGGCTGCTCGGGCTCGGCACGCTCATCGCCGCCCGCGACGAGGGCCTCGTCATGCCGGCCTGCTTCGTGTCGATCTCGGGTTGGTTCGACCTCTCCGTCGCCCTTCCCGCACGCGGCACCGGGCCCGATCCCTTCCTCACCGCCGAGTGGGTGCGCAATCGCGGCCGGGAGTACGCCGCCGGCAGGGTGGCGCTCGACGACCCCCGGCTGTCACCCGCCTACGCCGACCTTTCAGGTCTGCCACCGCTCTACCTGCCGGTGGGTGAGCTCGACACACTGCGTGAGGGCGTCGTGGTCCTGGCGGCGTCCGCACTGGCGTCAGGGGTCGCCGTCACCCTGGAGTCGTGGCCCGGCATGGTGCACGGCTGGCAGGGCCTGGTGAGTGCCGGGGTGCCGGAGGCGCGGGCGTGGTTCGCCCGGGCGCGCCAATACCTCGACGGCCTCATCGGCGCGCCGGGTTAGTTCACGACGTCGATCGGGGTCCCGGGCGGGATGATGGAGAGCTGCGCGAGGTCGGCGTCGTGCAACCGGATGCACCCGTGCGAGATCGCGGCGCCCGTGGTGCCGATCAGCGAGTCGTCGTAGGAGGTGATCGGGCCGTGGATGCCGATGACGGCGTCGCCCGAGTCCTCCCAGTCGGCGATGGTGTCGGAATGGTCCGAGGTGACGAGGACGAAGGGTCCGTACCCGGGGCCGGGGGACGGGTACTGCATCGGCATGAAGTAGTGGCCGGTCGGGGTGGGGTCGTCGGGTGCGCCGATGCCGGCCGGGAAGTCGAAGATCTGCGTGCCGTCGTCGAACACGAAGAGATGCATCGTGGCGAGGTCGACCACGAGGTAGTAGGGGGTGCTCGACAGCGTGACGTCGCTCTGGCGCACCCAGATCGTCGAGCCGTTGGGGCGCTGGGCCAGCCGGACGTAGAGCCATCCGGGCTCGGTCGTGATCACGGGCAGGATGGACGGGTAGCCGTACCAGGTGCCGGGCACCGTCATGGATGGGGTGGCCGCCTCGGCCGAGGCGTAGCCCGGGATGGAGCCGTGGGTCGTGGCGACGAGCGTGCTCGCCGCGGGCGCCGTCACCGTGCCGGGCGCGGGGGCCGCGGGGGTGGTCGTCGTGGGGACCACGTGGTGCGCCGGCGGCGGCGGTGCGGCCGACGGCGTGCTGGTGGCCAGGGCGATGGCGCCCACCGCCAGGGCGATGGCGCCCACCGCCAGGGCACCTGCGCCCACCACCACCGTGATCCGCGGCCGACTCAGACCCATCCGACCTCCGATGGCGGCCAATGGTACCGGCCGTGTCGGGTCCCCACGCCTCGGGGTGCGAGGATTCGGCCGTGGCCGATCGACAGGGTGTCTCCTCCGGCTCGCCGTTCGAACCCACCATCGGGTTCAGCCGGGCACTGAGAGTGGGGGACCGGGTGCTCGTCTCGGGCACGGGCCCGGTGCTGCCCGGAGGCGGCTGCCCCGACGGCGCCGCCGCGCAGGCGCGGCGCTGCTTCGAGATCATCGAGGCCGCCCTGACCCAGGTGGGTGCGGGGCTGGACGACGTCGTGCGGACGCGCGTGTACATCACGGCGGTGGATGACGCGGCGGCCGTCGGCGCGGTCCACGGCGAGCTGCTCGGGTCGGTGCGACCTGCCGCCACGATGGTCGTGGTGGCAGGACTGCTGGACCCCGCCTGGAGGGTGGAGATCGAGGCCGAGGCGGTGCTGCCCTGACTACGAGGCGAGACCGGCCACGGTGGCCGCCACGATGTTGGTCCCGCGCAGGTCGCCGACGAGGCCGGACTCCATCCGGTTCATGACGTAGCAGACCGTGAGCGCGGCGTCCTGGTCCATGATGATGACCGAGCCGCCGTAGCCGCCCCAGTAACAGGCCCGCGGGCCGAGCGGCATGTCTGGCGGGTTGCTCAGGCCGTAGCCCATGCCGATGCGCTCCGGCACGCCGAGGACCTTGTCGATGCCGTCCGCCTGGACCTCGAAGATCGGGTCGGTGCCCTCGGCCGACAGGAGGCGGACGCCGCGCGCCTCACCCCGGCCGGCGATGATCGACTGGACGGCGGCGACCGAGCGGGCGTTGCCCTGGCCGTTGGCGGCGGGGATCTCGGCGCGGCGCCACCATTCGTGGTGCGCCATGGTGGCGTCGATGGGCGGGTTCATGAACGTCCTGAGCATCAGATCGGAGACCTGTCCCTCCATGGCGGCGACGTCGATCGGCGGTGGCGGGATCACGTCGGACACGCGGTGGTCCTCGCTGGCCGGGAGGCCGATGTGGAAGTCTGCATCGAGGGGCGTCGCCACCTCGCGGTCGAACCAGCGGCCGATGCTCTCGCCGGTGATGCGACGGACGAGCTCGCCGATGAGGTACCCCTGCGTCACGGCGTGGTAGCCCGACCCGCTGCCGGGTTCCCACCACGGAGCCTGGGCGGCCAGCAACGAGGTGCACCTCTTCCAGTCGGCGAGGTCCTCGGCGACGAGGGGCTCGTCCCACCCGGGGAGCCCGGCGGTGTGCCCCATGACGTGGCGCACCTCGACCCGCTCCTTGCCGTTGGCGGCGAACTCGGGCCAGTAGGTCGCGACGGGGGCGTGGAAGTCGAGCTCCCCACGGTCGTGCAGCATGAGCGCGCAGAGGAACGTCATGGTCTTGGTGGTGGACCACACGTTGGTGATGGTGTCGCGCTCCCAGGGCTTCGTCTTCGCCGGGTCGGCCCAGCCGCCCCAGATGTCGACCACGGGCTCGCCGCCCAGGAAGACCGCGACGGAGGCACCGAGGTCGGCGCCGCTCTCGATCTGGCCGGCAAGCGTGGCGCGGACACCTTCGAAGCGTGGCTCGCAGGTCCCGTGCACCTCTGGTGACTCTGGCATGTGGCCCCCTTCTCCGGTCCGCCTGGCGGGGACCTCGTCCCACCGTGCGCGTGCGATCTCGTGACAGGGGCAACCTATTGAGACGCCGGGCGGCGCGCCAGCCGGGTTCCTGTGCGACGGTGAGGCGAGATCGGTAACGTCGGTGTGTGCAGCACACGGAGGCGGTCGTGGTGGGCTCGGGGCCCAACGGCCTGGCGGCTGCGATCACCCTGGCTCGGGCCGGGCACCGGGTCGAGGTGTACGAGGGCGCGCCCACCGTCGGGGGTGGAACACGCACCGAGGAGCTGACCCTGCAGGGCTTCCGCCATGACGTCTGCTCGGCCGTGCACCCGGCGTTGGTGGCCTCGCCCTTCTTCCGCTCCCTCGACCTGCGCGGGCTCGGCGTCGTGCTGCGCCAGCCCGAGGTGGCCTTTGCCCAGCCGCTCGGCGGCGGGCGTGCCGCCGCGCTGTACCGGAGCATCGAGGAGACGGCGTCGCACCTGGGCGGGGATGCGGCGCCGTACCGCCAGCTCGTGGGCCCGCTGGTGGACTGGCTGGACAGGATCGTCCCCTATGTCATGGGCCCGATGCGTGGGATACCGCGGGACCCCCTTGCCCTGGCCCGCTTCGCCCGCGTCGGCTCGCGGTCGGTCAGGCATGCGACCAGGGGCTTCTCGACCGACGCGGCGCGAGCGCTGCTGGCCGGCGCGGCCGCGCACTCCATGGAGCCGCTGACGGCGCCGCTCACGGCGGCGTTCGGCCTGCTGCTCACTGCGATGGGGCACGGCGTGGGCTGGCCCGTCGTGGAGGGCGGCAGCGCGGCCATCACGACCGGCCTGGCGGGCGAGGTGCGCCGTCTGGGCGGCGTGGTGCACACGGGCCGCTGGGTGACCTCGCTGTCCGAGCTCCCGAGGGCGCGCGTCGTGCTGCTCGACGTCACGCCGCGCCAATTCGTCCGTCTGGCCGGTCCGCGGCTGTCGAAGCGAGCGGCCCGCCCCTGGGCCCGGTTCCGGCCCGGACCCGGGGCCTGCAAGGTGGACTGGGCGCTCGACGGACCGGTGCCCTGGAGCGCGGAGGCCTGCCGTCGCACCGTGACCGTCCACGTCGGCGGCACCTTCGAGGAGGTGGCCCGCGCCGAGGCCGAGGTCCGCGCGGGGCGGCATGCGGACCGCCCCTTCGTCCTGGTCGCCCAGCCCGGCGTCGTCGACCCGACGCGCGCGCCGGCCGGTGGGCAGACCCTGTGGGGGTACTGCCACGTGCCGAACGGCTCGGACGTCGACATGGCAGAGGTCATGGAGGCGCAGATCGAGCGGTTCGCGCCCGGCTTCCGGGACAGGGTGCTGGCCCGGGCGGTGCGGACCGCCGCGGAGGCCGAGTCCCACAACCCGAACCTGCTGGGGGGCGACGTGAACGGAGGGGCGGCCACGCTGCGCCAGACCGTGTTCCGGCCGGTGCCGCGGTGGAACCCGTACCGGACTCCGCTCGACGGTGTGTATCTCTGCTCGGCCTCGACACCCCCGGGGGGCGGTGTCCACGGCATGTGCGGGGTGTCCGCGGCGGAGGTCGCGCTGCGGGCGCGGTTCGCCTAGATGTACTCGGCCAAGAGGGCGGCCGTCGGCCGGGCGGCCGGCGGTGCGGGGCTCAGACGGACGTGCTCGCGCCGGTCAGGCGGACGAGGAGGTGCCAGGCCTCGATCTCGTCGGCGACGCACGACTTGAAGTCGCCCTGCGACACGACGTAGCGCAGCCAGCACGGGTGGATGCGCAGCGTGTGGGCGCGGGTGCCACGCTCTCGGACGACCTCGATGTTGTCGACGTCGCTGGTCAGCTCGTAGCGCCAGTCGGCATCGGCGTGCGATCGGTTTGCCTCGGTCATGAGCTGCCTGACCATCTGCTCTGCGGCCTCGAGGCTGTGTGTCATGTCCATCCCCCGTGCTGCTCGTTGCCGTTCCGGTGCTCTGCCCGGTGCTGGACAACTACTGCACAACACGATGACGGGCCACGGGTGATCCTGCGGCGCAGCCGGGTTGCGATCGCGGTGCCGCTGGCTGAGGCGGCGTGCGTCGAATCGGGGCGGACGGCGCGCTCAGTTCCCGCCGCCGGCAACGGGAAGCTCGACCCGCAGGGTCAACGGCACCGACTCGAGCAGCCGGCGGTCGTGCGAGACGAGCAGCAGCGTGCCCCCGTACTCGTGCAGCGCCGACTCCAGCTGTTCGATGGCCGGCAGGTCGAGATGGTTCGTCGGCTCGTCGAGGACCAGGAAGTTGACGCCGCGCGCCGCGAACGCGGCGAGCTCGGCGCGGGTGCGCTCTCCGGGTGAGAGGGATGCAAGGGGACGGAGCACGGCGTCGGTGCCCAGTCCGAACTTGGCCAGCTGCGACCGGGCGCGGGCGCGGGGGAGCCCGGTGGCCGCCGCGAACGCGTCCGCCAAGCTGGACGCCTCCGGCAGGACCCGCCGGTCCTGCGACAGCTCGCCCACCACGACACTCGGGCCCATCTGCCGTGTCCCGGCGGCCAAGGGGAGCCGGCCCACGATGGCCTCGACGAGCGTGGTCTTGCCCGACCCATTGGGACCGACGAGCGCGACCCGGTCCGCCCACGCGATGTCGAGGGTGAGGGGTCCGACGCTGAAGTCACCCCGTTCGACGACGGCGTCGACGAGACGGACGACGACGGCCCCCGACCGGGTGGCCTCGTTGATGCTGAAGCGCAGGTCCCAGCCCTCCCATGGCTTCTCGACCACCTCGAGCGACTCGAGCGCCCGCTCGGTGCGCCGAGCCCTCTGTGCCAGCCGCTCCGTCCGGTTGATCCGGAAGTCCCGTTGCGCCTTGTCGTTGTCACGGGGCTGCTTCCGCTCACGCGCCACACCGGCAGTCGCCCACTGCCGTTCCCGCTGCGCCCGCCGCTGCAGATCGGCGCGCCGGGCCTCGTACACCGCGTACGCCTCGTCCGCATGCGCCCGATCGGCCTCGCGCTCGGCCTGGTAGCCCTGCCACCCGCCTCCGTACAGGCACCCGGTGCGGGTGTGCTCGTCCAGCTTGAGCACATCGGTGACGGCGCGGTCGAGGAAGGCGCGGTCGTGGGACACGATCACCATCCCGCCGCGGCGGCGGTCCACCATCTCCTCCAGCCGGGACAGGCCGTCGAAGTCGAGGTCGTTCGTCGGCTCGTCCAGCAGCGTGATGTCGAACCGTGCGAGAAGGACGGCGGCCAGCGCCACGCGCGCCTCCTGCCCGCCCGACAGCGTGGCGACCGGCTGGTCGGCCAGCCGCGCGGAGAGGCCCACCTGCCCGAGCGTGGTCATGAGGCGCGCCTCGAAGTCGCCGGCGGAGATCGACTCGTAGCGGGCCAGCGCCTCGGCGAAGCGGTCGTCGGCGTACGCCTCGCCCGCCGCGAGCGCCGCCGCGGCGGCGGAGAGGTCGGCCTCGGCGGCGGCGGCGCCCGTGCGGCGGTACAGGGTGGTCCGCACGGTCTCGGCGCCCGCCGGCGCGTGCTCCTGGCTGAGGTAGCCCACCGTGGCGGTCGGGGGATCGACCCTGACGTCACCGTCGACGGGCTCGAGGAGGCCCGCCAGGATCTGCAGGAGGGTCGACTTGCCGACACCGTTGGGACCGATCACGCCCAGGCAGGTGGCGGGCCCGACGGTGAGCGACACGCCGTCGAGGACGCGATGGCCCCCGCGCTCGTGTCGGAGGTGGTGGGCGACGAGGGTCGCCGGTGGTGCTGCGGCGAGGGAAGGCATGAGCGAGGGAGCTCCGGGTAGGGGGTACTGGCGGGTGACGACGGCTGCGGCGCGCTCTGGCCGGCGGTCACGTCTGGCTCTACCTCACGGCTGCATCGTATCGTCCCGGCCGGGGAGCGGCGGGCCATCGTTCACTAGTGTCGTGCGGCCGGGCGGCGCGGGGCCTCCCGGCCGCGGCAACGAACAAGGGGGGTAGGAATGCCGATCGCCATCACCGACGAGCACCGGGAGCTGGGGGCCACGGTGCGCGGCGTGCTGTCGGCGCACGGCTCGCTGGCCGCCAACCGTGCCTTGCTGGAGGCCGACGGCGAGCCGCGGCCGACCTTCTGGAAGGAGATGGCCGAGCTGGGTTGGCTCGGCATCCACCTGCCCGAAGAGCACGGCGGCGCCGGTGCGGGCCTGGGGGAGCTCGTCGTCGTGCTCGACGAGCTCGGGCGCCAGGTGGCCCCGGGCCCGTTCCTGCCGACGGTGCTCGCCTCCGCCCTGATCGCGCAGTGCGGCACCGCCGAGCAGCACGCCTTCTTCCTGCCGAGCCTGGCCGATGGCACCCTGGTGGCCGCCGTCGGGCTCGGCGGCTCGCTGACCCTGACCGACGGCATGCTCGACGGCGACGGTGGCATCGTCCTCGGCGGCGCGGGGGCGGACCTGTTCCTGCTCCGGGCCGGCGACGACATGGTGGCGGTGCAGCGGGGCGCCGACGGCGTGACGCTGGGTGGTACGAAGGACATCGATCCCTCGCGACGTTCGGCTCGGGTGACGGTGTCGTCGGCGACGCTGCGCGAGGCCGACGTGATCATGGGCGCCGCTGGTCGTTCCCGCGCCCTGGCCCGGACCCTCGGTGCGGCCGAGGCGGTGGGTGTCATGGCGGCCTGCACGGACGCCGCCGTGGGCTACGCCAAGGAGCGGGTGCAGTTCGGGCGGACGATCGGGACCTTCCAGGCCGTCAAGCACCACTGCGCGGACATGCTCGTGGCGGCGGAGCTGGCGACCGCCGCCGTGTGGGACGCCGCGCGGGCATCGGGGGACTCGCCCGAGCAATTCGACCTGGTCGCCGCCATGGCGGCCCAGCTGGCTTTCGGCCCGGTGGTGCACAGTGCCCAGATGAACATCCAGGTGCACGGGGGCATCGGGTTCACCTGGGAGCACGACGGGCATCTCTTCCTGCGCCGGGCGCTGGTCCTCCAGGCGCTGCTCGGCTCGCCCGCCGACGCCGAGGACGTCACGGCGCAGGCGGCCCGGGGGACGGCGCGCCAGGTCTCGCTCGACCTCCCTCCCGAAGCAGAGGTGATCCGGGCCGAGGCGCGCGCCGAGGCGGAGCGGATCGGCGCGCTCCCGGGTCCCGATCGACGCAGGGCGCTGGTGGAATCGGGGCTGATGGTCCCGCACTGGCCCCGGCCCTGGGGCCGCGGGGCGGGAGCGGTCGAGCAGATCGTGATCGAAGAGGAGCTGCGCGCGGCGGGGGTCACGGTCCCCGGGCTGGGCATCACCGGTTGGAACATCATGACGGTGAACCAGTACGCGACACCCGATCAGGTGGAGCGCTGGGTCTTCAAGACGCTGATGGGTGAGTACGTCTGGTGCCAGTTGTTCAGCGAGCCCGATGCCGGGTCCGATGCGGCGGCGGTCAAGACCAGGGGGACGCGCGTCGACGGGGGCTGGAACGTCAACGGGCAGAAGGTGTGGACCAGCGGTGCCCAGCACTGCCACCTCGGTCTCGCCACGGTGCGGACCAACCCCGATGCACCCAAGCACGCAGGCATCACCACGATGGTGATCGACATGCACGCACCGGGGGTCGAGGTACGGCCGCTGCGCCAGATCACCGGGAGCGCCGACTTCAACGAGGTGTTCTTCAACGACGTGTTCGTTCCCGACGACGACGTCGTCGGGTCGCCGGACGACGGCTGGACGGTGGCGCGCTCGACGCTGGGCAACGAGCGGGTCTCCATTGGTGGCGGCGTGGGCGGCATCTTCCCGCCCATGGACCTGATGGCGCTGCTCGCGCGCGGCGGCGACCGGGTACCGGGTGCCGCGGCGCGTGTCGGCGCCATCTTGACCAAGGAGCACGTGCTGAAGGTGCTCAACCTCCGCCGGGCGCAGCGGGCCGTCATCGGCACGGGACCCGGACCCGAAGGCAACGTGACGAAGTTGGTGCTCGCGGAGCACGGTCACGACCGGGCACGGCTGCAGGCCGATCTCGTGGGCCCGGCGACCGCATTCCTCGACGGCGAGGACGCGTTGGCCGGGTACACCCAACTCGCCACGCGGGCCATGTCCATCGCGGGAGGGACGTCCGAGATCACCCGTAACCAGATTGCCGAGCGGATCCTCGGACTGCCACGGGACCCTTTGCTCACGTAGAGCGGCCAGCCGCCCCGACTCGCTGTCGGGCGGATTGGCGGGACCGGCTCCACCGGGCGCGAGAATGTCCCCGGTGGTGGGTCTGAGGTCGAGGCGGTCGCGCGTGATCGCGGCCGTCGCCGTGGTGCTGGTCCTCGTGTTCTGCGGGCTGACGTTGCGCTTGTTCGTGTTCCCCGATGTCAACGCACCGCAGCGGTCGAGCGCCATCGTCGTGCTGGGGGGCGGTACCGACGGGCCGTTCGAGGAGGGCGTCGCACTGGCCAAGCAGGGGTACGCGCCGACCCTCGTCTTCTCACTGCTCCCGAACTACTCCTGCGAACCGTCCGTCCTCCATCTGCCCTCGGCGCGCATCTTGTGCTTCCGCGCCGACCCGCAGACGACGCAGGGTGAGGCCCGCTCCATCGCCCACCTGGCCGCGGCGCACCACTGGAACCGGGTCATCGTCGTCATGCCCACCACCCAGGCGACCAGGGCGCGCCTGCGGATCGGGCGCTGCTATCCCGGGCAGGTGCTCGAGGTGGGCGTGGAGCCCGCCGGATTCTGGGCCTGGGTACGCGGCGCCGTCTACGAGTGGCCCGCGCTCCTGAAGGCGCTGGTGGTCCAGCCCAGCTGCTGAGCCACGCACCGCGATCGCAACCATCCTGCGACGTGCGCGTGACGCGCCGCGCTTACGGTGCAGGAAGGGCGCCGGTTGGGGGACCGGCACGAGGGAGGAGCGGTGCAGGCGAGCGTGCAGGCCGTCGAGACACGCACAGTGCCGACGGCCCGCGCCGCCCCTGCTCGCTCGGGGCAGACGGGCTCGCACCCGCCACTGCCCCGGATGTCGCCACGGGCCATTGAGCTCGTCGGTCTGGCCCTCGGCATCGGGTTCATCACTGCGGTCGCGCTGGGCCGGGAGCTGTCCAACGACGAGTTCTGGCAGCTGGCGGCCGGGCAGTGGATGCTCGCCCACCACTCCCTGATGGGGCTGGACCCCTTCAGCTACACGGAGTCGCACCGGCGCTGGATCACCGATGAATGGGGATCGGAGATCGCCCTGGCCGAGCTCTTCCGGGCCTTCGGTGCGGCTGCCTCCAACATCTACGCGATCGTGCTGGGCGCCCTGTGCCTGCTCGTGAGCGCGGCCTACGCCCGTGCGCTCGGAGCGCGCGGTGGGCGGGTGGCCGCCATCGTCATGTTGCTGGCGGTGGGCATCGCAGGCGTGGTGGCGGGCGACCGGGGCTTGGACTTCTCGCTGGTGTGGCTGCCGCTCGAGCTGCTGGTGCTGACCAAGGCGCGGGCCGACGCACGGTGGCTCCTGGCGCTCCCGCTGCTGTGCGTGGCATGGGTCAACACGCACGGATCGATCCTGATCGGGCTCCTCGTGCTGGGCGTCGAGTTGGCGTGGTCGCTGGCACCGGCGCGGCTGGTGGAGCGGCTCGGAGGCGCGCGGCAGTCGCCGCGCCCCGGCCTGCTCGCGCTGAGCCTGCTGGGCAGCCTCGTCGCCTCCTGCATCACCCCGTACGGTCCTGGCCTGCTCGCCTACGACGTCGACGTCGCCCGCAACCCCCAGATCGCCCAGTACATCGACGAATGGAATTCGCCCGACTTCCATTCGCTCATGACGCTCCTGGTCTTCCTCGTGCCGCTCGCCGTGCTGGTGGCCTGCGTCCGGTCGCGGCGGATACCGCTGCTCGAGGGGACGCTCGGCTTGCTGCTCTTCGTCGAGGCGCTGCGGACGCAGCGGCTCGTCGTCTACCTGATGGTCGTCGCGGTGGGGCTGGCGGCCAGCCTTCCGGCCCGGCGCCCGTGGGGAACCGTCGCGCGCCGGTGGGCGGGTGGGGGGCTCGTCGTGTTCGCCATCGTGATCCTGGCCGCACCGTCGGTGCCGGCGGGGACGGTGTCACCGACGCTGCCGGTGCAGGCCTTCGACTACCTGGGGACCCATCACGGGCGCATCTTCACCGAGTACACGTGGGGCGACTACTCGATCGCCCGCCAACGGGCAACGTTCGTCGACGGGCGCACGGACCTTTTCGAGGGTCGCGTGCTCACCGAATTCTTCGACGTGACCGACGTCACGACCGACCCCGACCCGGTGCTCTCGGCGTACCACGTCTCCTACGTCGTGTGGGCGCCGCACACCGCGCTCTCGGAGTACCTCTCCCGAGACCCGGGGTGGCACGTCGTCGATCGGACGGCGGTGGCCGACGTGTTCGCTCGTCGCTGAGAGAGGCGTCAGCGCCAGATCGCCTCGACGCCCCTGAGGTCGCCGTCGGCATCGGACCAGGTCTGCACGGAGCCGTAGCCGGCGCGCTCGAGCACAGGCTCCAAGGCGACGGCCTCGTCTCCACCGAGCTCGAGCAGCAGCGCGCCGCCGGAGCGGAGGTAGCGCGGTGCCGCGGCCACGACGCGCCGCAGGACATCGGTGCCGTCGGGTCCGCCGTCGTAGTGGGAGGCGTCCTCGAAGTGCAGCGTGTCGCTCGGGAGCACCGGGAGCTCGGGGGTGGGGACATAGGGCACCACCGCCACGACGACGTCGGTCCGGCCTTGCAGCTCCGGGGGCACACCTCGGAACAGGTCGCCCGGATAGGCCTCCACGCCGTTGGCCCTGGCGCACGCGACGGCGCGGGCGTCACAGTCCGTGGCCACGATGCGAGCCCCGGGGCGCTCGGCCCGCAGCGCGGCCGCGACGGCCCCCGAACCCGTGCAGAGGTCGATGGCCGTGCCCCGCGCCGGGAGCCGCAGCGCAGCACGGCGGACGAGCGGGAGACTCTGCCAGCGCGGGACGTAGACGCCCGGGTCGACGCGGACCGTCAGGTCGCCGAAATCCGTGCGCCCCGTGATCCAGGCGATGGGCTCGCCGGTCCGGCGGCGGTCGCCCAGCGACACGAGCAGCGTGCGGTCGTCCCCCGCCACGGCGGCGAGCTCGGCGGCCTCCTCCTCGGCGGCCACACAGCCGGCGCGGGCGAGCGAGGCCGCCAGTGCAGCGACCACGTCAGGGTCGGCGGACCCGGTCAGTCGAGCATCGCCCCGGCGACGCGGGGTCCCGACTCCGCGTCGCCGGGGCCGTCGGCGGGCTCGTCCGCGGCGCCCACCTCCGCATGCGCCGCCGTCTGCGCCGGGGCGCGATCGGTCAGGAACAGGGTCGGGATGAAGGCGAGGAGGATCGTCGCGATCGCCCACCAGAAGGTGTGGGCGAACGCGGTCGCCACCGAGTCCGCGACCCGGGGCGGCAGCTTGACGGTGGAGCTGATGACACCCGCACTCCCCCCGGCCTTGGCGGCAGCCGGCCCGAGGTTGGCCACGATCTGTCGCTCCAGCACCACTGCGAAGAGCGCCGTGGCCACCGAGCCCCCCACCTGGCGGACGATGTTCATGGTGGTGCTGGCCTTGGGTATCTCGGCGTGGCTGAGGTCGAAATAGGCGGCGGCGGTCACGGGCATCATGGTGAGACCGAGCCCGAGGCCGCGCACGAAGAGTGTGACGGCGAGGAGTGCCTCGCTGGTCGAGGTCGTGACGAAGGCGAACGGGATCGTGGCCACCGCCATGAGCAGGACGCCGAACGGGACGATACGGCGGGGTCCGAACCGGTCGGTGATGTTGCCGGCCCAGCGCATGATGCAGGCGGCGCCGATCCCCTGCGGAGCCATGAGCAACCCCGCCACCCAGGCCTCCTGGCCGCGGGCGATCTGGTAGTAGAGCGGCAGCAGGAACATGGAGCCGAACAGGGTGGCGCCCAGCACGAAGATGCAGATGTTGGCGACGCTGAAGTTGCGGTCCTTGAACAGGTGCAGCTCGAGCAGTGGGTTCTTGATCCGCAGCGCGTGGAGGATGAACCCGGTCATCAGCGCGATGCCGATGACGAAGCTCACGATCACTGACGTGCTGGTGAAGCTGCCCGTGGTGCCGACCTCCGCCAGGGAGAACACCAGGGCGGCCAGTCCGGGGGAGAGCAGGCAGAACCCGAGCGTGTCGAAGGCGGTGGGGAAGCGCTCGTCGGTGTCCCACTTGGGCAGCCAGCGCTGCGACAGCAGCAGCGTCACGATGCCGATCGGCAGGTTGATGTAGAAGATCCACCGCCAGCTGAAGTTCGACACGATGAGGCCGCCGATGACCGGCCCCAGGATCGGTCCGAGCACCATGGGCACTCCGATGATGCTCATGACCCGGCCCATGCGCTGCGGGCCCGCGGCGCGGGCCAGGATCGACTGGCCGACCGGGAGCAGCATGCCGCCGCCGATGCCCTGGAGCACGCGGAACGCGATCAGCGAGTTGGCCGACCAGGCCACCCCGCACAGGCACGAGCCGACGATGAAGAGGCTGAGCGAGGTCATCCAGACCGACTTCGCCCCGAAACGGTCGACCGCCCACCCGGTGATGGGGATGACCACGGCCAGGGCCAGCAGGTAGCCGGTCGCCACCCACTGGATCGTGGTGACCGAGACGTGGAAGTCCCGTCCGAGCGTGGCCAGTGCCACCGCCACGATCGTGGTGTCGAGAATCGACATGATCGACCCCAGGACCACCACGGTGGAGGTCCGTCGGACCTCGGGAGTCAGGGTGAAGCCGGTGGCAGGGGAGCGTGGCATCGGATTACTTAAGACTACTCAAAGGTCTGGAGTTGTCAAATAGTTTCCTCGGTGCGACAATTGGGAGATGGGTATGGCCGAGGAGGCATTCGACCGGCTGCGCCGTGTCGCCTTCGAAGGTGAGCACGTGGAGCGGATGGCCGCGCTGGGCGTGCGGACGAAGCTCTCGCCCGGGGTCATCAAGACGCTGATCCGGCTCTCCAAGGTTGACGGCGTCTCCATGGGTGACATGGCGCGGGGCATCGGGGTCGACCCTTCGTACATCACGGCGCTGGTCGACGACCTCGACGCGCGCGGCCTGGCCCGACGGGAGCCGGCGCCCGATGACCGGCGGGTCAAGATCATCGTCCTGACTGAGGCGGGCCGGGCGCTGGCGGCGCAGATCGACGCCGTCGTGTCGGTCCCGCCGGCGGCCTTTGCTGCGCTGACGCAGCCCGAACTGCGCCAATTGCGCGACCTGCTGGACAAGGTGCTGGCGGCGGCGGGCGAGGTGCCGGCGGGGTCGGGCGCGACCGGCGTCCCGGTGGGGACGGAGGCCTCGTAGGCGTCGGTCGCTTGTGGCAGCCGGTCGCCCGCTAGCGTCGTCCCGATGGTCCCGAGGGTGGAGTGGCGGCAGGGCCCGGGACATTTGGTTGCTCCAGGGCATGGGAATACGGGGTCGCCGTGCCGGCGGTGAGCGTGGAGCACCTCTCCAAGTCCTACGGGGACACCGTCGCCGTGCGCGACGTGAGCTTCGAGGTGCACAAGGGCGAGGTGTTCGCCCTCCTCGGGCCGAACGGCGCAGGCAAGACCACGACGGTCGAGATCCTGGAGGGCTTCCGGGAACGGAGCGGCGGCCGGGTGCAGACGCTGGGCGTCGACCCCTCGGACCACAGCACCCAGCGCTGGCTGCGCACGCGCATCGGCGTGATCCTCCAGGAGCTCGCGGTCGAGCCCTACTACTCGGTCCGCCAGGTGCTCACCCGCAACGCCGGCTACTACCCCCACCCGCGGCCCGTCGACGAGGTGATCGACTTGATCGGACTCTCGGAGAAGGCCGACGACCGGGTCAAGCGGCTCTCGGGCGGACAGCAGCGACGTCTCGACGTGGGCCTCGGCATCATCGGCAACCCCGAGCTCCTGTTCCTCGACGAGCCGACGACCGGCCTCGATCCCTCCGGGCGGCGCGAGACCTGGGAACTGATCCGCCTCCTGGCGTCGGAGGGCACCACGGTGCTGTTGACGACGCACTACATGGACGAGGTGGAGGCGCTGGCCGACCGGGTGGCCGTCCTCTTCGGCCAGGAGATCGTCGCCAGCGGGACGCCCTCGTCCATCGGCGGGCGCGATCTCGGGGCGGTGACGATCCGCTTCCGCCTCCCCGAGGGGGTGACGGTGGACTCGCTGCCGGTGCCCGCAGAGCCCTCCGACGACGGCCGGGTCGAGATCCACACCGAGGACGAGGTCAGCGTCCTGCACGACCTGACCGGGTGGGCGCTCGAAGGCGGCCACCCGTTGCAGGGCCTGTCCGTCCTCCGCGTCTCCCTCGAGGACATCTATCTCGGTCTGACCCAGGAGCAGGCGGAGCGCCGGGCGGAACGATCGGACCGGGAGGTACGGCGATGAGCACGACCGACACGCCCGTCAGGGGATCGTTCCGCGGGCTGAGCGACGTGCCGCTGGTGGCGCGGCAGGTGGGTTTCGAACAGCTCTCGTTCTGGCTGAACCCGATCGGGGCCGTGCTGACGATCGGCTTCTCGCTGGCGTTCATCGTGATCTTCCTGTCCACGTCCCGTCATTCCACCGTGAACTACCTGCCCTTCAATCTCGGGCAGTACTACGTCCCGGCTTTCGCCGCCTACGGAGTCATGGCCGCCTGTTTCAACATCCTGGCCATCAGCATGGTCAATCGCCGCGAGATGGGTTTGCTCAAGCGGCTCCGTCTCAGCCCGCTCCCGACCTGGATGCTGCTGACCGCCATCTTCGTCAATTGGATGATCATCGCCCTCATCCAGGTCGTGCTCGTCCTCGTGCTGGGGCGCGTCGGCTACGGCGTGCACGGGCCACATGACATCGGGACCTTCCTCCTGCTGCTGGTCGTGGGCATGTTCAGCTTCACCGCCATGGGGGTGGGCATCAGCACCGTGGTCCCCAATGCCGACGCCGCGGGCCCGATCGTGAGCTTGGTGTTCTTCATCCTGGTCGCGCTGTCGGGGCTCTACTTCCCGGTCAGGGCTGGTTCTGGGCTGGCGACGTTCACCGACTTCTTCCCGATCCGGCACCTCATCCTGGGCATGGTCGACACGTTCAACGGCATCCCGGGCACGTCGCCGTGGAACGACATCCTGGTCATCGCGATCTGGGGTGCCGTGGGTGTCTTCGTCAGCCTCCGGCGCTGGGACTGGTCGCCGAAGCGGGGATGAGCGACGGCGTCAGCAGGTCAGGCCGCCGTCGACCACGACGACCTGGCCGGTGATGTAGGTGTTGGCGGGGTCGGTGAGGAACAGCACCGTCCGGGCCACGTCCTCGGGCTCGCCGAGGCGGCCGAGCGGCGTGCGCCGGGTGATCTGGCCGAGCTGGTCCTCGTCGAGACCGTGGCTCATCTCCGTGCGCAGGTACCCCGGTGCGACGCTGTTCACGGTGATGCCACGCGAACCGAGCTCCCGGGCGAGGCCCCGGGTGAGCCCGTCGAGCGCCGCCTTGGTGGCGCCGTAGACGGACAGGCCGCGGTAGCCCGAGAGCCCGACGACCGAGGAGATGTTGACGATCGCGCCGGAGCGCCGGGCCAGCATCATCCGGCTCGCCGCCCGCGTCACGAAGACGGTGCCCTTGAGGTTGAGGTCCACCACCTGGTCGAGCGCGTCGTTCCCGAAGAGCCCCACGACACCCTCCCGCGCGACGCCCGCATTGTTGACCAACACGTCGATGCGTCCCCAGCGGGCGGCCGCCTCCCTGACGAAGCCCTCGGCCTCGGCCGGGTCCGAGACGTCCGCGTCAGTGAAGTGGAAGAGCTCCTCGAGCTGCGTGTCGTCCTCCCAGTCCTCGACCGTGCCCGTCCTGGAGCGTGCGCAGGTCTCCACGCAGTAGCCGGCGCCGAGGAAGGCTGCCACCAGGCCGGCGCCGAGGCCCTTGCTCCCACCGGTGATCAGGGCGACCCGGGGGCCGTCGGGCGAGGTCATGCCTCGACCTCCCGCACCGTCTTCCCACCACGCGTTTCGATGGTGTCCACCAGGGTGACGCTGCGCGGGTGCCAGGCCCGCGGCAGGTCGGCCACGGCCGCCTGGACCTCGCGCCGGATCTGCTGCACGTCGGCGGTGCCCGCTCCGCCCGCGGGCACGATGTCCACGGCGACGATGGCGCCGGTCAGCGCGCTGGGCCGGCCGAACACCCGTGCCAGAGCGACGCTGCCGAGCGCCGAGATCCGCTCCTCCACGGGCAGGGGGTGGACCTTCACGCCCCCGACGTTGATGACCTCGGACGTCCTGCCCCGGAACAGCACGCGCCCACCGATGATCTCGACGAGGTCACCGGTCGGCCGCCACTCGCCGATTGCGGCTCGAGAGTCACCGCCGTCCGGTTCTCCCGCGTACCCCAGCATCCCGCCGCCGCCGCGCACCCACAGCTCACCATCCTCGACCCGCACGTTCGACGTGGGGGTCGATTCGCTGAAGAGGGCGCCGACCGCGATCCCGGGCAACCCGTCATTGACGGAGGTGATGGAGCCGAATTCGGTCGACGCGTACACCTGCGACACCCTGGCATCCGGGAACGCGGCTCTGAGCTCTTCGAGGAGTTCGGCCGGGCTGGCCTCGCCGCCCAGCGTCACCTGCTCCAGTCGGGGCAGCGCAACCGAGCGGCTGCGCGCCTCTGCGAGGAGGAAGCGCCAGAAGGTCGGCGTCGCGCTGACGCAGGTCACCCCGTCGGCCACCAGGGCGTCCAGGCCGTCGCGGGGCTGGCGCGGGAAGGGCGCCACGAGGGTCGCTTGGCTGGCCACGACGTGGAGCAGGACCTGAATGCCGGCGAATTGATGCGGGCCGTAGGCCAGGAGCCACCGCTGCTCGGGCCGCGGCCGCATGCCGGCCACCGTCCGGGCCAGGACGCGCCAGTCGTGGCGGGCGGCCTTCGGCAGCCCGGTCGTCCCCGTGGTGCGGATCGTGACCGGTTGCGGTCCGCTCGCCACCTCCGGCTCACCGGCGCGCCCGGGTGCGAGGTCCTCCGGGTGCACGGCGTCGAGCGACCCGTCGAGGTCACGCCGCCGCGTGACGACCACCGAATGGCCCAGCGCCCGTGCCTGCTCGATCAGTTCGTGCCCAGCGGTGTCGGCCTGGTACTGGCAGGGCTCGGCACCCGCGAGGGCGGCGCCGGCCAGCAATCGGATGACCCAGGCGGCATCGGCCTCCACCAGGGCGAACCGCGTGATGCCGCGCCTGCGCAGGCCGGCCGCGATGTGCTGCGCGTCGCGCAGCAGCTCTCCGTACGTGGCGGAGCCCTCCGGCGTGACGACCGCCGTGCGATCCGGTGCATCGGCGGCGGCACCCTGCAGAAGGAGGATCATTCGGTGGTGACGGCGGCGTAGAACGCGACGATGTCCCCGACGCGCTCGGGCAGGTCGCCCCCCGCCGAGAAGGGGTCGGATCCGAATTCGTCCTCCAGCATGGCGGAGAGCTCCGCCGCCTCGAGGGAGTCGAGCCCGAGCCCGTCGCCCCACAGGCCCGTCTCGTCGCCCCACCCTTCGGCGCCTTTGTCGGCGCGCTGGAGGAACTCGGCGATCACAGCTCGCGCCGTGTCCTGGTCCGTGGCCATTCCTGTCTCCTTTCGCAATGGTGGTCTCTCGCTGCAGCGCGTCACGAGACCTTGGTGGCGGCGAGGATCCCGTAGCCGAGCGTCTCGTCCTGCCAGAAGGCCTCGAGAATGTGCGTTGCGGACACGAAGTCGTCGACGCCCTGGTGGCCCAGCAGATCCTGCAGGGCGCCCCGGTGCAGCGCGACGTTGACACGCCACGCCCCGAAGGTCGGCAGTGTCGGCACGCTGATGTCGGAGCTGTCGGTGACCGTCATCCCGAGCTCCTCCACGGTCGAGCTGTAGCCCTCGAGCGGCTCCATGTGCGCATCACCGAACGCCGCCCGGAGCGTGGCGAAGTCCGCCCTGCGGGCGCGGACCTCGGGGAAGGGAATGTCCCGTCTGCGGACGATGTCGCACAGGACGAGCCGCCCCCCCGGGGCGAGCACCCGGGCGCACTCGCTGAGCAGTGCCCTGCGGTCGCGCATCAGGTGCGAGGACTCCAGGACCCAGGCGACGTCGAACGCGCCGACCGGCAGACCGTTGTCGGTCCCGTCGCGCTGCTCGAACCGGGCACCGTCGAGTCCGAGCCCGGAGGCCAGCGCGCGGGCCGCCGCGACGCCGCCGGCACTCGTGGTGATGCCGAGCACCGTGGCGCCGAGGGAGGCTGCGAGGTCGCAGGCCTGACGGCCAGTCCCGCACCCGACGTCGAGCACCCGGTCACCGGCCCTGATACCCGCCCGCACGAGCATCTGGTCTGTCAGGGCGGCCGTCGCCAGCTCCAGGGGGGTCTCCGGAACTGCGAAGAACCCGTAGTGGAACTCCTCGCCCATGATGAGCCGCCATGCGCTGTGCACATGGTCGTAGTGCGCGGCGGGCTGATAATTGGTCGCAATCTCGGGGCCCATCGGCCGTTCTCCTGCCGGGAGGGACGTCATAGGTGCTCGCTCCGAGGGGAGCGTTCGGCCGTCAGGGGCCGTCGACAGGGTTCCCTTCTCCACCATCGACCAACGGACAAACGGAGTGATGCTTGCGGCTCGTCTTGGCAATATGCATGCTCGTGCTCCCCTCACGCCTGAAGGGCTGGCTGGGGCGGAGGCTGCTCGGGTGGGACGTCCACCCGACTGCCTACATCGGCCGCAGCGTCATCCTGGTCGGCCGGCTGTCGATGGGCCCGGGGGCGAGCATCGGCCCCCTGAACGTGATCAAGGACCTGGAGGAGCTGCGTCTGGGCGAGGGTGCCAGCATCGCCACGAGAAACTGGATCATCGGGTTCCCGCGGTCGCGGGACCCCGCCTCCGACGTGTTCCCGCACTCGCCGGACCGCCGTCCCTCCCTCGTGATGGGGCGGCACGCGATGATCACCGTCGCCCACGAGATCGACTGCTCCGATCGCGTCGAGATCGGCGACTACAGCTCGCTCGCCGGGTTCGGGTGCACGATCCTGACCCACAGCCTCAATCTGGTCCGGGAACGCTTCGGGACGGGCTCGGTCGAGATCGGCGCCCACTCCGCCGTAATGTCGGGCTCCACGCTGCTCAGCGGGACGCGGGTGCCGCCGCGCTCCATCGTTTCCGCCGGCTCCGTGATCAACACGCCGTTGAGCGAGGAGCTGACGTTCTACAGCGGCAACCCCGCTGAGGCGGTGCGCAGCCTGCCCGAGTCCCTCGGCTTCTTCCACCGCGGGGAGGAGTCCGGTGTCGAATCGTCGCGCACCGCGCGCCCAGTAGAGGAGGTCAAGTCATGACGCAGTCAGAAGCCCAGTGGACGTTCGAGAGTCCCGCCACGACGGGGGACGATTCCTCCGGTGTCTACGGTCTGCCGCTACCCGTCGATCGAACGGCAGATGCGGCATCTCTCTATCTCGACGTGCTCAAGCGGAGCCTGACCGGTGCGCTGGCCGAGGACAACGACAGCATCCTCGGCGGCGTCCGCACTGCCGGCTCGACGGCGTGGAAGCGTCGGCTGGGCAACGTCGCCGGCCGGGCGGCGTCGCGTGCCGACGTCGAGATCGTCTACAAGAAGCCCTACGACCCGAAGCTCCGGGAGGTCGGCCGCGACTGGCCGTCGCGCGCCGAGTCCATGATCGGTCTGCGCCGCATGGACAACATCCAGCACTGCGTCCAGACGGTCCTCGACGACAATGTGCCGGGTGACCTCATTGAGGCCGGCGTCTGGCGAGGAGGGGCGTGCATCTTCATGAAGGCGAACCTCATGGCGCGGGCGGATAGCGCCCGTACCGTGTGGGTGGCCGACTCGTTCCAGGGCCTGCCGCCCCCGAACGCCAGCCTGTACCCCGCCGACACGGGCGATGACCTGCACACGCGTCCCGGCCTGAGCGTCGGTGCCGACCAGGTGCGCCACAACTTCGAGCGCTACGGGGCGCTGGACGACCGGGTGAAATTCCTGGTCGGGTGGTTCAAGGACACCCTGCCCACCGCACCGATCGAGGCGCTCTCGGTGATGCGCCTCGACGGCGACCTGTACGAGTCGACATGGCAGGCCATCGAGGCGCTGTACCCCAAGCTCTCGCCGGGTGGGTTCTGCATCATCGACGACTTCGGCAGCCACCAGTCGCAGGCCGGCCAGGCCGTGCTCGACTACCGCCGGACCCACGGGATCGACGAGGAGATCGTCGACATCGACGGCTTCGGCGCCTTCTGGCGCAAGAGGTCCTGAGCCCCGCGGCTCAGGGAACGGGGAGCAGCGTTCCCTTGGAGCGGGCGCGGGCGTACCGAATGAACGCGCCGGCGTCCTTGTCGGCCAGGAGGGGTACCGCCGCCCTGACCTCGTCCTCCGGCCAGTCCCACCATTGGATGCCGAGCAGCTCCGTCCGCTGGTCGTCGGGGAAGCGGTACCGGATCAGGCGCGCCGGGTTGCCGCCGACGACCGCGTACGGCTGCACGTCCTTCGTCACCACCGCTCCGCCCGCCACGATCGCCCCGTCACCGATGTGCACGCCGCTCAGCAGCATCGAGCCGTAACAGGTCCACACGTCGGATCCGATCACGGTGTCCCCGGTTCTCTCCGGGAATCCGTCCTCGCCGGCGCCCTCCATGCCCATCCAGATTCGATGGGGAAATGTCGTGACGCGATCGGCTGCATGCTCCCCCCCGAGCAGGATCACGGAGCCGATCGACGAGTAGCTCCCGACGCGCAGGCATGTCCGGTCGTGTTCGAAGGTGTGGATCGTCGGCACGCCATAGGTCCATGCTCCGTAGGTCACGCGACCTTGGCGCTGGAGGCGTCGCAGGACGGCCAGGTCCCTTCCGTAGACGCCCTCACCGGCCCGACGGTAGAGGTGCCTCACGAATCGGGCTCCGTTCTTCAGCTGGATCGTCGTCCCCAATGCAGCGTCCATCCCTTCTCGGAAGCCGGTCGGCGTGGCGCCGCGCCCTGCCTCCCCGACGGAGTGTCGACTGCGGAACGGCGGACCGGACCCGGTCTTACGGGCGATCAGCCCCAGAGGCCTGTCCCACCGGCGAACCGGCTGTTGAGCGTGTCTCCCAGCTTCGGGAACCGCTTCTTGATGTTGTCGTACTCCTCGGGGAGGACGATTCGGACGCATTTGGCAATCTCGCCGAGCAGCCCCAGGGCGATGGGACGCCACGCCTGGCGACGCCACCGCTCGTAGGCGTCCGCGTCCGCCGGATCGAACGGCGAGGGCAACGGCATGCGGCCGGACTGCGACTGCCGCAGGTGGGCACGCCGGAGCTGTCTCGAGATCTTCCTGCCTCGGGTATCGGTCCGGTAAGGGTACGGCGGTGCCGCCGGCAGGCTCTGCTCGTGCGAGGTCAGCACGGCGGCGTATTCCTTGCACAGCTGGAGCACGATGCTGTCGTCCCCCAACGCGTTCTCGTCGGAGTGGCGGAAGCGCGCCGAGAGCTTCTCGGGCGCACTCGGATCGAACGCGTGGAAGTGGAAGAGGCGCAGCCGGTCCCCGGTGGACGCGATGAGGTAGCCCTCGTCGTCCTCGGTGAGTGGGCGTTCGGAGAGGTTGGCGACGCCGACGTTGTACCCCGCATGGCGGAAGCTGGCCGCCTGGAAGAGGGAGCTGCCGATGTCCATCCACTTCTGGTCGACGAACAGGCCGGCGAGCGGGTCGTAGAGGCATTCGGTGCGCAGATGCCCCCACCACCAGTCCAGGAAGGCGGCCGCCCGGCGATCCACGCCGCAGAACCCGAGGTTGTTGACGCCGACCAGCAGCATGTGCCCGTCGCCGATGTCGGCATCGGGCGGCGGGGGCAGCAGGAAGTGCGGCGTGAGGAGGATGCCGCCGACCGACGCGTCGAGGGCGGGTGACAGCTCGGCCATCGGGGAGGTCACGAAGGTGTCGGGGTCGAGGTAGAGCACCTGCTCGGCCTGCTCGAGGAGTGCCTTCAGCAGCAGCGGCTTGACCGCGGTGGCGAACTCGACCAGATCGTAGGACATGGCGAGCGCGAGGACGGTCTGGCGCGGCAGGCCGAGCACCTCGGTGCTGAGGCACTCGACGCCTGCCAGCTCGGGCAACCCCTCGTCGTGCGCATGGTCGATGAAGAGGATCTTGAGGGTCGCACCGTCCTCGTGCTGCCGCAGGCTCTCGGCGAGGGCGAGGGCCTTGGGGAGGTAGTTCGTCGAGAGGATGGTGCAGTACGTGCGCGTGGTCACTCCGATGCCTGGGTCGTCGGATGGGTGGGTCGCAGGGTCCAGCTGCCCCCCGCCGGGGCGGGGCAGCACCAGGGCACCTGGTAGGACAACGCCTGGAGAGGTGCCGTCCTACGCGGCGTCGGGCGGGTGGGCGCGCCGACCACGGGTTGGGCTAGAAGAGGGCGGTGAGTCCCGATCCTCCCCCGACGCACTTCCGCCCCGGCATCCACGCCGCCGCTCACCCCGAGCGGCCCGCCGTGATCACCTCGTCGGGGCACGTGGTGAGCTTCGCCGAGCTCGAGGAACGATCGTGCCGGTCGGCCCAGGCCCTCCACGCCCACGGGCTGCGGCCCGGGGACCACGTGGCGGTGCTGATGCCCAACGACCACCGGACCCATGAGGTCACGTTCGGGCTGCAGCGTTCCGGCCTCTACTACACCATGGTCAACACGCATCTGGCCGCCGAAGAGGCGGCCTACATCGTCGAGGACTGCGGCGCCCGGACCCTCATCACGTCGTCCGCGCTGGCGTCCCTGGCGGCCGAGCTGCTGGCGCTGACGCCCGCGGTCGAGCTGCGCCTCATGGTGGGCGACCGTGCCGAAGAGGGCTACGAGCGCTACGACGACTTCGTCTCGGGGTTCCCCGGCGTACCGCTGGCCGTCGAGGTGGAGGGCTCGCCCATGCTGTACTCCTCGGGCACCACCGGCCATCCCAAGGGCATCCGCCGACCGCTGAGCGGGCTGCCCTTCGGGTCGGACGCCGTCCTGGCCCCGATGCTGGGTGGGATCATGGGCTTTGGGGAGGGCGACGTCTACCTGAGCCCGGCACCTCTCTACCACTCCGCCCCCCTGGTCTGGTCGATGACGGCCATCCGCATGGGTGGCACCGCGGTCGTGATGGAGCACTTCGAGCCCGAGGAGTGCCTGCGGCTCATCGCGCAGCATCGGGTGACGCACGCGCAGTTCGTCCCCACGATGTTCGTGCGCATGCTGAAGCTCCCCGACGAGGTGCGCGCCGCCCACGACGTCTCCTCGCTGCGCTCGGTGGTCCACGCGGCGGCCCCCTGTGCGCCGGAGGTGAAGCGCCGGATGATCGAGTGGTGGGGCCCGATCATCCACGAGTACTACTCGGGCACCGAGGGGATGGGTATGACGTGGATCACCTCCGAGGAGGCGTTGACCCATCCCGGGTCGGTGGGCCGGACCATCTGGGGCCAGGCCCACGTCTGCGCCGATGACGGCGAGGAGCTCCCGGCGGGCGAGGACGGCGTCGTGTACTTCGGGGGACGCATCGGCGCGCCCGGCTTCGAGTACAACCACGATCCCGAGAAGACCCGCCAGACCTTCAACGACCGCGGTTGGAGCACGCTGTGGGATGTCGGGCACCTGGACGCTGAGGGGTACCTCTACCTGACGGATCGCAAGCTGTTCATGATCGTGTCGGGTGGCGTGAACATCTACCCGCAGGAGATCGAGGACGTGCTGGTGCTGCACCCCGCCGTGGCCGACGTCGCCGTCTTCGGCGTGCCCGAGCCCGAAATGGGCGAGGAGGTCAAGGCGGTGGTCCAGCCGGCCCCCGGCGCGATCCCCGGCCCGGAGCTCGAGGCGGAGATCATCGCCTTCTGCCGCGACCACCTGTCGCACTACAAGTGCCCGCGCACGGTCGACTTCGCCGAGGCGCTGCCTCGCGGCGAGAACGGGAAACTCTACAAGAAGGCCCTGCGTGAGGCCTACTGGGCCAGCTCGACCCCCAGCACGACCTGAACGTCGGGGCGCGGTCGGACATCCGCGTACCAGGCGAGAGCCAGGGCGACGCAGGCGCCGAACACCAGGACGTCGGTGATGCCGACGGCCGCGACGACGGGCCCGATGAGGAGGTTGCCGACGCCGACTGTGCCGCCGAATCCCATCATCCACAGCGCCATGACGCGCCCGCGGACGTTCTCGTGGAGACGGGCCTGCAGGGTGGTGTTCAGGGCCGTGATGAACGCGAAATAGAACGCGCCGGTGATGGCGACGTTCACGTAGGCGGGCACCGGGCTGCGTTCGAGCGCGAATGCGCACAGCGAGAGGGAGTAGCCGACGAGGCAGATCCGCACGATCAGCGGCTTGGAGGTGCGGGCGAACACGGTGCCGATGGAGATCGCACCCGCCAGGGCGCCGGTGCCGAAGCAGGCGTAGAGGATGCCGTAGTCCGGCGACTTCGAGAGGTTGATCCCGAGGTTGTGGGCCGCCACCACCGGCATCTGCCCGATGAAGGCCAGCGCCAGGAGGGAGAACAGGAACACGGTGACCAGGCACCGGCCCACCACCGGGTCCTGCCGGGCCACCGTGATGCCCGCGGTCAGCTGGCGCCAGCGGCTGGCCCGCGTCGGCACCTGGGGGACGGCGGGGAGGGTGACCATCATCAGCGCGCCCACCACGAACAGGTATGTCGCCGCGTTCCCGGCGAAGATCCACGCCGGACCGACGAGCGAGTAGAGGACGCCCCCGATGATCGGTCCGATGACCCGGGACGCGTTCATCTGGGCCGAGTTCAGCGAGATCGCGCCGGGCAGGTCCTCCCGGCCGACGAGGCCCGGGAGGATGGCCGAGTACGCGGGCCCGAACATGGCGCTCCCCGCGCCCACCATGAACACCATGGCGACCAGGAGCACCTTGGAAGGGTCGGGGGACAACACGACGAGGGCCACGGCGACCGAGAAGACGAGCTGCTCGATCGACAGGATGATGAGGAACCGCTTGCGGTCCACCTTGTCGGCCAACAGGCCCCCGACCATGGGCAGGACGAGGGTCGGACCGAGCTGGGCGAAGATGATGACGCCGACGAAGGTCGCCGAGTGGGTCAGGTCGTACGCGTACGCACCGAGGACGACGTTCTGCATCCAGGTGCCGATGTTCGACGCGAAGGCGCCGAGGAAGACGATGCGGAAGGTCCGGTGCGACAGGGCTGCCCGGGCGGTGCCCCGCCGGGGCGGCAGCGGGGTGTCGCCGTCGACGAGCGCGTCCTCGATCTCCTCTATGGAGATGCCGCTCTCGCCGCTGGTGTCGCCACCGGGGCCCCCGTCGCCGCGGCTGTCCGACTCGGCCCCCACACGGCCATGGTAGGGGAGCCGCTCGTGCGGCGGGCCTGGTCAGGGACCGGCGGCCGAGCAGAGCGCCCCGCACGCGACGCTGAAGGCCGAGGCGGGCGCGAGGGGCACGTTGAGCACCGAGGCCGCACCGGCGTTGCGCTCCACCTGATAGACGCCGCCGACCAGGTGAGGCAGCTGGGCGGCCGTCGGGGCGAGGTGCGGCGTGTCCGCCGTGGTCAGCGTCACCCGGAGGCGCCAGCCGGCCGGCAGCTCGGTCATCGTCGGGAAGACGGCGATGTCCTGTCGTGTCACCTGGCCCGGGACGACGGCCTGCTGCGACGCCGCCGTCAGCGGGTGGACGGGCAGGAGCGGGAGGCCGTCGGGGGAGGTCCAGGTCCGCCCGGCGTCGAGGGCGCGCTGCGAGCCGGCCAGCGCTCCGGAGGAGAGGGGGACGCTGTCGCCCGACGGGGAGACGGCCTCGACCGTCGCCGCCAGCTCGGTGTCCGTCGTGTTCGACGTCGTGTACAAGGTCGCGTCGATAGGACCCGCCACGACCTCGGGTTCGGCGAAGGGCGCGGTCGTGTACGTCAACGCGCCCGGGCCCGTGCCCAGCGTGACGTCGTTGAGGTCGCACGGGTCGCCGGTGTCGAGCGACTGGAAGCCGAGGGCCAGCAGGCCCGCTCCCCATTGGTCGGTCTGGATGTCGCACGGGCTCGACGCGCCGGTGGACGCGATGGTGTCCGACCCACTGGCCGCGGCCGGCGCCTGCGGCACCAGGTCGCCGTCGTTGGGAGAGAGGGGGTCGCTCCCGCTCCGCCCCGGGGCGAGGTAGTACGCGGTCGGCGTGGCGGGGGGCAGGGGCCAGCGGGCCGCGTCGACCCACGACCCTCCCGAGTTCTGGATGTCGAGATGCAGCGGGGTCGTCGTCGCTCCCATCGGTGTCCGCTCACCCAGGAGCCAGGTGTCGAACCACTCGAGCTCGAGGGCCGACAGGTTGACACCCGTCCCCGTCGTCACGTGCTGCCAGGGTCCCATCAGCAGCTGGTACCGCGGGGTCACCGGTTGGTCCGGCGTCATGGCGTCGTATTGCGACCGGCCGTCGTAGAGGTCCTGCAGGCCGACGTAGTTGAGTGGCTCACCCGATTCGAAGAGGTCGTTCCAGCCGCCGACCATGAAGGCGGGGATCTGGTCCGCCACCACGGCCGGCAGGTCGTGGGCCGGGCTGCGCGCCGCCCAGTAGCTGTCGTCGAAGGCGCCGGCTCCCTGCCCGGTCTCGACCGCGAGGATGAGCTGGAGGAAGGACACGAGGACCTGGCTGTGCGCCGCCTCGGTCGGTGTGAGGTTGGCCAGCCCGGACGCCAGGAGGGACGGGTTGCCGCTGCGCACGGCGGCGATCAGCGGCTGCAGGGCAGGGTTGGTCAGATTGAGGCCCGAGAGGAGCGCAATGTACGTCGCAGCGAACTCGAGGTCGGGGATGCCGCCTTGCGTGACCGTGTCCGCATACAGATCGTTGCCCGAGATGATGGGGAAGATGGCCCTGATGGGCGAGTGCGCGCCGGCCGCCTCCACCGTCTGGAACTGGTTGATCCCCATGTAGGACTCGCCGAAGAGCCCGACCTCACCATTGGAGTCGGGCAGGTGCGCGGCCCACTGCGCCAGCGTGACGCCGTCGGTCGACTGCACGGGATCGAACAGGTCGAACGTGCCGCCCGAGTCTCCCGTGCCGCGCACGTCCGCGATGACGACCACGTAGCCCCGGTCGACGAGGTAGTCCACGTTCGTGTTGGCGATCGCCGACGCGTAGACGATGAACTCCTTCCCGTACGGCGTCTGCTGCAGGAGGACGGGGAAGAGCCCGTTCGCCGGTGTGTCCGTCCCCGCGACGGTCGGGAAGTACACGTCCGCGCGCAGGATGGTGCCGTCGGACATCGCCACCGGCTGGTCGAGGAGCGAGCCCGTCCCGTACGTGGCCGGCTGGGGCTCCCACGACGACGGGGAGACCGTGTCCGCCGCGGCCGTGGCCGCCCCGAGGGCCTGCACCGACCTGGTCGAGGGGGCCGGCCCCTGTTGGCCCGGGACCAGGGGCGCCACAGCGAAGGCCGACAGCGTGACGACCATGGCCAAGCCGCCCATGGCCAGCCGCCACGGGACGGTGCCCATGAGGCGGCGGGTCCTCTCCTGGCTCCAGTGCACGTGCTTCCGGTGCTGCGCCCGCATTTCCAACGGCCCCCCGTACCTACAACTGCAGGGAGAACGTGTCTGCGACGTCTCTCCTGCGGTTCGCGATGGACGCCGATCCGGAGGGTGCGGTACGGTGCGACTGCTCCGGCCTTGTGCCGGGGTGGCCCAGGTTCAGCGAAGTCCGGTCGGAATCCGGCGCTGTCCCGCAATGGTGAGGCCCCCACACGGGGCGAGCCCAGCCGCCTGACTTGGGTCGACGCAACCAGTCCTCGGAGGAAGGGCGGTTCGTTCGGTACCCCCATCGGGTGTCGCAGCGGGCGCACTTCGTCCTCCGCACACGATGGAGGATGATCGATTGTTCACCAGGCCCAGAGGGATGCCTCTCGTGACGGCCCTCGCCGCCGCCGCCGCCGTGCTGTTCCCCGGGGCTGCCGCGTCCGCCGCGTCGGGCACCGCGTTTCCGGTAAAGGTGCGCGCCGCCAACGGCTCCGTCTCCATCCCGGCCCGCCCGACCGCGATCGTCTCACTGTCGCCGACCGCCACCGAGATGCTCTATGCGATCGGCGCGGGCAGCCAGGTCAAGGCGGTCGACGAGTACTCCGACTACCCGCCGAGCGCACCGCACACGAATCTCGACGGCGACGACCCGAACGTCGAGGCGATCGCCTCCTACAAGCCGGACCTGGTCGTGCTGTCGGACGAAGCCCCCGGAGTCGACAGCCAACTCGGCGAGCTCGGTATCCCGGTCCTGAGCGACCCTGCAGCCGCCAACCTCGCCCAGGAGTACGCGCAGTTCATGGAGCTGGGGGAGGCCACCGGCCACGAGGCGCAGGCGAGTGCCGAGGTGGCGAAGATCAAGGGCCAGATCTCTGCCATCGTGAAGTCGGTCCACAAGTCGGCGAAGCCGCTGACCTACTACTACGAGCTGGACCAGACCTACTACTCGGCGACGTCGAGCACGTTCATCGGGCAGGTCCTGGGCCTGCTCGGGCTGCGCAGCATTGCGGACGCCGCCAAGGGTGCGGCGGCCAGCGGCGGATACCCGCAGCTGAGCGGCGAGTTCATCCTGAAGTCCGACCCCCGGTACATCTTTCTCGCCGACACGATCTGCTGCGGCCAGTCGCCCGCGACCGTCGCGGCGCGGCCGGGCTGGTCCGACCTCACCGCCGTCAAGGACGGCCGGGTGCTCAAGCTGAACGACGACATCGCGTCGCGGTGGGGGCCGCGGATCGTGATCCTGCTCTCCGAGGTGGCGGCCGAGCTGCAGCAACATCCGGCGTCGTGACATGACCGCCACCGCGCCGGCCCGTGCGACCGAACCGGTTGCCGTGGACGCGCCCGAGGTGCGCGGGCCGGGCGCGCGCCGGACGTGGGTCCCGATGGTGGTCGCGGCGTCGATCATGATCGTCATCAGCCTCGTGTCCGTCTGTGTCGGACCCGTCTCTGTGCCGCCGTCGCAGGTGCTGGGCACATTGCTGGCGCACGTGCCGCTGCTCCACTTCCACACGAGCACGCCCCCCATCGACCAGGCCATCGTCTGGCAGCTGCGCATGCCGCGGATCGTGCTGGCCGGGCTCGTCGGCGCCATGCTCGCGGCCGGGGGTGCGGCGTACCAGGGCATCTTCCGCAACCCGTTGGCCGATCCCTACCTGCTCGGTGTCGCCGCCGGAGCCGGGCTGGGCGCGACGATCGAGATCGTCTACGGCGGCGATTCGTCCACCTTCCTGCCGATCTTCGCGTTCGTGGGCGGGTCTCTGGCCGTCGCCGCGACGTACCTGATCGGCGTGGCGGGCGGGCGGCGCGCCTGGGGTCGTTCCATCGTCCTGGCGGGGGTGGCGGTGGCGGCGCTGCTGACGGCCATTCAGACGTACCTCCAGCAGAGGGACGCCGAGCAGATCCGCCAGATCTACAACTGGATCCTCGGGAGCTTCTCCGTGGCATCGTGGTCCGACGTGACCCTGATCCTGCCTTACGTGGTGGTGAGCGCGGCGGTGCTCCTCGCCCACCGGCGGATGCTCGACGTGCTGCGAGTGGGTGAGGAGGAGGCGGGCACGCTCGGCATCCACGCCGCCCGTACCCGGCTCATCGTCGTGGCGGCGGCGACGCTCGGCACTGCGGCGGCGGTGTCGGTCAGCGGCCTCATCGGGTTCGTCGGGATCATCGTCGCCCATACCGTGCGGTTGACGGCGGGGGCGAGCTACCGGATCATCGTGCCGGTCTCGATGATCGCCGGCGCGGCCTTCCTGATCGGTGCCGACCTGATCGCGCGCACGGTCGAGGCGCCGGCCGAGGTGCCGATCGGCGTCGTGACGGCATGCATCGGGGCACCGTTCTTCCTCTTCGTGCTCGTGTCCCGGCGCGCGGCGCGCGGCGTCGGGGTGGGGGACACCTGATGGCGCGGCTCGGCACGGTGATCCGCCTGGCCGAGCGGCGGGGACGGCGCGGCGCCGGCCCCCAGGGGGACGGCGCCATGGTCGAGCTGGGCGGCGTCACGGTGCGCTTCGACGGCCGGGTGGTGGTCGATGCGGTCACGGCGTCAGTGGGACGGGGGGAGTGGGTCGGCCTGATCGGCGCCAACGGTGCCGGGAAGACGACACTGATCAAGGCCGTGGCCGGTCTGGTCGACCACGACGGGGAGGTGCGGGTCGGGGGGAAGTCGTCGGCCGCCATGGGTCGTCGGGAGCGGGCCCGGTCGGTGGCCTACGTGCCCCAGTCGCCCGAGTTGCCCGCCGACATGTCGGTGACCGACTACACGCTCCTGGGTCGGACGCCGCACATCGCGTACCTCGCGGTGGAGTCCAGGGCCGACCTTTCGCAGTGCGCGGAGCTCCTGGAGCGCCTGGGCCTCGCACCGCTTGCGGCGCGGCCGTTGTCGACACTCTCGGGCGGCGAACGACAGAGGGTCGTCCTGGCGCGGGCGCTGGCCCAGGAGGCACCGGTGCTCCTGATGGACGAGCCGACCAGCGCGCTCGACCTCTCCCACCGGATGGAGGCACTCGAGAGCGTCGACGAGCTCCGGCGCGAGTGGGGCCTGACGGTGGTCAGCGCCCTGCACGACCTGACGTTGGCCGGGCAGTTCGCCGACCGGCTGCTGCTCCTCTCCGGCGGCTCGGTGGCCGCGTTCGGGACCCCGGCCGAGGTGCTCGACGAATCGGTGTTGGGAGAGGCCTTCGACTGCGCGGTGCGCATCATCCGGACGGACGACGGCGAGCTGGTGATCGTGCCGCGGCGCACCGTGCCGCGCCGGGCCGGGCCGGCGCACGCCGGCGATGAGGGAGACAAGGAGGCGCAATGAGCGGAGACGTGCCGACCTCGCGGGTGCCGTTGCCGACGCCCACCACGCCACCGGAGCGTCAACGCGTCGACTCCGTGGTCGTGGTCAACACCGGTGACGGCAAGGGGAAGTCGACGGCCGCCTTCGGCGTGATGGGTCGGGCCTGGGCGAGAGGCTGGCGCGTCGGCGTCGTGCAGTTCATGAAGAGCGGTGACTGGAAGGTCGGTGAGCAGAAGCTGGCCCGGCATCTGGGCGTGGACTGGTGGACCCTGGGGGACGGCTTCACGTGGGAGTCCACCGATCTGGACGAATCGGCCGCCAAGAACATCCACGCCTGGAGCGTCGCCAGGGACAAGTTGGCCTCCGGTGACTACGAGCTGCTGATCCTCGACGAGCTGACCTACGTCGTCAATTACGGCTGGGTCTCCGCGGCCGAGGTGGTCGAGGGGATCCGCAATCGGGCGCCGAAGACGAACGTCGTCGTGACCGGACGGGACGCCCCACCCGAGCTGGTCGATGTCGCCGACACCGTCACCGAGATGAAGAAGGTCAAGCACGCGTACGAGCGGGGTGTCCGCGCCATGAAGGGGATCGAGTATTGAGCGCGTCCGAGTTGCACGCATTCGGCGGAGTGCCGGCTCTCGCAGCCCTGGCCTGGCCGCTCACCGTGCCGCTTCTCTCGGCCTCGACGGCGCCGGTGGGCGGGGGTATCGGTCCCCGCCATTGGGTGGTCAACGCCCAGGTCCCGTCGGATTACGGGCGCCGGGACGTCGCGGCCCACATCGCCGAGGTGGCCGACGCGCTCGGCCTCGCCGGCCCGGGGGTCGGGATGCTCACCGCCGCCGAGGTGGACGCTGCGGCGGTGGCCGAGGACGACGGCGTCAGGGTCGAGGCGACGGTGGGCCTCAGCCGGCCGGTCTGGGCGGCTGCGCCGGCGGAGGGGTGCGAGGTGGCTGTCGCGCCCGGCACGGTGAACGTCGTCGTCTTCCTCCCGGTCCGGCACACCGACGCCGCCCTGGCCAACATGCTGTGCACGGTCACGGAGGCCAAGGTGCAGGCGTTCCTCGACGGTGGAGTCCCCGGCACCGGCACCGCCTCGGATGCCGTCACCGTCCTCTGCCCGCCGTCGGGCCCGGCGGAGCCGTTCGGCGGCCCTCGCTCGGAGCTCGGGGCCCGGGTGGCCCGCGCCACCTACGCCGCCCTCCGGTCGGGAATGGCGGCGCGGTGATCACGCTCGTCCTCGGTGGCACGCGTTCGGGGAAGTCCGCGGTGGCCGAGGGCCTCGCGGCACGGCAGGGTCCGGCGGTGACCTACGTCGCCACCATGATCCCCCGCGGGGACCCCGACCTCGAGGCGCGCATCGCTGCGCACCGGGCGCGGCGCGACCCGGCGTGGGAGACCGTGGACGCGGGCGACGACCTGCCCGTCCTGTTGTCGACGCTGCGCGGGACCGTGCTGGTGGACTCGCTCGGTCCCTGGGTGGCGGCGCTCTGCACGGACCCCGGCATCGCGGCCCCCGCAGCGGGAACCGGCGGCGGGCGCCTGTGCGTGGCCCTCCGCGAGAGGTCGGGTGACACGATCGTGGTCTCCGACGAGGTCGGGATGGCGGTGCACCCCTCCACGGAGGAGGGCCGCCGGTTCCAAGATGCCCTCGGCTCGGTCAACCACGCCGTCTCGGCGGTGGCCGACCGCGTCTACCTCGTGGTTGCCGGCCGGCCGCTGGAGCTGCCTGCGGTCGGAGGGCTCCCGTGAGGCGGGCGTTGTCGTTCCTGACCGTGCTCGGCCGGGCCGCCGAGCCCAACGAGCGCACGCTGTCGTGGTTCCCCCTCGTCGGCGTCGCCGTGGGCGCGGTCGTGGGCGCGACCTGGTGGGTCGCCGGGCGGTTGTGGCCGGCTGCCCTCGCCGCTGTCGTCGCCGTGGTGGTGGACGCCACCGTGACGGGCTGCCTGCATCTGGACGGCCTGGCCGACGCGGCCGACGGCCTGCTCCCCGCCGTCGGCCGGGCGCGCCGGCTCGAGATCATGGCCGACCCCCGGGTGGGGGCCTTCGGCGCCGTGGCCCTGGTGCTGGTGCTGTCCCTTCGGACGACGGCGCTGGCCGTGACGGTCGCCCGTCCGCTGGTCGTCGTCGGGCTGTGGTGCGGGTCTCGCACCATGATGGCCGTGGTGGCCCGCACGCTGCCCTATGCGCACGCCGACGGTGGCACGGCGTCCGCCTTCGTCGGCCAGGGTCACTCTGTGGTGGCGCGCTACGGGGTGGCCGCGTACGGCATGGGTTTGGCCTTTGTCTTCGCTGCACTCGGGGCGGGCGACCGCGGCCTGGTGGTCATGGGCACGGAAGTGGTGGCGATGGCGGCCGTCCTGTGGTTCGCGGTCCGGAGGCTGGGCGGCTACAGCGGTGACGTTCTCGGTGCGATGGGTGTGGTCGGCGAGACGGTCGGCCTTCTCGCCCTGGCGGCAAAGTGAGGCATCGGCGCCGCATACCGCGCCCGCTGGGTGCCGCGGCGGGTGTTGCGCTCGACCGCCTGTTGCCCGAGCCGCCGGGGGTTGTCCACCCCGTCGTGCTCTTCGGGGGCCTCATGACCGGGCTGGAGCGCCGCATCCACCGCGACGCCAAAGGGCCGGGCCTCCTCCACGCGCTGACCGGCGTCGTCCTCGGTCTGGGGGCCGGCGCCGTGGTGCGATCCACCGCCCTGGCGACGACGTCGGCCGTGGCCGGCCGCGCCCTCGTCGCGGCGGCGGGAGACGTCGGGCGTTCGCTCCAGGGGGACGACGTGGAGCGGGCGCGGGAGTTGCTGCCGTCGCTGGTCGGGCGGGACGCGGGTGGGCTGGACAGGGACGAGATCGCCCGGGCAGTGGTGGAGTCCGTGGCCGAGAACACGGTGGACGCGGTCGTGGCCCCGGCGTTCTGGGGCTCGGTCGCCGGTGCTCCGGGCGCGCTCGGCTACCGGTCCGTGAACACCCTCGATTCGATGGTGGGGCACCGCTCGCCGCGCTACGCCAACTACGGGTGGGCGAGCGCGCGGCTCGACGACGCACTTGGGTGGGTGCCGGCCCGACTGACCGCGGCGCTCGTCGCCGCAGTGCGGCCGCGTCGGGCCAGGGCGGTCTGGGTGGCGGTGCGCGAGCAGGCACCAGCCCACCCGTCGCCGAACGCGGGTGTCGCCGAAGCGGCGTTCGCCGCTGCGCTCGGCGTGCGCCTCGGGGGCACCAACCGCTACGGCGACCGGGTCGAAGCGCGTGTGGTGCTGGGGACGGGACGGCCGCCGGCCCAGGAGGACATCGGTGCCGCCATCCGCCTCTCGAACGACGTGAGCGCAGCGCTCGCCGTCGGGCTCGGGCTGATCGGGTGTGCTCGCTGGTGGGTGGCGCGGTGACGATGCCCGCCTCCGGGTCCCACGGCGGCGACGGCCGGGCGGTCGCGGTCGCGCTCGGGTTGGACCCGGGCTCGGTGCTCGATCTGTCCATGTCGCTGAACCCGCTCGCCCCGGACCCCGGGCCCGTCGTCGCCCGCCACCTGGACGCCGTGCGCATGTACCCCGATCCCCGCCGGGCGTCGGAGGAGCTGGCCCGAGCGATCGGGGTCGGGCCGGAGCACCTGCTGCTGACCAATGGGGGTGCCGAAGCCATCGCGCTCGTCGCTGCCGAGCTCGGTGGCCGCGTCGAGGAGCCCGAGTTCGGGTTGCACCCCCGCGCCGGCGGCCCGCTGTGGCGCTCCAACCCGCACAGTCCGAGCGGCCTCCTGGCGGGTCCCGACGAGGTCGCCGACGTCTGGGACGAGGCCTTCTACCCCCTGGCGACCGGGCAGTGGACCAGGGGTGACGGTTCGGTGGTGGTCGGCTCGCTCACGAAGCTCCTCGCCTGCCCCGGCCTGCGGCTCGGCTACGTGCTGGGTGAGCCGGACCTCGTTGCGCGCTGCCAATCCCGTCAGCCGGGGTGGTCGGTGGGCGCACTGGCTGTGGCCGCGCTGCCCGACCTGCTCGGGACAGTCGACCTCCCGGGCTGGTGTGCCGGCATCGCCGACCTGCGGGTCGCGCTCACGGACCTGCTGGCGTCGCACGGGCTCCCGGTGCGCCCCTCCGACGCCAACTGGGTCCTCGTCGAGCGGGCCGGGCTCCGGGAGGCGCTCGCGCCGCACGGCGTGGTGGTTCGCGACTGTGCCAGCTTCGGCCTGCCGGCTATGACACGGATCGCCGTGCCGTCGGACGCGGGTCTGGAGCGTTTGTCCACGGCACTGGACCGGGCCCTCGAGGACCACGTCGACGTGCCCGCACACCCGGAGCCCGTGACATGAGCTGGCAACGCCCGGTGCCGCTCGTCGGGGACGCCTCCTCGGCAAGGGCGCGTCGTGAGGCGCCGCGTGCGTGGGCTTTCGGCGAGCAGGAGAGGGATGCCTACTACGCCGCGGTGCTCGGGCGTCGCGACATTCGGCGCTTCCGGCCGGACGCTCTCGAGCCCGACGTGTTGGAGCGGATCCTGTCCGCTGCCCACGCCGCGCCCTCGGTGGGTCACTCTCAGCCATGGCGGTTCGTGGTGATCCGCGACGCCGCCACGCGCGACAGCGCCGCGCTGATGGCCGACCGGGAGTGGCACCGGCAGGCCGCGACCTTCTCCGACCGCTCCGGCCGGCAAATGCTCGACCTCCAGCTGCACGGCATCCGCGACGCGCCGGTCGGCGTCGTGGTGTGCTGCGACAGGAGGACGGCGGCCCAGGGCGTGCTCGGACGGGCCACCTATGTCGACGCCGACATGTGGTCCTGCGCGTGTGCCATCGAGAACCTGTGGCTGGCTGCCCGGGTGGAGGGTGTCGGCACGGGTTGGGTGACGCTGTTCCAGCCGGTTGAGCTCGCTGCGCTCATCGGGCTGCCGCCCGGCGTGGAGACACTCGGATGGCTGTGCCTGGGCTGGCCGGACGAGCGGCCGCCGGAGCCGGGGCTCGAGCGGGCCGGCTGGTCGAGCCGCCAGCCGCTGTCCGACGTGGTGCTGTGGGAACGCTGGAGCGAGGACGCGGAGGCCCCGCTCCCGCCGCCGTCCCATCTCCACGCCCCTGAGCCGGCGTCGGTGGTCGGCGCCCGTGATGCAGCGGACGTGCTGCTCACCCCTCCCGGATCGCTCGGGGCCCTCGACCGCGCCGTGGACCGCATGGTGGCGCTGGGCCTCGGGCCCGATGCAGCGGTGACCGCCGTCATCGCGGCGGCAGGACATCCCGTGACCCGTCACGGCGTGTCCACCTACGACGATTCGGTGACCCGCGAGGTCCTCGAGGCGACGGTCGCGGGGGAGTCGCTCGGCGCCGTGGCAGGACGGCTGGTCGGCGCGGAGGTGGTTGCCGTCGACGCCGGCGTGCCCGGTGATCCCGTCCCCGGCACCATCCTGTGCCGCGCCACGGGGCCTCGGGGCGACCTCGTGTCCTCCGACGCAGTATCGCCGACCGACACGGCGAGGATCGTCGATGCGGGCCGTGAGCTCGGCAGGAGCCTCGGCCACCGGCTCGTCGCGCTCGGCGAGGTCGGTATCGGCAACACGACGGTCGCCGCCGCGCTGGTCGCCCGCCGGCTCGGCCTTGGGGCGGGGGACGCCGTGGGTCTCGGCGCCGGCGGAGACTCCGCCACGCTGGAGCGCAAGCGTGCCGCGGTGGACGCGGCGTTGGCGAGGGTCGCGACGGCGCACGCCGACCTCGAGGAGCCGATGGCCACGCTCGCGGCGTTGGGTGGGCCCGAGATCGCCTACCTCACCGGCGTGACGCTGGGTGCGGCCGAGGCAGGTTCTCTGGTCGTGCTGGACGGTTTGGTGACCGCCGCGGCTGCGCTGATCGCCGTCACCCTGGAGCCGGCGGTGGCGGCCCACCTCGTGGCCGGTCAGGAAAGCCGTGAGCAGGCGCACCGCATGGTAAACGGACAGTTGGGCCTGGAGCCGCTGCTGTCGCTGCGCCTTCGCTCGGGGGAGGGTGTGGGGGCCCTGCTGGCGGTGCAGTTGCTGCGGACCGCGGCGGGACTGCGGAGCCAGGCCGGCCGGGTGACCGAGAGGTAGCGGTCCCGGGTCGTCAGTCCCGCGTGGGCGAGACGGCGTTCACCAGGAGCGCGACGCCGATGCCGAGGATGATGCCGAAGATGAGCGCCAGGACGGTCCATTCGACCGTCTTCGGCGACACGGGCTTGGTCGGGACGGTGGCCGAGGAGATGACCTGCCCCGCCTCTTCGGTGGTGCCCTGTGACGCGTAGAACTGGTAGTTCTGGAGTTGGTCCTGCAGGTTGGCGAGCTGGCTCTCCAGGTCTCCGAGCTGTGTCTCGTCCGGCGTCACGTTCACCCCGGCCGGAGCGGACCGGATCTGGGAGTTGAGGTTCGAGATGGCGAGCTGCACCGTGTTCACCTTGGTCGTGAGCTGCTGCTCGGCGGAGGTGAAGGTGCCGATCGTCTGGTTCCGCTCGTAACCGATGTAGGCGCGTGCGTAAGTGTTGGCCGCGGCGGCCGCCGCCTGTGGGTCCTTCGACCGCACGGAAATCTGCACCACGTCGGTGGTGCCGACTTCCGCGGCCGTGACCGACGGTGCACCGGAGTCGGTCCGCGCCACGATGTCAGCGACCGCCGAGCTCTCGATCACTTCTATGTCGTCGCGGACGTCGATCGCCGTCGGCACGCCGGTCGGGAAGTTCGCCTGGATCAGCGTCTGTGAGATGGCCGGCTCCAGGAGGACCGAGGCCGTCGCCTGGTAGGTGGGCTTGACCGCCACGCAGTACGCCAGGGTCGCCCCCACGCAGATGGCGGCCACCACGATCACCGTGACCTTCTTCCGCCAGAGCAGGTGGGCGTATTCGCGCAGCCCAGACTGCTCTTCTCCCCCCGGGGCATCCATCAGGGGGATCTCGGGGTACTCGCGTAACAGCGTCTGCTGGTCTTCGCCGGCCATCATCATGTGGGGAACGTGGCCCGGCGAATTTCTTGCGCAGATTCATCCCAAGGGCTGATCTGGGACCGGCCGATCCAGCCTTGGGGTGGAGGGGCCCTGGGCTCGGCCGGGTGTGACGTGCCACGGCCAGAGGTTGGCCGGCATCAACCCACGGCGAACTGGGACCCTGCGTCGGCGACCTCGCCTCGGTACCATTCGATCGTCTTCTCCAGCCCTGCCTCGAGCGTCCAACGGGGCCTCCAGCCGAGACGATCCCGGGCGCGCGCGTTGTCGCCCCGCATGGCCCAGATCTCCGTGGGACGGTCGGGCAGCGCCCCGAACTCCGCCTCGACCGGATCACCCAGCAGCTTGAGGATGGTCTCGGCCACCGTGCGGATGGAGACGTCCTCCCCGCAGCAGATGTTGAACAGCTCTCCCTCGATGCCGGGAACCAGGCCGCAGCGGATCATGCCGTCGACGATGTCCTCGACGTAGTTGAATTCGCGGGTCTGGCGGCCCTGGGTCATCTTGAGCTCCTGGCCCCGAAGCGCACGGATGATCACCTCGGGAATAATGCGATCGACCGTCTGGCGGGGACCGTACGCGTTGAAGGGCCTGACCATGACGATCGGCCACCCGCGACCCTCGTGGAAGACCCGGCAGAGGCATTCGGCGGCGTACTTCGTCGCCGCGTACGGCGAGACCGGTCGGACCGGCTTGTCTTCCTGGAACGGCACGAGGATGTCCCCGTAGATCTCGCTGGTCCCGATGTTGACGAATCGCTCGTAGCCCGTCCCGTCGAGAGCCTGCAGCAGGTTGACGGTGCCCTGCACATTCGTCTGCACGCACTCGTCGACCCGGTGCCAGCTCTTTCCCACGTGGGTGTACGCAGCGAGATGGAAGACGTGGGTGGGCCGGACCGACTCGACGAGCGCGTCCATCGCACAGCGGTCGGCCACGCTCCCCTCGTGCACGGTGACCTGGTCGCGCACTTCGACCAGACGGACGCCGCAGACGCTCGAGACGGTGCTCGTGAGCACATGGACGTCGACACCCTCGGAGAGGAGCCGGCGCACCAGGTGCGATCCGATGAAGCCCGTGGCCCCCGTGACCAGGACGCGGGCATCGGGCGGGAACGAAGTCTCCATCGGCTTCTGGGGCTCGACCATCGTCATGATCGGCCAGCTTCCTGGGGAGACCTGGAGAATGTCCAGGGAGGTCTCTCGTTCGTCTCGCAGAGCGCAGTCAACTCAAGTGCATCCTTGTGAGTGTCCATGGATTTCCAGAATCCATCGTGTCGGTATGAATACAGCTCTCCGGCGGAGCCCAGCGCAGGCAGGATGTCGCGCTCGAAGTCAGGGCCGACGAAGCGCCGCTCGGCCCGTCCTTCCAGCACGAAGAATCCCGCGTTGATCCAATAGTCCGGGAGCCGCGGCTTCTCCGTGAACCGCACCACGCGCCCGTCACCGTCGGAGTCGATTGTCCCGTACTGCGATGGCAGGGGCACCACGGTCACGGTGGCCGAGCCGGCGTTGCCAAGGTGAAACTCCAGCAGCCCGGCCAGGTCCACGTCGCCCAGGCCGTCGGCGTACGTGAGGAAGTAGCGGTCGCCCATCTTCGCCGCACACTGCATGACGCGTCCGCCGGTGTTGGTGTCGACACCCGTGTCCACCACCTCCACCTGCCACGTGGCGGGCAGTGTCTTGGCGAACTCGTCGATCAGTTCCACCTTGAACCCTGCGGCGAGGACGAAGTCACAGAAGCCTTGGCGGGCGTAGATGTCCATCACGTGCGCGAGCACCGGCCGGCCACCGACGTCGAGCAGCGGTTTCGGCAATTCAAGGGTCCGCGGATGGGCCCGCGTGCCCTTGCCGCCACAAAGGATAAGTGTCCGCACGTCGTCCCGCACCTCCCGCACACCTGCATTCCCGCACATCCGCCAGCCGCACGGCGCAACAACTCGACGCAACCTTGGTTACATCACTACGTCCTTGGTCATAACAGTTGTCGACGGTCCCAACCAAACATTTTGCAGTGCCCGCCCTTTTTCGTTTCGAAGTGCCGACCTGTTGGCACGCCCGATCGGTCGTTCGTAGGCGTCGGCCGCCCGGTCGCTCGATCACGTCGGGGGATACCGGAATCGTCCGCGCCACGCTCAGCAGCGGGGAAGCGGGAGAACGGCACGCAAGTAGGCGTGTGCTTTCGTCGTTATGCACCCGTGGGCCATGCGGGTTCAGGCAGCCGCCGTCACGCGGGGGCGGGGCCGTCGACGTCCGTCGACGTGACGATCGTGTGCGCTCGTTGACGGACAGAGCGGAGGGGAGGGAGGGCATGAGCTGGCGCGCTACTGCGGTTGTAGACATGTCCGCGCCGCCCCCCGTGCGGGCGCAGGGGTCCAGCCGGTAATGGTGCGCCTCCCGCCCCGGCTGCGTCCGATGTTCCCCTATCTGAAGCCCGCCTACACGCAGGCAACCCGGCTTGTCGCCCCGGTGACGGTACGGGCGAGCCAGTTGCGCGGTGGGTACCTGCCGACCGGGATGGTCGCGACGATGGAGGACGCCGCGGCGTCCACCGGTGGTCGCTGTGTCGTCGTCCGCCGGCCCGAAACCCTGCGGAGGACGATCCCTCGGGGCGTGCCCGATTACCCCGCCGCCTTCGAGCCCGAGTGCTCGGAGGACGTGCCGAGGGTGGCCGTGGCCGAACTGCCTCATGGCCGGGTCCTCTCCCCGCACAACGCGGTGATCACCGGCGCCGACGACCTCCTCCTTGAGGTGAGCATCTATTTCGGGACCCGCTGCGCCCGTGAGCACCCCATCTTCCTGCATCCCTTCCCCGGGCTGCCGCTCGAGGTCGGGGGTCGTCTCGGGGTGCTCGCCCTCCAGGGCGACGCCAACTACTACCACTTCATGATGGACGTCATCCCGCGCCTCGGGGTCCTCGAGCAGTGCCCCGAGATCGCGCCGCCCGAGCTCTGGCACGCACCGATCCGGGAGAGCTTCCAACGGGAGCTGTTGGAGTTGGTCGGCATCAGTCCCGACCGGTGCGTCGACAGCACGCAGATGCGCCACGTGCAGGCGGAGTGCCTCGTCGTCCCCTCACCTCCGGCCATGACCGTGATCAACCCTCCGTGGGCCGTCGCGTATCTGCGCAAGCGGCTCCTCACGACACCCATCGATCGGGTCCCCGGCCGCGCCCTCTACGTCAACCGAGGCGGGGGGGCGAACAACCGGCAGGTGACGAACGAAGGTGAGCTGATCGACTACCTGGTCGGCCGTGGCTTCCGGGTGATCGAGCCCGAGAAGATGAGCGTCGTCGAGAAGATCTGGGCATTCGCCGAGGCATCGGTCATCGTCGGTGCCCACAGCGCGGGGCTGGTGAACCTGGCCTTCGCCAGCCCGGGCGCGGCAGTGATCGAGCTCTTCCCGGCCGGAGGCACCAACACCTGCTATTGGAAGCTGGCCAGTGCCGTCCCCGGACTGGAGTACCGCTACGTGTGCGGACGGGGGGACCCAGGGCGACTCTCCCTCTCGGAGTTCCTCGTCAGCGACATCGTGGCCGATCTCGACGCCGTCGGCGCCGTGCTCGACGAGCTGGTGCGGACGTGACGGCCCGCTCGAACGATCGAAGGGTCCCGGCACGGCCGGACGGCCGGTGAGGACGTTGGGGGCGAGCGTGCCCGGAACGAACGGCTCGGGCCGGGCCCCGGGCGGGCGCCAGGCCCCTCTGGGTCCGGTGCGGTCCCGCGGGGCGGGGGTGCGTGAGGACCTGTTCGTGGTCATTGCGCGGCGTCTCGTCTACGTCGGGATGGTGTTCCTTCCGCTCTTGAAGTTCCGGTTCGGGCACGCCTTCGACTCGAGCGACGGCATCTTCCTGATCGCCGCCGGGTTCCTCATCCTGAGCCGGCGCCCGCCGAAGAAGGCGCCGCCCGTACCGGGCTGGTACTTCGGGTCCTTCGTGTTCATCCTGGCGGGCGTGGTGGCGTCATCGCAGGCGGTCTCGAAGGGATCATCGTTGGAGGTCGTCCTGAACGCGATCTTCGTCTTCTTCGTGTTGCAGTGGATGCTTCGCCAGCTGCTGGACACGACGGTGCGGATCCGGTTGGCGATGGGCGCGTTCATCGTCGGCACGACGGCGTCGGCATTCGTGGCCTTCCTCCAGACCGAGTTCCACGTGTTGGGCTACGGCCAGGTGGCCAACCTCGAGGGTGCCCGGGCGATCGGGCTGAGCGACCAGCCCAACGTGGCAGCGGTCGCCTTCGCCCTGGCCACGGTCTTCGCCATCGGGCTGGTGCTCGAACTCGGCCTCCGCAGGCACTGGTACCTGGGCCTCTGCATCGCCGTGCTCGGAAGCGCCCTGATCTTCAGCGCCAGCGTGTCCGGGCAGACCAGCACGCTGGTCGGGTGCATCGTCCTCTTCATCGCCCGCGGGATCAGGTTGCGCACGGTGCTGACCCTGATTGCCGCCTTGGCTGTCGTCTACGTCATCGCCATCACCGTGCAGTCCAACGGCACGCACTTCGACCTCGACCCCCTGGCGCGGATCGAGCAGACGACGACGGCCAACTCTGACTACAACACCGTGAGCTCGCGAGAGGACACGATCAGGGACTCGTGGAGCGGGATCGTCGAGAGCCCGATCATCGGCCATGGACTCGATCAGACGACTATCGCCGTCTACTACGACCCGTACCTCGGGGTGTACTACCCGGCCCACAACATCGTGATCATCTATTGGTTCGCCGGAGGGATCTTCATGGTGGCCGCGGTCGCGTTGATGATGGCATCGGCGTTCCGCCGGGTCCTGGTGCGCAGGGACGCGCCCAGGGGCACGGTGCTGGCGGGGTGCGTGACCGTGCTGTTCTTCTCGCTGCAGTCGCCGGAGCTCGTCGACCGCTGGTTGTGGCTACCCTTCATGCTGGCGCTCTGCTTCCGGGTACCGGCGAGGAGGAGGCCCGGCGTGCCGGACCTCGTACCGGCCCCTCCCTCGACCGACACCGAGACGTCCCCGTCCGCCCGTCCGGCGCGCTTCGTCAGGGGAACGGTCGGTCGGCACGCGAGACCCGTGACGGACGGGTCCGGGCCGACCGGGAAGCCGTCGTCGTCATGACGCCCGACCACCTCGGACTGGGCGAGATGCTGGACGATCGCATCCTGGGACTCGACAGTGCGCATGTGTTCATGGTGAGCGCGCAGGCGGTGGCGGCACGCGCCAAGGTCGTGGCCGAGGTGGGATGCGGCCGTGGCGTCCTGGTCGAGACCGATCAACCCGGCGGTCCGTGGCAGGACCTGCGAGGCGAGGGACGCACCGTCATCGGCATCGACATCGAGCCGGTGGGTGCTCAGAACCCCGTCATCGACGAGTTCCGCCAGATCGGCGACGATGGGCGCTGGCCGCTCGAGGACGGCTCCGTCGACCTCGCCGTGAGCGACTTCGTGCTCGAGCACGTCACCGACCCCGACGCGTTCGTGGCTGAGCTCGGCCGCGTGCTGCGGCCCGGCGGGATGTTCATCGCCCGGACCATCAGCAAGAGCTCCGTCCTGGCCGCCTTTGCCCGGATCGTGCCCAACGACCGCCATGCCCGCGCACTCGAGCACCTCCAGCCGGGCCGCGAGGAGCGCGACGTCTTCCGGACCGCGTACAGGATGAACGCCCGCAAGGACCTGGCGCGGCTGCTCGACGCCGATTTCGAGTGGGCCGTCGCACGGCGAACAGGCCTGGAGCAGTACTTCAAGCCTTGGCCACGCGTCCGGCGCGGGGTGGCGCAGGTCGAGCGGCACCTCCCGACGTCCATGTGGATGGCGCTCGTCGTCTTCGCCTGCCGCCGCGCCTGACGGTGGCATCGGTCCCTATGCGGCGATGCAGTCGGCGAGGGTCTGCCGGACGACGCCGGCGGTGCGGACCCAGGTGAACGCGGAGGCGTGCTCCACGCCGCGCTCGAGGCCCTGGGGATCGGTGGCCCTGGCGCGGGGCACCGCCCGGGCCAGGGCCTCGGCGTCCCAGCCGTCCATGACGCTGGCCAGCCCCCCGGTGACCTCGAGGAGGGCGGGGTCCGGCGTCACGACCACGGGGATGCCGAGCCGCATGGCCTCGACCGCGGGCAGGCCGAAGCCCTCGTAGTCGGAGGGGAAGACCACGAGCGAGGCCGACGCGAACCGGCGCTGGAACTCGTCGGCGGGGAGCCAGGGTTGGACGGAGACGAGGTCGCCCAGGTCCCGCGCCTCGACCTCGGTCCGCACGGCCTGCTGGCCCTCCTCGGGCAGGCCGACCACGACGAGGGGCATCGCCTCGCCCCGATCACGCAGCAGTGCCCACGCGTCGACCACCAGGCCCACGTTCTTGTTGCCCCACTGACCGAACGCCAGCGCGTAGCCCGGTCCCGTCCGGCGCGCCGGCCACGAGAGCACGTGGTCCGCCCCGAGCTGCGCCACCGTCACCCGGTGCCGGCGCAGGTAGCCGTGGGCCGCCAGGAGGTCGTCGCGGGTGCGGTGCGAGATGCAGACGATCGCGTCGGCCTGGCGGTAGCCGATGGCGTAGCTCGTCCGGCGCATCAGGCGCGTCCTGGTGTCGAATTGTCCGGGGCGGTGCTCGTGGCGGAGGTCCAGGGCGAGGATCGCCCGGGGGCAGGGGAGCGGCGCCGTGGTGGTGGCGGGAGTGACGCCCAGCATGACGTCGGCCTTCAGCTCGCGACAGAGCGAAGGCACCCGCAGGTCCATCGCGGCCAGGCGCGAGCCGCCCGTCGGGTGCACCGTCATGCCGTCGGGCAGGTCGAGCCGTACCTCCGGCCGGAGCACGACGTGCACCTCGTCGTCGAGGCCCAGCTGGCCCCACCCCGTGAGCAGGTTCTCCGCCACGACGCCCAGGCTGGTGCCGCGGACGGGCACCGCATTGACGACGACACGCACCGCAGCACGGTATCTGAAGTGGGGCCGCAGGCATTTGGGCCTTTGGCCGTTCTGCTCTGCGTGCCGCATCCCTCAGATGGCCACGAAGTCGGCCGGCGACCGAACGTTCACTTGATATGACCATCGCCACCCGGCACGCCCGGCACGCCCGCCGGAGCGGCAATTCGGTGTCCAGGCGCTCGACGGCCTCGCCACAGCGGGTGATGGCGCTCACCGTCATCGACCAGGGCGCATCGAGCGTCTCGAACTTCGCACTCGCCATCATCGTGGCCCACTACAGCTCGGCGAGCGCGCTGGGCGTCTTCGCCATTCTGACCACCACCTACGTGCTCAGCCAAGGGTTGGTGCGCAGCCTGTCGAGTGACTGCCTGCTCACTCGCTCCGACGACGAGCAGGGGCGGCGCTCGATGTACGAGCGGGCGGGCTACCTGGTTGCGATCGTGCTCTCTGTCTCGTTGGCCGTGCTCATCGTCGCGATCAGCGGCATCCTGCCCAGCGCGTTCACCCTGCCCTTCATCATCTTCGCGGTGTCCTTCCCGCTCATGGCGTGCCAGGACTTCGCCCGCTTCATCGGGATCAGCCGGTACGACCCGGGATACGCCATCCGCCTCGACGTGGCCTGGCTCGTCATCTTCGTCGTCGCCTTCGTGGTCCTCCGTCATGCCGGGCTGACGACGTTGCCGTGGCTGTTCGGGGCCTGGAGCGGCGCGGGAGCCGTCGTCGGCCTCTGGACGCTGCCGGCGCATCTGACGGGCCGGGGCTCCGGACAGCTGCTGCGGTTCTGGGACGAGAGCGAGCGGGGGGTCGGCCTCCGGTTCGCGGGCCAGTTCATGCTCGTCACGTCGTGGACGTACCTCATCGCGTACCTGCTGCTCCTCGTGCTTTCCCTCTCGGCCATCGGGGAGTTCAAGCTCGCCCAACTGGCGCTGGGGCCCATCACCGTCCTCCTGGCGGGGGTGCAGTCGGCGCTCATCGCGCTCGCGGCCAAGAGGTTCCAGGTGGACGTGCACAGGGCGATCCAGCTCCTCCTGCTGGTCGGATTGGCCTCGGCCGGTATGACGCTCTTGTGGACCGCCCTGCTGTACGCGGCACCGGTCCACACCATGACGACGATCTTCGGCCCGGTATGGCCCAAAGCCAGGGTGATCATTCCCTTCGCGGGGGCGGGCATCGCTCTGTCCGGGTTCTCGGGCTCGGCCATCTCGGGGTTGCGCGCCATGCGAGCGGCGCATGAGAACCTGCGCCTGGCCCTGCTCATGATGCCCTTCCTGTTCGTGCTGTGCATGGGCGGGGCCAAGCTCTACGGAACCCGCGGCGCCGCCGGTGGGCTCGCGGCGGCCGGCGCGATCTACTCGGTGCTTGGTTGGGGGCTGTTGATCCGGGTGGCACGCGGGTTCGCCCCCGGCACCGACGCCATCGTGAAGGACGTCGTCGTGGAGATGTCCGAGCCGTGAACCGGTCAGCGGTACTGCACGTCCACCCGGACCGGCGGCGCGACCGGCGCCCCGCCGGGGGAGTCGACGCGGGACCGCACGGCCGCGATGTCGCGGGTGGCGATCACGTTCAGCGTCGGTGGGAGCGCGTCGGAGTGCCAGGGTGTGAAGCTGCCGTCGAGCAGGTACATGGTGTAGCCGGCCTCGGTCAGGAAGGAGCGCACTTCGGGGGGCGTGATCCCGAAGTGCGCGCAGTAGCCGTTGTGCTCGAACAGCAGCACGGGGCCATAACCCTCCAGCAGGCGCCGCGCCCCCTTCATCACCAGGAGCTCGGATCCCTCGACGTCGATCTTGATCAGCGCCGGCGGGTCTGCACCGACCAGCTCGTCGAGCGTCGTGACGGGCACCGTGATGCCGGTGCCGCGGTCGCCCGCATTGTCGGGGTCCGGCGCCAGCCGGTTGAGCGCGTCCCGGTCGAGCACCTCGAAGGTGGCCTCGCCTGCCGCGTCGCTCACCGCCGAACCGACGACGTCAGCCTGAATCCCGTTGAGCGCCAGGTTGGCCACCAGCTCGTCCTTGACCGGCGGGAACGGCTCCACCGCGGTGATCCGGATGTCGGGGATGCGCGTGCCGACCAGGGTCGAGAAGACGCCGACGTTCGCGCCGACGTCGACGAAGTGGTCGCCCGGACGCAGGTAGCACAGGCAGAACTGGAGCTCCTCCCACTCGTGCACGCCGTCGTAGAGCGTCCACACCGAGGGGAATTGGTGCGGCCGGGCCACGATCCGCGTCCGCCCGTCCACGGTGACAACGGCGGAGACGGGCGCGCCGGAGCGGGTGCGCCAGTGCCAGGTGATGGCGCGCCGCTCGGCGGCGAGGCGGGCACCCTTGTTCGCCGGATGGCGCGCGATCTCCCAGATCCAGTGCACGGACCGCCGCGCCTGGTGACCCAGGTGCTGCGCCTTGCCCGCGTTGGACTCGCGTCCGTGACCGCCGCCGCTCACGCGGGTTGTCTAGCAGACGCGTGCCGGCACCGGGGAGCCGAACGGTGACCCGGCTGCCTCCGTTCATGCGGCCGCTGTTCCCGTGGGTCAAGGCGGGCGTGCTGCACACGATCCGGTTGGTGGGCCCCGTCACGCGCCGCGTCCCCGGAGACGAGTCCCGCCCGGCGCCGCCCCGCCGCATCGCCGCGTCGACCGGCGACTACGCGCGCACCCACCCCGATGGAGGCGTCGAGGTGGCGGAGGTGGCCGCCGCCACTGATCTGCACCGGCCGCTTCCGGCGGGCTTCCCGTCGGACCACCCCCAATTCGCGGCCCGCCGCGACGAGCACATCGCTCCCGCCATCGTCGCCCGCGTGCGCAACGGCCGCGCCGTGGGGCCGTACGCCGCGGTGGTCACCGAGGACGACACGCTCCTCTTCGACCTGTCTCCGTACTACGGCGTCCGGCGCGCCACGCAGCACCCGATCTTCGGGCGGTGGCGGCTGCCCGCCGCCAGCCCCGTCATGGGCTCGGTGGGGGTCCTCACCACGCGGGGGAGTGACAACTACTACCACTTCCTGATGGACGTGCTGCCCCGGTTGGAGCTCATTCGCCGGGCCGGCGTGGAGCCCGACGTCTATCTCGTCAACCGGACCACGCGGTTCCAGCGCGACATCCTGGACCACATCGGTCTCACCGCAGGGCGATGCCTGGGGAGTGACAAGTACCCGCACCTGCGGGCCGACGAGCTCGTCGTTCCGTCACTGCCCGACGAGAACCTCAAGACCCCGGCGTGGATCGTCCCCTGGCTGCGTGCGCGGTTGCTCCCGGACCGGGTCGCGGCGCCCCACCGTCGCCTCTATGTCGGCCGGGGTGACAAGAAGCACACCCGCCGCGTCGACAACGAGCGCCACCTGCTCGACGTCCTCGAGCCGCTCGGCTTCGAGTCGATCGATCCCGGTACCATGACGGTGGCGGACCAGGTCCGGTTCTTCGCCGAGGCCGAGTGCGTCGTCGGCGCGCACGGGGCGGGCCTCACGAACCTCGCGTTCGCGCCCCCGGGGGCGGCCGTGGTGGAGCTCTTCCCGCCCGACTACGTCAACGAATGCTTCTGGGCACTCGCGTGCACGGTCGAAGGGCTGCGCTACCGCTACCTGGTGGGTGACGGCACGCCGCAGCGGTCCCGCAGGAATCGCGGGGTGGCCTCGGACATCCGGGTCGACCCCCGCCAGGTCGTGTGGCTCCTCGAGGGCCTCCTCTGAGCCGGAAATGCAATCCCGTGGGAGGGCAAGTTTCGGGCGGCCCCGAAGTTACCCAGGTGCAGGGACTTCTCGGCGAAAGGGGGTGCACGCGATGATCGTCGTCCACGACTACTCGGGCCATCCCGGGCAGGCGCAGCTCAGCCGCGCCCTGGCCCGCCGCGGCTACGAGGTCACCCACCAGCACTGCCCCTCGTACACCACCGGCAAGGGCTCGCTCGAGCTCGAGCCGGGCGACCCGCCCACCCTCGCGTTCGAGGCGTGCCCCATGACCGGTGCGTTCGCCAAGTACTCCGCCTTCACCCGCCTCCGCCAGGAGCTGTCCTACGGACGCAAGGCCGGGCGCGTCATCGCCGCCCGCGAGCCGAAGGTGGCGGTCGTCAGCAACGTGCCGCTCATCGCGCACGCCGTGCTGGCCCGGCACCTCTCCCGCCGGGGCATCTCCATGGTGTTCTGGCACCAGGACATCTACTCGGAGGCCATCGGCAACGCGGCGCGCGCGCGTCTCCCGGTGCTCGGCCACCTCGTCGCCCGCGTCGCCGACCGCCTGGAGCGCACGATCGCCCGGCGCAGCCACGCGGTCGTCGCGATCTCGCCCACCTTCATCGAACGTCTGGCGACCTGGGGCGTGGCGCACAAGTGCACCGTCGTGCCGAACTGGGCGCCCATCGACGAGCTCCCCGTCGGCGAGGCGGACAACCGCTGGAGCGCCCGCACGGGCCTCGCCGGCCGCCCCGTCGTGTTGTACTCCGGGACGTTGGGCCTCAAGCACGATCCGAGCGTTCTGGCCTCCATCGCCGACCAGTTACGCGTGTCACACCCCGACGCCAGGGTCGTGGTGGTGTCCGAGGGCAAGGGCCGGGACTGGCTCGAGGACTGGCAGCGCGAGCAGCGGGCCGACAACCTCGTCCTGCTCGACTTCCAGCCCTACGAGGACCTACCCGACGTCATGGCCACCGCGGACGTTCTCGTCGCCATCCTCGAGCCGGAAGCCTCCCGGTTCTCCGTCCCGTCCAAGGTGCTCACGTATCTGTGCGCGAACCGTGCCGTCGTCGGCGTGCTCCCCGAGCAGAACTCGGTGGCGGAGATACTCCTGAGCCAGGGCGCCGGCGTGGTCGTCGACCCCACCCGGCGGCAGGACGTCGGCGCGACGGTCGCCCGGTTGCTGGACGACGGTGCGGCTCGCCTGGCCATGGGGACCGCGGGTCGCCGCTACGCCGAGCGCGTGTTCAGCCCCGAGGCCGCGGCCGACCGCTTCATCGGGGTCTTCGGATCGCTGGTCGGCGGTCCCGTGCCCAGCGAGCGCCCGCTCGGGGCGGTGCCGGTCCTCGAGCTGGAGTCCGCCCGCCGGGAGGCGAGTTGACCCGCACCGCTCCCGCCCCCCGCCGTTGGCGGCACGATGACGACAAGGTCGTCGTCTCCCGTTCGTTCATCCATCACGTCGGGCGGCCGCCGTGCCGGCCATTGAGGGCCAAGGGAGAGCAGATCCGATGACAAGCGTGTTGGTGACCGGCGCCGGTGGCTTCATCGGGGGGCACCTGGTGGCCCGGTTGCGCGAACAGGGCGTGGACGACATCGTTGCCGTGGACCGGGTCCCCCTCGACCAATGGCACCAGCGCTTCCGCGACGTCGACAGTCGGTGTGCCGACCTCCAGGACGCCGCGGCGTGTCAGAACGCCTGCGAAGGCATCGACACCGTCTACAACCTCGCGGCCGACATGGGCGGCATGGGCTTCATAGAGAACAACAAGGCCCTGTGCATGCTCTCGGTGCTCATCTCGACCCACATGCTCGAAGCGGCCCGCCGGGCGGGCGTGCAGCGGTTCTTCTACTCCTCCTCGGCGTGCGTGTACGCCGCGGGAAAGCAGGAGTCGCCCGAAGTGGAGCCACTGCGGGAGGTCGATGCCTACCCCGCCATGCCCGAGGACGGGTACGGCTGGGAGAAGCTGTTCAGCGAGCGCATGGCCCGCCACTTCTCCGAGGATTTCGGGCTCGAGACCCGCGTCGCCCGCTACCACAACGTGTACGGGCCACATGGCAGCTACGACGGCGGCCGGGAGAAGGCGCCGGCCGCCATCTGCCGGAAGGTCGCCGCCGCCGTGCTGAGCGGCAGCAGCGAGATAGAGATCTGGGGAGACGGCAAGCAGACGCGCAGCTTCACCCACATCGACGACTGCGTGGAGGGAACGTTACGGCTGACGGCGAGCGACGTCGGTGAGCCGCTCAACATCGGCTCCGAGCAGCTGGTGACGATCAACGAGCTGGTCGACATCGTCGAGGGCATCGCCGGGGTGACCCTCACGCGCAACCACAACCTGACCGCTCCCCAGGGGGTCCGGGGGCGCAACAGCGACAACGCGCTGATCGGCGAACGGCTGGGCTGGGCCCCGTCCATCACCCTCGAGGACGGGTTGCAGGACACGTACAAGTGGATCTTCGACCAGATGAGCGACGGGGCGGCGCCCGTCACCCGCTGACGGGGAGGCGGACTCGGAGAGGCCGTGCCGGCGGGAGCGTCGAGGACCTGTCGAGCACCTGTCGAGCACCTCGGCCCGGGGTCGGTAGAGGCGCACCACGTAATTCCAGCCCTCGGCGATGGGGAGTCGCGTCAGCGCCGTCAGGTCATTCCACCGAGGAGAGCGTGGCGTCGGCCAGCGCCCCGTTCGAGCGCAGCGCGGAGACCACCCCGGCCGCGCCGGCGATCGCCGCCAGCACGTACGCCGTGACGGTGAAGGCGTGGTCGGCGCCGCCGGCGTGCCCCGCGTCCCCGCCGGCCCCGACGAAGATGGTGCCCGTCACGGCGAGTCCCAGCGCCGTCCCGATGCCACGGGTCATGTTGAGGACACCCGAGGCCATGCCGGCCTGCTGCTCGGGGGCGGCGCCCATGATGGACGCGTTGTTGGGGGACGTGAAGAGCCCCATCCCGATTCCCACGAGCGCCAACAGGGCGAGGAACCACGCCGTGGAGGGCCGCGTCGCCGCCATCGCCACCAGCGCCCCGGTCACCAGGGCCATCCCGGCCACCGTCAGCGGCCGGGCGCCCAGCCGGTCGGCGAGACGTCCTGCGAAGGGCGCCACCACCCCGAAGGCCAGCGGCATGGCCATGAGCTCCAGACCCGAGCGGGCCGTGCCGAGACCCTGCGCCCGTTCCAGGTAGAAGGGCACGAGCAGCAGCACCCCGAACATGACCAGGTACGAACCCACGCCGCTGGCGATCCCCGTCGAGAAGCGGGTGTTCGAGAAGAGACCGAGGTCCATCATCGGGTCCTTGTCCCGGCGTTCGTGCACGACGAAGAGCACGCCGAGCGCCCCGGCCACGACGAAGAGCCCGACGATCAGCACGGAGCCCCAGCCGGCCCCGGCCCCGAACGAGATCGCGGACAGCAGCGCCACCACCGCCGGGAAGAAGATCCCGAGCCCCGTCCAGTCGAAGCGCACCCGGGCCATCAGATTCTGACTTCGGGGCACCAGCAGGATCGCAGCCACCGCGCCGAAAAGGCCGAAGGGCACGTTCACGAAGAAGATGAGGCGCCAGCCTCCGGCGGCGAGCAGCAGCCCGCCGATCGACGGACCCAGTGCCAGTCCCAGGGCCTGCGCCGCGCCCTGGAGCCCGATGGCCTTCCCGAGGGACCGACTCGGCATCACGAGCACGATGATGGCCAGGCTGTTCGCCTGCAGCATCGCCGCGCCCACGGCCTGGAGCGCCCGGAACCCGCACAGCGCCGCCAGCCCCGGGGCGAGACCGCACAGCACGGAGGCGAGCGTGAAGATGACGAAGCCGTAGACGTACAGCAGCTTGCGCCCCCACATGTCGGCGAACCGGCCGACGGCGGTCACGGTCGCCACGAGCACCAGCAGGTACGACAGGCCCACCCAGGTGACCGCGCCCACCGACGCGTCGAAGGTGTGCTGCAGGGTGGGGAGGGCGACCGTGACGATGGAGGCGTCGAGCTGGCCCATGAACGCGCCGATGCAGACGGCCGCGACGGCGAACCAGTAGGCGTTGGGCCGTTCCCGGATGACCGCCGGACGCCGTGGCTCGACCAGGAGCCGGTCCCAGACCAACGTCCATGGGCGCGACGTCACGACACAGTGATGACGGTGCTCGACCTGATGTCACGGGACGACGAGCCGACCAGAACCTCGTAGCGACCCGGATCGGACCGCCAGGCGTGCGTGTCCACGTCCCAGTAGTGGAAGGCGGTGACGCCCAGCTCCACCCGGACCGTCTCCCGGCTGCCGGGGTCGACGGCGACCTTGGCGAACCCGGCCAGCTCCCGGTCGGGGCGGCGGACCTTCGATTCGGGCGCGCGCACGTAGACCTGCACGACCTCGGTACCCCGGCGGGTCCCGTTGTTGGCCAGCGTGACGGTCACCCCGTCCGCGTCCACCTGCACGTGGTCGAAGACGATGTCGCCGTAGGAGAGCCCGAAGCCGAAGGGGAACAGCGGCGCCAGGTGGGCGGTCTCGTAGTAGCGGTAGCCCACCAGGATGCCTTCCCCGTAGACGACCTTGCCCTCCAGGCCGGGATACCGGTCGCCCTCGACGCCCAGCCCGGCCGGCCCGTCCTCGACCCGGGCCGGGAACGTCACCGGGAGCCGCCCCGAGGGCTCGGCCGCGCCGATCAGCATGTCGGCCAACGCGTCGGCACCCTCCTCGCCCGGGTACCAGGTCATGAGCACGGCTCCCGCCCGGGGCGCCCAGGGCATCTCGACCGGGGAGCCCGCGTTGACGACGACCACGGTGCGCCGGTTGGCCTCGAGCACCGCCTCGACGAGCTCCCGCTGACGGCCCGGCAGCGACAGGTCGGGCCGGTCGTGGCCTTCGGACTCCCATTGCCCGTTCGAGCCGACCACGACCACGGCGACGTCAGCCTCGGCGGCGGCGCGCACCGCACGCTCGAACTCGTCGCCCGTGTCCGGCGGTGACGCACCGATGCGCGCGCCCAGAATGGGGGACGACGACGAACGTGGCCAGACCTCGACCGCCAACTCGTAGGAGCGGCCTGCGGCGAGGTCGAACGTGACCTCGACGGGCTCGCTCCCGGCGCCGTAGAAGCTCGAACCGCGCGACGGATCGGAGTTGTCGACGACGACGGCGCCGTCCAGGCGCAACACGGCCCGCCCGGCGCTCTCGAGCCCGAGCTGCCACGCGCCCGACACGTCCGGGGTGAACACCGCGGAGAGGCGGACCGAGCATTCCCCGATGGTCAGATCCGCTCGCGGGGGGCCGATCCACAGCACCCGGGCCGTGTGGGCCGCCTCGATGGCCACCGGTGTCCCGGAGAGCTCCGCGTTGTCGAAGTACTCGATGCGAAGGCTCTCGTCGACGCCCGACGAGGCCAGCAGCCGGAGGTCGATCGGCGGCAGTCCGAGGTCGATGCGGCATCCGATCTCGGAAGAGATCGCAACGCCCGGCAGTCGCTCGGCCAGCGCGTCGGCCACGGGGCGACGCCGGTGCGGGGTCACTTCCGAACTGCCGCCCCCCATGGCGAGCTGGCCGGCGTTGGCGCCGACGACGACGACGCTGGCCACGGTCCCGGGGTCGAGCGGCAGCAGCCCGTCGTTGGCCAGGAGCACGGTCCCCTCAGCCGCCACCTCCCGGGCCACCGCCCGTCGCCCCGGGTCGTCCTCCTCCTGCTCGTCGGGCACCGTCGAGCGGCCGAGGATCCCCACCCGCCCCATGAGCCGCAGGGCGTGGCGCACCTGTCCGTCGACCACCGACTCGTCGACGAGGCCGTCGCGCACCGCGGTGGCCAGCGTGGGACCGAACCAGGCCGAGGGACCCGGCATCTCGAGGTCGAGGCCCGCCAGTGCGGCGGCCCCGGTGGAGTGCGTCCCGAACCAGTCCGACATGACGAGCCCGTCGAAGCCCCACTCGCCGCGCAGGATCCCATCAATGAGGTCGGGCTGCTCGCCGCAGTACACACCGTTGACCTTGTTGTAGGCGGTCATCACCGACCAGACGCCGGCCTCCCGGACGGCGGCTTCGAAGGCGACGAGGTGGATCTCGCGCAGGGGGCGCTCCTCGACCTCCGCGCTGATGGTCATCCGCTCGTGCTCCTGGTCGTTGCAGGCAAAGTGCTTGATACAGCAGGCGACGCCGCCCGCCTGCACACCCTGGACGTACGCCACGGCGATGCGGGCCGTCAGGAGGGGATCCTCGGAGAAGGACTCGAACGTGCGGCCGGCGAGCGGCGTCCGCACGATGCACACCGTGGGGCCGAGCACCACGTGCACACCCTTGGACGCCGCCTCCGCGGCCAGCACCCCGCCGAGGCGCGCTACCAGCGACGGGTTCCACGTCGACCCGATCGCCATGCCGCAGGGCAGCGACAGGGAGCGACGACCGATCAGGCTGTCGCCCCGGACGCCCGACGGCCCGTCGGAGACCTTGAGGGCCGGGATGCCGAGCCGCTCGACCGGCGGGAGGTACCACATGTTCGCGCCGGCGGTCAGGGAACACTTCTCGTCGAGCGTCATGGCCCCGACGAGCCGCTCGATCTCGGTCTCCACGTCCGCTGTCACTGGCCTCCTCCCAACGTCGTCACCACGTGTCCACGAAGGGCCGCCGCTGCCCCCTCGTCCAGACGTCACGAGGTCCCGCCGACTCCAGCGCGTGCACGAAGCGCGCCCGGGTGTCGGCCGGGTCGATGACGTCGTCGATCTCGAAGTGGGCGGCCACGTTGAGGGCCTTCCCGTGCTCGTAGGCGCGCGCCACCATGGCCGAGAACGCCGCCTCGCGCTCGGTGGGGTCGTCGATGGCGTCGAGCTCGCGGCGGAAGCCCAGCCGCACCGAGCCCTCGAGCCCCATGCCGCCCAGCTCGCCCGTCGGCCACGCCACCGTGAAGACAGGTCGGCGGAAGCTCCCGCCGGCCATCGCCTGCGCGCCCAGCCCGTAGCCCTTGCGCAGCACCACACACGCGAAGGGCACCGTGAGCGACGCGCCGACGACGAACATCCGGCTGACCCGGCGCACCAGCGCCGTCGCTTCCGCCTCCGGCCCGACCATGAACCCGGGCGTGTCGCACAGGAACAGCAGGGGCAGGCCGAAGGCCTCGCACAGCTGCATGAACCGCGCCGCCTTGTCGGCGTTGGCGGCGTCGATCGCCCCCGCCAGGTGCATGGGGTTGTTGGCGATCACCCCGACGGCACGGCCCTCCATCCGGGTCAGCGCGGTGACCATGCCCGGGGCGAAGGATGGTCGCAGCTGAAGCACCGAGCCCTCGTCGGCGATGAGCTCGAGCGCCCGCCGCACGTCGTAGACGCGGCGGCGGTCCGGCGGCACCACGTCGCGTAGGAGCACCTGATCGGGGCTCACCCAGTCGCGCACGTCCCCTTGGAAGTACGACAGGTACCGGCGGGCCACCGTGACGGCCTCCTTCTCGTCGGCGGCGAGGACGTCGATGACGCCGTTGGGCACCTGCACCGATACGGGTCCGATGTCCTCGGGGGCGAAGACGCCGAGCCCGCCGCCCTCGATCATGGCGGGGCCGCCCATGCCCACGTTGGCGTCGGGAGTGGCGATGACGACGTGGCAGCATCCGAGCAGCGCGGCGTTGCCGGCGAAGCAGCGCCCGGACACGATGCCAACGAGGGGCACGAGGCCGCTCAGCTTGGCGAACAGCGCGAAGGCCTCCGTGTCGAGCCCCGTCACGACGGCCATGTCCGTGTCACCCGGGCGCCCGCCGCCGCCCTCGGCGAAGAGCACCACGGGGAGCCGTAGCCGTTCGGCGAGCTCGAAGATGCGGTCCTTCTTGCGGTGGTTCATCTGCCCCTGGGTGCCGGCGAGGACGGAATAGTCGTACGACAGGACGGCGCAGCGCGCGCGCTCGTCGTCGAAGCTGTCGCCGTTGACCCGCCCGATCCCGGCCACGAGGCCGTCGGCCGGCGTGTTGGCGATGAGGTCCTCGATGCTCCGGCGCGCCCGTTGGGCGGCGAAGACCAGCCCGCCGTACTCCTCGAAGCTGCCGGGGTCGCACAGGTCCTCGATGTTCTCCCGCGCCGTCCGCCGCCCACCGGCGTGCCGGCGCTCGGTGGCGGCGGGCCGTCCCGGATCGAGCGTGGCGGCCACCCTGTCCCGCAGCTCGGCCAGCTCGGGGCGCACGCCGCTCCCAACGTCCGCGACGGTCGGGGGGTGCTTGGCCACGATCCCGTCCGACTCGGTCATCTGCACGATCACGTCCCCGGTCTGCACGGCATCGCCCGGCGCCACCAGGACCGTGTCGATGACGCCCGGCGTGGCGGCCTCCACCACGTGCTCCATCTTCATGGACTCGAGCACCACCAGGACGGTCCCGGCCGCCACCCGGTCACCCGCCGCCACGGTGACCCGCAGGACGGTGCCCGCGAACGGGACGGTCAGGCCGGCCACAGCGGGTGAGGGACCTCGAAGCCGACGGGGGTGTCCCACGTGTTGCGGGAGGAGACCTCGTGGACCGGTCGCCGGGACGCCACGCCCCAGGTGCCGGTGGGATAGCCGAAGCTGACGGTGCCCGAGAGGTGCCAGCCGTCGTCGGCGGGGACGCCGAGGATCTCGAACGTCTCGGCCGGGTGGAAGAACTGGAGCAGCGCGGTGATGCAGCTGCCGATGCCCTCGGCCCGGGCGGCGAGCATGGCGTTCCATACGGCGGGGTAGATGGAGCCGCCGGTGGGGTCGTGCTGGCAGAACGGGAAGAGGTAGAGCGGCACGTCCTCGAAGTGGTCGGCGAGCCACTGGGCCGAGCGCTGGACCTTGAGGATCTGGACGGACTCGGGTGCCTCGGGGTTGGCGTGCGCCACATCGAGCTGCGGTTTGTAGACGCTCTTCCACAGCTCGCCCATGGCGTGCTGGTACAGGGGTGCCAGGGCGGCCTTCTTGGCCGGGTCGTCGAGCAGCAGGAAGTGCCAGTTCTGCTGGTTGCCACCCGAGGGGGCCCGGATGGCCGCATCGAGGATGCGGGCCTGGACGTCGAGGGGGATCGGGTCCTTCTTGACCCTGCGCATGGCGCGCGTCGTGTAGAGAGCTTCGTGGAGTTCCATGCCGGCGACATTAGGCGGACCCGAATGGGGTCAGCGGGGAGCAGTTGCCCGACGAGCAATCACTCCCAATTCAAGAGGAACGGGCGGAGATGTCCGGCTTGACTGGACGTGGGGTGTAGCAGCATCGCGGAGGAGCAGATCTCTCGGTCCGCGCATCCGATCGGAGAGAGGCAGCGCGGCCAGGGCCATCCCGGGCAGGACGAGCGCGATCTGCCGGTCGATCGTGGTGAAGCGGGTGCTGAGGGGATCTTGGGACGGCCACGCGGGATGAAGAGGGATGCCAGTTTTACGGCAATCGCGGCAGCCGAGGTCGGTGACGTCTCGGGCGATGGGGGTCAAGAAGAACGCGGCTCGCGACCTAATGCACCGCGGCCAGGCAGACATTCGGGTTGGCAGCGAAATCCTGGCCGGCGTTGTAGGTCGCGCTGTAATTCCCTGGCGGTGCGACCCATACGTGGCCGTCCGAGTCGTACTCAATCACGTAGTAGTTGGATGAGGGTGGCATGTGCAGGAAAGCTCCGCCGTCCGTGCCTGACGTGAGCGGTGCAAAGTCTACGACGTAGTTAGCGGCGCTCCACGGGAACGGTGGTGACGGGTAGGTGCCCTTCTCGGCCATGTACGCCTGGAGTGCAGTCTCAATGGTCTGTGCGTCCGATTGGCAGTCGGCGACCTCCGCCGCCGATCCTTGTGCGAAGGTGACCGACGACGACGTGGTGGTAGTCGGCGTTGGATGCGACGTGGACGTCGGAGCCGTCGTGGGGTTCGATGATGAACTGCACGCGGGGACCGTCGCGAGGATGGCGGCGATGCCGGCGATCATTCCGGTGGTCGCCAACGGACGACGTCGTCGTGCTCCACAGAGATAGCGCCCGTTCCTCCGACCTGCCGCAGGCGCGCCAGCGTCCGGCGGCTCCCGGTCTTCGTTCATTCACAGGCCTCCTCCGGTCTGATGCCGGAAGAATCTTGTCACCAGACCTGAACGAAACCAAGGCTCTTGGTCTTCGTCACCCCACCACGTGGGCGCCGCCCTCGGTCAGGCCGTCGCGCCCTCGTTCACCTGCTGCAGCCTCTCCACCGCGTCGATGTACTCCTCGACCATGCCGAGCACCACGTCCTTCGTGCGGCGCACCGACGTGGCGCGGCCGATCACCTGACCGGCCGGGTTGAAGTTCACGTCCCTGGCCTCCTCGGGGTAGGCGTGGCCACGCGACACGCAGTCGATGGCGACCATCATCTGCAGCGGCATGCCGAGCGGCTTGGGGTTGGCGGGGTCCTCCCAGGCGTCGGTCCAGTCGTTCTTCAACAGCCGGCACGGCTTCCCGGTGAACGAGCGCGACCGGACAGTGTCCCGCGACGTCGCCTTGAGGTACGACTCCATCTGCTTGGGCGGCACGTCCGCTTCCTCGACGGTCAGCCACAGCGAGCCCGTCCAGACGCCCGCCGCGCCCATGACCATGGCGGCGGCCATCTGACGCCCGGACCCGACCCCGCCGGCGGCCAGCACGGGCAGGGGAGCGACGGCGTCAATCACCTCGGGCCAGAGCACGATGGACCCGACGTCGCCGGTGTGGCCTCCGCCCTCGGAGCCCTGGCAGATGACGATGTCGACGCCGGCCGCCTTGTGGTTGAGTGCGTGCTTGACCGACCCCGCCAGCGCGGCGATCAACATCCCGTGGTCGTGGACCTGCGCGATGACGTCGTCGGGCGGCGTGCCCAGGGCGTTGGCCACCAGCTTGACCTTGTCGTGGCGCAGGATGACCTCGACCAACGGCGCCGCCGTGGCCGCCGTCCACCCGAGCAGCTCACGGCGGGCGCCACCCTCGAGCTCGGGCACGCCGTGGTCGGCCAGGATCTTCTTGGCGAAGGTGCGGTGCTCCTCGGGGATCATGGCCCGCAGCTCCTCTTCGAGCTTGACCGGGTCCAGCTCGCCCATGCCCTCGTACTTGCCGGGGATCACGATGTCGACCCCGTAGGGGTGGTCGCCCACGTGCTCGTCCAGCCACGACAGCTCCACCTCGAGCTCGTCGGCGCTGAAGCCCACCGCGCCGAGCACGCCGAGGCCGCCGGTGTTGGACACGGCTGCCGCCACGTCGCGGCAGTGGGTGAAGGCGAAGATGGGGAACTCGATCCCGAGGCGTTCGCAGAGCTCGTTGTGCACGGGGAGACCTCCTAATTAGGGACCCGTCGAATCGGGAACCCGGCAACTAGAACAGATTCTACTTTTTGTCGGCCTCTCGTGCAGGTACGGTGCTGCGGCCCCCCAGCCGTGCCTCAGGTCTCGACCGGCTCCTCCTGGTCGGCGAACTGGGTCCGGTAGAGCTCGGCGTACAGGCCGTTGTCGGCCAGGAGGCTGGCGTGGGTGCCGCGTTCGACGATCCGGCCGCCGTCGACGACCAGCAGCTCATCGGCCTCCCGGACGGTGGAGAGCCGGTGCGCGATGACGAGTGAGGTGCGGCCGGCGAGCGTCTCGCGCAGGGCGCGCTGGACGGCCGCCTCGGACTCCGAGTCGAGGTGTGCCGTGGCCTCGTCGAGCACCACGATGTCGGGCGCCTTGAGCATCAGGCGGGCCAGGGCCACCCGCTGCTTCTCCCCGCCCGAGAGCCGGTAGCCCCGCTCGCCGATCACGGTGTCGAGGCCGTCGGGCAGCTCACCGACCAGGTGCCCGATCTGCGCCTGGGCCAGGGCGTCCAGCACCTCGCGCTCCGTGGCCTCGGGCCGGGCGTACAAGAGGTTGGCCCGGAGCGTGTCGTGGAACAGGTGCGGGTCCTGCGTCACCACGCCGACGACGTCGCGCACCGATGCCATGGTGGCGTGCCGCACGTCGACGCCGCTCAGGCGTACCGACCCGGCCGTCACGTCGTAGAGGCGGGGCACCAGGTTCGAGATGGTCGTCTTCCCGGCGCCCGAGGGCCCCACCAGGGCGACCATCTGGCCCGGCTCCACCGTGAAGGACACGTCGTGCAGCACCTCGTGGCGCGGGCCCGTCTCGAGCACCGCCACCGATTCGAGCGAGGCCAGCGACACCTCGCCTGCGCTCGGGTACGTGAAGGTCACGTCGTCGAACTCAATGGAGGCGTGCCCCCGCGGGATGGCGACGGCGTCGGGGTCCTCGGTGATCATGGGCTCGATGTCGAGCACCTCGAACAGCCGCTCGAAGGAGACGAGCGCCGTCATGACGTCGAGGTTGAGGTTCGAGAGCTGGGTGAGCGGCTGGTAGAGGCGGGTCAGGTAGCTGGTAAGGGCGACGACGGTGCCCACCTGGAGGACGCCGTCCACGGCGGCGACGCCACCGACGCCGTAGACGATGGCGGTCGCCAGCGCCGCGGTCAGCGACAGCGCCACGAAGAAGACCCGGGCGTAGGTCGCCTGGGCGATGCCGATGTCGCGCACCCGGCCGGCCTTGGCCTCGAAGGAGGTCGCCTCGGCGTCGGGCCGCCCCATCAGCTTGACCAGCATGGCGCCGCCGACCTGGAAGCGCTCCTGCATGACCATGTTCATCTCGCTGTTGAGGTCGTAGCCCTCCTTGGTCAGCGAACCGATGCGCTGGCCGACGAAGCGGGCCGGGATGAGGAAGATGGGGACGAGGATCAGCGCGGCCAGCGTGATCTGCCAGCTGAGGAAGAACATGGCGGCGATGACGATCACGACGGTCACGAGGTTGCCGACCACGTTGGACAACAGGTCCGTGAAGGCCTGCTGCGCCCCGATGACGTCGTTGTTCAGGCGGCTGACCAGCGCGCCGGTCTGGGTGCGGGTGAAGAAGGCCAGCGGCATCCGCTGGATGTGCCGGAACACCTTCGAGCGCATGTCGTATATGAGGCTCTCGCCGATGAAGGCGGAGATCCGCCGCTCGGTGAGGGCGAGGCCTGCATCGGCGAGGGCGAGCACGGCGACCAGGATCGCCAGCTCGATCACCAGGTCCTTGTCCTTCTTCAGGATCCCGTTGTCGATGAGGGCACGAAGGATGAGGGGGTTCACCGCCGCGATGACGGCGTCGAGGATCACGACCGGGATGAAGATGGCCAGGATCTTCTTGTACGGGACGGCGAAGGTGAGCATCCGCCGTGCGGTGCCCTTCTTGACCCGGTGCTGGAGGACGGCCCGGTCCTGGCGCATGGAGCGCATGCCGCCCCATCCACCGCCGCGGCCACCCCCCATGGCGTGTCCCCGCATGCTCATCCCCTGCAACCTACCGTCGGAGTTTCGGCGACCTGGTCAGCGTCAGGGGCGATCCACGCCGTACTGGGCGATCGGCCGAACGGCCGAGGCGAACCGGCTCAGTAGGCGCCGGTGCCCCGGGCCATCGTCATGGGGGTCTCGAACATGATCTTGAGGTCCCACCACAGCGACCAGGACGCCACATAGAGGTAGTCGAGCTGCACGAGGTCCTTGTGGGTCAGGTCGTTGCGCCCCGAAACCTGCCACAGGCCCGTGATACCCGGTCGCACGTCGAAGCGGCGTGTCGCCCAACCCTCGACGTTGGACTGGCTGGGGATGAACGGGCGGGGACCCACGATGGACATGTCGCCCTTGAAGACGTTGATGAATTGGGGGATCTCGTCGATGCCGGTCCGGCGCAGGAACGCCCCGAAGTCGGTGACACGGCCCGTCTCGTCGTTCTTGTTGCGCAGCTCGTGCAATGGTCGGTCGGGATCGTCCATCTCGGACTCTGCGTCGCCGGCCGGTGCGGCCTCGGCATCCATGGTCATGGAGCGGAACTTGGTGACCATGAACGGCGCCGCGTTGCGGCCCAGGCGGACCTGGCGGAAGAACACGGGTCCGGGCGAGCTCAGCTTCACAGCGACGGCCACGACCAGGAGCAGCGGCGACATCGCCACGAGCACCGCCGAGCTCATGCACAGGTCGAACGCCCGCTTCACGAACCTGTCCCACGCGCTCAGGTGCGGCCGGGCGATCTCGAGGAAGGGCGTGCCGGAGAGGTCCGTGAGGCGCGACCGCCAGCTGATCAACTCGTAGTAGCGCGGCACCATCGCGATGTGCACGGAGTCCTGCAGCCGGCGGTAGACGTCGAGCGACTCGGCCGAGGACTGCTCGCTGGCCGCCACCAGGATGCGATCCACCTGGAGCTGCCGGCAGAGCTCCGGGAGGTCGGTCACCCTCCCGATTGCACCGGCGTCCACCGCGTCGCCCTCGACGGCACGTCCGACCAGGGTCATGGCGGGCTCCTGCCGGACGCTGAGCATGACGCGATCGGCCGTCGTGCCCGAACCGACGACGAGCACCCGGGTCGTGGTCAGCTTGCGCAGGAAGAAGCGCAGGACGATGCGTCCCACGGTGATGACACCGATGGCGGCGATGACCGCCATGACGAGCTGAGTGGCGTAGGGCTCGGTCGTTCCGAAGGTGCCATGCAGGAACGAGCCGATCGCCAGGGTGAGCACGCAACCGCAGCCGACGCCGAAGGAGAGCTCGCGCAGCTCGAGGAACGCGCTGGGCTGCAGGCGACGGTGAGCCACGCGGTAGACGCCGCCCAAGGCAAGTGCGAGGACGACTGCGACGGGGAACAGCGAGTCGACCTCCATGTTCGCCAGCAACCGCCCCGACGCGTTCACCGGCACCGAGGAGAGCCTCGAGAGGACGAGCAGCCCGAAGGGGAGTGCGATGCAGGCGCAGACGAAGTCGCAGGAGACCTGCGTGAGCATGAGATCCCGGTCGCTGATGGTGCGAGAGGGGGAGGTCGCGGCGCGGGTGCCGCCGCTGTCGTCCGGCTCCGGGGGCGGGGGTGGAGCCGCGAGGTTCGGCTCGTCGGTGCCGGCGTGGACCGCCCTCCGTTTGCGGGTCTTGACCTTGAGACCCGACACTCTCATCGCCTGCCCCTTGCCACCGCTGGCTGCCGGTGCAGGAGCGTCCTCACCCCCATGCCGTGGGAACAGCGAGGGTGGACGGACGGTCCGCAGCGACGATGTTCCTGGCCAAGGGGAGCATTTCGTTATCCATGACGTCGATGAACGGACGGGGCAGCAGTCCCATCCAACACCACTGCGCCGTGCCACGCCACACGCCTTTTTGGCGGGAGTACGTTCGATTCTTTCTAGTGCCGTTCGGCGCCTGGCCCACACAATTTTCGCACAACAAATGTGACCGGCTGGGAGGCCACTGGGACCTGTGACCCCGGCCAGGTGATCCACGGCCTGAGGCTGAGGTTGAGGTTGAGGGTCAGGGTCAGGGTCAGGGTGAGAGTACGAGTGCGGGCGCCCGCACCGTCAACGTCCCGTCAGGCGGAGCCGCCGACGGCGTGGACCCCGCCATCGACGTGGACGATCTCGCCGGTCGTCATCGGGAAGAGATCGCTGAAGAGGGCCAGGCATGCCTTGGCGACGGCGGACGAGTCGTGCACGTCCCAACCGAGCGGGGCGCGGTCGGCCCAGGTGTCCTCGAAGGCGCTGAAACCGGGTATCGACTTGGCCGCCATGGTCCGGATCGGTCCCGCTGCGACGAGGTTGACCCGGATGCCACGAGGGCCGAGCTCCTTGGCCAGGTAGCGCGAGAGGGACTCGAGCGCTGCCTTCGCCACGCCCATCCAGTCGTAGACCGGCCAGGCGACCGTCGCATCGAAGTCCAGGCCGACGACCGAGGCGCCTCCCTCGCGTCCCGCGGCGGAGAGGAGCGGCAGGAAGGCGTCGACCAGGGCCTTGAGGGAGTAGGCGGAGATGTTGAGCGCCACCGAGACGTCGTCCCAGCCCGCGGCGAACATGCCGCTGCCGAGGCAGTCGGGGGGCGCGAAGCCGATGGCGTGCAGCACGCCGTCGAGGCGGTCCCAGCGGGCAGCCAGCGCCTCGCCGGCGGCGGCCAGCTGCTCGGGTGAGGTCACGTCGATCTCCAGGACCTCGGGTTCGCGGGGCAGTTTGCGGGCGGTCCGCCGGGTGAGGGAGAGGGCGCGCCCCGCGCCGGAGAGGACGATGTCGGCGCCCTCCTCCTGGGCCAGCCGGGCCACGGCGAAGGCCAGGGAGGCGTCGGTCAACACGCCGGTGATCAGGAGCCGCTTGCCGTCGAGGAGTCCCACTGCGCCAGCGAGGTTATGCGAAGGTAGGAGCGTGCACGTGGGAATCCTCGGTGGAACGGGCCCGGCCGGACGAGGGGTGGCACTCCGCCTGGCCGAGGCAGGCGTCCAGGTCACGATCGGCTCGCGCGACGCCGAGCGGGCCGCCGGCGTGGTCGCCGACGTGGTGGCGCTCTGGCCGGGTCGGGAGCTGGAGCTCCGGGGGGCAGTCAATGCCGGTGCCGCCGCAGCCGACCTCGTCGTCGTGGCCACGCCCTGGGACAGCGCCATCGCAACTGTGCGGTCGCTGCGGGAACCGCTCGCCGGCAAGGTGGTGGTCTCCATGGCCAACGCTCTGGTCAAGGAGGGCCGCGAAATGCTGGCGCTGGTGCCTCCGAGAGGCTCGGTGGCGGCGGCTGTCCAGGCCGCCCTCCCGGAGTCCCTGGTGGCGGCCGCCTTCCATCACCTCCCCGCCTCGGAAATGGAAGACCTCGAGTCGGGGTTGGAAGCAGACGTGCTCGTGTGCTCGGACCATCCGGAGGCCACCGCCGCCACCGTCGGGCTGGTGGAGCTCATGCGCGGGTTGCGGCCGCTCGACGTTGGGAGCCTGAACCAGGCCGCCGCCATCGAAGCCTTCACCGCTGTCTGTGTCACCTTGAACATCCGGCACAAGGCGCATTCGACGCTGAGGATGGCCGGAATTTAGCCGTGCGGCTGTACGACACGGCACGGGGCGAGGTGGTGGCGTTCGAGCCGGGTCCCGTGGTGACGATGTACTCGTGCGGGATCACGCCCTACGACTCCGCGCACCTCGGCCATGCCGCCGTCTACCTGTACTTCGACATGCTGCAACGGCGCCTCCGAGACGCCGGCCACGAGACGAAACTGGTGCGCAATGTCACCGACGTCGACGACGACATACTGCGCAAGGCACGCGAGCTCGGCGTGCACTACCTGGACCTGGCGGCCGAGGAGATGGCGCGTTTCGACGCCGAGATGGGCCTGTTGAACCTGCTGCCCGTCTACTCCGAGCCGCGGGCCACCTCGGCGATCTCGGAGATCCTCTCGCTGATCGGCGCCGCACTCCAGGGTGGCCACGCCTACGAGTCCGGCGGCTCGGTGTACTTCAGCGTGGCGACCTTCCCCGAGTTCGGGCGCATCAGCGGGTACGGCAGGACCCGCATGCTCGAGCTCGCGGCGGAGCAAGGGGGGCGGCCCGACGACCCAAACAAGCGCGACCCGCTGGATTTCGTGCTGTGGCAGCCGTCGCTCCCCGACGAGCCCGCATGGGAGTCGCGCTGGGGGCCGGGACGGCCCGGGTGGCACATCGAGTGCTCGGCCCTGGTACTGCGGGAGCTCGGCGAGACGATCGACATCCATGGGGGAGGGCGCGATCTCGTGTTCCCGCACCACGAGTGCGAGACGGCCCAGTCCGAGTCGGTGACTGGCAAGCCCTTCGTGCGGCTGTGGTTCCACGTGGGCCTGGTGGGTTTTGACGGTACGAAGATGTCGAAGTCGTTGGGCAACCTCGTCTTCGTGGGGGACCTGTGCAAGGAGTGGGACCCGGCCGCGGTCCGGTTGGCCCTGCTGGCCCACCACTACCGGGGGGACTGGGAGTGGAACACCGCCGAGGACATGCCGGCCGCCGCGGCACGGCTGGCGCTGTGGTCAAGTGCGCCTGCGGGGGACGGTTCGGCGGGACTGGCGGCGGTGCGCGCCACGCTCGACGACGACCTCGACACGCCCGGCGCGCTGCGGGCCCTCGACGAGGCGGCGGCGGCGGGCCGGCCGGTGGCCGACGGCGCACGTTTGCTGGGCATCGATCTGTAGCCCGACTGGGCGGGAGGGTCGTGCCTCGGCGTGGACCGTTCCATTGCATGCGGAGTGAGCGCGGCGAAGGTCGGATGCAATGCAATACGGTATGCTTATTGCAATGCCTCAGCTCGTGACCCGCCGCGATGCTGGATTGCTGGCAGCGGTTGATCGCCTCATCGCAGACGGGGTGTTGGCCAACCGCTCCGAGGCGGTCCGTCTCGGTCTCGAGCAACTCGTCGAGGGGGCCAGGCGGGCCCGCATTGCGGCCGACATCGTGGAGGGGTATCGACGGACCCCTCAGAGCGCCGACGAGCTCCGGCGTGCCGACGAGGGGCTGCACGCCCTGCTGGCCGAGGAGTCCTGGTGAGCACTCCGG
>JBKQUM010000104.1:0-42896 GCA_052140165.1 Acidimicrobiales bacterium
GCGCAAGTCGACGCCGTTCGCCGCCCAGCTGGCGGCCGAGCAGTGCGCCAAGCGGGCCATGGAGCACGGCGTCCGCAAGGTCGACGTGCTGGTCCGGGGCCCGGGCTCGGGGCGCGAAACCGCCATCCGCTCGCTCGCCGCCGTCGGCATCGAGGTGGTCGGCATCAAGGACGTGACCCCGATCCCGCACAACGGCTGCCGCCCCAAGAAGCGGCGCCGGGTCTAGGTCCAAGAGGAAGAGGAACCACACCCCATGGCTCGATACACCGGTCCCGTCTGCCGACTCTGTCGGCGCGAGCGGACCAAGCTGTTCTTGAAGGGCGAGCGCTGCTACTCGCTCAAGTGCCCCGTTTCCGAGGCGGTCACCGACCGTCACAGCCGCGCCTACCCGCCCGGCGAGCATGGCCGTGACCGTATGCGCCAGGGCTCCGAGTACCTGGCCCAGCTGCGCGAGAAGCAGAAGGCGCGCCGGATCTATGGAATCCTGGAGAAGCAGTTCCGCAACATGTACGAGGAGGCCAACCGCCAGCCGGGCATCACCGGCGAGAACCTCCTGCGCAACCTCGAGCTCCGCCTCGACAACGTGGTTTTCCGGGCCGGCTGGGGCGCGAGCCGCCGCCAAGCCCGCCAGTTCGTGCGCCACGGCCACGTCCAGGTCAACGGCAAGCGCGTCACCATCCCGAGCTACCGGGTCCGCAAGGGCGACAAGGTCGTGCTGCGCGAGGCCACCCGCGGGAACTTCCTGGTCCGCCGGAACATGGACACCCTAGAGCGCCAGACCCCGGCCTGGCTCGAAACCGGCGACGCCGGCTTCTCGGTGGCCGTCCTCAACCCGCCACTGCGAGAGCACATCGACGAGCCCGTCCAGGAGCAGTTGATCGTCGAGCTCTACTCGAAGTAGCCCCGTCCCCAGCAACAGGAGTCCCACCATGTTGATTTTCCAACGGCCGACCGTCGAAGTCCTCGACGAGGAGCTGCACAACCGCCAGCGTTTCGCCATCGGCCCGCTCGACCCCGGCTTCGGCACCACGCTCGGCAACTCGCTGCGCCGCACCCTGCTCTCGTCCATCCCCGGCGGTGCGGTGACCCAGCTCCGCTTCGACGAGGCACTGCACGAGTTCACGACGCTCCCGGGCGTCAAGGAGGACGTCACCGACATCATCCTGAACCTCAAGGACCTGCTGGTCCGGGTCAACTCGGACGAGCCGGTGACGCTCCGCCTCGACGTGCGCGGCCCGGCCGACGCCACGGCAGCCGACCTGCAGCTGACCTCCGACGTCGAGGTGCTCAACCCCGACCTGCACATCGCCTCCATCAACGCCAAAGGCCGCCTGGCCGTCGACGTGACGGTGGAGCGCGGACGCGGGTACGCGTCGGCCGACAAGAACAAGCGCTCGACGACGATCGGGGTCATCCCGATCGACTCCATCTTCTCGCCCGTCCACCGGGTGACCTTCGACATCGAGCCGGTGCGGGTGGAGCAGTCGACCAACTTCGACCGGCTGGTGCTCGACATCGAGACCGACGGGACGATCTCCCCCCGGGAGGCCCTGGCCTCCGCCGGTGCCACATTGCGCAACCTGGTCTCGCTCGTGGCGGACCTGGAAGAGGCGCCGCAGGGCCTGGAGCCCGGCGACGTCGGCACGACGACCAGCGGCTCGCCGGACCTGGACCTGCGCATCGAGGAGCTCGACCTGTCCGAGCGGCCCCGCAACTGCCTCAAGCGGGCGCAGATCAACACGATCGGCGAGCTGGTCGAGCGCACCATGGAGGACCTCCTCGCCATCACCAACTTCGGACAGAAGTCGGCCGACGAGGTCGTGCAGCGCCTGGACGAGCGCGGGCTGTCGCTCCGCACGAGGGACTGACCGGCGATGCAGGCAACCCCCAAGCGCGGTCGCCGGATGGGCGGCTCGTCGGCGCACCAGAAGTCCATGCTGGGCAACCTGGTGGCCTCCCTCATCGCCGCCGAGTCCATCGTGACCACCGAGGCCAAGGCGAAGGCGCTGCGCCCGGTGGCCGAGAAGTGCGTCACCGCGGCGCGCAAGGGCGGCGTGGCCCAGCACCGCAACGTCGTCGCGCTGATCCGGGACAAGGACATGACCCACAAGCTGTTCGAGGAGATCGGGCCGCGCTACGCGGATCGGCCCGGCGGCTACACCCGCATCCTGAAGCTGGGCCCGCGCCCCGGTGACAACGCGCCGATGGCACGGATCGAGTTCGTCTAGGGGTGGAGCGACCCGCCGGCGCTGCGCTGCAGCGCTGGAGGCTCCTGATCGCCTACGACGGTGCGGCCTTCCGGGGCTTCGCCGTGCAGCCCGAGGTCCCGTCGGTCGCCGGCGCGCTGCGCCTGGCGCTCGAGCGCACGGCGCGCACGGGCGAGCCGCCCCACATCACCTGCGCCGGCCGCACCGACGCCGGGGTGCACGCCCGCGGGCAGGTCGTCCACGTCGACCTGCCCGACATCCCCTACGACGGGCCCGGGCTGGCCCGGGCGCTCAACCGCCAGCTCGCCCCCGCGGTGGTCGTGCGGCGGGCCGAGCAGGTCGGGCCCGAATTCGACGCCCGCCGCTCCGCCACCGGCCGCACCTACCGCTACCTGGTCTGGAACGCGCCCGCCCCCGACCCGCTGCTGGCGCCCGTGACCTGGCACGTGCGCGACCACCTGGACCTCGGCTCCATGCGCACCGCCTCCGACGTGCTGCTCGGCACCCACGACTTCCGGTCCTTCTGCCGCCGGCCTCCGGGCACGGACCCCGCCGAGCCGATCGTGCGCCGGGTGGCCAGGGCCCGCTGGAGCGTCGACGAGGGGCCCGAGGCGACCGACGCCCGCGGCGAGGGCGAGGCGCGGCTCCTGCGCTTCGAGATCGTCGCCGGGTCCTTCTGCCACCAGATGGTGCGCTCCCTGGTGGCCAGCCTGGTCGAGGTGGGCCGGGGCCGGGAGAACGCCGCCGGCCTCATGGAGCGCCTGCGGGCCGCCACCCGCCACCGCATGGCCGATCCGGCGCCCGCCCGCGGGCTGTGCCTCGTCTCGGTCGCCTACGGGGGCCTCGAGGGGGGCGGGCAGGGCGGTCCCGCCGCCGGCGGCGGTCCGGCCTGAGGGGGCGGCGGCCCGCCCGGAGGAGCGCGGCTTGCTCCCCCTCTCCAGGCGCCCTATCCTGGTGCGTCGGCTCGCGGGACCCCGGGAGCCCTGAGCCCGCTCTCCGAGGCGTGCGCTCGTTCACCACGCGGAAGCGAAAGATCGGTCTTGTGCGCACATTTTCACCGAAGGTCACCGAGATCCAGCGAGCCTGGTACGTCGTCGACGCCGACGGCCTGGTGCTCGGCCGCCTGGCCTCGTCCGTGGCCGCCATCCTGCGCGGCAAGCACCGCCCCTACTTCGCCCCGCACGTCGACACCGGCGACCACGTCATCGTGGTCAACGCCGACAAGGTGGTGCTCACCTCGAGCAAGGCCGAGACCAAGATGGCCTACCGCCACAGCGGCTACCCCGGTGGCCTCCGGGCCACCAGCTACGCCGAATTGCTGGAGGAGCACCCCGACGAGCTGATCCGGCGCTCGGTGCGCGGCATGCTGCCGAAGAACACCCTCGGCCGCCAGATGCTGGGCAAGCTCCAGGTCTACGCCGGCCCGGATCACCCCCACGCCGCCCAGAAGCCCGAGCCGCTCGAACTGCCCGAGGCCCGCCGGGCCGGTTGAGCCCGCGCACCAAGGAAGGACACCACCACCGCAATGCCAGTACCACTGAGCCAGACCACCGGTCGCCGCAAGCAGGCGGTCGCGCGCGTCCGCTTCCGCCCCGGCCAGGGCGCCATCACCGTCAACAAGCTTCCGATCGAGAAGTACTTCACCTCGGCGACGCACCGCATGCTGGTGACCGAGCCGTTGCGCGTGACCAACACGGCGGAGTCCTACGACATCGAGGCCACGATCGACGGGGGCGGGATCTCGGGCCAGGCCGGCGCCATGCGCCTCGGCATCGCGCGCAGCCTCTGCGAAATGGATCCCGAGTTCCGCGGCGCGCTCAAGCGCTCGGGCCTCCTCACGCGCGACGCGCGGGAGAAGGAGTCCAAGAAGTACGGCCTCAAGAAGGCCCGCAAGGCGCCGCAGTACTCCAAGCGGTAGCAAGCGAAACGCGAATGGCGCCGGCCCGCTTCGGCACCGATGGCGTGCGCGGGGTCGCGAACGAGGAGCTGACCGCCGAGCTGGCGCTCGCCCTCGGACGTGCCACCGCCCGTATCCTGCCCGCCCCGACCTTCGTCGTCGGGCGCGACACCCGGCGCTCCGGGCCGCTGCTCCAGGCCGCCTTCTCGGCGGGCCTGGCCACCGAAGGGGCCGACGTCGTCGACCTGGGCGTCCTGCCGACCCCCGGCGTCGCTGCGGTGGCGGAGCAGCGCAAGGCGCCCGGCGCCGTCATCTCGGCTTCGCACAATCCCTTCGGCGACAACGGCATCAAGCTGTTCAGCCGCTTCGGCACGAAGCTCCCCACCGACGTGGAGTGCGAGATAGAGCGTGAGCTCGACGGCGTGCTCGCCGACCCCGACCGCCCGCCGCGGCGCCCCACCGGCCACGGCGTGGGTCGGATCGCGACGGACCCGGACGCGATCGAGGTGTACCGGCAGCACCTGCTGGCGGTGACGGAGGGCCGCCGCCTCGACGGCCTGCGCATCGTCGTCGACTGCGCCAACGGCGCCGCCAGCGAGATCGCGCCCTGGGTGCTCGCCGAGCTGGGCGCGTGGGTCACGGCGCTGCACGACTCGCCCGACGGGGACAACATCAACGACAGGTGCGGCTCGACGGACCCGGCCCAGCTCTCGCTGGCCGTGGTGGAGCACCAGGCGGACATCGGCCTGGCGCTCGACGGTGACGCCGACCGGGTCATCGCGGTCGACCACACCGGCAGCATCATCGACGGCGACGCGCTCCTGGCGCTCTTCGCCCTCGACCTCGCCGAGCGGGGGCGGCTGGCCCGCAACACGGTCGCCGTCACCGTGATGACGAACCTGGGCTTCCGCCTGGCCATGGAGGGCCGCGGCATCGCCGTGCGCGAGACCGACGTGGGGGACCGCCACGTGCTGGCCGCCCTCGACGCCGACGGGCTGAGCCTGGGCGGCGAGCAGTCGGGCCACATCATCTTCCGCTCGCTTTCGACCACCGGCGACGGCATCCTCACCGGCATCGCGCTGGCCGACCTGGTGCTGCGGGCGGGTCGCTCCCTGGCCGGCCTCTCGGGGGGGCTGGTCGAGCGGGTGCCCCAGCGCCTCGTCAACGTGCCCGTCCCCCAGCCCGAGCGGCTGGCCGACTGCGCCGAGGTGTGGGAGGCCGTGGTGAAGGCCGAGGCCGAGCTCGGGCACGAGGGCCGGGTGCTGCTGCGCCCGAGCGGCACCGAGCCGGTGGTGCGGGTGATGGTCGAGGCGCGGGCCGAGACCCAGGCCGACGCGGTGGCCGCCCAGCTCGCCGGCGTCGTGCGGGCCGTGCTGGGACAGATCGAGCCGCAGGCGCCCAGGTAGCCTGGTCCTCCATGTGCGGCATCATCGGCGTCACCGGCGAGGCCGACGCCGTGCCGCTCCTCCTCGGCGCCCTGCACCAGCTGGAGTACCGGGGCTACGACTCGGCCGGGGTGGCCATGGTGGTCGACGGGGAGATCTGGAGGGCGCGGGCCGCCGGCGGGACCGAGTCGGTCGCCGCGCTCGCCGAGCTGACGCAGGACGCGCCCACCGGCCACGCCGCCGCCATCGGGCACACCCGGTGGGCGACCCACGGCAGCCCCACCGCCGAGAACGCCCACCCCCACGTCGACTGCACCGGACGTATCGCCCTCATCCACAACGGGATCATCGAGAACCACGCCGAGCTGCGGGCGGAGCTCGTCGCCGGCGGGCACACCCTGACGTCGGCCACCGACACGGAGGTCATGGCCCACCTGATTGAGCAGGGGATGGCCGCCGGCGCGTCCCTGACAGAGGCCACCCGCGCCATGCTGCGCCGGGTGCGCGGCGCGTTCTCCATCGCCGTCATCTCCGCCGACGAGCCCGACACCATCGTCGCCGCCCGCCGCTCCACCCCGCTCGTGCTCGGGCTGGCCGACGGCATGGCGCTGCTGGCGTCGGACATCCCCGCCCTCATCGGCCACACCCGCCAGGTCTTCGCGCTCGCCGACGACGAGCTGGCCGTCCTCACGCCCGGGAAGCTGGCGGTGACCACGCTCGACGGGGCGGTGGTCGAGCCCGAGCAGCTCACGATCAGCTGGGACGTCGAGGCGGCCCAGAAGGGCGGCTACGAGGACTTCATGTCCAAGGAGATGCAGGAGCAGCCCCTGGCCGTGGCGGACACGCTGCTGGACCGGCGCGGCACCGGCGGCGAGCTGATCCTCGACGAGATGCGACTGAGCGCCGACGACCTGCGCCGCATCGACAAGGTCTTCATCGTCGCCTGCGGCTCCAGCTACCACGCCGCGCTCGTGGCCAAGTACGCCATTGAGCACTGGGTCAAGGTGCCGGCCGAGGTCGACATCGCGAGCGAGTTCCGCTACCGCGACCCGGTGCTGAACGAGCGCACGCTGTGCGTGGGCGTCTCCCAGTCCGGCGAGACGCTCGACACGTCCGAGGCGATGCGCGAGGCGAAGCGGCTCGGGGCCAAGGTGCTGGTGGTCTCCAACGTCGTCGACTCCTCCATGGCCCGGGCGGCCGACGGCGTGCTCTACACGCGGGCGGGGCCCGAGATCGGCGTGGCGTCGACGAAGTGCCACCTGGCCCAGATCGTGGCGCTCGAGGTGCTCGGCCTGTACCTGGCGCAGATCCTCGGGACCCAGCCGGCAGCGGAGATCAACGAGATCCTCAACGCCATGGACGTGTTGCCGGGGCTGGTGAGCGAGGCGCTGTCCCGCGCCGGCGACGTCGACGACGTGGCGGCCAAGCTCACCGACGCCCGCGACTTCTTCTTCCTCGGGCGCCACGTCGGGTACCCCGTCGCGCTCGAGGGCGCGCTGAAGCTGAAGGAGCTGGCGTACCTGCGGGCGGAGGGCTACCCGGCCGGCGAGCTCAAGCACGGGCCGATCGCCCTCATTGAGCCGGGCACGGTGGTCGTCGGCATCGCGACCCGCAACCCGTTGTGGGAGAAGATGCTGTCCAACATCGCCGAGGTGCGCAGCCGCGGCGCCACGGTCGTGCTGGTGGCCGACGACGGCGACGAGGAGTCGGCGGCCGCGGCCGACCACGTGCTCTGGGTCCCCCCGACCTACCCGCTCCTCGCGCCGGTGGTCGGCGTCGTGCCGCTGCAACAGCTGGCCTACCGGCTGGCCCGCCTGCACGGGCACGACCCGGACCGCCCGCGCAACCTGGCCAAGACGGTGACCGTCGAGTGAGCCCGATCGTCGGCGTCGGGGTCGACGCGGTCGACGTGGCGCGGTTCCGCCGACTGCTCGACCGCCGCCCGCGCTTCGCGACGCGCTGCTTCACCGCGTCCGAGCAGTCCGACGCCACCGGATCGGCCGACGCGGCCCAGAGCCTGGCGGCGCGCTTCGCCGCCAAGGAGGCGGTCATGAAGGCGCTGGGCACCGGCATCGGCGGCTTCGCGTTGACCGACGTCGAGGTCCGCCGGACGACGGGGACGGGCGCCACCCGCAATGCCCCCTATCTCGTGCTCCACGGCACCGCCGCCGAGCTGGCCGGCGCCCAGGGCGCAAGCCGGTTCCACCTCTCGCTGACCCATACCGACGGTGTGGCCATCGCGTTCGTCGTCGCCGAGCAGGCGCAGGCAGCCTCGTGCGCCCCGTCCTGACCCGCGACGAGATGCGGGCCGCCGACGCGGCGGCCCTCGACACGGTCTCCCACGAGACCCTGGTGGCCCGCGCCGGCACGGCGGTGGCCCATGCCGCGCTGCGGATGCTGGGCGGCGCCTACGGCCGGCGCGTCGTCGTGGTGGCCGGCAAGGGCAGCAACGGCGCCGACGGGAGGGTCGCGGCCTCGGTCCTGTCCCGGCGGGGGGCACGGGTGCGTGTCCTCGAGGCCGCCGATGCCCCGGGCGCGATGGTGCTGCCGCCCTGCGACCTCGTCGTCGACGGCGCCTACGGCACCGGGTTCCGGGGTTCCTACGACGCACCGGCCGTGCCCGCCGGTGCACCGGTGCTCGCCATCGACATCCCCTCCGGCGTCGACGCCGACAGCGGCGAGGCGCCCGGGGACGCCGTGCGGGCCGACCGCACCGTGACCTTCGCCGCGCTGAAGCCCGGGCTGCTCCAGGGGGACGGGCCGCGCCTGAGCGGCACCGTGGAGGTGGCCGACATCGGGATCGGGTTCCCCACGCCCCGGGCGCTCCTCGTCGAGGACGCCGACGTCGCCGCGCTGCTGCCGGCACGGCCCCGCCAGGTCAACAAGTGGACGAACGCCGTCGGCGTGGCGGCCGGCTCGGCGGGCATGGAGGGCGCGGCGATCCTGTGCACCCGGGGCGCCATGGCCGCTGGTGCCGGCATGATCCGGCTGGGCTCGCCGGGGGACCCTGCCGCGGCGTGGCCGACCGAGGTGGTGCGCATGCACCTGCCGGCCGACGGCTGGGCGGGCGCCTTCCTGGACGCCACCGCCAAGTGCAAGGCTGTGGTCGTCGGGCCCGGGCTCGGCACCGGCGACGCCGCCGCCGGCGAGATCCGGGCCCTGCTGGCGGCGGTGCCCGTGCCGTTGGTGATCGATGCCGACGCGCTCACGGCGCTGGGGGATGCGGCGTCGGCGCGCACGCTGCTCGACATGCGGGACGCCCCGAGCATCCTCACCCCCCACGACGGCGAGTACGCCCGCATCGCCGGCTCGGCGCCCGGGGGGGACCGTCTGGACGCGGCCCGCCGACTGGCCGCCGCCACGGGTGCCGTGGTGTTGCTCAAGGGTCCCCTCACCGCCGTGGCCTCTCCCGCCGGCGCGGCTGCGGCGCCCGACGTGCTCCTGGCCGCCGCCGGTGGTCCCGCACTCGCCACCGCCGGCAGCGGCGACGTCCTGTCGGGGATCATCGCCGCCTTCTGCGCCCGCGGGCTCGGCGCCTTCGAGGCGGCGGCGCTGGGCGCGCACGCGCACGGGCGGGCGGCGTCGCTGGGTCCGTCACAGGGCCTGGTGTCCGGTGACCTGCCGGGCCTGCTCGCCGAGCTGCTGTCCTCGCTGCTCGAGCCGGACACCGGGGAAGGGGACGCCGGTGGCTGAGGGCGCGCCGATGCGGCTCGTGGTGCCGGACCCGGCGGACGAGGACGCCGCCGTGACGATGGCCCAGGGGCGCTCGCGCCCGGCCTGGGCGGAGATCGACCTCGCCGCGGTGAGCCACAACGCCGCGGTGCTGGCGCGGCTCGTGGCGCCGGCCGAGCTGTGCGCCGTCGTCAAGGCCCACGGCTACGGGCACGGAGGTCCCGCGGCGGCCCGCGCCGCGCTGGCCGGTGGTGCGCAGCGACTCGCCGTGGCACTGGTCGACGAGGGCGTCGAGCTCCGCCGGCACGGCGTCGACGCGCCGGTCCTGCTGCTGAGCGAGTGCGGCCTCGACGCCGTCGACACGGCGCTGGCCTATGCGCTCACGCCGACCCTCTACTCCGCGGAGGCCATCGCGGCCTTCGGCGCCGGCGCCCGGGCGTCGGGCCGGCGCAGCACGGTCCACGTGAAGGTCGACACCGGCATGCACCGGGTCGGCGTCGCTCCCGGGGAGCTGGCCGAGACCGTCGCCGCGGTGAGGCGCGAGCCCATGCTGGAACTCGAGGGCATTTGGACGCACCTGCCGGTGGCCGACGGCGAGCACGCAGAGGACCGGGCGTACACCGAGGCGCAGCTCGGTCTCTTCGACCGGCTGGTCGCCGAACTGGCCGCTCAGGGTGTGACCGCCCCCGTCCTGCACGCCGCCAACACGGCGGCCGCCATCGCCTTCCCGCTCTCGCGCCACGACATGGTGCGCTGCGGCCTCGGACTCTACGGGTACCTGCCGGGCGGCACCGTGCAGGCCGCGTTCGACGCGCAGGCCGGCGGCGAGCGGCTGCGCCCGGCCATGTCGCTCAAGGCGCGGGTGGTGGCGGTGCGCACCTTGGAGGCGGGGGAGCGCCCCTCCTACGGCCGGCTGCGCCCGCTGCCGGCGCGCTCGCTGGTGGCGACGGTGCCGATCGGCTACGCCGACGGCGTGCCGCGGGCCCTCTTCGGCGCCGGCTACGAGGTGCTCATCGGCGGGGTCCGGCGCCCGCTGGCCGGGATGGTGACGATGGACCAGATCGTCGTCGACTGCGGCGACGACCACTCGGTGCGGGCCGGGGACGAGGTCGTGCTGCTCGGCCGGCAGGGTGACGAAGCGGTCACGGCGGACGACTGGGCGGCCATGCTGGGGACGATCAGCTACGAGGTGGTGTGCGGCGTGGGCCCGCGTATGCCCCGCGTCCCGGTCAACCGCCCCGATGCGCGCGGTGCCTGACGCCGACGTCCTGGAGCGCCTGCGCCTCACAGCGTCGACGTGCACCAGGTGCGCCCTCGCCGAGGGGCGGACCCAGGTCGTCTTCGGCGTGGGTGACCCCGGGGCCGACCTGCTCTTCGTGGGCGAAGGCCCCGGACGCGAGGAGGACCTGGCCGGGGAGCCGTTCGTCGGCCGCTCGGGCAAGCTGCTCGACCGCCTGATGTGGGAGGAGATCGGCCTCACCCGGGCCGAGTGCTACATCGCCAACGTGGTCAAGTGCCGGCCGCCGAACAACCGGGACCCCGCGCCCGACGAGATCGAGGCGTGCCGGCCGTATCTCGCCGAGCAGATCTCCGTCATCGACCCCCTGGTCATCGTGACGCTCGGCAACTTCTCCACCAAGCTCCTGCTCCAGACGACGCGGGGCATCCGCGAATTGCGCGGCCAGGTCTTCGAGCGCGGCCGGGCCCGCCTCGTCCCGACGTACCATCCCGCCTACGTGCTGCGGGCCGGCGGGGAGGCCATGGCCGAGATGCGGGCCGACCTCGTCCGGGCGAAGCGCCTCGTGGCGGCGGGCCGGGCGTGACCTGGCCCGTCGAGCGCACGACCGACTCGCCGTCCGCCACGAGGGAGCTGGCCGGACGGCTGGCCCGCCTGTGCCGCGCCGGGGACGTGGTGCTCCTGGTGGGCGACCTCGGCGCCGGCAAGACGGTCTTCGCCCAGGGGTTCGCGGCCGCACTCGGGGTGCCGGGCCCGGTGACCAGCCCGACGTTCGCGCTGGTGCGCCACTACCGCTGCGGCGCGGGCAGCCCCGTGGGGGGCCTCATCCATGCCGACGTGTACCGCACGGGGTCGGTCGACGAGATCGCCGACCTGGCCCTGGCCGAGCTGGTCGAGGAGGACGCCGTCGCCGTCGTCGAGTGGGGCGACCTGGCCGTGCCCGCGCTGGGGGAGAGCGCGCTCGAGGTGACGCTCGCCGTCCCCGACGCGCTCGGGGCGCCCGAGCGGCGTGCCGTCTCGGTCGTGGGGAGGGGTCGCTGGGCGGAGCGGGCGGACGAGGTGGCCGACGTGCTGGCACCCGTCCCCGAGCGGCGGGCGCCGTGAGCAGCCTGGTCCCGTCCGCCCCGTTCGCCCTCGTGGCGATCGAGACCGCCACCGAGACCGTGGGGGTGGCGGTGCGGACGCCCGCGGGCGTCCAGGCCGAGTTCGCGCTGACGGGCCGGCGCCGCCACGTCGAGACGCTCACGCCCGCCGTCGAGCACCTGCTGGCGCAGGTCGGCCTGACCCCGTCCGACCTCGGGGTCGTGGCCGTGGACATCGGACCGGGGCTCTTCACCGGCCTGCGGGTGGGCGTGGCCGCCGCCAAGGGCCTCGCCCAGTCGCTCGGCATCGGTGTCGTCGGCGCCACCAGCCTCGACATCCTCACGGCGGGTGCGGCGGCGGCGGGCCACCGGGGTCTCGTGCTGGCCTGCGTCGACGCGCGGCGGGCGGAGGTCTTCGCGGCCGTGCGCCAGGTCGGTGAGGGGGGGGAGGTCGTGGCGGAGCCGATCGCGCCCGCCCTGTGCGCGCCCATGGACCTGGCGGTCGCGCTCGACGGCCTGGGCGGCGCCGCGGTGCTGGCGGTCGGCGACGGCGCCGAGCGCTACCGCGCCGTCCTCGAGCCGGTGCCGGGCGTCCGGGCCACGGCGCCCGCACTGGCGTTCCCGCCCCCGGCGGCCCTCCTCGGCCTCGCCCTGGCGCGCATCGGGGCGGGAGAATCGCCAGTCGCGCCGGGTCGAGTCGTTCCCCTCTACATGCGTGAGGCGGACGCAACGAGCAACTTCGCACGTGCGGAGCGGGCCTGAGCCGGGTGTCGTCGTGACGTTGCGCATCGAGAAGCTCCGGCGCCGGGACCTGCGGCAGCTGCTCCGCATCGAGAGCCGGGTGTTCCCCGAGCCGTGGTCACCCGAGGTCTTCAACTCCGAGCTGGCGCTGCGCAAGGGCCGGCTCTACCGGGCCACGTGGGACGGCGACGAGATGGCGGGCTACATCGGGTTCATGATCGTCGACGACGAGGCGCACATGACGACGATTGCCACCGCGCCCGCCTACCAGCGCACCGGGGTGGCCACGACGATGATCGTGGACGGCATCCGCACGCTGCGGGCGGGCGGGGTCAAGCACATCTCGCTCGAGGTGGCGGCCAACAACGAGCCGGCGCAGGCCCTGTACCGCCGCTTCGGGTTCGCCCCGGTCGGCGTGCGCAAGAACTACTACCCGGTGACGGGGCAGGACGCACTCGTCATGTGGGTGTACGACATCGACAGCGAGAGCTACGCGGAGCGGCTGGACCACCTGGCTGCGACGGGGGTGGCGGTCGAGGAGGGGCGCTCGCGGTAGGGCCGCGCGCGCCGGCCGCCCGCGGCAGAATGCTGCACATGGCCGACCTCGAACTCGTGAACCGTCTGGCGGCGGCCGACCACCACCTGGCCGTGTTCAGCGTGGCGCGACCCGACGGCAGCGTGCACGCGTCGGTCGTGAGCGCCGGTGTCATGGACGATCCGGTCGACGGATCCCCCGGGGTCGCGGCGGTGGTGGGCGGCGGGGCCCGCAAGCTCGCCCTGCTGCGGGCGGCGGGCCGGGCGACGCTCGTGTTCAAGGACGGCTGGGAGTGGGCCGCCGTCTCGGGGCCGGTCCGCCTGGTCGGCCCCGACGACGGATCGGAGCTCGGGCTGGACGTGCCCGAGACCATCCGCTCGGTGTTCAGGGCGGCAGGCGGGAGCCACGGGGACTGGGCGGAGTTCGACCGCGTCATGGCCGAGGAACGCCGCTGCGCGGTGTTCGTGCGGGCGGACAGCGTCTCCACGAACGCCGGTTCCGGGTGACGAGTCGGTCCGGGGCGGACCACCCCTAGGGTGGGTCTCGTCGGACCGACGGGAGGAGTACGCACGCATGGAAACGATCGCTCTCGGAAACCAGGGCCTCGAGGTCTCGCGCCAGGGGCTCGGCTGCATGGGCATGTCGGACTTCTATGGCCCGGGCGACGACGAGGAGTCGACCGCCACCATCCACCGGGCGCTCGACCTCGGGGTCACCTTCTTCGACACCTCGGACATGTACGGGCCGCACACGAACGAGGTGCTGGTGGGCAGGGCACTGGCGGGGCGCCGCGACGAAGCCGTCATCGCCACCAAATTCGGCATCGTGCGTGACCCCGGTGACCCGGCGAGGCGCTCCGTGAGCGGCCGACCGGAGTACGTGCGCGAGGCCTGCGACGGGTCGTTGTCACGCCTCGGCGTCGACCACATCGACCTCTACTACCAGCACCGTGTCGATCCCGACACGCCCATTGAGGAGACGGTTGGCGCCATGGGCGAACTGGTGGCGCTGGGCAAGGTGCGCTTCCTCGGCCTGTCGGAGGCGGCGCCCGACACCATCCGGCGGGCCCATGCCGTGCACCCGATCTCGGCGCTGCAGACCGAGTACTCGGTGTGGTCGCGGGACCCCGAACGGGAGATCCTCCCGACCCTGCGGGAGCTCGGGATCGGCTTCGTCCCCTACAGCCCGCTGGGGCGGGGCTTCCTGACCGGCACCATGCGCTCGCTCGACGACCTCGACGAGTCCGACTTCCGCCGCTACCAGCCTCGCTTCCAGGGCGACAACCTGGCCGACAACATCGCCATCGTCGAGGTGCTCGACCAGCTGGCCGCTTCCAAGGGCTGCACGCCCGGGCAGGTCGCCCTCGCCTTCGTCCATGCGGCCGGCCGGGACGTCGCGCCGATCCCGGGCACCAAGCGGCGCACGTATCTCGAGGAGAACGTGGCCGCGCTCGACGTGGAGCTGACCGAGGAGGACCTCGCGATCCTCGACACCGTGGCTCCGGCCAAGGGCGACCGCTATGCGGACATGTCGCCGGTGAACCGCTAGGGCCGTTTCGGGTACCATCGAAGCGGGCTCCACAGGAGGTGACATGTTCGACCTGATCTTTGTCCTTCTGTTCATTGCGGCACTGATCGCCTGTTGTGTCGCCCTTCTGCGGTCCTCGTCGCGGCAGCAGCGCCTGCGGGCACGACCCGACGATCTGCGCCGTGCCGACGACGCCGAGCGGGCCGCGCCGTACGACCCCACGATGTCGTACCGGGCGGCTCAGGATGCGTCCAACTGGGGCAGCCCGGGCTGGTAGCAGTCACCGGATCGGTGAGAGCCCGCCGGACTCGTGCCGACGGGACCGGTTCCGCGGGGCGCTGGCCCGCCTAACCAGCGCCAGAGCTGCCCTCGATCGACTCCTCCGCCACGTCCGTCATCGCATAGGGGTCGAACGCTTGGCTCTCGGCGTCGTCCGCACGCCTGAGATCGTTGCCGTCCACGTGAGCAGCCTCTGCGACCCGCTCCATCGCGACTGTGATCGGTTCGTCCGGAGGCGGATCGTGGGACTCGACTCCGGCGTCCCGTACGAGCGCCGTGGGGGTCCCGGCGGAGATCCAGCGAGCCTCGTGCCGCCCATAAGGGTCTATGTACCAGCCTTCTTCGTGCACGATCCCTGCTTTCCGGCGAACATCTCACGCCTGCTCCACGGAAAGGGTACCCATGGAAGACGCCTTCTCAACGGACCGCTCTTGTTCGAACCCCGGCTGCCTCCCAAAGTGCCCGGGCTCGCTCCGTCGCGTGCAGCATCAGCTCGCGGCCGGACGTAGCGTGGGCTCATGCGCTTCGCCTTCAAGACCTCGCCGCAAGGCACGACCTGGACCGACATGCTCGCCGTGTGGAAGGCGGCCGACGACATCGAGCTGTTCGAGTCCGGCTGGACCTTCGACCACTTCTATCCGATCTTCTCCGACAGCACCGGACCTTGCATGGAGGGCTGGACCACCCTGACCGCGCTGGCCCAGGCGACGACGCGCCTGCGCATGGGGACTCTGGTGACCGGCATCCACTATCGCCACCCGGCGATCCTCGCCAACATGGCGACCACCCTCGACATCGTGTCCGGGGGCCGGTTGGAGCTCGGCATCGGGGCCGGGTGGAACGAGGAGGAGTCGGGGGCCTACGGGATCCCGCTGGGCACGCCGGCCCAGCGCAGCGACCGCTTCGAGGAGGCGTGTGAGGTGATCGTCGGGCTCCTCACGCAGGAGACGACGACCTTCGAGGGCCGGTACTACCAGCTGAGCGATGCCCGCAACGAGCCCAAGCCGGTCCAGCGCCCCCACCCGCCGATCTGCGTCGGCGGCAGCGGTGAGAGAAGGACGCTGCGCACTGCAGCACGATTCGCCCAGCATTGGAACTTCCTGGGTGGCACGCCGGAGGACTTTTCCCGCAAGCGTGACATCCTCCATCAGCACTGCGAGGACCTCGGCCGCGAACCGAAAGCGATCCTCCTCTCGAGCCACGTCATATTCACCGGCGACCCGCACGCCACCGCCGAACAGGCCGCCGCCCTGGCCGAGGTCGGCGTCGATCTGGGCATCGTCTACCTCCGACCTCCGCTGGACCCGGGCGTACTCGAGCCGCTGGCCACCGCCCTGCGCGAGCTGTAGAACTCCGAGTCGGGGTTCCGAGGCAACCCATGATGGCGAAGCCGAAAGGTGACGGGAAAGAGAACTCCGCACCGTTCGCGTCAGAGATCACGGTGCGAACCACTGCCGACCTGACTTCGGCCACCGGTTCTACGGATCGATCAGATCGGGGAATCACAGGACCAAAGTCCTAGAGACAATTCGTCGCCGGACGTCCAAGATACCTTGGGGGCTCTTGGGCCGACCTCACCGGCCCGCGTCTGGGGGAGCAGCATGCAGGACGACATGGTGAGCCGGCGGACCGTCGTTGCCGCATTTGGCGGACTCGCGGTGGTCGCCGCTCTGGTCGTCGGCTTCCTGCTGATCGGCATGAGCCCCGGTTCGAGCGCTCGCCGTTCCCCCGTGCATTCGGCGAACCCGATTGCCCGCGAGGCCCCGATCACGCCGACAACCCAACCTCAGAACCCGAGGTCGACGTCGACGACACCTGGGCAGATCAATTGGACTCCGGCCGTCGAATCGGTTGGGGCAATGCTGTCCGACGGAACTGACATTGTGACTGTGCTGACCGAGCCAACACCGAGTGCAGCTGGATTCGAGGCAGCATGTTCGAAATTGGCGGATCAACCCGTCCCGAGGCCGCCTGTGGGTTCGGACGTGTCGGCATCGTCGTCTCTTCAGGCGGTCGCGTCCGATGATGCTGCACTCGTCCACGACTGCCACACCACCATCACCGACGCCGAGACGAACTCTTCAAACGACCCCAACGCCATTGCGGATGGAGAGAACATCGGACACGCCCTGGTCGCCCTGCGATCGGACGCCGCCAACTTCTACCTCGCCATCGGCTACTCGGGGGGCCAGCCCTCGGATCCCTCGGGCCTGTCGGAATGGACACTCGCCAAGGAGATCGCCTTCCAGCAGTCCGACTTCCCGTCCGGGACCGTGGCGGTTCCTTCTGACCCGGGCGCTCCCTATGACACGTCTCCGGTGGCCGCGTCACCCTGCTCGCCGGTCCACAGCCAACCCTTCGTGGCCGACTACGACTCCCAGACCTATGACCCGAGCGGAATTGGCAATGACTACGTGTACTCCGAAGTCCTGATCATGCCCCCTTCTGACGCGAGCGCTGCTCTCGAAGCCATTGGCGCTCCGGGATATGACACGACGTGCTTCCAGCCCGCCTTCGATGCAGATAGTGAAGCAATGACCCCGACGACCAGCTGCGGCTCGTTCCGGCTGACGGGCTCTTCGATTTCTGGGCTTCCAGCCACAGGGTTCCCACCAGGCTCGATTGTCGACCGCTATGTGGCCGACATGTCGTGCACGGGGAACGGAGCGACTGGTACCTGGTACACCGATGTGATCAGCGCCCAAGTGGGTTCGGCATTCATACAGGGCACTTTCAATTCTTACCGAACTCCCGTCTCAGCGGATATCGAACAAGAGGCGATGAACAAGATGGCGATGCGGGCATCTGCATTGAGGTCCGCATCGGCGTAATGGACTGATCGCCGGCTCGCGGTCATTCGAGTTCCTTCCAGCGTTCCCGGCCGAAGAGGCGTCCGAACCGAGCCGTCAGTGATGGCCCCTCGTCGTGAGCGGTATCGGGATGAAGGACCAGAGTCCCCTTGGGTGCCGGCAACGCCGCCACCTCTTCGTCGGTGAGAGCGCACTGCACTGCGGTCGTCGTCATCTCGATGATCTGATCCCGGTCGACGAATCGCAGGCCGTGATGGGTCTTGACGGCGATGCCGTCGAACAGGTCCTCTTCGGGAATCTGCAAGACGTGCTCAACCGTGCCGAATTGGTTGCCGGTCGAACTGAGAACCGGCGTGCCGACTGCCAGCGCCTCGTAGGAGATGGGAGTTCCTTCAGCCATGTGCTCCTCGTTCTGTCGGTGAACGAAGCCAAACCTACCTATGCTGCGACGAGTATGCAGGTCGTGGTCACGGGATCGAGCGGCCCGATCGGCCGGGCACTGTGCTCCCATCTCGCCGGTGCCGGACACCACGTCGTCAGGGTCGTGCGCCGCCCGGTGGGTCCGGGCGAGGTCGCGCTTGCCTGGGACCCGGAGGCAGGCACGATCGATGCCCATGGTCTCGAAGGAGCTGACGCGGTGGTTCACCTGGCCGGCGCAGGTGTCGGCGACGGCCGCTGGACCGAGTCCCGCAAGCGGATTCTCGTCGAGAGCCGTGTCCGCTCCACTGCACTGCTCACGAGAACGTTGGCTGGTCTGGATCACCGGCCCCGGGTGCTGGTGAGCGCATCGGCCGTCGGGTTCTACGGTGATCGAAGTGACGAGATCGTCACCGAGGAGAGCCCACCGGGTGACGACTTCCTGGCATCGCTTTGCGTCCGCTGGGAGGCCGAAACTGCCCCCGCGGCAGAGGCTGGCGTCAGGGTGGTCTGCGCTCGCACCGGCCTTGTCTTGAGCAGGGAGGGCGGCGCGCTCCCGAAGCTGTTGCCGCTGTTCAAGCTCGGGCTCGGCGGAAGGTTCGGATCCGGTGCGCAGTGGTGGAGCTGGATCACCCTCGACGACGAGATCCGAGCGATTGCGTGGGTGCTGGACAACGACATTCGCGGGCCGGTGAACTTGACGGCGCCGAATCCCGTCACCAACCGCGAGTTCACCCGGATCCTCGGCGCGGTGCTCTCCCGACCAGCCCGGCTGCCTGTGCCCAGGTTCGGCCCGAGGTTATTGCTGGGGTCCGAGCTCGCCGACGCCCTGCTCTTCACCAGCGCCCGGGTGCAGCCCGCAGTCCTGGAATCGAGCGGGTTCGCCTTCTCCAACTCCGACTTGGAGATCGGTCTGAGAGACATTCTCCAACCCTCGTCGTGAGGAATGCGGGATCAGGCGCAGAGGAGGTCCGGTCAACGCGAGAATGTGGCGGTGGCTCAGCTCGTCACCCTGGTGAGGAAGGCCTGCGAGGAGTGGGACCCCGCTGTCGAACGGGCAATTCTCGGCACGGGTGAGGCCGACGAGATCGCTACGATGATCGAGTCGTTCGTCAGCTCACGATACGGACCGATCGCCGACGGCGTCTTCTACCGCCCCGGAGTCGGAATCGTTGCCGGTCTCCGCGTCAGCGACCATTCCGAGGTCGTGGTGAAGATCCACCGCTGGAATGTCTCGTTCGCTCGTCTGGCCGCCGTCCAGAAGGTGCAGGCATTCTTGGCCGATAAGGGCCTTCCCGTGCCCCGGCCCCTCACGGAGCCGGAACCGCTCGTCAATGGGATAGCCACTCTCGAGGAGCTACGACGTGGAGGGCGTGCGAGTGGTCGGGACCCTGCCATACGCCGGGCCATTGCTGGGGGACTTCACGATTTCATTTCCGCAGCCACACCTCTTGTCGGACACGTCGACATCGGAGCGCCGCTCCTCTTGAGGCCGGTCGGTGCACCATTGTGGTTCGAGCCCCATGACGTGCGCTTCGACTTCGACGGCACCGCCGATGGCGCCGGATGGATCGATCGTTTCGCTGTGCTCGCCCGGCGCCGACTCGAAAAGGCCGGTTCGAACGTGGTGATCGGCCACTTCGACTGGCGAGTCGAGAACCTGGCCTTCCAAGACAACGACATCTGCGCGATCTACGACTGGGACTCGGTCTGTGCGGCACCTGAAGCGGTCGTGGTCGGGAACACGGCGGCCCAGTTCACGGCTGATTGGACTGACTCCGAGGACGATCCACTTCCGAGCGTCGGCGAGATGCGGTCCTTCGTCAGTGACTACGAACTCATCAGAGGTGCCCGATTCGACGCGGCCGAGCGCGAGTTGCTGGACGCAGCGAATCTTTTCCTATGTGCCTACGGCGCACGGTGTCAGCATTCCGATATGACGAAGCATCCCGAGATCGCCCGGACGTCGGACTCCGGTTGGTATCGGCTGCTGCGAGAACGTGGCGACAGAGCCCTGATCGACTGATCTCGCGTTCCCACCGCCCAGCTCTTTGACTTGTTGCGGCGGGCACGTCGGTCGGAGTTCCTCGTTCACCCTGAGTGCCGGGCTGCCTTCTCCATGTTGACCAGCCGCCAGCGGCCCGACGCTCGGGTGGGGGCGCCCCGGCCGGGAATCGGGCCCGGTGCACGGTCTTAGTCAAGGACCAGCAGACATCCAGTCCCAAGGCGCTACTGAAGAACGGTCGCTCAAACCCCTGCGGGGAGTTGGTATCCTGTTCGTAGTCAAGGACCGGCAGCACCGTGCGAGGGGGCCCACCGGGCCCCTTCTGCGCGTCAAGGTCTGGATGCCCTTACCCTTCTGCGACGAGAGCTGATGGCAGAATTGGGCCATGGGATCGAGCGTCTGGGGCAGGGAGATCGCAGAGGTCTATGACGCGACCTACGCGGCTCTGGCGGAGCCCTCGGTGGTCGATCCGATCGTCGACCTGCTCGCCCAGCTGGCTGGCGATGGTGCTGCCCTCGAGTTCGCCGTCGGCACGGGCCGCATCGCGTTGCCGCTCAGCGCGCGGGGCGTCCCGGTCCACGGCCTCGAGCTCTCGCCCGAAATGGTGGAGCAGCTCCGAGGCAAGCCAGGCGCCGATGCAGTTCCCGTCACGATCGGCGACATGACCACAACGCGCCTGACCGACAGTTTCGAGCTCGTGTACCTCGTCGCCAACTCGATCATGAACGTGACGACCCAGGAGGAACAGATCGCGGTGTTCTCGAACGCGGCCGCCCACCTCGTCTCCGGTGGGCGCTTCGTGATCGAGCTGATCGTCCCCCAGCTTGGCCGGGTGGGGCCGTCCGAGATGGCCCGGGTCTTCAGGCTGGACCCCGACCACGTCGGCATCGAGACGTTCGACGACCTCGCGGGCCAGGTGGCGTGGTCCCATCACTGGATCGAGGTCGGCGGTCGACTGGTGCGTCATTCCGCGCCGTACCGGTACATCTGGCCGTCGGAGCTACTCCTCATGGCGAGGATCACCGGGTTCGAGCTCGAGGATCGTTGGGGCGGCTGGGACCGGTCGCCGTTCACTTCGGAGAGCGCGAAGCAGGTCGCAGTCTTCGTCAAGAGGGGACAGGGACGCCGGGAGTAGCCCAAGAGGTCCCTTGCCAGGAGTCGGAGCCGGCGACGACGTCGGCTCGCGGTCGGAAGTTGCCAATGCCGTTGCGGGCTCAGGGCTATTCGTGCGCCAGCTCCAGCGCGGCCGGTTGGTCACCGAGCATGCGTGCGCCTGCCCAGATGAGCAGCGAGCCCACCCGCCGCCGTGCACGAGGGAACCGCGGAGAATGGACATCAGGACGGAATCTTGGGTGCCCTTGAATTCGGCGGTCATTGAGGAGGTCCTCGTGTCTGGCCTTGGCGAGGGCTCGTAGCAATTCGGGGTGCATCGGTGCTCCTTGAGGACGGAGAAGAAGTATTGACGGGGGGTGTGACAACGGCCGCGGCGACGTCGCGCCGTTGGCCCGGAGGCGGTGGGGCGGCGCCGTCGGCGCTCGCCCGCGAGCTCGATGCTGGTCAGGCCAGCAGAGCGCGATCGTCCGCGGCGGCGGTGGCGCACAGCATCGGCATCTGACGGTTCGTCGAGTGGATCTTCATGTGCACCTCCTCGGTGCTCGCATCGGAGTCGTCATGAAAACATACAGACGCCGAAATGGCGAGCGCTTTGAACGAGAACGCAATGAACGTGCGCCGCGTGCGCGCCACGCGTGCGACATGCTGAGGACCTCCGCGGGTGTCATCGGCACAGCGCCTCCACGGAGGCGCTGTGCGCTTGATCGACGGGCCTTGTTGCCCCGTCCGCCGGGACTGGGCGGCACTGTAGGTGTCTACGTTTCCCGTTCAACGACCTTGGCCTTTGCTCCAGGCCGATCAGCGCCCGCCACTGAGACGGCAATGCCGTACACCGGTCGAAGCCGGTCCACCCGTTGATGCCACCTCGGTTGTTGCCAATCTGAACTCGCCGCTTGGCGGGCTCAATGGCATTGCCCGATCTGGAGCACGATCTTGCCGCGCTGAGGGGAGGCTCCGCAGGCCCGCTCAGGCTCAGGCTGAGGGGATCCGCCGCCTGCGGACGGTGTACGCCGTGCCTCCACCAATCAGTGCAAGTGCAATGGCTGGCAGTGCAATGGCCGACGGTGACTCAGGTGTCACCGCCGGAAGGTAGTCGTAGACGACACACGCGGTCGCCGCTGCAGTGAAGGTGGAACCGAGCGTCCCGTTACCCCCGCCGCCCGTGATGTATGTGCTGGCCAAGCTGACGCCAAGAGCGTCGAGGGTATTCGAGCCTGTCCCGGTCCAGCTCGAGAGGTCGCTCGGATCCACGTCCTGGCTGACGTTGACCGGGTAGCTCTGCGTGAAACTGAATCCGTCGGGTGCGGCGTAGTGAGGAACGGGTCCGCCGGGGTCGGGGGTGAGCGGGCCCGAGCTCTGGGTGTACTGCTGGACCAATCCGAGGGTCCCGCTCCCCGCCGGAACAGCGGCCGCAGCGGCGGGAGCCGACGTGATGCCCGTCGGCAGTGGGCTGAGACCCGGCCCGCTCACGGCTTCGAGCCCGTTGGACGTGTCCGAGGCGTAATAGGGCGCACCAGCCGGGTTCGCCGTGGTCTGACCGTAGAACCCGAACGTGAGGGTCCCGGTGAGGGTGACCTGAGCGCCCGTGAGCGTCCCCCCGGTCCCGTCGAACTGCGGGAGGGTGAATGTGCTGGGAGCGCTGGGATTCTCACTCACCGAGCTGACCGTCACGCAGCTCTGCGGCGTGCTGGAGGAGTCATCAGCTTCAGCGGGCGAAGCGACAGTCCCCGCAAGTCCCAGTGTCCCCAGAGTGATGGCGATGGCGGGTGCGATCATCCTGTAGGACAGGCGTGTCGCAATCGAGCCACCGTGCATGAGGTCATACTGGGGTTGAACCCTCTGGGGGTCAAGCGATTCTCGCGTCGCCCCGCAACGTTCATCGGGACGTTGCGATCCGTTCACACTCGAGGTGCCCCCGTTCATTGCTGCTTCGCCGCCGGCGCCCTGGGACATCATGTGCCATGAAGATCCGGAGAGCCCTCCCGAGCGAGGCGGGCTCCCTCGCTGCGCTGTGGCTCCGATCCCGGGCAGCGTCGATTCCGTCGATTCCACCGACCGTCCACACCGACGAGGAAGTGATCAGGTGGTTCGGGGAGATGGTTCTCCAGACCCATGAGGTCTGGGTCGCTGAGAACCTGGGCGAGGTCGTCGCTCTCATGGTGCTGGACCATGAGTGGATCGATCAGCTCTATGTCGACCCCGCTTTGACGCGACGCGGCATCGGAGGGGCATTGCTCGACCATGCGATGAGGCGGCGTCCGGCCGGGCTCAAGCTCTGGACGTTTCAGAGCAACGTCGACGCGCGTCGCTTCTATGAGGGACGCGGGTTCGTCGCCGCTGCGATGACGACGGGCGACAACGAGGAGCATGCACCAGACGTGTGCTACGAGTGGCGGCCGCGCTCCACCGTCCAACCGAGTGAGGCGGGCGCCCCGGGTCGGTGTGTCCCCACCACTGACGGTGACCATGCTCGCCGGGATGTCGGGACGCCCCGGGGCGACGGGGACAGTGCCCGGGATCAGAACGTCGCCCCTCTCAGCTCCACACCTCTCAGCTCGACACCACCGGCGGGGCTCCGGTGGGCACGACGACGATCGGCCTGTGCGTGTGGGCGATATAGGCCACGTCGCCGGCATGGACGTGCAGCATGAACAGGAGCAACGCCATCAAGCCCAGCACCCCGACGAGCAGCGCGGCCAGCAGCCAGGCGTGGACTTCGAGTGTCCGATTCACTACCGACTGACATACCCCGCTTTGGGTGGCGTAATGCCTCGGTCCCGGGCGGTCGATGCGGGTCGAACGTTTGTTGGGGCCCCTTCGGCGCACGCGCTCGTCCAGCGCCACCGAGTCGATCATCCGGGAGCACCGGCTCCGCCTGCGACCCGGTGGCGGTCAATGTGAGAAACGCTCAAGCGCCGCGCCGCATCGAAGGTGCACCTCGACGTTCGGAATGGTTTTCCCAGAGGCGCTCCGCCATTTCTCGGGACCCGACGGGACATTTGATTCCGATGGGTGTCGCGGATTGGTGATCGCGCTCGCAGTCGTCACAGACGACCATCCACAGACGGTCCGCTCGCTGCACAATTTTGGGATGGTGGACCTTCCTCAACGCGCCTGACTCCAGCTCGATGCCCTCTCCGGGAGCGACCCTAGCGATGGCCCGAACCGGGCTGCAACGGCGGTCCGTAGTCCCAGGTCGTACGCGACGATCCCGCGAACTGGGCCCCTATCTTCGGTCGCCAACGCTCCGGGTGAGCTCCCCTACACCGGCGCGATGTGCGGCCGCGCACCCGGAGCATCGGGCAGCCCTCTTTCCCTAGAATTCACCTATGACGGCAACGAACCTGGCGCAACCGGAACGCACGACCCTCTGCGACCTCTTCGTCGAGCGTGGCCCCGACGCGCCCACGTTGTGCGAGGGGTGGCGCACCGTCGACCTGGCGGCGCACCTCGTCGTGCGCGAACGGAGACCCGACAGCGGGCCCGGGCTCGTCTGGCCCCCGCTGGCCGGTTACACGGACAAGGTGCGGCGCGCGGTGCGGGACCGCACGCCGTGGGAGAAGCTGGTCGAGACGGTCCGGCGCGGACCGCCGTTGCTCCTCCGTCCCTTCGATGCGCCGATGAACACGGTCGAGTTCTTCATCCACGTCGAGGACGTGCGTCGTGCGCAGGACGGCTGGGAACCCCGCCCGATCTCCGCCGAGTTGGCCGATGCCCTCTGGGCCCGCGTCGGGCCGGGCGGCATGGCGAAGAAGGTCCCGGCCACGGTCGTGATCACCTCGCCCGGGCGGGCCGACAAGGAGCGTGGCACGGGGCCGCGCCTCACCCTGGCCGGCGACCCGGGCGAGCTCGTCATGTTCGGCGCCGGCCGGCAAGGGGCGGCGAGGGTCGAGATCAGCGGCGACGCAGCACTCGCCGAGCAGCTGCGTGCCGCGTCGCTCGGCGTCTGACCTCCGGACTACCTCCCCGGCCCGTCGGCCGCCTGAGGTAGGTTCGCATCATGGTCGGACGTCAAGAGCACGGGTCCGGCGATGACGAGGATGTCGCCGTCGATGCCGCCTTGGAGCAGGACCTCGGCGCGGTGGAGGAGTCGGTCCGGGCGTATCTCGAGGACCCGTCGGCCAGGCTGCGCAACGACCTGCTGGCCGCGCTCGAGCGACTCGATCAGCAGATCGACGAGAGCGATGCCTACGAGGGCAGCATCATCGGCTCGGGGGCGTTCGGCGCTCCGGGCAAGGGCTTGGTGATCGGGGAGACCGCCGGCGCCTCGGCGGCCGAGGAGGTCCCGGAATCGGTCTGGCGGGCCCAGACGGCCCTGATCAAGGCGGCCAAACGGGAGATCGCGGCAGCGACCCCCGACACCCTGGCGGACCTGCGCGCCGCCGCTGACGCCCTCTCGGCCGCCCGGAGCAAGGAACCACCCACGCGGTGACGCTGCGAGGGCGTCACTCGTCTTTTGCCATCGATTCGAGCATCGCCGCCATCCGCCGGTGGACGAGGTTGACGGCCTGCAGCGGCCGGATCATGACCCGGAACTCAATGATGCGTCCCTCGTCGTTGCAGCGGATGATGTCCACGCCGTTGACGTACTTGCCCTCCATGGTGGTCTCGAATTCCAAGAAGGCCGTGTCGTCGCCGAGCACGGTCTTGGTGTACGTGAAGCATCCCCCGGGCTCGGTGCGCTCCGAGCCCGGGCTCACCGCCGGCTCGTCGCCGCCGAAGGTCTGCCCGGCCGCCTGCAGGTAGAGGCTCGTGATCTGCTTGCCACGCTGCGGCGTGAACACGATCGGCGAGTAGAAGACGACGTCGTCGTCGAGGAGGTCGTCGAGCCCGCCCGGCAATTCACCGCGCAGGTAGGAGTGCCACTGTGCGACGACTCGCTCCATCATCGGTGCTCCCTCCGTGGTGAGCCGTGCCGGCAGCGCTGTGCCGATCGCGGGACATCGTAGGTCGGCGCGGTGGGGCGGCGTCAGCCGGCGGCGGCGCGGGCAGCGTCACGCTCCGCGCACAGGTCGGCCAGTGCCGCGCTGATCGCTCCCAGGGGCTCCGTGGGGGCGATCTCGGCCTGCAGCGCCCGTGCCCGTTCCCGGTACGACGGCCGGGCCAGGACGCGGCGCACGGCGCGGGCCACCATCGCCACCGACGGGCGGCCGGTGTGCAGGTCGACGCCGGTGCCCGACCAGTGCACGCGCGCCGCCACCTCGGGTTTGTCCTCGCTGTCGCCCGCCACCACCAGCGGCACCCCGTTGGCCAGCGCCTGCTGCACGCCGCCGTACCCGCCGTTGGTCACCATGACGTCGACGTGGGGGAGCAGGACGTCGTGGGGGATGAAGCGCTCCAGGCGCACGTTGGGCGGCAGGCCGCGCCGCAGCGGCCCCGGGTCCGGCCCGCCGGTCGTGGCCACGACGAGCACGTCGTCGCCCGCCAGCGCCCGGGCGGTCAGCAGGAGGAGGCGGCCCAGGTCCGCGTTGTCCAGCGTGCCCTGGGTGACGTGCACGACCGGTCGCCCGCCCGCGAGCTCCGCCCACCACCACGGTGCCTCGAAGGACGACGAGGGGGGCGCGAGGATCGGCCCGACGAAGCTGACCGAGGGTGCCAGGTCCGAGCGGGGGTACTCGAAGCCGGCCACTGTCGCTTGCAGGTAGGCGTCCACCACCTTGGGCTGCAGGTCGACCAGATAGCCGTGGAAGCGCGGCGCGCCGGCCTCGGCCAGGCGCCGGCGGGCGAAGCGCTGAATGTCGGCCAGCACGAGGTGCTCGGTGGCCCAGTTCATGGACACGTTGCGCACCCGGTGCAGGGGGCCGCTGCCGGGCTGGAACGCGGCCCCGAACGGCGCCGCGTCGCGGCTGTTGGAGGCGTAGGGCATCACGCCGATGCAGGCCAGCGCCGGCCGCGCCGCGCGGGGCCCGAGGGCGAGGGGGAGCGCGCCGAGGAACATCGTGTCGACGACGATGCAGTCGGCGGGGAAGCCGTCGAGGACGGTGCGCAGGTCGCGGTGCTGGCCGGGGATCGGCCCCATGAAGATCCGCCGCAGATCGTCCTTGACGCCGCGGACGCCGCGCTTGGACGACGACTCCCGCTCCGGGTTGGCCACCATCAGGTCGTGCGCGTCGTACTCCTCGGCGAAGGGCACGAACGCGGCGCCGGTCGCCTCCACCTTGTCCCGGTAATGCGCCGTGGTGAAGAACACGACCTCGTGCCCGTCGCCGACCAGCCGCCGCGCCAGCGCCAGCAACGGCGCCGTGTGGCCCTGGGCCGGGGTCGTGCACAGCACCAAGCGCCGCGCCCCCCCCGGCGCGGCATCGCCGGTCACGTCACCACGACGGCGCCGCTCCACGCCGGCAGGGTGAGGGCACCCTCCAGGCTCGACCCCTCGAGCGCGGGTGCGGTGGCCACCGTCACCGTGCCGCGCACGCCGTCGAAGGTCGCCGGTGCGCCCGACATGTTGAGCAGCACCGTCGTGCCCTCGCCCCGGGCGAAGGCCCACGTGCCCGGGGGGGAGCCGAGCGACCGGTAGGGCCCGACGGCCAGGTCGTCGCTCACCCGGCGCGCCGCGATGGCCCGACGCGTGAGCTCGAGCGCCGAGTCGGGGTCGCCCTCCTGGTCGGCCACGTTGCACGCGGCGGGGTCGGCCATGGGCAGCCAGGGGCGCGTGCCCGGTGCGGTGAACCCCCCGCCCGCGCCGCTCGACCACGGCATCGGCGTCCGTTCCGCGTCACGACCCTTGTAGTAGGGCCAGAAGCGGGTCCCGACCGCGTCGAGCACGTCGGCGCGCTCGATCGGACCGTCGGTGAGCCCGATCTCGTCGCCCTGGTACAGGAAAGGCGTCCCGCGCAGCGTGAGAAGGATCAGCAGCGCCACCTTCGCCTTGGCCACCTCCCCGCCGGCCCAGCGGGTCGACAGCCGCGACACGTCGTGGTTGGACGCGGTCCAGATCGGCCACGCCTCGGCGGGGAGGAGCGCCTCGGTGTCCTCGACGACGCTGCGTAGGGCCTCCGCCTCGAAGGGCGCGTTGATGAAGACGAAGTTGAACCCGCCGTGCAGCTCGTCGCGCCCGCTGCCGTAGAACTCCACCAGCGTGGGGAGCTTCTCCACGTTGGTCTCGCCGATCAGCAGCCGCTCGGGCTCGTAGGTGTCTGCGATGGCGCGCCAGCGTCGCAGGATGTCGTGCGCCTCCGGTCGGTCCGTGTTGTAGACCGCACGCACCCCCATGAACTGCTGGTCCAGCGGGTCGTCCTCGGTGGCGGGCGGGTTGTCGCGCAGCTCCTTGTCCTTGATCATCATGTTGCACACGTCAATGCGGAAGCCCGCCACGCCACGGTCCCACCAGAAGCGGACGATGTCGTCGAATTCTCGGCGCACGTCCTCGTTCCACCAGTCGAGATCGGGCTGGGCCGCCTCGAAGTTGTGCAGGTAGTACTGGCCGCTGGTCTCGTCGAGGTGCCACGCCGGCCCGCCGAAGATGCTCACCCAGTTGTTGGGTGGGCCGCCGTCGGGCTTGGGGTCGGCCCAGACGTAGTAGCCGCGGTGCGCCGAATCCCGGCCGCTCAGCGCGTCGACGAACCACGGGTGCTGGTCGCTGGTGTGGTTGGGCACCAGATCCATGAGGATCCGGATGTCACGGCGGCCCGCCTCGCGGACCAGCGCATCGAGGTCGTCGAGCGTCCCGTAGGCGGCGTCGATGCCGCGGTAGTCCGAGACGTCGTAGCCCCAGTCGCGGTTGGGTGAGCGGGTCACCGGCGACAGCCACACACCGCTGATGCCGAGACCGGCGAGGTGGTCGAGCTTGGAGATGATCCCGGGCAGGTCGCCCACACCGTCCCCGTTGGAGTCCGCATACGAGCGCGGATAGATCTGGTAGAAGACGCCGCCGTGCCACCAGCGGTCCGGATCGCGGTCTCCTGGCGTCATCCACTCGTCCCTTCGTACGGTCGGTCCCGGGAGCGTATCGACCCGCCCGACGGCGCGGGCCGGCGGCCGGCTCAGAGCCGCGACTGGGCGACCGAGATCAGGTGACGGACCAACGACGAAGGCGTTGCAGACGACCCGGTGCTCATGAGCTCCAAGGAGTCGCCGAACTGACCCCGGACGAAGAAGACGAGCTCCTCCCGGGAGGGCACGCTCGCGCCCTCGTCCGTCAGCGCCGTGTCGACGTCCAGGGCGGTGGTCCCCTTCGGGGATGGGGCGAACCTGGCCGAGGGGAAGATGGAGATGCTCTGCTGGACCTGCACGGTCCCGCTCTTGTCGGACATCTGCCCGCTGTTGATCTCGGGCGGGAGGGCACCGACGATCTGGGCCGGCACACCGATGCAGCTGGCGAGTCCCGGGGCGCCGGTGAAGCTGCTGCCCCCGCCGTTCGGGCTCGGGCTGACCGTCCACCCGGCGGGGAGGTCGGAGAGCACGAGCAGCGCCTTCCTCGCCTCCGCCGCATCGCTGCCTCTCGTTCGCTTCCCGCTCGGCACGAGCGACCGTCCCGCCCCGCCCTCCGGGCTATGCCGCCGCTGGCGCTAAAGGCGCCCGACCGCCACCGACATGAGGTGCTGCTCCTCGGCGATGGAGAACGGGGCGCCGACGGCGGTGAACATCACCTGCTGGCCGAGGCGCCCCTTGACCGCGTAGAGCTGGGTGGCCGTGAAGTTCAGCGTCACCCCGTGCGTCACGACCGGGACGCTCAGCGAGTAGCCGACGACCCCCGGACCGAAGGCGCCCGGGGCGATGGCCGAGACGAGCGGCGTGCCGATGCTGACGCCCTTGGGCGTCTTGCCGAAGAGCTTCGCCTTCAGCGGACCCGAGGCGAGGGACGTCATGCACCCCGGCATCTTCGGGTTGGCGCCGACGCCGAGCTCGGCCGCCGCGTTCTTCGCCGACGGGAACAGCGTCACGTTGTCGTTGACGATCAGCGTGCCCGAGCTGTCCTGGAACTGGGGGCTGTTCACCGACGGCGGGTTCTCTGTGATGAGCGAGGTCGCGACCCCGACGCAGTGCGCCAGCTGCGCGTCGCCCACGGTGCTGTTGTCGTTGTTCGTGTTCTTGGCCGTCACCCACCCGGCCGGCAGGTCGGCGAGGACCAGCTCCGCCTTGCGGGCCTGCGCCAGGGAGGCCGAGCCGGACCCCGAGCTCGCGCCCACCGGCGCCGCCACCGCGCCCAGCGCGCTGCCGGCGACCAGCCCGGCTGCGACGAGTCCCGTGGCCAGGCGGGCCAGAGCCGGACGCACCGGCCCGCTGCGGTTCCTCACGATGCATCCCCTCTCGGTTGCGCCTCCACCGGCGTCTGCGCCCGGACGCGCCCGCACACGCTATGCGCGCGCCGCCACGTGGTCGGAGCGCCTCAGTGCCGGGCCAGCGCCGCCGCCACGAGCTGCTCCTCGAGCACTGCGGGGAACACCGTCCCGTTGCCGTTGAAGGTGAGCTGGCGGACCTGCGTGCCCTCGACGACGTCGATCTGGGTGCTCGTGATCAACAGCTCCCGGCCGTCGCTGACCAGCGGGATGGTCACGCTGAACCCGGCCTGGTGCGCCGCGTGCGCCGTCGCGGGGAGCGCGGCGAAGGCGACGGTCCCGACGGTGGTGCCGGTGCCCGCCTGCTGCTCGATGCTCTGTCGGAGTGCCGCGCCGCCGACGGCGTCCATGCACCCGGGTGTCCGCGCGCTCGCCAGGGCGCTGTAGCCGGCCCGGGCCGACGGCGCCGACGGGTACACCGACACGGTGTCCTCGACGGCGAGCTGCCTGTTCGCGCTGGTGAAGTCGGGGCTGCTGTAGCTGGTCGGCCTGAGCGCGGCCACGCTGGAGGGCACGCCCACGCACGAGGCCAGCTCCCTCGACCACGGCGACGTCCGGGTCGGGGCCGCGGCGGCGCCGCCCGCCTCCCAGCCCGAGGGCAGGTCCGAGAGTGTGAGGAGGGCGGCGGCCGGGGCCGTGTTCGTGCTCGGGCGCGGAGCTGCGCCCGGTCGCAAGTGGCCCGGGACCGCCAGGGCGCCCGTGCCGCCCGTCAGGCCGCCGACGAGCCCGCCGGCCAGCGCCACCACGAAGATCCCCGCGAAGGTCCACATGACGGCGCGCCGCCAGTGGTCCGTGCCTGCCCCGGCCGTTCGGTCTGCCTGGGTCATTGTGGCCCCTCCTGCCTCCATGGGCGCCGCCGGCTGCCGGGCTCAGGACCCGGCCGGCATCGCCCTCCCGGAAAGGGGAACGTGGGGGAGCGCCCCGCCTCACGGGGGCCCCCTTGCCAGCCCGGGACCGGCCCGCTATCGTTGGCACTCACAACCCGAGAGTGCTAATCAGTGCCAAGGAGGCCCGTTCAACATGCCGAAGCTGCACCCCCTCGATGACCGGATCGTCGTCCGCCCCGGCGAGTCCGAGGAGACGACCGCGTCCGGCCTGGTCATCCCCGACACGGCCAAGGAGAAGCCCCAGCAGGGAGAGGTTCTCGCCGTCGGCCCGGGCCGCCGCTCCGAGGACACCGGCGAGCTGATCCCCCTGGACGTCAAGGTCGGTGACACGGTCGTCTACTCCAAGTACGGCGGCACCGAGTACGTCCTCGACGGTGAGGACGTCCTGATCCTCTCCGCCCGCGACATCCTGGCCAAGCTGGCCTGATCCGGGTCTGCCCGCCGCCCCGGTGACCGCCGGGGTCGGCGCGGCGGGACCACCTTTTTCCACCTGACCCACCGAGAACTCGAGAGGAGTTCGACACAGTCATGCCCAAGATCCTGAAGTTCGACGAGGCCGCCCGCCGTGGCCTCGAGGCCGGCGTCAACAAGCTGGCCGACACCGTGAAGGTCACCCTGGGGCCGAAAGGCCGCAACGTGGTGATCGAGAAGAAGTTCGGTGCCCCCACCATCACCAACGACGGCGTGTCCATCGCCCGGGAGGTCGAGCTCGACGACCCGTTCGAGAACATGGGCGCGCAGCTTGTCAAGGAGGTGGCCACCAAGACCAACGACGTCGCCGGCGACGGCACGACGACGGCCACCGTCCTGGCCCAGTCCCTCATCTCCGAGGGGCTGCGCAACGTGGCCGCCGGTGCCAGCCCGACCGGGCTCAAGAAGGGGATCGAGAAGGGCGTCCGCGCCGCCGTCGACAACCTGGCCAAGCAGTCCAAGGACGTCGGCGGCAAGACCGAGATCGCCCAGGTGGCCTCCATCTCGGCCGCCGACACGGCGATCGGCGACGTGCTGGCGGACGCCATCGACAAGGTCGGCAAGGACGGCACCGTGACCGTCGAGGAGTCCAACACCTTCGGGATCGAGCTCGAGCTCACCGAGGGCATGCAGTTCGACAAGGGCTTCTTGTCCCCCTACTTCGTGACCGACCCCGAGCGGCAGGAGGCGGTGCTCGACGAGCCCTACATCCTGTTCTACAACGGCAAGGTCAGCGCGGTGCACGACCTCGTGCCCGTGCTCGAGAAGGTCATGCAGTCGGGCAAGGCGCTGCTGATCATCGCCGAGGACATCGAGGGCGAGGCCCTGGCCACCCTCGTGGTCAACAAGATCCGCGGCACCTTCACCTCCGTCGCCGTCAAGGCCCCGGGCTTCGGCGAGCGCCGCAAGGAGATGCTCCAGGACATGGCCGTCCTCACCGGCGCCCAGGTCATCAGCGAGGAGATCGGGCTCAAGCTCGAGAACGCGACGATCGACCTCCTGGGCACCGCCCGCCGGGTCATCGTGACCAAGGACGACACCACCATCGTGGAGGGTGCCGGCAGCGCCGAGGACGTCAAGGGCCGCGTCGCGCAGATCAAGCGTGCCATTGACGACACCGACTCGGACTGGGACCGCGAGAAGCTGCAGGAGCGCCTGGCCAAGCTGGCCGGCGGTGTGGCAGTGGTCAAGGTCGGGGCCGCCACCGAGGTGGAGCTCAAGGAGAAGAAGCACCGCATCGAGGACGCGCTGTCCGCCACCCGCGCCGCGGTGGAGGAGGGCATCGTGGCCGGCGGCGGGACCGCGCTGATCCGGGCCCGCAAGTCGGTCGTCGAGCTCGCCGACACGCTCGAGGGTGACGAGGCGACGGGCGCCCGCATCGTGGCCCACGCGCTCGAGGCGCCGCTGCGCTGGATCGCCTTCAACGCCGGGCTCGAGGGCGCCGTCTGGGTGGCCCAGGTGGAGGCGGCCAAGGGCAACCACGGCCTCAACGCCGCCACCGGCGAGCTGGAGGACCTGGTCAAGGCGGGCATCATCGACCCCGCCAAGGTGACCCGCTCCGCCCTGCAGAACGCCGCCTCCATCGCAGGGCTGCTGCTCACCACCGAGGCCCTCGTGGCCGACAAGCCGGAGAAGGTGGACGCCGCCGCTGCGGCCGCCGCCATGGCCGGCGGCATGGGTGGCATGGGCGGCATGGGCGGCATGATGTAGCTCCGCGCCGGCGTCGCAGATGCCGGGGTGACGCTCTTGCCGATACGTCCAGCGCTACTGTGCCTGGGCGTGTCGGGCTTCGTGGCCGGGCCTTCGGGTCCGGCTGCGGCGCGTCCGGGCCCCGGCGCGGTGGGCTCCCGACGTGGGCGCCGCGCCCGCCCACGTCGTATACCCTCCCCCTGAGTGAGCGACCCCCCCGCCGTGCTGCCGGACTCTGGGCTGATCGAGGACCTCCCGCCCCGGCAGCTCCTGCGAGGCCTCTTCCACCTGCTCTTCGGCCGGGAGCCCGACCTCTCCGCCGAGGGCGCCTATGTGGCGGAGCTCGAGAGCGGGGCGCTCTCGCCACGCCAGCTCGTCGAGTGGCTGATCCACTCCGCCGAGTGGAGCCACGCCGCGCCGATGACCGAGTTCGGGCCCTCCCTCCACTACGGGAGGGGCGTCTTCATCCGCAGCCTGCCCCGGGCCAGGAGGATCCTCGACATCGGTGGCGCCGCCATCGGGGATCCCTCCGGAGCGCTCGTGCTCATGGGCTACCCGTACCCGTTCGACGAGCTGATCGTCATCGACCTCCCGAGCGAGGACCGCCACGAGCTCTACCGGGACGAGTCCCGTCCCACGTCGGTGCAGACCCCCCGGGGCCTCGTGACGTACCGCTACCACTCCATGACCGACCTGAGCTCCTACCCCTCGGAGTCATTCGACCTCGTCTACAGCGGGCAGAGCATCGAGCACATCACGCGGCGCGAGGCGAACCGCGTCCTGGCCCAGGCGCGCCGGGTGCTGAAACCCGGCGGCTACCTCGCCCTCGACACGCCCAACAGCAAGCTGACCCGGTTGCAGCAGGACGCGTACATCGATCCCGACCACAAGTACGAGTACGCGCACGAGGAATTGGCGGCCATGCTCCGGGGGAACGGCTTCGATATCGAGCAGGCCGTCGGCATCAACTACGGCGGGGAGTCGGTGGCCCGGGGTGTGTTCGACCCCGTCGAGCTTGCGACGAAGCGCGGCGTGTTCCACGAGATCGCGGACTGCTACCTGCTCGGGTACGTCTGCCGGCGCCCGGCCGGCCCCCGGCTGGCGCCGCTCGCCAACCGGGCTGCCTGGAGCGTTGCCGGCCCCGACGCCCTCCCGGCGCGGGCCGGGCGCGCCGCGAAGAGGCTGCGCACCCGCTGACGGGCTTCCCTGGTTCCCAGGGCAGATTCAGGGCGAATCCGGAGGCTCTGATCCCGCTTCGTCCGAGTCGCCCTGGAACCGCTTCAGCCAGTCTCCCAACTGGCGTCCGAGACCCTGCACACCACCGGCCGTACGCTCGAGCACACCCGAGAACCGGTCCTTGTAATGTCCGACCGCCGCGTCGAACTCTGCTGATGGAGCCGGTTCCTCTCCACGCCGTGCGTAGTCTCCGCCCATGATCCGGTCGTAGTCCCCGGATCGGACCCACGCATTGAGCTCCTTGACTCGGCGCACCGCAATCGGATGCGTGAGGCTCAATTCGGACCAGAAGCGAGCGTGGCGGGAGAAGAGGTCGTCCTCGTCTTCGTACGCGTCCGCCTGCTGCATGAACGCATCGAAGTTCATTCCCGGCAGCGCGCCGCCGGCCATTCTCATGAGCATGTGGCATGGCACCAGCGGGTCTCCCATGACGAGGGCAGCGGCCCGGTCAGCAGACAGCTCCGCGGCGCGAGCCCACTCGAGCAGCGCGTAGTACATGCCCCGGACGGGCAGTCCGAGGAGCAAGGACTTGGGAAGCGCTCCGTTCATGAATTGGTGCAGCAGCACGAGGGCCGTGGTGTAGTAGGTGTGCTCGGACAGCACGTGCCCGACCTCATGGCCCAGCACCGCCTGGGTTTCTGCAGCGGTGTACGAACCGATGAGCGAGGAATTCACGACGACGATCGGGGTCTTCGCCCCGATGGCCATGGCGTTCACCTCCGGATCGTTGATGACGTAGAGGTCCGGGACCTCATGGAGGTCGAGTATGGAGACGCACTCGACATACCGGGCCCACACGTCCGGGACCTGCTGCTCGCCGAGGCGCACCGCGTTCCCTTTGACGATCTGCCGCGTGCGACGCTCATGTCCGAGATCCGTGAGCCGCTTGACCACGGTGTCGAGGAGAGGGACCGCGTGAAGGGCCGACGTTGCGGCGCGATCCGCCGGGTGCTCGTAGGCTTTCGCGCTGATCTCCTTGAATTGGCGCGTCAGCTCAACTGCCATCGGCTTCCCATCGATCGAATCCGCGCGAGCTTACGTGAGGACATCGATCCGACCGCCGTGCTCAGGTCGGTCATCGTGTTCAGCCCCAGCTGCTGACGAGCACGTTGTGGGGGAAGGGCATCGCCCGGCCACCCTCGAGCCCGTGCTTCAGGCTCATCAGGTACGAGGCCCATGCGGTGCTGCAGTGGTGCATGAACTCGACGGGCTCGCGCCAGCCGGCGTTGGTGAACAGCACGACGGTCTCGTCCCCCTCCGCTCGCAGCTCGAAGGAGAAGGTCGTGTCCACCCACTCGTCCGGGCCACCCTGCGCACCGCGCCAGACCACCCGGCTCGGACGGCTCGCTTCCACGACCTCCATCTTCGCCACGCGGTCGGGGCCACCGAAGAAGAACGCGAGCTCTCCGCCGACCCGGGCGTCACCTTCGACGTCGTTGGTCCACCACTGCGACAGCCCCTCGCGCGTGGCGATGGCGTCGTACACCTCGTCGATCGGGGCGTTGATCCCGACCCGGTTCCTGATATCGGACATTTCCGGCCTCCTTCGTAGCGTGCAACTCATTGTTGCACATACCCCGCCCGAAGTGCAACCAAAAGTTGCGGATTAACGGGGCTCAGGGGAAGGCGTGGACGACGGCCCGGTAATTGGTGCTGGGCGCCGAGGCCTGCGGCACGGGGATGTCCCCGATGCGCCGCCCGAGCCGGAGGCGGAGCCCGGGTGCCGGCGCCGGCGGCGCCGCGGGAGGGCCGACGATGGTGCGCACCTCGGAGAACCCGGCCGCCCGGCACATGTTGCGCAGCGCCTCGATCGTCGGCACGTACCAGTTCCCGAAGTCGGTGTGCAGCGAGCTGCCGGCGTAGAACTGGAGGAGCGCCTCGTGGTCGAGGCCCTGCAGGTGCACCGCCTCGGTCTCTATCACCGCCACCTCCCTGGTGACGGCGCGCACCCGTTCCAAGCAGGTCAGCGGCTCGGGCATGTGGTAAAGGACGCCCAGGTAGAGCACGACGTCGAACGCCCCGAGCTCATCGAGGTCGACGGTCTGGAAGTCGGCCACGACCGGTTCCACCTTCGAGCCGAGCGCGGCGGCGGCGAACTCGAAGGGACGGCGGCCCGGGAGGTCCGGGAGCCAGAAGTCCGTCTCGTCGCGTGACTGGTCCGGGAGCGTGCCGTTCCTGATGCACTCCTCCCAGTACGCACCCCGGGCGGCCCAGTCCACGCCCCACGCGTAGTGGTCGAGGGCCACCACGCGCGCGGCTCCGGCCCGCTCCGCCAGGAAGGAGAACTTCCCGTCCCAGGTGCCGATGTCGAGGACGCTCCGGCCCGCCACGTCGGGGATGACGTCGGCGGAGGTCTCCTGCACGCTGCTGCCCCTGGTGACGACGCCGTTGCCCAGGTCGATGCTGTGGTACCACGCCAACGCGTCGGCCTGTGCCTGCAGCTCCGCCGGTGACGTCACGGGGCGAGAGCGTAGCGAGGCCACGCGACCCCGCCGCCGCCCCGGGTCCCGTCGCCCGCCGTTAGCGTGACGTCGATGTCACGACCCGTCCCGCCCCAGGTGATCCCGCGCCCGCCCACCTGGGTGCCGGGGTCGCCCGCGCCCTGGGCCGACGTGCCGCGGGAGGACCGCACCGGCATCTCGGTCCAGCGGGTGCTCGACGCCCTCACCGCGCTCGGGCAGCGCGTGCCGGTCCCCGAGGACGTGGACTCCGACCGGCTTCTCGGGCCCACCGTCACGGTGAACGAGGCCGGCACACCGGGCCCGCTCCGCGTCAATGCCGGCGTCCTGGCGGCGCTCTTCGAGGAGGAGGGCGAGGCCCGTCTGATCTTCACCCGCCGCTCGGCGGGCATGCGGACGCACCGGGGCGAGGTCAGCTTCCCGGGCGGACGGCTGGACGAGGGGGAGGACGCCACGACGGCGGCGCTGCGCGAAGCGCACGAGGAGGTGGGTCTCGACCGCTCGTCGGTCACGACCGTGGGCTGGATCCACCCCGTGGTGACCATGGTCTCGGCCTCGGTCATCCTGCCGGTGCTGGCCACCCTCCCGGCCCGCCCGCATCTCGTGGCGAACGCCGCGGAGGTCGAGCGCGTCTTCGACGTCGCGCTGGCCGAGCTGGCCGATCTCTCGGTCTTCCACGAGGAGCACTGGCGGATTCCCGGGCGGACGGTCCCCGGCACCGACGACGGCTCCTTCGCGATCCGTTTCTTCGAGGTCTCGGGTGAGATGATCTGGGGCGCCACGGCGCGCATGATCTACGAGCTGCTCTGCATCGTGCTGAAGGGGAAGAACGGATTCTGAGCGAGCGGCAAGGCGATGCCGCTACGGCGCGAAGCTGACGCCGAGCACGCCCAGCGGCCCGAAGCTGACGCGCAGGTCGTCCCCGGGCGCGACGGCGAGCGGGGCGATCATGGAGCCGGCGATGATCCGCTCCCCGGGTTCCAGTTTCGCTCCGTGGGCGTCGAGGAACGCACGCACGAAGGCCACCGTGGCGGCGGGATCCTCGCTCAGCTCGCCCTCGGCCACGGTGTCGCCGTCCCTCGCCACCGCCACCCGGACGGCCCACGGGTCCACGCCGGGGACCTCAGCGCCGAAGACGACGCCGCGCTGGAAGACGTTGCCGGCGAGGATCGGCTCGAGGTCGTCGAAGGGAAGGTCGAGGTCGACCAGCTCCAGGGCCGGGGCGAGGCCCGCCACCTCCCCGTCGGGGCCGACCCGTATGGCGACTTCGACCTCGATGGCCGGCGCGGTCCAGCGTCCGACGGGCACGGTGGCACCATCGGCTGACACCCCCGTGTCCATCAGGTAGCCGACGACCGGCTCGCTGATCCCGAAGTGCTGCTGCACGGCGGGCGCGTTGAAGCCGATCTTCCAGCCCACCGATGACGCTCCGCCCGCGATGTCGGCGGTGCGTCGCGCCAGGAGCAGGCGCATGCCCCGGGAGAGGGCGGCGGAGGAGTCCTGCTCTGGCACAGGGAGGAGTCTCGCACCCGGGAGGGGCGCGGTCGGAGATCACTCGGCTCGTTCGGCTCCGACGAGTCCGGCCCGCGCCCGAATCCGCCACCGCCGCCGCCGAAATGCCCACGGCCCCGGCCACCGGAGCGGCGGCGCAGATAGGCCACGATCACGAGGGCGATCGGCACAGCCGCCTCGATCGGCACGGGAAGATGGTAGGCACCTGGGAGCGACGGTCCTGGTCGCTGCTGGCGCCGGTCCGCCCGGAGCGAAATTCCGACGATCAGCGGCCCCGGAGGAGCCTGAGGAGCAGGACGTAGAGAGTAGGATGAAGGATCGTCGGCGTGTCGGCCCGGCGTTCGCAACTGAGTCGAAAAGACATGCCGGTGTGGTTCGTGAGCCGTGCCGGCCCCACGAATGCCGGAGGGCGAACTAAGTGGCTGAGATCGAGATCGGCATCTTCAAGTCGGGGCGTCAGGCCTACGGGTTCGACGACATCGCGATCGTCCCGAGCAGGCGGACCCGGGACCCCGAGGACGTCGACATCTCGTGGGAGATCGACGCCTACCGCTTCGACCTGCCGCTGCTCGGCGCGGCCATGGACGGGGTGATCAGCCCGGCCACCGCCATCGAGCTGGGCAATCTCGGCGGGCTGGGCGTGCTCAACCTGGAGGGCCTGTGGACCCGCTACGAGGACCCGACGCCGCTCTTCGACGAGATCCGTGAGCTCGACGACGACAAGGCGACCGCCCGCATGCAGCAGATGTACCAGGAGCCGGTCATCCCCGAACTGGTGACGGCCCGCATCCGCCAGATGAAGGAGGCCGGCATCACGACCGCTGCCTCGGTGACGCCCCAGCGCACCGAGTCGCTGGCCCAGGCCATCTTGGCCGCGGAGCTCGACCTGCTGGTGATCCAGGGGACCGTCGTCTCGGCCGAGCACGTGTCGAAGACCTCCGAGCCCCTCAACCTCAAGCGCTTCATACGCGAGTTCGACATCCCGGTGATCGTCGGCGGCTGCGCCTCCTACCAGGCCGGCCTGCACCTCATGCGCACCGGCGCCGTGGGTGTGCTCGTCGGCGTCGGTCCGGGCAACGCCTGCACGACGCGGGGCGTGCTCGGGCTGGGCGTCCCCCAGGCCACCGCCATCGCGGACGTGGCCGGGGCCCGCATGCGGCACCTGGACGAGACCGGCGTCTACGTCCACGTGATCGCCGACGGCGGGATGTCCAAGGGCGGCGACGTCGCCAAGGCGATCGCCTGCGGCGCCGACGCCGTGATGCTCGGCTCGCCGCTGTCCTCCGCCGTCGAGGCGCCGGCGCGCGGCTTCCATTGGGGCATGGCCACCTTCCACCCCACGCTGCCCCGCGGAGCGAGGGTGCGCACGTCGGTGCGGGGGAGCCTGCGCGAGATCCTCTACGGCCCCGCCCACGAGAACGACGGCCGCATGAACCTCTTCGGCGCGCTCAGGACCGCCATGGCGACCTGCGGCTACGAGACGGTCAAGGAGTTCCAGAAGGCCGAGGTCATGGTCGCCCCGTCCCTGCAGACCGAGGGGAAGTTCTTCCAGCGGTCCCAGGGCGTCGGCATGGGCCATTGAGTCCGATGAGCACGCGCATGCGCAGCACTCGGTGACCGACACCGTCCTCGTCGTCGACTTCGGAGCCCAGTACGCCCGCCTGATCGCCCGCCGGGTGCGCGAGGCGCACGTCTACTCGGAGATCGTGCCGGCCAGCATCTCGGTCGACGAGGTCCGGGCGCGGGCACCCAAGGGCATCATCTTCAGCGGCGGGCCCAAGTCCGTCTACGAGACGCCGGCGCCCTCCATCGACCCGGGCGTCTACGACCTGGGGATCCCGATCCTGGGGCTCTGTTACGGCGCGCAACTCATGGCGCTCCAGCTCGGCGGCACCGTGTCGCGCACCGGCCAGGGCGAGTACGGGCGCACCGAGCTGTCCCTGACCGCCGCGTCGCCGCTCTCTCCCGACTGGCCGGTGAGCTCGAGTGTGTGGATGAGCCACGGTGACGCCATCACCGAGGTGCCCGAGGGGTTCGTGGCGACCGCCAAGAGCCCCGGCGCCCCGGTGGCCGCCATGCACGACACCGATCGCCGCCTGTTCGGGTTGCAGTTCCATCCCGAGGTCGTGCACACCGACCGTGGCGGCGAGGTGTTCGACCACTTCCTGATCGACGTGTGCGGGTGCCTGCCGGAATGGACGCACGTCTCCATCATCGAGCAGCAGGTGGCGGCGGTGCGCGCCCAGGTGGGCTCCGACCGCGTCCTGTGCGCGTTGAGTGGCGGTGTCGACTCAGCGGTGGCTGCCGCACTGGTGCACAAGGCGGTGGGCGACCAGCTCACTTGCGTCTTCGTGGACACCGGCCTGATGCGCTCCGGCGAGGCGGACCAGGTCGAGGACACCTTCCGGCGCCAGTTCAAGGCCGACCTCGTCCACGTGAAGGCGGCCGACCGCTACTTCACCGCGCTGGCGGGTGTGACCGACCCCGAGCGCAAGCGCAAGATCATCGGCGAGCTCTTCATCCGGATCTTCGAGGAGGTGGCGCGGGACCTCGGGGCCGGCGGTGACGGGGGCTCGGGAGCCGGCGCCGATGCGGGCGGCGGCGCCCCCCACGGCGACGGGCCTCGCTTCCTCGTCCAGGGGACGCTCTACCCCGACGTCATCGAGTCGGGGAGCGACACGGCCGCCAACATCAAGTCGCACCACAACGTCGGCGGGCTGCCCGAGGACCTCGCCTTCGACCTCGTGGAGCCCCTCCGCCTCCTCTTCAAGGACGAGGTGCGTGCCGTCGGCGAGGAGCTCGGGCTGCCGCACGAGATCGTGTGGCGCCAGCCCTTCCCGGGACCGGGGCTCGGTGTGCGCATCATCGGCGAGGTGACGCCCGAGCGGGCCGAGATCCTGCGCAACGCCGACGCGGTCGTCGTCGAGGAGATCCGCCGGGCCGGGTTGTACCGCGAGCTGTGGCAGAGCTTTGCCGTGCTGCCGGCCGTCCGCACCGTCGGGGTGATGGGCGACGGCCGTACCTACGCCTACCCGATCGTGATCCGTGCCGTCACCAGTGACGACGCCATGACGGCGGACTGGGCCCGGCTGCCCTACGACCTGGTCGAGCGCATCGCCTCCCGCATCATCAACGAGGTCGAGGGCGTGAACCGGGTGGCACTCGACGTCACGTCGAAGCCGCCCGGGACCATTGAGTGGGAGTGACCACCGCGCCGGGGAGCGGCGAGCACGCGCAGCTGTTCGACACCTCGGACACCACGGACGAGGGCGTCGGGGCGGCCGCCGCAGCGGCTGACGGCGAGGACGCCGGCGTCGAGACCACCACCGAGGGGGCCGACGACGGTCGCCGCGGCCGGCGGCGCACGGCCACCGCATCGGGGGCCTTCGCGGGGCGTCCCGCGGCGCTGGTCGACGACCTCACCCTGCCCCAGCGCGCCGCGGTGGAGCATCGCGGCGGCCCGTTGCTGATCATCGCGGGCGCGGGCTCGGGCAAGACGCGGGTGCTGACCCGGCGCATCGCGCACCTGCTGGCCACCGGGGACGCGCCGCCGTGGGGGATCCTCGCCATCACCTTCACCAACAAGGCGGCCGAGGAGATGCGCACACGCGTCGCCGAGCTGGTGGGGCCGCCGGCCGAGAAGATGTGGGTCTCGACCTTCCACTCCGCTTGCCTGCGCATCCTGCGCACCAACGCCGACCGGCTCGGGTACCGCTCGGCGTTCACCGTCTACGACGACACGGACTCGCGCCGCATGATCGAGATGATCACCTCCGAGCTCGGCTTCGACCAGAAGCGCCTCCCGGCCCGGGCCGTGCAGGGGGTGATCAGCCAGGCCAAGTCCGAGCTCGTCGACTTCGAGGCCTTCCGCGACGAGGCCCGCAGCGGCTCCGACCCGTTCCGCAAGCGGATCGCCGACGTCTACACGCAGTACCAGCAGCGGCTGCTGGCGGCCAACGCCTTCGACTTCGACGACCTGCTCATGGTGACGGCGAACCTGCTCCAGGCGTGCGACGACGTCAGGGCCGCCTACCAGGAGCGCTTCCGCCACATCCTCGTCGACGAGTTCCAGGACACCAACCACGCCCAGAACGAGATCGTGAAGCTGCTCGGCGAGGCCCACGGCAACGTCTGCGTGGTGGGGGACTCCGACCAGTCGGTCTACCGCTGGCGCGGCGCCGACATCCGCAACATCCTCGAGTTCGAGCGTGCCTTCCCCAACGTGACCACCATCCTGCTCGAGCAGAACTTCCGCTCGACGCAGACGATCCTCGATGCGGCGAACGCCGTCATCGCCAACAACGTCGGCCGCCAGCCCAAGGAGCTCTTCACCGTCGGCGACACGGGCGGGCCGGTCACGCGCTACCGGGCCGAGGACGAGCGCGACGAGGCGAACTGGGTTGCCAGCGAAATCCTGCGCATGCACGCCTCGTCCGGGCTCACCTGGGGCGACTTCG